>NZ_CP069127.1:2845000-3545000 GCF_016811915.1 Brevibacillus choshinensis | reverse complement strand
AGTGGAGGGGGGAGCGGTCGCCGTACAGGAGCGGAACCCCGGAGTGACTTTAGCCGCAGAGGAATCGAAGGGGGATCCTCGCGCAGCGGAGTTTGCCGAAGCGCTGAGAGAGGAGCCTGCCACGGTGCCATCATCAAAACCGCTTCCGTCCACGAACAGGCAGGATCACTTGACGGCTGCAGCAGCTGGGTCGGACGAGCTGGCGAACGAAGTGAGAGGCATGAGGCAAATGTTCCAAAAGCTGCTCGTCAACGATCTGAACCACCAGCTTCCAGTCGCCATCCAAGAGATCCGTACCCGTCTAGTGGAGCAGGGCGTATCCGAGGAAGTTATCGCAGAAATCCTGAAACAGCTGATGGAACAGACAACTCCTGGTCATGAGTGGCAATTCGATGAAGCGCGAGACGCTTGCAGGAAAATCGTGACGGAGATGCTCGCTTCCAAGGTGCATACCCCAGTAAAGCTGGAGCGCTCTGTACACTATGCTTTCTTCTTTGGTCCAACAGGGGTGGGAAAAACCACTACGATCGCCAAAATGGCAGCAAACAGCATGCTGAAGGATAAAAGAAAGATTGGCTTCATTACTGCGGATACGTATCGAATGGCTGCTGTTGAGCAATTGAAAACGTACGCGAACATCCTCAATGTTCCTATGGAAGTCGTCTTTCAGCCTAAGGAAATGCTGACTGCGATGGAAAGACTGAGTGACTGCGATTTGATTTTTGTCGACACGGCTGGACGCAATTTCCGAAATGATGAGTACGTACAAGGGATTCGGGAATTGGTGGAACACGGATCAAACAGCGTCAACTACTTGGTGCTCAGCTTGACTTCCAAGTACAGCGACATGAAAGCCATCATTCAAAACTTTTCGGAAGTACCTGTCAAGCAAGTGATCTTCACAAAGGCGGACGAGACACAGAGCTACGGGACCATCCTGAACGTCGCTGAGGAAATGAAGCTATCCCTTTCCTATATAACGACCGGTCAAAATGTTCCGGATGACATCGTAGTGGCGACTCCCGTGCTCATATCGTCGATGGTAGTGGGAGACTGAAGGAATGCGTGATCAAGCCGAACAACTCCGCCAACGTATTTCTCAGAGCTCCCAGAAACGATCGACAAAACTTGTGACCGTGACCAGCGGAAAGGGTGGGGTAGGGAAATCCAACTTCAGCCTGAACTTTGGTCTCGGGTTGATTGAAAAAGGAAATAAAGCAGTCCTGTTCGACGTTGATCTCGGACTTGCCAACCTGGATGTCTTGATGGGGATTACCCCCAAAAAGCACTTGTTCCATCTGTTGGAACCGGAAACGACCGTGTGGGACATCATGGAACAAGGACCCGGACAGCTGGAATTCATCGCGGGAGGTTCGGGGTTTACGCAGATCATGCAACTGGATGACGACAAGCTGGATCTCTTGTTTTCCAAGCTGGATCCACTGCAAGGGTATGCGGATACAATCATTTTTGACACTGGAGCGGGTTTGTCCAAAGAATCGTTGCACTTCATGTTGTCCTCGGACGAAGTGATCGTCGTGACAACACCTGAACCACCTGCGATTACCGATGCGTACGCAGTGATCAAAATGCTGCACTCCCGAAACCCCGCTGTAAAGATTCGACTCGTCATCAACCGAGCGACTTCTGAGAGAGAAGGGAAAATGACTGCTGACAAGCTGGCAATGGTGGCAAAACGTTTCCTGAACATGGAGATCCTCTCGTTAGGATTCGTATCCGATGATACTCATGTTACCAAAGCAGTGAAACAGCAGAGACCCTTCCTGCTTACCTACCCGCAATCGCTTGCGTCACGGAGCATTCGGAATTTGGTTGGTCGGTACTTGGAGAATTCCACAAAAACAGATATCCCGGCGATTGGTCTCAAAGGATTCCTGACGAGGCTGAAAAACTTCATTCGATAAGGCATCAGGGTGTAGGAAGGGAGCGAGTGTGCATTGAGTAAAATTCGAGTTCTTGTCACAGACGATTCAGCATTCATGAGGAAAGTGATTTCCGATATACTATCGACGGATCCCGATATAGAGGTCATTGATCGAGCGCGTAACGGACTCGAGTGTATTGAAAAATGCAAGCAACTGAATCCGGATGTCCTCACACTGGATATTGAAATGCCGGTCATGGACGGTCTGACCGCGTTGAAGACATTGATGAGCGATCATCCCTTGCCGACCGTTATGTTGAGCAGCTTGACGAGGGAGGGAGCGGATGCAACCATCCAGGCACTGGAATTGGGAGCGTTCGATTTTGTCACCAAGCCATCCGGACCGATTTCGCTCGATATACATAAAGTTGGCGATCGCTTGATTGAACGGGTGAAGGCGGCATCATTGTCCAAAGGGCGATTGCAGCGCCAATCAACCATGCAGCAAACGACTAGGCCGCAAGCGCCGGAACCAGCATCAATCGCAAAGCCGATCGTGTCAGCGCCTGTTCCGAAAGAAACGAAAGCACCCGCTGCCGATTGGATTTCAACGCCTAGAAGACTTGCAAGCACGAAACCGAGACTCGTGACGCTGGGAACATCGACAGGCGGACCGAAGGCGTTGCAAGTGGTTTTAACTGCGATTCCAGCCGATTTCCCTGCACCGATTGCTGTGGTTCAACACATGCCGGCAGGCTTTACCAAATCGCTGGCACAACGGCTCAATACCCTCTCAAAAATCCGCGTCACGGAGGTTGAGGACGGTGAGCTGTTGGAGCCAGGAACGGCCTACATCGCGCCAGGAGGCTATCACTTCGAAGTGCGGCAAGTCAATGGACGATTGCAGGCTCATCTGCAACAGGAAGAGCCGCGCGGAGGTCACCGTCCTTCTGTAGACGTATTGTTCGAATCTGCCAGTCAATTGACAAATGTCGACAAATGGGCAATTATCATGACAGGTATGGGAAATGATGGGACAAAAGGTTTAAAAATGATGAAAGAGCTCGGGACAGTTACGAGCATTGTCGAGGATGAATCGACTTGTGTCGTATACGGAATGCCCCGGTCAGCATTTCAAGCGGGTCTGGCTGACAACGTCGCTCCTGTTGATAAAATTCCAGAGCTGTTGTTGAGGCTCGTGCACTGATTTTGGGAGGTGGATCACCGATGGATATGAATCAATATTTGGACATGTTTATCGAAGAGTCGAAAGAACATTTGCAAGCAATCAATGCAAATTTGCTCCTGTTGGAAAATGATCCAAGCAACATTACGCATGTAAAGGAAATTTTTCGCTCTGCTCACACCCTCAAAGGGATGTCAGCGACCATGGGCTTTGAAGACATGGCAAGCCTGACGCATGAAGCAGAAAACGTATTGGACCTCATTCGCAATCAAAAGCTGACGATTAACAGCGACATCATGGACGTCATCTTCCATAGTGTCGATTTGATCGAAGGAATGGTGATCGACATTACGGAAGGTGGAGATGGTTCTGCCGACGTATCGATCCCCGTCAAAAAGCTGCGCGCGATTGTAGCGGGCGAATACAGCGCAGAAATGGAAGTAGCTGCGACCGCTGTGCTGGAAGAAGAAGTTCCTGCAGCAGCAGAGAAGCAGGCAGTTGCCCACGAGAATGAGCTGGACGATTACGCCCTGATGGTACTGAAACAATCCAAAGAGCTAGGCAATCACTTGATGTGGATCAAGGTCACCTTGAATGAAAATTGCTTGCTGAAAGCGGCTCGTGGTTACATGGTCTTCGATCAATTGGAATCGCTGGGTGAAGTCATCAAAACGAAGCCATCGGTGGAGGACATCGAAAATGAACGCTTCGATACTTCGTTTGAAATTGCGTACGTCACCATGCAGACGGAAGAAAAAATCCGAAATACGATTCTAAACATTTCCGAGATCCAGGAAGTGAAAATTGATCCGATCAATCTGAAGGAAGCTTCGACGCCTGCTCCGGTTTCCGCTCCTTTGGTGGAGACGGCTGCTGAAGCCCAAAAAGCTCCTGAAGCTCAGCCAACAGCACCACGGAAACAAGCGGCTGGCGGAAAAACGATACGGGTAGATATCGATCGTCTGGATATTCTGATGAATCTGTTCAGCGAATTGGTGATCGACCGCGGACGACTCGAGCAGCTGGCCAGAGAAATCGGCAAAAGCGAACTGCAAGAAACCGTCGAACACATGAGCCGCATCAGCGGAGATCTGCAAAACATCATTTTGACCATGCGAATGGTTCCGGTCGAACAAGTATTCAACCGCTTCCCGCGCATGATTCGTGACTTGCAAAAAGACTTGAACAAGAAAGTCAACCTCGAGATCATCGGGGCGGAGACCGAGCTGGATCGCACGGTGATCGATGAAATCGGAGATCCACTGAATCACTTGCTGCGCAATTCTCTCGACCACGGGATCGAGTCTCCGGCAGACAGGAAGAAGGCAGGCAAGCCTGAGGAAGGTACGATCGTTCTGCGTGCTTTCCATAGTGGAAACCACGTCTTCATCGAAGTGAAAGACGATGGTGCAGGAATCAATAAGGACCGGGTGCTGAAAAAGGCGATCGAACGAGGGATTGTCAACCCGGCGAACGCGGACAGCATGAGCGACAAGCAAATCCATGAATTGCTTTTTGCTGCGGGCTTCAGCACTGCGGAAGTCATCTCAGACATCTCCGGTCGAGGAGTTGGCCTCGATGTCGTGAAGTCCAAAATCGAATCACTCGGCGGCAGCGTAACCGTAGACTCTGTGAGAGGTCAAGGAACGACATTCCTGATTCAGCTTCCTCTTACTCTGTCGATTATTTCCGCGATGCTGGTACAAGTGCAAAACGAAAAATATGCGGTACCGCTGAGCTCGATCATCGAGACAGCCGTTTTCAAAAAGGATCAGATCATGATGGCTCACCGCCAAAAGGTGATCGACTTCAGAGGGCGTGTTGTACCGCTCGTATCTCTCCAGGACATCTTCCAAGTGCCGGCTGCTGATTCTGCAACGGATGAAGATGAAGTGGCAGTAATCATCGTCCGTAAAGGAGAGAAGATGGCTGGACTGGTCGTCGATTACTTCATCGGACAACAGGAAATCGTCTTGAAATCCCTAGGCAAGTATCTCGTTAATGTATTCGCCATCTCCGGTGCAACGATCCTGGGAGACGGCCAAGTAGCACTCATTATCGATTGCAATGCACTGATCAAGTAATAAAAGGAGGGGCAGCCACATGCTCGAGCACAAGGAAATTGTAGGCGAAGTGAAAGTGATTGTCTTTCGTTTAAAGGATGAAGAGTACGGAGTCGAAGTCAACCAGGTTAAGTCGATCGAAAAACTGGAGCACATCACTCGTGTTCCACGGACGCCAAAGTTTGTAAAGGGGGTCATCAACCTCCGAGGCGTAGTCACGCCGATCATCGACCTGCGCAACCGCTTTGAATTGGAAGAAAGCGTCTATTCTGAGTCTACCCGGATCATTATTGTGGCTGTGGGAGAGCTGGAAGTGGGCTTGATTGTAGACGCAGCAAATGACGTGATTGACATCCCGGTGGATGCGATCGAACCTCCTCCAGAGGTAGTGGGAGGAGTCGAGGCAGCCTATCTGCGGGGCGTTGCCAAGCTGGACAAGCGGCTTTTGATTCTCCTGAACCTCGATAAAGTGCTTAGTAACGAAGAGATCAAGCAATTGGACGCAATTGAGGGGTAAGCGAAATGGGCTACTTTACGAAGTTTGGGGATTTCCAGTTTGACGTACTGCGTGAAATCGGAAACATAGGCGCGGGGCATGCAGCCACCGCCCTCTCTAAACTCATGCAAAAAGAAATCGATATGAAAGTGCCGCAGGTAAGCATCATCCCGTTTGATGAAGTAGCGGATTGCGTAGGCGGAGCTGAGACAGTTGTCGTGACAGTCTTTCTCCGTGTCGAAGGGGATTGTCCGGGAAACATGTTCTTTATTCTCGATATGGAGTCGGCCAAGCATTTGCTGCAGCAAATCACGGGGATCGAAAAGGATGTGTACGAATGGGAGGAGCTCGAGATATCGGCATTGCACGAGATCGGGAATATCTTGACGGGCTCTTACCTATCATCGCTTGCAGATTTTACCCAGTTGAATTTGCAGCCTTCTGTCCCAGCTCTGGCGGTAGACATGGCAGGGGCGATTCTCAGCTACGGCTTGATTGCGCTTGGGCAGGCAGGCGATTTCGCACTCACGATCGATACCGCATTCTTTGAGGGGAACGACCAAGTGAAAGGGAACTTTTTCTTGATTCCCGATCCTGATTCACTCCCCATTCTATTTCGTTCACTAGGAGTTCCTTTCGATGGAGATTATTAAGATAGGTATGGCCGATCTCGGTGTGGCAAAACCCCCGAGCCGACTGCGGACGACAGGCCTTGGCTCTTGCGTAGGAGTGGTTCTCTACGACAGTATTCACAAAATTGCTGGAATGGCTCATGTCATGCTACCAGAATCATCTCTGGCAAAGGGCGGGGAACTGACAGTAGGGAAGTATGCGGACACGGCTATTCCTTCTCTGATCAATCAGATGGAACAAGCGGGTGCTTCCACCCGACATATGGTGGCGAAATTGGCTGGCGGTGCACAAATGTTTGCCTTCCTCGGTAACAATGATACGATGCGGATCGGCCCGAGGAATGTAGAAGCTTGCAAAATGGCTTTGAAGGACGCTCAGATAAAAATAGTGGCCGAAGATACAGGGGGTAACTGTGGTCGGACGATAGAAATGGATGCCACAAACGGCGTGCTTCAAATCCGTACGGTAAATCAAGGTGTGAAGGAAGTATAGAGATGATGGGTACCATTTGGATCAATTCTGGCTTGGGACTTCTCGCTTTTGTCGTCACACTGGCGACGGCTTTGGCGAGCAACGTCTGGCTTGTTTCACTCGAGCGAGCAGGCGTCGCTTTCCTGGTGTTTTTCCTCGCCGCTTTTCCTATCCGTTGGGTTCTCACCAAGGTGACACAAAGTCCATCGCTTCCTTTAGCAAAAGAAGGGGAGGCTTCCCGCAAAGATGGGCAGGCTTCTCCTGATAAGGATAAAGAGGACAAGCAGGTAGAGGAGGGCGAGGTGGAGGAAGCATTCTCTCCTCTCTCTATTTCCCAAATGGAGAGAATACGTCTGATTGAAGATCCAACCACTGTTGCAGAGGTCGTTAGGCGCTTAACAGATGAG
Source organism: Brevibacillus choshinensis (assembly GCF_016811915.1). Classification (NCBI taxonomy): domain Bacteria; kingdom Bacillati; phylum Bacillota; class Bacilli; order Caryophanales; family Paenibacillaceae; genus Brevibacillus; species Brevibacillus choshinensis. The sequence continues at coordinate 3,537,859 of NZ_CP069127.1, read as the reverse complement.
TAAAGGCTGGTGAGTAATTCGTGGCACGGCTAACCATACAAGAGAAAGCAAAAGAATTCGATAAATGGGTCATGTGGAAGCAAGAGGGCAGTAGGGAGGCAGAGATCGATCTCATCACACGGTTCTTGCCGCTTGTGGATAAAGTGGCCAACCGTTTGGCGATCAATTTACCTGCCAACGTGGACAAGGATGACTTGATCAGCTATGGCCGCTTTGGTCTGCTGGACGCATTGGCCAAGTTTGACCACACACGCGGATTGCAGTTTGAGACGTACGCAATGTGGCGGATACGTGGTGCTATGATCGACGGTTTGCGTGAAAATGACTGGATCCCTCGAACGGTTCGTGACAAGGCCAAAAAAATCGAAGAAGCATACACAACATTGGAACAGCAGATGCTGCGAATGCCCACCGATCTGGAAGTTGCGGAGTACTTGGGAATTAGCGAGAAAGACCTACAACAAGTGTTTTATGAGACTTCTCTAGCGACGATGGTATCCATTGACGAAGCTGTCGGTGAGGAAGATGAACAGAAAACGGCACGACATTCGTACATTGTCGATGAATTGACCCCGCGTCCGGAAAATGTGGCAGAGGTTTCGAGCCTGAAGGAAGTGCTGGTCACCGTCATTGACAAGCTCCCCGAGAAAGAAAGGCTTGTCGTTTCCCTGTTTTATTTTGAAGAGATGACCTTATCCGAAATTGCTGAAATCATGAGCCTGTCACCTTCACGCATTTCCCAGCTCCATTCCAAGGCTCTATTCCGACTTCGTTCTGCGTTGTCCAGATGGAAGTCACAATTAATGTAGAGGTAAAGTACCCAATGGTTTGAGGGGGTTAGAAGATTGGAAGGGATCGGGAAATATCGATTAGAGGTAAAAGTAACTGCAGACAAATTGGAAGCGGGGATCCTACTTCGAGTAGATGAGGAGGATCTCGATGCCCTTTTACTCAGAGAAGAGGACATTTATAAGGAACTACATAAACAGAGGGTTACGTTTGGCATCTTGGACAATGTAGTGAAAGACTTGTGCGCCCTGCCGAGAAAGTACGCCAATGCACAAGCGACCATCGCCGTTGGAATCCAGCCTGTGCCAGGAAAGGACGGCTTCATCGAGTATCCGTATCTGGAAACGGTAAAAGATGAGGAAGGTCCTAAGGAATTGGAAGATGGTCGAGTTGACTATTACAATGTGACGGCGATTCCCAATGTAGCCAAAGGGCAGCTGCTGGCTCGAAGAATTCCTGCCGATCAAGGCAAACCGGGTACTGCTGTTACCGGAGAGCCCATCGCTCCCAAGGCCGGCAAAGAAGCCATTATCAAGCCTGGTAAAAACGTGGTCCACAATGCGGAGCGAACGATGATTTACGCTGCGATCGATGGACAAGTATCATTCACGGATCAGGATAAAATGAACGTCTTCCCTGTTTTTGAAGTGAATGGAGACGTTGACTTTGGAGTTGGCAACATCGATTTTGTGGGAACGGTGGTCATTCGCGGGAACGTTCTGAACGGTTTTCGGGTAAAAGCATCCGGAGACATTCGTGTATTAGGGAGTGTCGAGGGTGCAGAGCTGCACGCTGACGGTTCCATCGAAATCAAAAGCGGCATCGTTGCTCAAGACAAAGGTTCAATTGTAGCGGGTCAAAACATTCGCACTTCCTTCATTCAAAATGCAAACGTAACTGCGGGGAATCAAGTAATCGTTTCCCAAAGCATCATGTTTTCTTCCGTTCGTGCAGGAAAGCAGATCATTTGCAAAGGTGCGAAAGGCATTATCATTGGCGGGGTTCTGCAGGCAGGGGAAAAGATCGCTGCACGCGTATTCGGAAACACGAGTGCAACACCCACGGTTTTAGAAGTAGGTGTGAAGCCTGAACTGCGGCAAGAATTGGTTCAAATCCAGAAAGAATTGCAAATCGTGTACGAAAATTTGCGCAAGACAGACCAAGGTCTGAATGTGATGAATCAAATTTTGCAGACGAGCGGGGAGCTGCCAGCTGATAAGCGAATGCTGCAAATCAAGCTGACCAATACACGATTGGTATTGGAAAAAGAATGCAAGACGCTGGAGGCACGCAAGAAAGATGTGGAAGCAGAATTGAAAGGCGACAGTCCAGCTGCAATCGAGGCCAGTCACGTCATGTATCCGGGTATCAAAATGACGTTTGGCAAGCTTGTTCACTTCATTAAACATGAGTATGCGAGAACGCGATTCGTCGTGATGGATGGCGAAGTCACCACCGCTACGCTCATCTAAGTAAGATCAGTAGCAACTTGCACAAGGGAGTTGGACGAGGGTGAGTCTGAAGACGGTAGAATTGCAAGTAGCACTGCCGCGTACGCTCGAAGTCAGCCGGATTCAGGAGCAGCAACAGCAACGTACCGTGCATGAGCAGCAGTCGCAAATTGATGAACGAACCCTCCATGATCAACAGAATCGTCAACGACCAACGGATATTGAGCATGCGGAAAAAAACAAGCTTCGCGATCGGGAACAAAAGCAGCATAAGGAACAGACAGAAACATCATCTGGAACAGTTGCATCGGATAACCTTGCAGCAGGAGGAGAAGCAAAGGCCTCTCTCCCGGTATCGATGAGGGATCCGCTGCGGGGACGGCATATTAATATAACCATGTAATATTGCAAAAAGACATGCCAGAGGCGAAGGTGGCCAAAATGGACGTAGTGTATCTCAGCTTGATCGGTGTAGGATTCCTCAGCATGGCAGTCGCTTTGTTCATCAAGACAAAGCCGTCTGGTGATTCCGGCACGATGTTACCGACACATCGCACCACGGACAAGGCAGAAATGGAAAAAATCCTGCAGCAGATGAGCCGGCAAATAAAGCAAGAAAAAGACTGGATGCAAAAACAGCTCGACCAGTCCCACGAAGAACTCGTAATGGAAATCAAGCATTTGCGACAGCGATTGGAGCAATTGGAGCACGGAAAAGCTGCACAGCTGGCAACAGTGGAACGTGAAAGCATACAGCAAGCGGAAGCTCTCCAGATGCCTGTAGCCAAAGACGAAGACGTGCTGGTATTGCGTGAGAGGTACCGTAGAGCCTTTGAATTGCGCCAGGAAGGTCTTTCCCTCGATGAAATCGCCAAGCGACTGGGAGCGGGGCGTGGGGAGATCGACCTGATCTTTGCGTTGGCGGCAAAGAATGAAAGAGGTATGGCAGATGCATAAACGGGAGCTGTTGCTAGGTTTTGGAGCTGGATTGATCGTCGCCGCTTCAATCACAGGATGGTTTTTTGGCAAACAGGTGCCTTCTGGAGCGAGGGCTCTATCTTCTGATGAGATCAAGAGTGCTGCCCAGGAACTGCAGATGGTCGTTTTGACAAAAGAGGAATACGAGCAGTGGCAGCAGGAAAAGAAAGTGAACGTAAAGCCTGCCCCCCTGCCGCCCAAAGCGCCAGCGACACCTGCCCTGGAGCAGACCACACAGCCACAGACACCGGTCACCAAGCAAGCGGAGACTCCAAAGAAGCCGATCGCAGAGAACGAGGTAAGCACGTCGCAGCCTGCGCAGACGGTAGCATCGGCGACACCGCACCCTGTACAGAGTCCAGCCGCGCCGGCGATACAAGCACCTGAGATACAAAAGCAGGTGTCTTTTACCGTACCCTATAAAGCAACAGCCCAGGGAGTGGCTAAACAGCTCGTGGATGCGGGGATCTTGCCTGCGAACAACAAGTTTGTCGACGAGCTGCGCAATCAAGACAAGCTGGATAGGATCCGCGTAGGTACCTATCAAATTTCTACCCCAGCTACAGAAACGGAAATCGTCAAATTGATCACGACACCGCCTAAGAAATGAGGCGGTGTTTTTTTACGAAAATAATGGAATCTGTTTGTTGCAATTGAAAGTCCCATATGATATATTCATTTACGGTGTTGAAATCGCACGTCCACCAATTCCAGCAACGGTGCTGCCTCAGGCAGAATTGCTTGGAAGATGCGGTGTGGCGGAGGTAGGCATCAAAAAAACCACTTTTAAGGAGGTGTGAAATATGGCAGTAATTTCGATGAAACAACTCCTCGAGGCTGGTGTTCACTTTGGTCACCAAACTCGTCGTTGGAACCCGAAAATGGCTCGCTATATCTTCACCGAACGTAACGGAATCTACATTATCGACCTGCAAAAAACCGTGAAAAAAGTTGAGGAAGCGTACAACTTCGTACGTGAACTCGCTCAAAACGGCGGTAAAGTGCTCTTCGTTGGTACGAAGAAACAAGCACAAGAATCCGTAAAAGAAGAAGCAGAACGCACAGGTCACTACTTCATCAACCAACGTTGGTTGGGTGGTACCTTGACAAACTTCACTACCATCAAAAAACGTACTTCTCGCTTGGCTGAGCTGAAGCGTATGGAACAAGATGGCACTTTCGAAGTATTGCCGAAGAAAGAAGTAATCGTTCTTCGCAAAGAAATGGATCGCCTGGAGAAATTCCTCGGCGGTATCGCTCACATGGATCAACTGCCGGACGCTCTGTTCGTCATCGATCCACGCAAAGAGCGCATCGCTGTTGCAGAAGCTCGCAAACTGGGTATCCCAATCGTTGCAATCGTAGATACTAACTGCGATCCAGACGAGATCGATTATGTGATCCCAGGTAACGACGATGCAATTCGCGCTGTAAAACTGCTGACTGCTAAAATGGCAGATGCCCTGCAAGAAGGCAACCAAGGCGGAGAGCAAGCCACAACAACTGCGTAAGCAAGTGTAAGAGGGTGGACTGAGGGTGTCAGAACCCCGTCCATCCTTTTTTACTGAATGTAACCAAGACAATACTTAGATCGTACTTTCCAAGGAGGTTAACTCAATGGCAATTAGTGCACAAACCGTTAAAGAACTGCGTGAGCGTACAGGTGCAGGTATGATGGATTGCAAACGCGCGCTGGAAGAAACAAACGGCGACATGGAAAAAGCAATTGACTTGCTCCGTGAACGCGGTATCGCGAAAGCGGCGAAAAAATCCGGCCGTATCGCAGCAGAAGGTCTGACTGCAACTGCGGTTGCTGGCAACGTAGCAGCTGTAGTAGAAGTAAACTGCGAGACAGACTTCGTAGCGAAAATCCCTGAGTTCCAAACACTGGTGAAAGACATTGCTGAGCACGTAGTATCCCAGCGTCCTGCAACTGTTGAAGAAGCACTGGAGCAACCTTTCAAAGGTGCTGGCGAGACTCTGGCTCACGTAATCAACGAGAAAATCTCCACCATCGGTGAAAACATCTCCTTCCGTCGTTTCTTCCTTTCCGAGAAATCCGACAGCGGCGTATTCGGTGCTTACCTGCACATGGGTGGACGCATCGGCGTACTGGTTACTCTGGAAGGCACTCAAAACGAAACCTTGGCAAAAGACCTCGGCATGCACGCTGCAGCGTCGAACCCACGCTTTGCAAACCGTGAAGAGGTTTCCGCAGACGAGATCGAACGCGAGCGCGAGGTTCTGAAAAACCAAGCACTGGCTGAAGGCAAACCTGCTAACATCGTTGAGAAAATGGTGGAAGGCCGTCTCTCCAAGTTCTTCGAAGAGTACGTACTGGTTGAACAGCCATTCGTTAAAGATCCAGACAAGAAAGTATCTGCTCTGCTGAAAGAAGCAGGTGCTACCTTGAAAGAATTCGCTCGTTTCCAAGTGGGCGAAGGTATCGAGAAAAAGCAAGAAGACTTCGCTGCTGAAGTTATGGCGCAAGTAAATAAGCAATAATAAGGATATAGGGAACACCTCCGTGTTCCCTATTTTCAAAGCGAGAGTTTCACGACGAGTGAAACTCTCCTGCACGTAAAAAGCAATGTGCAGGATTGTGTCGGAAGGAATGCCGACAACGCACAGAGAATGATTCATGAATGGAGGCCGTTTCACATGCCACTTCCTGCCTATAAACGGGTTGTGTTAAAGTTGAGTGGGGAAGCACTGGCGGGGGATTTGGGGTATGGGATTGACCCAAAGGTAATTTTCTCCGTCGCTAACCAGATCAAGGAAATCGTAGAATTGGGAGTACAAGTCGCAGTAGTCGTCGGAGGAGGAAACATCTGGCGCGGACTTTCCGGCAGCTCCAAAGGAATGGATCGGGCAACTGCCGATTACATGGGCATGCTGGCCACCGTGATGAACTCACTCGCCTTGCAGGATGGATTGGAGCAAGTGAACGTCCCGACTCGCGTTCAAACATCCATCGAGATGAGACAAGTGGCTGAACCATACATACGCCGACGGGCGATTCGTCATTTGGAAAAAATGCGTGTCGTCATCTTTGCTGCTGGTACTGGAAACCCCTATTTCTCTACGGATACGACGGCAGCATTGCGTGCAGCTGAGATCGAAGCAGAAGTGATTCTCATGGCGAAGAACAAAGTAGACGGTGTGTATTCTGCTGATCCAAGCCTGGATCCATCGGCGGAAAAATACGATCGTTTGACTTTCCTGGAAGTCCTGAACAAAGGATTGGGAGTCATGGACTCAACCGCATCGAGCCTGTGCATGGACAACAATATTCCACTGATCGTCTTTAACATTTCCGAAGAAGGCAATATTCGCCGGGCAGTGATGGGCGACAAGATCGGTACTCTAGTGAAGGGGGAATAATCGAATGGCACAAAACGTGATTAAAGACATGGAAGATCGCATGAATAAAGCGATCGCCAATTTGAAAAGAGACCTGTCCACTCTGCGTGCAGGTCGTGCAAACCCAGCCATGCTGGATCGCGTGATGGTTGATTACTACGGTACGCCTACACCCATTAGCCAATTGGCAAACGTAAGCGTTCCCGAACCACGCATGCTGACCATTCAACCATGGGACAAAACGGCACTGAAAGAGATTGACCGTGCTCTGCAGCAATCCGATTTGGGAATTTCGCCGAGCAATGATGGCGTAATCATTCGCTTGATCATTCCACCGCTCACAGAAGAGCGCCGCAAGGATCTGGTGAAGCTGGCAGGTAAGAGCGGGGAAGAAACAAAAGTAGCGATCCGCAACATTCGCCGCGATGCAAACGACGAAATTAAAAAGCTGGAGAAAGCAGCTACGATTTCGGAAGATGAGTCTCGCCGTCATCAAGAGACCGTGCAAAAGACTACGGATAAATTCATCGCAGAAGTCGACAAAGTCGTGAAAGACAAAGAGAAAGACATCTTGGAAGTGTAATTCAAGGGAATCCCCCTCATATTGAGGGGGATGTACGTCTATATCTCTCATTACGGGGGAACACTTTATGTTAGAACATCTAGCGCGCAAATGGTCCCGGAAGGAAAAACAAGCCGTACAGGAAGAGCTGGATCTCTCGGGCAAAATCCCGGAGCACGTGGCTGTCATCATGGACGGGAATGGAAGATGGGCCAAGATGCGTAATTTACCCCGGGTCGCCGGGCATCGTGCAGGAATGAAAACGGTAAAGGAAGTCGTCAAAGCCGCCGATGAAATTGGCGTGCGCTATATGACGATGTACGCTTTTTCTACCGAAAACTGGAAGCGACCGCGGGACGAAGTGGATTTTCTCATGAAGCTTCCGCAGGAATTTTTGTCGACAGAATTGGATGAATTAATTGAACGAAATGTTCGCATATGCATGATGGGCAGCAAAGAGGAATTGCCTTCGCATACCTTGAAGGCTTTGCTGGAAGCAGAAGAGAAAACAAAAGACAACAGTGGACTGCAGCTTAACTTTGCGTTGAATTACGGCGGTCGTGACGAGATTGTCAAAGCGTTTTCGATGATTGCGGAGCAAGTAAAAGAGGGGAAGCTCGACCCAAAGAATTTGGATGAAGAAGTCATTTCCCGTTACCTGTATACAAGCGATATTCCCGACCCAGACCTCTTGATTCGCACTAGTGGAGAGATTCGCTTGAGCAACTTTATGCTTTGGCAATTGGCCTACACGGAAATGTGGTTTACGGATGTACTTTGGCCTGATTTTACCCGTGAACACTTTTATCAAGCGATTGTGGAGTACCAAGGCCGAGCTCGTCGCTACGGGGCGGTATAGCCGAGAGGTGGAATCTGTTGAAGCAACGAATAATTACTGGTTTGATTGGTGGAGCGGCCTTCCTGCTCATGATTTATTTAGGAGGAGCCTGGTATTCACTCTTGGTTTTGCTGCTGGCCTTCATTGGCCATTTTGAATTTATGCGGATGGCACGCCTTCAGCCATTCGATGTGGCAGGGATCCTTGGATATGTTTTGATGGTGAGCATTCTTTGGCCATCCCTTACTTTTTCTACATGGCTTCCCATCAGCACGCCGGATCTGATGATAGCGATACTCATGCTTTTATTGATTTACTCCGTTCTGCGGAAAAATCAGTTTCATATCGAACACGTCGCCCTTACGTTGGTGGGGGCGTTATACATAGGCTTCGGTTTTACATATATGGCTGCTGCCCGCAATCTACCGGACGGATTGATGTTAACGGTGCTGGTCATTCTGGCAATCTGGTCGACTGACTCGGGCGCATATTTTGTCGGGAAAGCGATCGGAAAAAATAAACTGTGGCCCGAGATTAGTCCTAACAAGACGATCGAGGGATCGCTGGGCGGTCTCGTGGCTGCAGTCGTTGTAGTACTGGCGGTAAATGCTTGGTTTGGAAATGCAAGTGTATCACAGGCTCTCATGATTGCCGTGGTCGCAGGAATCGTGGGGCAATTGGGAGATTTGGTTGAATCCGGGCTGAAGCGCCATTACGGAGTCAAAGATTCCGGTACACTGATACCTGGGCACGGGGGAGTGCTTGATCGGTTTGACAGCTTTCTTCTTGTGTTTCCGGTTTTGCATCTACTAGGTATCGTCTGAGACTTGGCGCATAAAGAAATATAGAGGGTGAAATCATTGAAACAGATAGCGCTCTTGGGTTCGACCGGTTCGGTAGGTACAAGCACGCTGAATGTGGTCGAACAGCATCCCGAGGAGTTTGCGGTTGTCGCTCTGGCGGCAGGGACCAATGTGGACTTGCTGGCAGAGCAAGTCATGAAGTTCCGCCCTGAGCTGGTTTCTGTAGGAAGTGAACAAGCAGCGATTGCCTTGGAGAGACTGCTGGCAGGAAGTGCCAAACCTCAAATTGCTTACGGGCCGGAAGGGCTTGAGCTGGTTGCCCGCCATGAATCGGCAAATTTTGTCATGACTGCCATTGTTGGAAGTGTCGGTGTCGCTCCTACGTTGGCAGCCATCGAAGCGGGCAAGACGATTGGCCTTGCCAACAAGGAGACACTCGTGAGTGCAGGACCGGTTGTGATGAAGGCAGCGAAGAAAAAAGGGGTGTCCATCATCCCGGTGGATAGTGAGCACTCCGCGGTATTTCAATGCATGCAAGGGGAGCGCAGCGCAGACGTAGCTCGCATCATCTTGACTGCATCGGGAGGGTCTTTTCGTCATTTAGACCGAAAAGATTTGGAACAAGTCACAGTCGCCCAAGCCCTGGCTCATCCGAACTGGAGCATGGGAGCGAAAATCACGATCGACTCGGCAACCATGATGAATAAAGGGTTCGAAGTGATTGAAGCTCACTGGCTGTTTGGATTGCCGTACGAGAGAATCGAGTGTGTGCTGCATTATGAAAGTATCATTCACTCTATGGTAGAATACAAAGACAAGGCGGTCATGGCGCAGCTGGGTACCCCGGACATGCGCGTTCCCATTCAGTACGCGCTCAGCTATCCGGTGCGGATGAATCTGGAGACAGAAGCACTCGATTTGGCCCGACTGAGCACTCTTCACTTTGCTGCCATGGATTTTGAGCGCTATCCTCTGTTACAATTGGCGTATGAGTGCGGAAAAGCTGGCGGCACTCACACAGCTGTGCTGAATGCAGCCAATGAGGTTGCCGTCGACTTGTTTTTAAAAGGTGCCATTCGTTTTCTAGAGATTGAAACCATCGTCAGAAAGACATGCGAAGCTCACCTTGGAGTTAACGACCCGACGCTTGAGGAGATTTTTGCCGCTGATCGCTGGGCTCGAACTCAGGCACGGGAATTGTATACGGTAGGGCTTTAGATACTGAATGAAAGGTGGCTGTTCACTTGCCTTTTCCCAATCTGGATTCCGTTGAATCAATTCTCGCGATTGTAGTCGTTTTTGGGGTACTCGTATTCGTGCATGAACTGGGACATTTCCTGCTGGCGAAAAAAGCGGGAATACTTTGCCGTGAATTTGCACTTGGCATGGGGCCCAAAATTTTTCGCGTGAAGCGGGGAGAAACGGAATACACACTTCGTCTGCTGCCAATCGGTGGATTAGTCCGGATGGCTGGCGAAGACCCTGAGATGGATATGATCAAACCCCACATGGAAGTCAGTGTAGAGCGAGACGCGGTGGGGAAGGTCACACATATCCTCCTGGATGGGCCGGGTGCAGGCTCGGCTCGAGCTATCGCGGGAACAGTCGTCAGCTTCGATCTGGAACAAGCGCTGAGCTTGACGCTTGAAATCGATGGTGAATCGCGCACGTTCTCCGTGCATCCGCAGGCTCAATTGGTGAAAGATGGACAAGAGGTTCAGATCGCACCACTAAACAGACAGTTCAAAGGAAAGACGGTATCGCAACGCTTTTGGGCGATTTTCGCCGGTCCTGCCGCCAACTTTATTTTGGCGTTTCTGCTGTTTGTCGCGATTGGGCTGATTTACGGCGTCCCCAAAGACATTCCTTACCTTGGCGAAGTGAGAGCGGGAGGTCCCGCTGCACAAGCCGGGTTGCACCAAGGGGATAAAGTCATCGCCATTGACGGAAAGCCTGTTGCTTCGTGGAAAGAGATCGTAGAAATCGTCAGCCAGTCTCCGGGCAAAGAGCTGAAATTTGATTACGAGAGAAATGGGCAGCGTCATACCGTCCCTGTCAAGGTAAGCAAAGACGAAAACAACGTAGGGAAAATCATGGTGACCAATTCGTTGACCTATGCGCCCGGGGAAGCCTTGAAATACGGCGCTTCGTCTACGTACGAATTTACCATGATGATCCTGAAAAGCCTGGGAATGCTCTTCACCGGTTCTGTAGGGATCAATGATTTGAGTGGGCCGGTTGGAATCTTCAAGATGACAGGTGAGTTCGCTCAGCAGGGCCTTGCAATCCTGATGAAATGGGCTGCTGTCCTGAGTATCAACTTAGGATTGTTCAACCTGCTGCCGCTCCCGGCACTGGATGGTGGACGCCTTGCGTTTTTGGCAGTGGAAGCCCTGCGTGGCCGCCCTGTCGATCCGCACAAAGAAGGAATGGTTCACTTTCTCGGGTTTGCGTTCTTGATGCTCTTGATTTTGGTTGTAACTTGGAATGACCTGCAACGGTTTTTCTTCCAATAACGTACAAACATACTAGATAGAATTCAGACAAAATGAAGGATGGTGCAAAATGTACAAGCGCGAGGAGACGAAACCGGTATTTGTCGGAGGCGTACAAATCGGGGGACAAAAAAGCGTAGTCATTCAGTCCATGACGACTGCGGACACGCGTGATGTTGAAAAAACATTGGCCGAGATCCAAAGATTGCACGATGTAGGTTGTCAAATTGTTCGACTGGCTGTCATTAACGAAGATGCAGCGCGTGCGATTAAAAAGATCAAGGAGCGGTCCCCATTGCCGCTCGTCGCTGACATTCACTTCGATCACAAGCTCGCTTTGATTGCGCTGGAAAGCGGGATCGACAAAATCCGGATCAATCCGGGGAATATTGGTTCCAAAGAAAAGACCAGACGCGTCGTTGAGGCCTGCCGAGAACGGAATGTGCCGATCCGAATCGGAGTAAACTCCGGATCCGTAGAAAAGCGGTTGCTTGATAAGTACGGGTATCCTTCACCGGAAGCCATCGTGGAAAGTGCCATGGACCACGTAGAGATACTCGAGGATCTGAACTACGATAACATCGTGATTTCGTTGAAGTCTTCGGATGTTCCGACGATGATTCAGACCTATTCCCTCATGGCTCAAAAACGCAACTACCCGCTGCATGTCGGGGTGACGGAAGCGGGAACGCAATTCTCCGGAAGCATCAAGTCTTCCGTGGGGATCGGTACCGTTCTGTCCATGGGCATCGGCGATACCATCCGCGTGTCCTTGACTGCAGATCCGGTGGAAGAAATCAAGGTTGCCAAGCAAATCTTGCGCAGCCTCGATATCGTCAACAATGATCCAGTGGTGATTGCGTGCCCATCCTGCGGCCGCTGCGCCATCGACCTGATCGGGCTCGCGACAAAAGTAGAGGATGCGATCTCTACCTTGAAGGTTCCATTGAAAGTAGCCGTTATGGGCTGCGCTGTAAACGGACCTGGAGAAGCTCGTGAGGCTGATGTAGGGGTAGCGGGTGGAAACGGTGAAGGTCTGATTTTCCGCAATGGTGAAATTGTTCGGAAAGTCAAGGAAACCGAACTGTTTGAAGAATTGATGAAAGAAATCAATGAAATGGTTGGGGAGCAAAAACCTACGCACGTAGGGTGATGCGTTCAGGAGCGCGTGGTCCAAACGCGCATGAATTCTGAACCGTATAAAGCTTTCGCTAAACCGCGGTCTCTCATTTTTGAGCAGGCCGCTTTAGAGGTTTTTCATACAGATAGTGAGGCATTAAGGAGGACACGCACGTGTTGAAGCAAAGCCAAATGTTGATTCCTACCCTGCGGGAAGTACCTGCTGACGCAGAGATTGCCAGCCACAAGCTGCTGCTGCGCGCCGGTATGGCACGTCAGCTGGCATCCGGTATTTATACGTACCTGCCGCTGGCACTCCGCTCCCTGCATAAAATCCAAGCCATCGTGCGTGAAGAAATGAACAACGCTGGCGCTCAAGAGCTGCTGATGCCCGCCATGCAGCCTGCAGAACTGTGGCACCAAACAGGCCGCTGGGATGTTTACGGTCCTGAGCTGGTGCGTTTGCGCGATCGCCACGACCGTTCCTTCGCTCTGGGGCCGACTCACGAAGAGGTCATTACCAGCCTGGTACGCGATGAAATCAATTCGTACAAAAAGCTGCCAATCAACCTGTACCAAATCCAAACGAAGTTCCGTGATGAAGTACGTCCTCGCTTCGGCTTGATTCGTTGCCGCGAGTTCATCATGAAAGACGCTTATTCGTTTGATACGACACAAGAAGGTCTGGATCGCAACTTCCAAGCGATGTACGATGCGTACACCAACATCTTTACTCGTGTGGGCCTGAATTTCCGCGCAGTCGAAGCGGATGCAGGTGCGATCGGTGGAAAAGGTACGTATGAATTCATGGCCTTGTGCGACATTGGGGAAGATACCATCGCTTATTCGGAAGAGGGAGATTTTGCTGCGAATCTGGAGAAGGCAGAAGTGGTGTACAACCCTGCTGCCAAGCCAGAGGCAGAAACCCCTGCTGCTGAAAAGATCCATACACCAGGTGTCAAAACGATCGAGCAGCTGACTGCTGCCCTAAAGATCGAAGCTAAACAGATCGTGAAAAGCTTGATCTATCGCGTAGATGATAAGCTCGTCATGGTACTGGTTCGCGGAGATCACGAATTGAATGAAATCAAACTGAAAAACCTGTACGATGCGACATTCGTAGGGCTGGCGACAGAGGCAGACATTTTGTCCGTTACAGGTGCTCCAGCGGGTTTTGTAGGTCCAGTAGGCATTGATGGAGAGAAAGTAGAAATCATCGCCGATAACAATGTTCAGGATGTTCATGATGGCGTGGTAGGAGCCAACGAAACGGATTATCACCTTCAACACGTGGAGGCGGGACGTGATTTTACCGTTTCCCGTTATACGGATCTGCGGAATATCACCGAAGAAGACACTTGCCCTCGTACTGGCGGTGCTATCAAGTTTGCACGCGGTGTCGAAGTGGGTCACGTGTTCAAGCTCGGCACGAAATATTCCAAGGCGATTGGCGCAACCTTCCTCGATGAGAATGGCCGCAGTCAACCGATGATCATGGGCTGCTACGGAATTGGGGTATCCCGAACGATCGCGGCTGTCATTGAACAGAACAACGATGAGAATGGAATCATTTGGCCAGTCGCTGTGGCACCTTTCCACGTGCACGTGATTCCGGTCAATGTTAAAGTAGAAGAGCAGCGTCAGACCAGCGAACAGATCACTGAAGTATTGCGTAAGGCAGGCGTGGAAGTATTATTTGACGACCGCCCAGAGCGCGCAGGAGTGAAGTTCAAGGATGCTGACTTGATCGGATTGCCGCTGCGAATTACGGTATCTGACAAAGCTGTGGAAGAAGGAACCGTAGAGGTACGTGTTCGCAAAACGGGCGAAACTGTTCATGTACAGCTCGACGATATCGCGGCTGAAGTAAAAGCGCTGCTGGCTCGCGTCGATCATACCGGTGCTGCACTCTTTGGTCAGTAATTCGTAGCAGGAATAAAGAGGGTTTTTGTCGAAATTTACGGGGTACTCCCCTATGGAAATGGGAGTACCTCTTTTTCTTGTCTTGGGGGGTGGGAAAACCGTGGATCGTACACAAGAGCAAAAACAGCGTTTCTCCCTGCTGGTGAAACAAATGGATCTGCCAGCGGAATGGGTGGAGCGTTTTTTTCTGGATGGACAGATTGATAAACTGGAGCTGTACAAGCAAAATCGGGAGTGGGTGTTTCGCTTCACTCTGCCGAAAATGCTGCCTGCGGATGTCTTTCACGCCTTTACGCAGCGCTTGACGCAGACTTTTTCACATCTCGCCAAGGTGGATGCGAGCTTTCGCTATGGGCAAAAACCACCGCTGAATCAAATCGTCGATGAGTATTGGGATCTGCTTCTGGCAAAAGTGGAGCCTGCTTTGAATTCTTTGGCAGTAACCATGAAAACGGCGAGAAAGGAAGTAGAGCAGCAAGAGATCAAAGTCTACCTGCCGACTGAAATGACGGTAGAAGTAGCGAAGAAAAAGAAAGCTGACAATGAGCTGTTAGCGACCTTTCAAAAGGTGACGGACACATCTCCCCGATTCTCATTCCACGCGGAAGAGAGCGATGAAGCTTACAAGGCCTTCGTCGAGCAGCGCAACGAAGAAGAACGCGCGCTGGTGGAAGTCGTGATGACAGCTGCAGCGGCAGAGAGCAAAGCTTCCGATAAGACCGAAGCCATCACGACGCTCATGATGGGATATGAAATCAAGGATGCTCCCATTCCGATTAACGAAATTCAGGATGAAGAGCGCCGCGTCGTGATTCAAGGTACCGTGTTTAACGTGGAGGTCAAGGAGCTTCGCAGTGGCCGCCATTTGCTGACGTTCAATATTTCCGACTATACGGATTCCCTTACCGTCAAGATGTTTTCCCGTGACAAGGAAGATGTCAAGATGCTGGAAGCCCTCAAGGACGGCATGTGGGTAAAGGTACGAGGAAGCGTGCAGCATGATACCTTCATTCGAGATTTGGTGATGAATGCCAATGATTTGAATCAGATCGAGCAAGTGGTACGCCGCGATACCGCCGAGGAAAAGCGGGTGGAGCTGCACTGCCATACTCCCATGAGCGCGCTGGACGCGGTTGCCTCTGTCAAATCACTGGTATCGACAGCAGCGAAATGGGGACATCCTGCCATTGCGATCACGGACCATGGGGTCGTGCAGGCATTCCCGGAAGCTTATTCCGTCGCAAAGAAAAACAACATCAAGTGTATCCTCGGGATGGAAGCCTACGTCATCGAGGATGGCATTGATATCGTGTACAATCTCACTTCTGAAAATAACATGACAATAGATGAACATACCGAATATGTGGTTTTCGATACGGAGACGACGGGGCTAAATGCTGCCGAGCATACGATCATTGAAATCGCGGCTGTCAAGATGAAAGGTTCCGAGATCGTCGACCAATGGACAGATCTGATTGATCCGCAGTTGGAAATCGGACCTAAAACAACCGAAATTACGGGGATCACCAACGAGATGCTGCGAGGCAAGGATACGCTCGACGTCGTGCTTCGCAAATTCAAAGACTTTACGGGGGATGCCATCCTGGTAGCTCACAATGCGGAATTCGATAAAGCCTTTATCAACGCTTGTGCCAAACGGATCGGCATGGAGCCATGGAACAACGCTTTCCTGGACACATTGCCGCTGGCCCGCATGATGTACAAAGGAATGCGGAACTACCGCCTTGGCTCTCTGGCGAAAAAATTCAACGTCGAGCTGATCAACGCTCACCGTGCCTTGGATGATACCATTGCCCTCGCACATGTGTTCCAGCAAATGCTCAAGGACATCAAGGAAGCTGAAATCAAGACGCTCGCTGAAATGAATGAACGGAGCAATGCCGAAGCCGACTATAAAAGCGGGCGTCCTTTCCACGCAACGATCCTTGTCCAAAACAAGGAGGGCCTAAAAAACCTGTACAAGCTGGTGAGCCGCTCCCATGTGGAGACATTCTTCCGCTGGCCGCGCATTCAACGAAGCCAATTATCGAAGCACAGAGAGGGTCTGCTGATAGGAACGGCATGTAAAGACGGGGAGCTCATGCAAGCCATCCTGCGGGGGAAATCTCCGGAAGAGCTGAAGGAAGTAGCGGCCTTTTACGACTATTTGGAGCTGCAGCCGATCGCACATTATTCTCCCTTGCTGCGCAATGAGGAGATCCCGAGCCTGGAGACGATGAAGGGCTACCATCGCATGATTGTGGAGATGGGCAAAGAGCTCGGCAAGCCGGTCGTTGCGACAGGAGATGTGCATTTCCTGAATCCGCAGGACGAAATCTTCCGCGATGTCTTCCTGCTTTCCAAGGGGGATCCAACGGCAGGCAATCAACCGCCGCTCTACCTGCATACGACTGATGAGATGCTGGAGGCCTTCTCATTCTTAGGGGAGGAGACCGCGCACGAAATCGTCGTAACCAATACAAATGCGATTGCCGATCTGATTGAAGATGTCAGCCCGATTCCGGACAAGCTGTATACGCCGATCATCGAAGGGGCTGACGATGAGCTTCGCCAAATGTGCTACGACAAAGCGAAACGTCTCTATGGAGATCCGTTGCCGGAATTGGTGGAGCACCGACTGGAAAAAGAACTGAACAGCATCATCAAGCACGGATTCGGCGTGATTTATTTGATTTCCCAGCGTTTGGTGACGAAATCCCTGACAGATGGGTATCTCGTTGGTTCGCGGGGATCGGTAGGCTCCTCTTTCGTCGCTACGATGTCCGACATCACCGAGGTAAACCCGCTGCCGCCGCATTATCGTTGCCCGAATTGCAAGCACAGCGAATTCATCACAGACGGCTCGATCGCCTCTGGTTTCGACTTGCCGGATAAAGAATGCCCGTCTTGCGGGACGAGCTATGCGAAGGATGGACAGGATATTCCGTTCGAGACGTTCCTGGGCTTTAAAGGTGACAAGGTTCCGGATATTGACTTGAATTTCTCGGGTGATTATCAGCCTCGCGCGCATAAATACACCCAGGAACTGTTTGGTGCCGACTATGTATACCGTGCAGGGACGATCGGTACCGTAGCGGAAAAGACGGCGTACGGGTATGTGCGAAAGTATGCGGATGAGCGCAAGATGACCCTGCGCAATGCGGAAATCGCACGCATTGTCAATGGCTGTACGGGCGTCAAACGCACGACGGGACAGCACCCGGGGGGGATCATCGTTGTGCCGGACTACATGGAAATCGAGGACTTCTGCCCGATTCAGTTCCCGGCAGACGATAACGAGTCAGAATGGCGCACGACACATTTCGACTTCCACTCGATCCATGACAACCTGCTCAAGCTGGATATTCTGGGTCACGACGATCCGACAGTCATCCGGATGCTGCAGGATCTGACGGGGATGGACCCGAAGACCATTCCGCTGGATGACAAGAAGACGATGTCCATTTTCAGCTCGACAGAAGCACTGGGTATTACCCCGGAGCAGATTGGCACGAATATGGGAACACTGGGCATTCCTGAGTTTGGTACCAAGTTCGTTCGTCAAATGCTCGAGGATACCAAGCCGACCACGTTTGCCGAGCTTGTGCAGATTTCCGGACTGTCGCACGGAACGGACGTATGGCTCAACAACGCGCAAGACTTGATTCGCAATGGTACGTGTAAGCTCCCGGATGTTATCGGGTGTCGTGACGACATCATGGTCTATTTGATTTACAAAGGACTGGAGCCGTCGCGCGCATTTAAAATCATGGAGTCCGTGCGGAAAGGAAAAGGGGTACCGGAGGACGATCAGGTGGAGATGCGCAATAATAATGTCCCCGAGTGGTACATCCAGTCCTGCCAGCGGATCAAGTACATGTTCCCAAAAGCGCACGCGACCGCTTACGTGATGATGGCTGTCCGCATCGCCTACTTCAAGGTGCATCGTCCGCTGGAATTTTACGCGACTTACTTCACTGTACGGGCAGATGATTTTGATATTCCGCTGATGGTGAAAGGCTCTGCAGCGATTCGCCAAAAAATCGAAGAAATCGAGGGCAAAGGACACGATGCGCAGCCGAAGGAAAAATCGCTGCTGACAGTTCTGGAGATGGCGCTTGAGATGGTGGAGCGCGGCTTCCGTTTTGCAAATGTCGATTTGTATGCTTCTGACGCGACACGCTTCTTGATCGATGGCGATTCTTTGATTGCGCCGTTCAACGCGCTTCCGGGATTGGGTACCAATGCCGCCATCAGCATCGTGGAAGCCAGAGCGCAGGGTGAGTTCCTATCCAAGGAAGACTTGCTCTCTCGCTCCAAGATCTCGAAAACCATTTTGGAGTACCTGGAAGAGCAGGGAGCGCTGAAAGGGCTGCCTGAATCCAATCAGCTATCCCTGTTCTGATTCGCTGTCAAGCGGGCGCTGCTCATCCAAAGGTTGTCAGCGGAGGGCGCTTATGCTATAATTTTTTTGGAAATACTGGTTTTATACGCATGGCAGATCGAGAGTGGGGAAACCCACTCTTTCTTTCTGGCTACACCTCAGGGTTCATACGAGAAGGAGGTACTTGCTTGAGCAAGGTAACGGACATCGTCACCGAACTGGTCACGCCCATTGTTGACGAATTGGGTCTGGAACTGGTTGACATTGAGTACAAAAAGGAAGGCAGCAACTGGTTTCTGCGCGTGTTTATCGACAATGAAACTGGCAACATCGACATCGATGACTGCGCCCTTGTCAGCGAGAAGCTGAGCCAAATACTTGATGAGTCGGATCCGATCCCTACTGCATACTTCTTGGAAGTGTCTTCACCGGGCGCAGAGCGTCCGCTGAGAAAAGATAAAGACTTTAAGAAGGCTGTTGGAAGGCACGTTCACATCACGACAAAAGAGCCAATAGAAGGAGCCAGCCTGTTCGAGGGCGAACTGATATCCTTTGAGGACGGCAAGCTGACTGTAAAGGAACCAAAGAAGACGTATGTGATCACACTTGAACAAATTGACACGGCTCGGATGGCAATCGTCTTTTAATAGTCAAGGCCGGTGGTAAGTAAAGGAGGAGGCAACGAAAGTCATGAACGGCGATTTTATCGAGGCTCTAGAAGCCATTGAGAGAGAGAAAGGCATCACCAAAGACGTACTGATTGAAGCCATCGAAGCGGCTCTTATCTCTGGATACAAACGTAACTTCAACTCGGCCCAAAATGTGCGGGTGGATGTAAATCGTCATTCGGGTACCGTGCGTGTATACGCGCGTAAGAACGTAGTAGAGGAAGTACTGGATCCGCGCCTGGAGATTTCTTTGGAGGCGGCACAGGAAATTGATCCAAATTTCCGTTTGGACGATATTGTTGAAATTGAAGTAACCCCTCGTGATTTTGGGCGGATTGCTGCGCAAACGGCGAAGCAGGTCGTGACCCAGCGCATTCGTGAGGCGGAGCGCGGATTGATCTACAGCGAGTTCATCGAGCGTGAAGACGATATCGTCACAGGTGTCGTACAACGCATGGATGCACGCAACTATTACATCGATCTGGGCAAAGCCGAAGCGGTTATGCCCATCACGGAAAAAATGCCTTCCGAAGAGTTTAAGTCCCAAGACCGCGTAAAGGCATATATCATCAAGGTAGAAAAAACAACAAAAGGTCCGCAAATTGTGGTATCCCGTACCCACCCAGGTCTTTTGAAGAGACTCTTTGAATTGGAAGTTCCAGAGATTTACGATGGCGTGGTGGAGATCAAATCCGTCGCTCGTGAAGCCGGAGATCGTTCCAAAATCGCTGTTCATTCGATTAATGCAGACGTAGACCCTGTCGGTGCATGTGTTGGTCCAAAAGGCATGCGCGTACAGACGATCGTCACCGAACTGAAAGGTGAAAAGATCGATATCGTTCGCTGGTCAGAAGATCCAGCTGAATATGTGGCCAATGCACTGAGCCCAGCAAAAGTTCTCCACGTAGAAGTGAATGCGGCAGAAAAAGTGACGCGTGTAATCGTTCCTGACTACCAATTGTCTCTGGCGATTGGCAAGCGCGGTCAAAACGCTCGACTGGCTGCCAAACTCACTGGATGGAAGATCGATATCAAGAGTGAGTCCCAGGCAGATCAAGAAGGCATCGCTTATCCAAAAGCAGCAGAGGGCGATGAAGGGGCTGACATCGAATAATCATGAAGCAAAAAAAAATACCTTTGCGTAAATGCATCGTTTGCCAGGGAATGTTTCCGAAAAAGGAATTAATCCGCGTGGTTCGGACGCCCGAGGAAGAGATCGTGATCGATCTGACCGGAAAGGCGGCGGGCCGTGGAACTTATGTTTGTCGGCAGGATAGCTGTCTGAAGCCGGATACGTTCGATTCGGGAAAATGGAAAAAAGTGCTGGAACGCGCACTGAATATGTCCATCACCCAAGAGAAATACGATGCGTTTCGTGAAAAATGGCTGGAGATGATGGGACAATGATCCCAAAAGCTGCGCAATTGCTCGGACTCGCGATGCGAGCGAGAAAAGTAATTACCGGTGAGGAACTCGTCCTAGCTAGCGTACGCAGTGGTCAGGCCAGGCTGGTATTGCTAGCAGCTGATGCATCTGATAATACTGCCAAAAAAGTAAGAGATAAATGTTCCTATTACGGTGTTGCATGTGTAACCACTGGGGACCGTCACGAACTTGGGCACGCAATCGGAAAAGATGGGCGCGTTACCGTGGCGATAACCGATGGGAAATTGGCCGAAAGCATTCAACGTCTGCTCACCTAACTCACGAAAGGGTGAAGTCCATTTGAAGACACGTGTGTATGAATATGCCAAACAACACAACATGAGCAGTAAGGAAATCCTCAATTTGCTAAAGCGATTGAATATAGAAGTAGCAAATCATATGAGTATCATGGAAGAAGGCACGATCAAGAAGATCGAGGATCACATGGCAAAGCTCCGATCTGGCGCAAAGCCAGAACAGCGTACTGCGCCAAGTGATGCCAGACCGAAACAAGCAGACGATCAACGTCGACAGAACGAATCCAGAGGACAATCCCGTCCCCAGTCGCAGCCAGGGCAAGGTCAATCCGTGCAACAAGGTAAGGACCGTCCGGCCGACCGTGATCGCGGAGGAAGCACCCCGAACAGCAATCGTCCAACGGGGAATAGCCAAAATGCCAATCGTCCCGATCAGCAGAGTCCTCAACAGGGAAAAAATCAGGGGAAGAATCAGGAGAGAAGACCAAACAATATGAGAAGTCAACCCGCAAAGCCGAATGACCGCAAGCCACAGCCGCAAAACCAACAGCAACGACCAGCGAGACCGCAAAATCAAAATCAGCAGCGTCCGCAAAATCAAGCTGCTGCCAGCACTCCTGCAGAACCACGTACAGGAGAGGATTTTGAAGATAAGGTAAAACTTCCTACGAATGTAGGCATGGAAAAGCGCGAGAAAATCAAAAAAGGTCCACAAACCCAAAAAACGTTTGAGGACAATAAGAAAAACCAGCCTTTCCGCGGCGGCAACAACCGCAATCAAAACAACCGCAGAGGCAACAACAACCGCGCTCCGCAAAAACAGCAGCGTCCAGTTCTGGAGCCACCTACAAAAATCACTTTCACAGATTCTCTGACAGTGAATGAGCTGGCGTTAAAACTGCGCAAGGAACCTGCGGAAATCATCAAAAAGTTGTTTAATTTGGGTATCATGGCTACCATTAACCAATACCTGGAGAAAGAAGCCATTGAGCTCATCTGCGCTGAGTACAACGTAGAAGTGGAAGAAAAAATCATCATTGACGAGACAAACTTCGAAACGCTGGAAGAAGTTGACGCTCCTGAAACCTTGATGGAGCGCCCACCAGTCGTTACGATCATGGGTCACGTTGACCACGGTAAAACCACTTTGCTGGATGCGATCCGCTCTACAAACGTAGTAGCTGGGGAAGCCGGCGGTATCACGCAGCATATCGGTGCGTACCAAGTTGAGATCAAAGGCAAGAAAATCACGTTCCTGGACACTCCTGGTCACGCGGCATTTACCACTATGCGTGCTCGTGGTGCCCAAATTACGGATATCACCATCCTGGTTGTAGCAGCTGACGACGGCGTGATGCCACAGACCATTGAAGCCATCAGCCATGCGAAGGCAGCGAATGTTCCGATCATCGTAGCGGTGAACAAAGTGGATAAACCAGAAGCGAACATCGATCGCATCAAGCAAGAGCTGACTGAGTACGAACTGGTTGCCGAGGAATGGGGCGGCGACACCATTTTCTCACCATTGTCTGCAAAACAGCGTACGGGTATCGAGGAACTGCTGGAGTACATCCTGCTGGTATCCGAAGTACAAGAACTTAAGGCGAACCCAGACAAACGTGCCCGCGGTACTGTCGTGGAAGCCGAGCTGGATAAAGGCCGCGGTCCTGTCGCTACGATCCTCGTTCAGCAAGGTACACTGCGCGTAGGGGATCCGATCGTTGTCGGTTCGGCATTCGGACGTGTCCGTGCGATGGTGAACGACAAAGGCCGTCGTCTGAAAGAAGCAGGTCCTTCTACTCCGGTAGAAATCACAGGTCTGAACGATGTACCACAAGCCGGTGATCAGTTCCGCGTCTTCGAAGACGAGAAGAAAGCTCGTGCGATCGGGGAAGCCCGTGCATCCAAGCAGCGCGAATCCGAACGTCGTGAAAGTGCTCGAGTATCCTTGGATGACCTGTTCCAACAAATTCAGGAAGGCGACATCAAAGAGCTGAACCTGATTGTGAAAGCAGACGTACAAGGTTCTGTAGAAGCCCTTCGTGGTGCTTTGGAAAAAATCGACGTCAACGGTACTCGTGTGAAGATCATTCACACAGGTGCAGGTGCGATTACCGAGTCCGACGTGACTTTGGCAAATGCATCCAACGCGATCATCATCGGTTTCAACGTTCGTCCTGAGCCAAATGCACGCAACATGGCGGAGCAAGAGAAGATCGACATTCGTTTGCACCGCGTCATCTACACCGTGATTGAAGAGATCGAGCAAGCGCTGAAAGGTATGCTGGATCCAGTCTATAAAGAAAACATCATCGGTCAAGCCGAGATCCGTGAAGTGTTCAAAGTATCCAAAGTGGGTAACATCGCAGGCTGCTACGTAACAGAAGGCAAGCTGAGCCGCGATGCCGGTGCTCGCCTCATCCGTGAAGGCATCGTGATCTACGAAGGCAAGCTGGATACGCTGAAACGCTTTAAAGACGATGCGAAGGATGTTGCCGCAGGTTACGAGTGCGGTCTGACACTGGAGCGCTTCCAGGATCTCAAAGTGGGCGACGTCGTCGAAGCCTTCGTGATGGTGGAAGTGAAACAATAATGATTGCGAGTGTGCAGATCGAACTGTTTCTGCCCGCTTGTCAAAATTTGAAAGAGAAAAGAGCCATCGTCAAGAGCTTGATTGGAAAGATGCGGAACCGTTTCAATGTCTCCGCATCTGAGATGGCTTACCCCGAGCAGTGGCAGCGTACCATATTGGGTATCGCTGCCGTTGCTAATGAAATGTCTTTTTTGCAAAAAGAGGTTCAGACAGTGATCCGGTTCGTGGAAAATCACCCTGATGTGGAGTTGATTCAAGCGGATACGGAATACTACGATTAGTACAGCCAGCGGAGGTGAAGAACATGAACAAGACACGGATGAGCCGAGTAGGGGAAGAGATCAAGAAAGAGCTGAGCATGCTCTTGCAGCGTGGTCTCAAGGATCCACGTATTGGCTTTGTTACCGTTACAGATGTGGAAGTAAGCAGCGACCTGCAGTTGGCGAAGGTATTTGTCAGCATCTTTGGAAGTGAAGAGCAGCGCAAGGCATCTTTGGCTGGATTGCAAAAGGCAAAAGGCTACCTGCGAACCGAAATCGGCAAGCGCGTTAAGCTGCGTCACATTCCTGATTTTACATTCAAACTGGACGAGTCGATTGACTACGGCAGTAAAATAGAATCAATCCTGCGGGAAATCTCCACTGAAGAGGGAAAACAGGATGAATCCAATTCATAATGATGTAGAGGAAGCGGCACGATTCATGCAAGCGCATGACCGCTTCCTGGTTCTTTCTCATGTCAATCCAGATGGAGATGCCACAGGCTCGGCTCTAGGGGTTGTCATGATTCTGGAGCAATTGGGAAAAGAGTACGTGGTCGTAAATGAAGGAGAAACGCCGGTGAAATTCAATTTTTTACCGCGTTTCGACCAGCTGCGAAACCTTTCGAAAGATCCGCTTGACGAAACGTTCGAGGCCGTAATCGCCGTAGACTGTGCTGATGAGTCTCGGATGGGCGATGTACGGTCTTTATTTGGTTCAGGCGTTGCCCTGCTGAATATTGACCATCATCCAACAAATGATGGCTTCGGCACCGTTAACCTGATTCGGACGGATGCCGCTGCGACAGCTGAAATTTTGTACGATGTGGCTGTAGCTGCTGGCGTGACCTTTAACAAAGAGCTGGCGCTGTGCCTCTATACAGGATTGCTCACGGATACAGGTGGCTTCCGGTATTCCAATACGTCTCCGTACGTCATGGAAATCGCGTCCGAGCTGCTGCGATATGGTGTAAAGCCAGGTGAAGTCGCCGAGCGTTGTCTTGAGGAGATTACTTTCGCCCATGTCAAGATTTTGCGCCTCGCCCTGCAATCTTTGGAGCTTTCTCACAAAAATCTCGTGGCATCGATCACGGTTCGTCAGGAGGACTTTGTCCAATCTGGAGCTGATCGTGAGGATGCAGGGGGCTTGGTCAACTACTGCCGTAACATCGAAGGCGTAGAAGTCGGGGTCTCTTTCGTGGAGTCCGAAGCAGGAGCTGTCAAGGTGAGCATGCGGGCTCGTGATCGAGTGGATGTGTCAGCCATTGCCAAGCGTTTAGGTGGCGGTGGACATGCAAAAGCGGCAGGGTGCACCATTCGAGGAACTCTCCAGGAGGCGAAAGAGACGGTGAGGCTTGTTCTGGAAGAAGCACTAGGAGTGAGCAGCAATGAGTAACGTGAATGGTGTACTGATCGTGGACAAGCCGGCTGGCATGACCTCCCATGATTGCGTGGCGCGGATCCGCCGACTCTACGGCACAAAAAAAGTAGGTCATACAGGCACTCTCGACCCGGATGTGACAGGAGTGCTCCCGATCTGCCTCGGACATGCGACACGCCTCGTGGAGTACTTGCAGGAACTCCCCAAACGTTACGAGGTGGTCATGCGAATAGGTTCCTCTACGACGACAGAGGACGCTTCGGGTGAAGTCGTGGAGCAGATGGCTGTGGACGCCGCATCGATCACGGAAGAACGCGTGGAAGAGTTATTCCGCTCCTTTTTGGGTGAAATCGAACAGGTGCCGCCTATGTACTCGGCAGTAAAGGTAAATGGCGTCAGACTGTACGACCTCGCTAGAGAAGGAACGGTAATTGAGCGGAAAGCGCGCAAAGTCACGATCTACGAACTGACCTTGCATGAGATTAAGCCAGGAGACGGTGTAGTGGACGTATCATTTACGTGTACGTGTTCCAAAGGAACGTACATGCGCACCTTATGTGTTGACCTCGGGCGCGTCCTGGGGTATCCTGCCCATATGAAGCTGCTCAGGCGTATCAAAAGCGGCCCGTTCGTGCAGGAAGAAGCGATCCCTCTTCAACGGCTGGAAGATGCGGCCGCCGATCGGGAGGAGCTTTCCCGAAAATTGGTCTCAATCCCGCAAGCGATGTCGTTCTTGCCAGCTTATCAAGTGAAACCGGAGCGCGTCAAAGCGGTGCGTAATGGATTAATTACCGCACTGCCTGGAGTAAGTGCCGAGGAAGGAAGCTTGATCTGCCTGTTCCATGGGAACGAATTGCTCGGGATTCACCGCGTTTGCCGTGGGGATAAAGGCCTCTACGCCAAAGCAGAAAAAGTCTTTCCTTCCGAGGTGTAAACCGTGAAAACGATCTCCCTGACATACCCGTTGTCTATTGATTTGCAAACGCAGCCTTGCGCAATCGCACTAGGATATTTCGATGGTGTACATATCGGTCATCGGCGAGTGATTCAAAAAGCGATCGATACGGCAAAGGCAAACGGCTGGCAGAGCACGGTGCTCACTTTTGATCCGCATCCTCGTGAGGTGCTCGGCCAAAGTGGCTATACCCGTTACCTGACACCACTCGCTGACAAGCTGGAGCAATTTGAGAAAATGGGCATCGACACCACATACGTGATGAACTTTGATATCGGTTTTGCTGCAGTCTATCCGGAAGATTTCATAGCGGAATGCTTGCTGCCACTGGATTGCCGCCACGTGGTGGTAGGCTTTGATTACACGTTTGGACACCGTGGCATGGGAACGGCGCAGACGCTTCAGGAAATGAGCGAGGGACGCTACGGACTGGATATCGTGGGTCCTGTCAATCGTCTGGGGGAAAAGGTGAGCAGCACGATCATCCGCGAGTATTTGCACGATGGGGATGTAGAGCAGGTGCGCCATTTGCTCGGACGTCCCTATAAAGTCCGAGGGACAGTCGTGCACGGTGACAAGCGCGGGCGTACCATCGGTTTTCCTACCGCAAACGTTAAAGTGGCCGCTCCTTATTTGATTGGGAAAAACGGGGTGTACGGTGTGCGCTTCACGGTCGATCAAAAGAGCTACTTTGGCGTTATGAACGTGGGCATCAAGCCGACCTTTGAGCTAGAAAAGAAAGAAAAATCGCTAGAAGTACACATTTTTGAGTTCTCGGGCGAGATTTATGGCAAAGATGTAGAAGTAGAGTTTTTGTTCTTCCTTCGTGAAGAGCAGAAGTTTGCTGGAGTCGACGCGCTGATTGCTCAAATTCAGCGAGACGTAGAGACTGCCAAGATGAAGCTGGGCGAGTAAATCTCGTAACGGAATCTCTTTGCTTTTCACAAAATGGTATGCTATAATTCAAAACGTTGTACAGATAACCGTAGCTTGGCTGACCGAAGCTCACCGGCGGCAGACTCGGCTAACGGCATACAAAATAAGGAGGTGAGTCATGATGGCATTGACTCAAGAACGTAAAACTCAACTGATCCAAGAGTTCCGTACTCATGAGAACGACACCGGTTCGCCGGAAGTACAAATCGCTATCCTGACCGAAAACATTAACAACCTGAACGGACACCTGCGTACGCACAAAAAAGATCACCACAGCCGTCGCGGCCTGTTGAAAATGGTAGGTCAACGTCGTAACCTGTTGACATACCTGCGTGAATCTGACGTGCAGCGTTATCGTTCCGTAGTAGACCGTCTGGGTCTGCGTCGCTAATCAGCGTCTTGTAAAAAGCGGGGTCATCCCGCTTTTTCCTTCGTGTAGGAGCGTGTAGCACGATTTCGCGTGTTACACGCTTCACATGAATAAGCCTCGACAGAGGTTTTTTTATTATCTAGAAAGACTGCCAATGCTACCCATTTAATTTTGAGTACGGCAGGAAATAATACATACAGGTAGAAAACAAAGTGTAGATATGCACATTGTCGTGAAGGAGGACTGCTAGCAACATGGAGCAACAATTCCGTACATTTGATTTCGAACTGGCAGGCCGCAAACTGACGCTCGAGTTTGGGAAAATGGCCAAACAGGCGCATGGTTCGGTTCTGGTTCGGTACGGCGATACGGCAATCTTGTCTGCAGTGACAGTTTCGAAGGAACCGAAAGCTCTTGATTTCTTTCCGCTGACTGTCAACTACGAGGAACGTCTCTACGCGGTCGGGAAAATCCCCGGCGGCTTTATTAAAAGAGAAGGTCGTCCGAGTGAAAAGGCGATTTTGGCAAGTCGTTTGATCGACCGCCCTGTTCGCCCGCTTTTCGCAGAAGGTTTTCGTAACGACGTACAGATCGTGAACACTGTACTGTCCGTCGATCAAGATTGCTCGCCTGAGATTGCCGCAATGATCGGTACATCTGCAGCGCTGTGCGTCTCCGAGATTCCATTCGAGGGCCCGATCGCTGGTGTGATCGTAGGCCGTGTCGATGGACAATTCATCATCAACCCGACTGTAGCTCAAGCAGAAAAGAGCGATATCCATCTGGTCGTAGCGGGAACGCACAAAGCGATCAACATGGTGGAAGCTGGCGCGAATCAAGTGCCGGAATCGGTCATGCTGGAAGCAATCATGACAGGTCATGATGAGATCAAGAAAATCATTGAATTCCAAAACCAAATCGTAGCTGAGATCGGCAAGGAAAAAATGCAGGTCATCCTGCACGAAGTCGATCCGGAAATCGATCAAGCCGTTCGCGCATTTGCGGAAACACGCTTGAAAGAAGCAGTTCGCATCGAGGAAAAGCAAGCACGCTACGATGCCATCGATGCGATCAAGGCCCAGACCAAGGAGCATTTCGCTGCACAAAACCCTGACACTTTTGCAGAGCAGGAGAAAATGATTAGCGAAGTTCTCGGCAACATCGTAAAAGATGAAGTCCGCCGCCTCATCACGGAAGATAAAATCCGCCCGGATGGACGAGCTCTCGACGAAATCCGTCCGTTGTCCAGTGAAGTAGATATTTTGGCTCGTACGCACGGTTCGGCTATGTTCACGCGTGGTCAGACCCAAGCGCTCAGCGTATGTACACTCGGCGCTCTTGGCGACGTGCAAATTCTCGACGGACTTGGCCTGGAAGAGTCCAAACGTTTTATGCATCACTACAATTTCCCGCCGTACAGCGTAGGGGAAGCACGTCCGCTTCGTCCTCCTGGCCGTCGTGAGATTGGGCACGGCGCACTCGGTGAGCGTGCCATTGAACCGATCATCCCATCGGAGACAGAGTTCCCTTACACGATCCGTCTGGTATCGGAAGTCATCGAATCCAACGGCTCCACGTCGCAAGCATCGATTTGCGCCAGCGTTCTCGCATTGATGGACGCAGGGGTGCCGATCAAATCGCCGGTAGCGGGCATTGCCATGGGATTGATCATGGGCAAGGATGAACAATCCTTCTCGATCCTGACCGATATTCAGGGCATGGAAGACCATCTGGGCGACATGGACTTTAAAGTGGCTGGTACGGAAGCAGGGGTTACCGCCATTCAGATGGACATCAAAATTTCCGGCATCAACCGCGAGATCCTGGAAATGGCATTGGAGCAAGCGCGCATTGGCCGCCTGCACATCTTGAAGCATATGATGAGCACAATTTCCACGCCTCGTGAAACACTGTCTCCATACGCTCCAAAGATCATGACCATGACCATCAATCCGGAAAAAATCCGCGATGTCATTGGACCTCAAGGTCGCGTCATCAACAAAATCATCGAAGAAACAGGCGTCAAAATCGACATCGAGCAAGATGGCCGCGTCTTCATCGCTTCGATCAATCACGAAGCAAACCTGCGTGCGAAACAAATCATCGAGGATCTCGTTCGCGAAGTGGCTGTTGGCCAAACGTACCTGGGTACAGTCAAGCGCGTAGAGAAATACGGTGCATTCGTTGAGCTGTTTGCAGGAAAAGAAGGACTGTGCCACATCTCGCAATTGGCAGAAGAACGTGTAGCCAAGACCGAAGATGTTGTCGCCGTCGGTGATAAGATCCAAGTAAAAGTTACCGAGATCGATGACCAAGGTCGTGTGAATCTTTCTCGCAAGGCTGTTCTCAAAGAGCAAGCTGCCGCACAACAAGCGGATTCTGCTCCAGCCACAGCTGAATAAACAACAAGCAAAAGGCTTCGTCACTCGAAGAAATTCGTGTACGGAAGCTTTTTTCTTTTTTTCGTCTAAGTCTTGTTACCCAGTCATACATTGGACAAAGAGAGACTTGTACGAATGGGAGGAGGGGGCTACCCCGATGACAGGAAAAAAGAGGAGGCTTTGGTTCACAATCAGCTGCGCAGCTCTGTTGATGCTCGCGCTGAACTATCAGCCCATTCATCAATACATAGATGTGATAAAGAATCACAAAGCCGTAACCGCGGATGGTCGGGTAGATGAGCGCGAGCGACTTCGGGGATTGATCGAACAATGGAAGAGCGGCAAGGAAGAGATGCCGATCGATGCTGTCTTCGATAAAAGCTGGAAAGCGGCAGTTCCAGGCTATAACGGGCGTATAGTGGATGTAGAAGCATCCGTAAGCAAAATGATTGCCACGGGTACGGTAAGTCCGGAAATGATGGTGTACAAGGAGCTGCCCCCTGCTGTTTCTCTGGAGCAGCTCGGAACGCTGCCGATCTATCGGGGAAATCCAAACAAGCCAGCCATTTCATTCATGATCAACGTGGCGTGGGGAAATGAGTATTTGGACTCCATGCTTGATATACTTGACAAGCATGGAGTGAAGACGACTTTTTTCCTGGATGGATCATGGGTGAAACGGTACCCGGAGGAAGCGAAA
Organism: Brevibacillus choshinensis; assembly: GCF_016811915.1. Lineage (NCBI taxonomy): Bacteria > Bacillati > Bacillota > Bacilli > Caryophanales > Paenibacillaceae > Brevibacillus > Brevibacillus choshinensis. Next base: position 3,507,229 of record NZ_CP069127.1, on the reverse strand, counting down.
AAAATTGCAGCGCGAGGCCATGAGATAGGCAATCACGCGTACTCCCACCCGGATATGAATACACTGGGAATGCAGCGCATTCATCAGGAAATCAGCAAGACACAAGATATCATTCAGAAGACGATTGGGGTAAAACCGACGTTGTTTGCTCCGCCTTCTGGGGCGTTTAACCAGCGTGTCGTTCAGATTGCGCAATCATCCTATCAAATGAAGACCATCTTATGGACAGCGGACACCGTGGATTGGCAAAAGCCATCTTCTAGCTGGGTCATACGCAAGATCAGCCGCCTGATGGGGAATGGCGTGCTCGTACTCATGCATCCAACAGCTGCTTCCGAGGCGAGCCTCGATCAGCTCCTGACCATCGCCAAACAAAAAGGGCTGGTGCCGACCACCGTATCCGAAGTCATTTCCAGCAACCGCCTCGGCAAGTGAGAAAACGTGTTCATTTGTTGTGGAGACATGGGAAGTTTGCTATAGTTAGACGTGTTTACAGGATTTCCCCCTAGATAGTGGATAGAGACAGATGATCAACCGAGGAGGATTTGCGTGATACAACGTCATACGTGTGAGAACGGTCTAAGAATCGTGACGGAAAAGATTCCGTCGGTTCGCTCCGTTGCGCTGGGTATATGGGTTGGGACCGGTTCAAAATATGAGAACGAAGCAAATAACGGGATTTCCCATTTCTTGGAGCACATGTTCTTCAAAGGGACGGCCACTCGTTCGGCCAAGGAAATCGCCGAGACTTTTGACGAGATTGGCGGCAATGTAAATGCTTTTACATCCAAAGAGTATACCTGCTATTACGCGAGGGTGCTGGATCAGCATGCCCCGATCGCTTTGGACGTGCTCTCGGATATGTACTTCCATTCTATTTTTGACGCGGATGAGCTCGAAAAAGAAAAGAATGTCGTCATTGAGGAAATCAGCATGTACGAGGATACTCCGGACGACCTCGTACACGATCTGATTGCCCGTGCTTCCTATGAGAAGCATCCGCTTGGCTATACCATTCTGGGAACCGAAGATGTTCTGAGAAGCTTGAAGCGCGATGACCTCCAAGCCTACGTCGATCAGCGATATTTGCCGACAAATACGGTCATTACGGTAGCCGGTAACTTTGATGACAGCTTGATTGAAGATATCAAGCGTCGTTTTTCTGCGTTTCACCGCTCAGCGACACTCCCCGTTCTGACGACGCCAGATTTTGCAGCCAACGTCATTTCGCAGGAGAAAAAGACAGAGCAGGCGCATCTTTGCATCTCGCTTCCAGGCTTCCAGGTGGGGCATGATGAAGTGTACTCCCTGATCTTGTTGAACAATGTGCTGGGTGGCAGCATGAGCTCCCGACTCTTCCAAGAAATCCGCGAAGAGCGAGGCCTGGCATACTCAGTGTACTCGTACCATTCCTCTTATAAGGAAGCGGGCACATTTACCGTGTACACAGGTACCGCTGTAGAGCATGTCGGTCAGGTGTTTGACATCGTATCTCATGTGCTTCGCGATGTGGCGGACCACGGAATTACCGAGAAGGAACTGAACAAAGGGAAAGAACAGCTGAAAGGAAGCCTCATGCTCAGTCTCGAGAGCACGAACAGCCGCATGAGCCGCCTTGGCAAGAACGAACTGCTGCTGGAGAGGCATCTGACCCTCGATGAGATTTTGGCGAAGATCGACCGGGTTTCTCATGAATCCGTATTGTCAGTTGCGCAGCAGTTGTTCCGGTCCAAACTGGCACTTGCCATGGTCAGCCCTTTGGACGGGTTCCCTGCGAATGTGAAAAACGATATTCTTTTGTAGAAAGAAATAGGAATGACGCTTTCAGGAAAAATCCGGCATAGCCCGGATTTTTTTGCGTATATCAACAAGTAATCAGGACAAAGGGGGTACGCATATGCGCTTGAGTGAACTGGGGGGAAAGGAAATCATCGGGCTGGATACAGGGGAGAAAATGGGCGTTATCAGTGACTCCGATCTCGTGATCAATCCGGATGATGGACAAATCCAATCGATCGTCTTGCCAGGAGGCAGTTTCTTTGGCTTCGGCAAGAAACGGGAGGATATTGTTATCCCATGGAGCTCGATTGTAAAAATTGGGCCAGACATGATTATCATTCAGCTCAATTCGCACGAAATACAAGCATCGCAAAAGTAGGCAGCAGTGTCACCTAACCCGAGAGAGGAGAATAGGATGGGGGTAGACCGCAACGTTTTTCGTCAACTTTTTCACATGGAAAAACCTTTGCGTTTCGATCATTTAATGCAGTAAAATGTGTGGAAAGGGGAACGCAGCATGCTAACGGGCATACATGTTGCCTTCATTGGCGGAGACGCTCGCCAGTTGGAAGTAATCAAGCGTTGCATACAACTGGATGCTAGCGTCACGTTAGTAGGCTTCGACAACCTGGAAAGCAATTTCACAGGGGCAACGAAGAAACCATTAACATGCGATGTGTTGAAAGACGTAGACGCCCTCATCCTTCCGATCGTGGGAACAGATGATCATGGCTTCGTGGAAAGTATCTTTTGCTCCAAACAATTGCAGCTGCAAGATGAGCACATAGCGAGCTTGCCTAAGCACTGCGTGGTATACACGGGAATGGCCAAACCTTATTTGAAAAGATTGGTGAGTCCGAAGCAGATCCCGCTGGTGGAGCTGCTGGAGCGTGATGAAGTAGCTATCTACAACTCCATCCCTACGGTGGAGGGCGCTTTGATGATGGCGATTCAAAACACGGATATCACGATCCATGGATCACAGTCGATCGTACTAGGATTGGGCAGAACCGGGATATCCATGGCCAGGGCGCTGCATGCATTGGGAGCACGCGTCAGAGTGGGGGCTCGGCGTCAAGAACACTTGGCACGCATTTATGAGATGGGAATGACTCCCTTCCATATAAGCGAACTTAGGCAACAGGTGACAAATGCTGATTTTATTTTTAATACCATCCCGCAATTATTACTCACTGCTGAAGTAATCGCCCAGATGCCGCAGTCGGCGTTCATTCTTGACCTGGCTTCCAAGCCGGGAGGCACTGATTTTCGCTACGCCGAAAGACGAGGTATCAAAGCGCTGCTTGCTCCCGGATTGCCTGGAATCGTTGCACCCAAAACCGCAGGACAAATTCTCGCTCAAACTTTGTCTCGTCTAATTGCGGAGCAATCGAAAACCAGGGGGGAGACAACATGAGTAAACTAAAAGGGAAAACAATCGGTTTTGGCTTGTCTGGATCACATTGCACATTTGAGGAGACCATGCCGCAAATCAAAAGGTTTGTGGACGAGGGAGCCCGTGTCATTCCGATTGTTTCGAATACAATCATGACGACGGATACCCGTTTCGGGACCTCTTTAAGCTGGCAACAGCAGATAAAGGAGCTGACAGGAGAAGAGTTGATCTCAACGATTCCCCAGGCAGAACCGCTTGGTCCATCCAAACTGCTGGACGTCATGCTCATCGCACCGTGCACCGGAAGTACGACAAGCCGTTTGGCGAATGCCATTACGGACAGTGCTGTCCTGATGGCTGCAAAGGCGACGATGCGCAATCTGCGTCCGCTGGTGATCGCGATATCCACAAACGATGGTCTGGGATTAAATGCGGCCAATATTGCCAAGCTGTTGGCTGCGAAAAACATCTATTTCGTCCCGTTCGGACAGGATGCTCCGGATAAAAAGCCTAATTCGCTTGTCGCACGCATGGACTTACTATTGGAGACATGCGTAGCTTCCTTGGAAGGTCGACAATTGCAGCCCTTGCTCATCGAAAGATTCAACTATTAAACACGACAGAAAAACAATAACAAACCAACTTGTTTTTTCGCGATTAGGAGGAGAGTAAGAGATGGCTAACCAACTGACTTACAATGTCGCTGTGGTAGGCGCAACTGGCGCAGTCGGACAACAGATGATTCGACTTTTGGAAGAGCGCAATTTTCCTATCAATCAGCTCAAGCTGCTTGCTTCTGGACGTTCTGCTGGCAAGACGGTAACGTTCAAAGGACAGGAATTTGTTCTGGAAGAAGCAACGCCAGAGAGCTTCGCTGGTATCGACTTCGCTTTGTTTAGTGCGGGTGGAGGGGTAAGTAAAGAATTGGCTCCCCATGCCGTACGTCACGGTGCTGTCGTGATCGACAACACCAGTGCATTCCGGATGGACCCGGAAGTTCCACTGGTCGTTCCGGAAGTAAACATGGAAGCCGCGCTTGCGAACAAAGGAATCATTGCGAATCCGAATTGCTCCACGATTCAGATGGTAGCCGCTCTGAAACCCTTGTATGATCGTTTTGGAATAGACCGTATTATCGTCTCGACTTACCAAGCTGTTTCGGGTGCGGGTCAATCCGCCATCAACGAACTGCAAACGCAAAGCCGCGATATACTGGATGGCAAGGAGCCTGAGTGCAACGTGCTTCCAGTAGGGAAGCTGCCGGTTCACCATCAAATTGCGTATAATGCGATTCCGCAAATTGATGTATTCACCGACAACGGCTTTACTTATGAAGAAATGAAAATGGTGAACGAGACCAAAAAAATCTTCGGTGATGACACAGTATTGGTGTCTGCTACATGCGTCCGCATTCCGGTCGTCTACGGACACAGCGAATCCGTTTACGTAGAGCTGAAACAGGACTTTGATTTGGAAGATGTGAAATCCCTCTTGGAGAGCGCTCCTGGAGTCGTTCTTGTAGACGTACCGGAAGAGCAACGCTATCCGCTTGCTACGGATGCGACAGGCAAACTGGATGTATTTGTGGGCCGTGTGCGTCGTGATCTCCATCATCCTCGCGGGCTGCATATGTGGATCGTTTCTGACAACCTTCTCAAGGGTGCGGCATGGAATACGGTGCAAATCGCTGAAGAACTCATCAAAGCAAGAGCATAGGGGAGAGGTTAGTGAAGATTCTCGTCCAAAAGTTCGGTGGTTCTTCCCTGACGACGGAAGATTGCCGGAATCGCGCAATCTACCATATGGAAAAGGCGATCGACGAAGGCTACGCCCTCGTCGTTGTCGTCTCAGCGATGGGACGCAAAGGCGATCCCTATGCAACCGATACTCTCCTGCAGCTGGTTCGCAATAATGGGAACCAACTGCCGAGTCGGGAAATGGATATGCTGATGCATACGGGGGAAATCATTTCGGCTACGATCATGTGCAGCATGCTGAATGCGCGCGGGATCAAAGCTACGATTCTCACAGGTGGCCAAGCGAATATCATAACCAGCGATGACTTTAACAACGCACAAATTCTCACGATCGACCCTGCTCGCATCCACAAAGAACTGGAGGCGGGCAATGTCGTGATCGTACCTGGTTTTCAGGGGCGCACTGCTGAGTGGGAAATTACGACATTGGGACGTGGTGGGAGCGATACGACGGCGACCGCATTGGGAGTTGCGCTTCAAGCGGAAATGGTGGACATTTTCACGGACGTGGAAGGCATCATGACAGCTGACCCACGGATCGTGCAAGAAGCTCAGCCTCTGTCCATGGTGACCTATACCGAAATTTGCAATATGGCTCATCTCGGAGCCAAAGTCATACATCCACGGGCAGTGGAAATTGCCATGCAGGCAAACGTGCCGATTCGAGTACGCTCCACGTTTTCGGACGACCCTGGGACACTTGTTACGACTATGCTGGAAATCGGCAAGTTAGGATATACTGTTCACGACCGGGTCGTCATGGGAATAGCCCATGTACCTAACATTACGCAAGTGAAAGTGGCAAACAGAGACGGTCATTACGATACGCAATTGCAGGTATTCAAAACAATGGCGACAAACAGCATCAGTGTGGACTTTATCAACGTGAATCCCCTCGGGGTTGCGTATACCGTCCACGATGAAATGGGAGAAAAAGCAGCCCGCCTCCTGACGGAAATGGGCTTCGAGCCCCAACTGCTGCCCCATTGTGCGAAGGTCTCTGTAATCGGAGCGGGAATGACGGGTGTGCCTGGAGTCATGGCACAAATTGTAGAAGCTCTGACCCAAGAAGATATCCAAATCCTGCAGTCTGCGGACTCCCATACGACGATATGGGTGCTCGTTCACGAGATGGATATGGTCAGAGCGGTTCGAGCACTCCACCAACAATTCAATCTGCACGCACATCATATGTAATACCACCAAGAATAGAGGAGTTGGAGAGGCAGTGGCACGTTTTGGCCGATTGGTTACCGCTATGGTGACTCCATTCAATGATAAATTGGAGATTGATTACGAGAAAACGGAGCGACTCATCGACCACTTGGTAGCGACGGGCAGCGAAGGTCTCGTAATCAGCGGAACAACAGGCGAGTCACCCACTCTGTCTCGCGCAGAAAAATTGGATTTGTTCAAGCATGTCGTGGCGTATGCCAAAGGCAAGTGTCTTATTATCGCAGGTACGGGAAGCAATGACACCGCGTCCAGCGTCGAATTCACACAGGCTGTTCAATCGATCGGCGTAGATGCGGTCATGGTTGTGGCTCCTTACTATAGCCGTCCCTCGCAGGAAGGGCTATATGGTCACTTCAAGACCTTGGCAGAAGCCTCTAGGCTGCCGGTGATGCTGTACAATGTACCAGGAAGAACTGCCGTCAACATGACAGCAGAGACGACTCTTCGTCTTGCGCAGCTGCCGAATGTGGTCTGCATCAAGGAAGCTTCCGGCAACCTTTCGCAAATGGCAAAGATCATCGAACACGCTCCGGATGGATTTGAATTGTACAGCGGAGATGATAGCCTGACATTGCCGATCCTCGCGATTGGTGGGGTAGGCATCGTCAGCGTTGCCAGTCATGTCATCGGGGAACAAATGACGCAGATGATGGACTCCTTTTTCCATGGCGACCTCAAGGGTGCAGCCAGCTTGCATCGCAAATTGATGCCTGTATTCGAGGGCTTATTCGCTTATCCGAGTCCCGGCCCGACAAAGGTGGCGCTGGAGAAGCTCGGAATTGACGTAGGCGGTGTACGCTTGCCGCTTGCGCCACTGAATGAACAGGAAAAAGCGTTTGTCCATTCCTTGCTCGTTTAACCATATCGAAAGAAAAGAGCTGTTCCCTCGGGAATGGCTCTTTTTCCTTGTGTTCATGTTTTCACTTCGGGTATAATGATAACAAGTGATTTGGGGCGGTTTAATTGAGTGGACATGACAACTAAATATAGGAGGTTACACGTTTTGGCAAAGTCGAATCACTCTGTTCTCATTTTCGCCCTGGGCGGAGTCGGCGAAATTGGGAAGAACATGTACGTGGTACAAAGCGAGGATGACATCGTAGTGATTGATGCCGGATTGAAATTCCCGGAAGAGGAAATGCTGGGAATTGATATGGTTATTCCGGATATCACTTACCTCGAGGAGCATCGCGACAAGGTTCGGGGGATTATCGTGACGCATGGGCACGAAGACCATATCGGTGGCCTCAGTTATGTACTGAAGCACCTGAATGTGCCAGTCTATGCGACCAAACTTACCCTTGGACTCATTGATGCAAAATTGAAGGAAGCGGGCATCCTAAATGACACCAAGCGCGTTTTGATCAACGGTGAATCGGAGATCGTCCTCGGCAAGATGAAAGCAACCTTTTTCCGAGTGAACCACAGCATTCCTGACTGTGTCGGTGTATGCTTGGACACTCCAGAAGGTTATATTGTCCACACGGGGGACTTCAAATTTGATCAGACGCCGGTGAACCAACAAACGGCCGATCTTGCAAAAATGGCGATGATTGGTGACCGTGGTGTATTGTGTCTTCTTTCGGACAGCACCAATGCTGAGCGGCCCGGTTTTACCGGATCGGAACGTTCCGTCGGCATTGCAATCAAAGATGTGTTCAGCAAAGCAGATGGACGCATCATCGTTTCTACGTTTGCATCTAATGTGCATCGCATTCAACAAGTAGTGGATGCAGCTGTGCAGTTCAACCGGAAGCTTACCGTTGTTGGCAGAAGCATGCAAAATGTAATCAACATCAGCAGAGACTTGGGCTATCTTTTTGTACCCGATGGGCTGATTGTGGATACAGATGAAATCAATAAATTACCCGCTGAACAAGTGGTTATTTTGTCTACTGGAAGCCAAGGAGAGCCCATGTCTGCGCTCACTCGTATGGCCCGATCCGCCCATCGGAAAATTGACATCCTTCCAGGAGACACAGTGATTATCGCGGCTACGCCCATTCCAGGGAATGAGAAATACGTGGCACGCACAATTGATCAATTATCCCGCATTGGTGCCGAAGTCATCTACGGCGGCCATGGACCAAACGGAACCGTCCACGTCTCCGGTCATGGCAGTCAAGAAGAACTTCGCCTGATGCTCAACTTGATGAAGCCGAAGTTCTTTATCCCGATCCACGGCGAATACCGGATGCTGAAAACCCATTCGCTGCTGGCAGAACAAGTGGGGGTACCGGAAGAAAACATCTTCTTGCTGGATAACGGCGATACGGTGGAGATCTCTGGTGGCAGAGCTCGTTACGGTCCAAAAGTTCATGCAGGCAATGTCCTGATTGACGGCCTGGGCGTAGGGGATGTAGGTAATATCGTTCTTCGAGACCGCAAATTACTATCTCAAGATGGAATTCTGGTAGTTGTCGTTACACTCAGCAAACAAAATGGCACGATTTTGTCTGGTCCCGATATCATTTCCCGTGGGTTCGTCTATGTCCGTGAATCCGAGGAACTGCTGGATGAGGCAAATCGCATAGTGACCCAAACACTTGTCAAATGCATGGAAGAAAATGTAAACGAATGGTCATCTCTTAAAAACAATGTCAAAGAAGCATTGGGACGTTATCTGTATGAGCAGACTCGTCGCCGTCCGATGATTCTTCCGATTATCATGGAAGTATAAGTGTCGCACTGTGAGCCGGAAACCCGTTTCAAATGGGTTTCCGGCTTTTTGCGTTACGTTGCCAGAGGTGCATTATTTTCCCTCATCCTAACCATACTACAAAAGAAAGTGAGGGAGGATTATTCATGTCGAAGCAACAATTTACCGATTTCTTGAATCGGCCACCATTTGCAAATTCCATGATGAACAGAGGAAATTCCCCACAGGCAGCTCCTTCTGATGAACAAGAACCGAATGCCGTGCCGCCTGAAGCGCCAGGAGAAGAACAAAAGAAAAAGTTGCTAGACTCGATTTCACAGCTGGGACAGACGAATGTTCCGCAGTTGGAAAGCAATATCTATTGTATGAGCATCATCGGGCAAGTAGAAGGCCACATCCAATTACCACCGCAAAATAAAACAACGAAATATGAGCATCTCATTCCACAACTGGTTGCAGCAGAGCAAAACAGCAAGATTGAAGGCGTTCTGGTGATCTTGAATACGGTAGGCGGGGACGTAGAAGCGGGACTTGCAATCGCAGAGATGGTGTCTTCCCTGTCCAAACCGGTAGTGACCCTCGTGCTGGGGGGAGGCCATAGCATTGGTGTGCCAATCGCCGTGGCGGGTACTTATTCCTTCATCGCGGAAACCGCGACGATGACCATTCATCCGATCCGCCTGACTGGTCTGGTGATCAGTGTGCCGCAAACGTTTGAGTACCTGGACAAAATGCAAGATCGCGTCGTGAGCTTCATCGCGCGCCATTCGAAAATTTCCGAGCAGCAGTTCCGTGAGCTGATGACCCGTACAGGAGAGCTGACGAGAGATATCGGAACCAATGTGATCGGTGCGGATGCGGTGAAGTACGGACTCATCGATGAAGTCGGCGGATTGGGATCGGCTCTGAAAAAATTAAATGAGCTGATGGAGGTCGCGCGCAACAAAGACAAAGAGGTGCTTCAATGATTTTGTATTCGGTTATGCCTTCTGAAACGGTCTTTGCGAATATGGATGTCGTAGAAAAGCAAGAACTCAAGGAAGTAACCTATGGGCACGCGACGATGCTGGTGGAGCAGACGGGACCATTTGAAGGTCGGATCGTCCGACTGATCAGTCCAGACCCCCAAGATTACCTGAAGCCGCATTACGCACCTGGTCAAATCGTTCGTTTTCAGCCGGAGTGGAACTAGCAAGAAGTCCTGTATTTCTATGTTTTTCCTGTGTTATACTAGTTGTGTACGAACAGCAGCCGAACAGCAAACGGCTGCCTTTTTACCATTTGGTATACATATCAGAAAATAGGCAAAAGGAGGCGTGCCATCTGAGTAGAAGAAAAAGAGAGCAGTCGCAAGCGGCATTGGCCTCAGTTGTCAAAATAGAATTGCTAGGACTGATCGTGATTGTCCTATCCTTGATCGGACTGTTGGAGAGCGGATGGCTGGGTAAAAACATTTTGGCTTTTCTGTTCCGCTTCCTTGCAGGGTCGTGGGACTTCCTTCTTCCTGTACTGTTGATAGGAATGGCGATTCACATGATGTTTACGAGAAAAGCTCCACGATTGACTTATCGTGTGCTGGGCATTGTCCTCATCGCAGTGGCTATCTTTACTTGGGACCATCTCATTCTGTACAAGCAGATTACAGCAGACGGCAAATTTGCCGAGCAGAGCATCATTCGGGTAACGTGGGACAGGCTCTGGTTAGACCACAACCAAAAAGTGTCGACAACAGGAGTAGGCGGCGGAATGGTAGGGGCACTTGTTTTCGCCATTTGCAACGGCTTGGTGGGCATGATAGGGACAGGTCTCGTGATTGTCTTTCTGTTTTTGGCAGGCATTATGTTCATGTTCAATCTTTCTTACGTGAACATCGTGATGTTCCTGCGTGATAAAGTTGCGCTGATGTATGGCAAAGCGAAGGAAACGGTCAAGGATTCCGTGCAGCTTTTGCAGGAGGAGAACGACAAACGCAAGCAGGAAGCAAAAGAAGCGAGAGAAGCGCGCAAGGCAAAACAAGCAACCGAGGCAGATGAAGCGATTGTGGTCCCGGTCATCCATGACGCCTACCAAAGCGATTCACAGGATTCCTACTCATCGAGTCCTGCGGAGGCACCAGTGGTTGCACCCGTGATTCGCGATTTTGCTGATCGAATCGCGATGGATGATGGAGAACAGCCCATTTCGTCTCCGCAAACGAATCGCGCCGGGGCGGCAACCAAACAAGAAATTACCTTCTCCCTAGAAGGGGAAGAAGAGATTTTTGGAACGCTGGAGACGGAAGAAGGACAACCTGCTGCGCCGTATGAATTGCCTGGGCTGCACATGTTGTCTCGTCCGAAAACCAGTGGGATCGGGAAAGATGTCGATCATACCTCCAATGCTAACAAGCTCGTTCAAACACTGAAAAGCTTCGGAGTCAGTGCGACGGTATCAGAAGTGCACAGAGGTCCGGCCGTCACACGCTACGAGGTTCAGCCGGCAACCGGAGTCAAGGTCAGTCGGATTGTCAGCCTGACCGATGACTTGGCATTGGCACTGGCAGCTAAAGACATCCGTATCGAAGCCCCGATCCCGGGAAAATCAGCGATCGGTATTGAAGTTCCTAACTCAGAGGTGGCCGTAGTATCTCTGAGAGAGGTCCTGGAAGCGCCACAGTATCAGGATGCACCTGGAAAGCTTACGGTTGCGCTAGGCAGAGATATTTCAGGGGAACCGATTGTGGCGGACTTGACCAAAATGCCCCACTTGTTGGTGGCAGGGGCTACAGGCAGCGGGAAATCCGTTTGTATCAATGGATTGATCATGAGCATTCTCTTCAAGGCGAAACCCGAGGAAGTAAAGCTGATGATGGTGGACCCGAAAATGGTTGAGTTGAATGTATACAATGGCATCCCGCATCTGCTGGCGCCCGTTGTTACGGATCCGCGCCGCGCTTCCGTCGCCTTGAAAAAAGTCGTTGCGGAAATGGAACGCCGCTATAACTTATTTGCAAAGACAGGCAGCAGAAACATCGAAATGTACAACGCCCAAGTGGAAGGTACGCCGCTGCCATACATTGTCGTAATCGTAGACGAGCTCGCTGACTTGATGATGGTTGCGCCTGGTGAAGTTGAGGATGCCATTTGCCGTCTAGCACAGATGGCTCGTGCATCGGGTATTCATTTGATCATTGCGACCCAGCGTCCTTCTGTCGATGTGATTACAGGGGTCATCAAAGCGAACATACCGTCACGTATCGCCTTTGGTGTATCGTCCATGGCCGACTCGAGAACGATCCTCGATATGGGCGGCGCCGAAAAGCTCTTGGGTAGAGGCGATATGCTCTCCCTTCCGATGGGTGCCTCCAAACCCATTCGGGTGCAAGGTGCGTTTGTTTCTGACAAAGAAGTAGAGGAAGTCGTGCGCTTCGTGAAGGAGCAGCAGGAAGTGAGATACAACGAAGAAATGATACCGGGTGACGTTCAGGAAGAGCAGCAGGCAGTCGTCGATGATGAGCTGTACGAACAGGCTGTTCAGATCGTTGCGGAAGCCCAGACTGCATCTGCATCCCTGCTCCAGCGCAGACTGAGAGTCGGTTATACACGTGCCGCACGTCTGGTTGACATGATGGAAGCACAAGGGATCGTCGGCCCTTATGAAGGCAGCAAGCCTAGAGAAGTCAGGCTGCCACGGCCATCCATCGAAAGTAATATATCCTGATAGGATTACAGGAGTAGATTTGCTTTATCTGAACTAGGAGCGAAGTCATGCAAGTTTTTATGTTTATGCATGGTTATTCATAAATATTTGGCTTGCATGATACCCGCCCCTAGGTTAAAATTTTTACGAGATTGAAGGAAATTGTTGTATCGTTTCCCATACGAATCAGAGGTCTGACGTCCTACCTGTTGGGATGGTTAATGGACAGCAGGAGTGAATGACAATGAGCATCAAAGGGAATGTTCGATCGCTTTGTCTCTTGGTAATGGATAAAATCAAGGGAGATATCGAATCAGGTCAGCTGCGTCCAGGGGAACGTCTTCCTTCCGAAGCCGAACTTTCAAAACAGTTAGGCGTTAGCAGGGCGACGCTCCGCGAGGCATTGCGTCTTCTTGAAGAAGAGAAGATTGTTATTCGACGACACGGGGTAGGGACCTTTATCAATTCAAAACCTGTTTTTTCAGGTGGAATTGGGGAACTCTTTAGTGTGACGGATGCGATTGAGCGTCAGGGGTATTCTGCAGGAACGATGATCCTGAAGACGTCCTTTGGCGAGTCTGCTGAAGAAGAGCGAAAAAAGCTGTCTCTTAACCCGGGCGAAGGCGTGCTTTCTGTTGAGCGCATTCGTACGGCCGATGGGGAGCCTGTGGTCTATTGTGTCGACCGCATTCCCGCACACCTAGTTCCAGAAGGCTATACAGCTGTAGGAGAGTCCATCTTCAAATGGCTGGAGAGTGTGACTGAATTGCGCATTGCGTATGCCGTGGCTGAGATTGAACCCATGGGCTACAATGAAAAGGTTTCCAACCTGCTGCAATGCGACAAATCAACTCCGCTGCTCTTGCTGAAGCAGATTCACTACGACGAAAGTGAGCGGCCGGTGCTCTACTCCCATAACTACTTCAGGGCTGATAAAATTCACTTTCACGTCGTGCGGAGACGGTTGTAACTGTGAGGGAAACCTCAGTCAACAATTTCATTCAACTAAAAACAGGGGGTATTCTCAGATGAAGAAAGTTCTTTCTGTGCTGTCTGTGGCGACTCTCAGCCTTTCTCTCGTATTGGCTGGGTGTGGTAGCAAACCAGAAGCACAACCTCAAGGCCAAGCAGGTCAAGGCGGAGCAACTGGCGGAGCAGCAGCACCAACTGCGAAAATCGGTATGGTTACTGACGTTGGTGGGGTAAACGACAACTCCTTCAACCAAAGTGCTTGGGAAGGTCTGCAAAAACTGCAAACCGACCTGAACATGCCGAAAGATAACGTAAACTATCTTCAATCCACCAGCGATGCTGAGTACGTTCCAAACCTGACCCAATTTGTAAAAGACAAATGGGATCTGACATGGGGTATCGGCTTCCTGATGGGAGACCACCTGAAAAAAGTGGCTGACGAAAACAAAGATGCTAAACTCGCTATCATTGACGCTGAAGTAGATGCGCCAAACGTAGAATCCGTACTCTTCAAAGAGCATGAAGGTTCCTTCCTGGCGGGTGTGGTAGCAGCGAAAATGACCAAAACGAAAAAAGTTGGTTTCGTGGGTGGCGTTGAGATCCCGGTAATCAAACGTTTTGAATTGGGCTTTGAAGCTGGTGTGAAAGCAGTTGACCCTAGCGTTCAAGTAATCAAAGTGTACACGGGTGCCTTTGACAAGCCAGACGTAGGTAAATCCACCGCTTCCTCCATCTACGGCCAAGGCGCGGACATTATCTTCCACGCTTCCGGCGGTACTGGCGATGGCGTATTCAACGAAGCAAAAGACCGCAAAGCAAAAGGCGAAAACGTATGGGTAATCGGTGTTGACAAAGACCAATCTCTGACTTTCGGCGATGAAGTCACCCTGACTTCCATGGTGAAACGTGTAGACCAAGCGGTATTCAAAGTTTCCAAAGACCTCATCGATGGTAAATTCGAAGGCGGTAAAATCGTTTGGCTGGGTCTTGCCGAAGACGGCGTAGGATTGGCTGACACTTCCAAGAAAAACGTTCCAGAAGACGTTCTGAAGCTGGTTGACGAGTACAAGCAAAAAATCGTTAAAGGCGAAATCACTGTACCTGAAAAATAATTACATTGAAGCTGCAAACGGACAAGGCTAGTTCGAGCAACTAGCCTTGTTCTTTACCTTCAAACTAGACCCACAAAAACGGGGGGAACATGGTTGAATCCGGTAAAGAATGTTGTTGAAATGCGAGGAATTACCAAACGTTTCCCAGGAATCATCGCGAACGATAGCATCACGCTATCCGTAAAGCATGGGGAAATTCATGCCCTCCTTGGCGAGAACGGCGCAGGCAAGTCTACTCTTATGAACATTTTGTTTGGTCTTTATCAACCTGATGAAGGCGAAATCCTTATCAATGAAACACCGGTTAAAATCACAAATCCCAATAAAGCGAACGAGCTTGGTATTGGTATGGTGCATCAGCATTTCATGTTGGTTGAAACATTTACCGTAACAGAAAACATTGTGCTAGGAAACGAACCGAAAAACGGGTTGCAGATAGATATCCAGAGTGCGGAGAAGGCAGTGGAGAAGCTTTCAAATCAATATGGTTTAAAAGTAGATCCGCGAGCGAAGATCCAAGATATTTCTGTAGGTATGCAGCAGCGGGTCGAGATTTTGAAAACGCTGTATCGCGGTGCGGACATCCTGATTTTCGACGAACCGACTGCGGTATTGACCCCACAGGAAATCAATGAATTGATCGAGATCATGCATAACTTGGTCAAAGAAGGCAAAACCATCATTCTCATCACTCACAAATTGAAAGAAATCATGGCTGTTTGCGATGCGGTGACGATTATTCGCCGAGGCAAGGTCATCGATTCCGTCCTGGTCAAGGATACGAATCCGGATGATTTGGCTGCGAAAATGGTTGGACGGGAAGTCAACTTCCGAGTCGACAAGAAGGAATCCCAGCCTAAGCAATCGATTCTCGCAGTGGAAAATCTGACAGCTATGGGCAATCGCGGCGTCAATGCCCTGAACAATCTCAGTCTGGAGGTTCGCGCAGGCGAAATCCTCGGGATTGCAGGTGTAGATGGGAACGGTCAGAGTGAATTGATCGAAGTATTGACGGGACTGCGCAAAGCCACTAGCGGCCGTGTACTTCTTAATGGCAAAGAAATCACCAATCAGGCACCGCGTGCGATCTCTGAATCGGGGCTTTCCCACATTCCAGAGGACCGTCACAAGCGCGGCTTAGTACTGGATTTCACCATGAGTGAAAACATGGTATTGGAGACCTACTTCCATCCAACGTTCAACAAGAACGGTTTTCTTGATTATGGCGCCATTGACAAGCATGCGGCAAAGCTCATTGAAGAGTTTGACGTACGAACACCGAGCATTTACACGCCAGCCCGTGCTCTTTCCGGGGGGAACCAGCAAAAGGCGATTATTGCCCGTGAAGTGGACAAGAACCCGGATTTGCTCATCGCTGCGCAGCCGACTCGCGGATTGGATGTCGGTGCGATTGAATTTATCCATCGCCGCCTGATTGAGCAGCGTGACAATGGCAAGGCAGTATTGCTCTTGTCTCTGGAGCTGGACGAAGTTATCAATGTGTCAGACCGAATCGCCGTGATATATGAAGGAAACATTGTAGGTATTGTTGATGCCAAAGCGACTACCGAGCAAGAGCTTGGCTTGATGATGTCCGGTGGAAAACGGATGCAAGGAGGGGGAAACGATGAATAGAGTCATTGCCGTATTTACAAAAGAATCGTTTCTCGTTCCGCTAGTAGCGATCATTCTTGGTCTACTGACAGGTGCGATCGCGATGTTGGCAGGTGGTTTTAACCCGATAAAAGCGTATATGGCTTTGCTAGAGAAAGTTTTCGGCAGTGCCTACAACTTTGGGGAAACCATTCGCCAGATTACGCCTCTGATTTTTACAGGTCTCGCCGTTGCGTTTGCATTTCGGACAGGTCTGTTTAACATCGGTGCTGAAGGCCAGTTTATCGTCGGGATGATCGCCTCTACAGCAGTTGGCGTATCGCTAGATCTGCCTGCTTACATCCATGCTCCACTTGCCGTCATCGCAGGTGCAGTTGCTGGTGGGCTTTGGGGTTCCATTGCCGGCTATTTGAAAGCGGCACGCGGCGTGAATGAAGTCATTACGAGCATCATGCTGAACTGGGTCGCTCTTTACTTGGCGAACTGGGTCATGAATGCGTTCTTCGTACCAGCTGGGCAACAGCGTTCCGAGATGATTCACGACTCCGCTGTCATCACCATTGGTTGGCTGTCTACGATGTTTGACAGCGCGCGTTTGCATTGGGGTACATTGATTGCGGTTCTTGCAGCTATTTTCTTTTACGTTATCCTCTGGAAAACGAAATCCGGCTTTGAACTGCGTGCCGTTGGCTTGAACCCGCATGCCTCCGAGTATGCAGGGATGAACGTAAACCGCAACGTCGTAAAAGCAATGTTTATCGGTGGGATGTTTGCGGGAATCGGTGGTGCGTGTGAGATTCTTGGTGTCTTCCATTACCAGGCAATCATGACCGCTCAGCCAGGCTACGGATTTGACGGGATCGCCGTAGCGTTGATTGGTGGAAACACGCCGCTGGGGGTTGTACTCGGGGCCATCCTGTTCGGTATTCTGTCGTTTGGTGCAGCAGGCATGAAGTTTGGCGCGGGTGTACCGGTTGAACTGATTCGTGTCGTGATCGCTTCCGTTATTTTCTTTGTGGCGGCGCATGGAATCGTGAAGATTTTTGTTAAACCGATTTTGAATAAGAAAAAGGAAGGTGGAAACTGATGGATTGGGGATTAATTGTAAGTAACCTCGTTCATGATACCATCGTGTTTTCCACTGCCTTGATATTTGCGTCATTGGGTGGACTGTATTCCGAGCGTTCGGGTGTCGTGAACATCGCGTTGGAAGGCATGATGATCATCGGTGCATTCACCGGTGCGGTTATCACCTACGCATTTCAGGATTCTCTTGGCGGAGCAGCCCCGTGGATTGGATTCCTCTTGGCAGGGGTCGCAGGTGCAATCTTTGCACTGCCTCATGCGGTCGCATCCGTTACGTTCAAAGCGGACCAGACAGTGAGTGGGGTAGCACTCAACTTCCTGGCTGCAGGTCTCTCTGTTTACCTGACCAAGATCATCTTCAACGGGGCAGGGCAAACGACCACGCTTACCAGCGTTTTCGGAAAGTGGAGCATTCCGGGGCTTCATGACATTCCATACCTTGGACATGCTATTTTCGAAGCATACCCAACAAGCTTCCTGGCTTTCATCATGGTGTTTGTAACCTGGTACGTTATTTTCAAAACACCATTTGGCTTGCGTCTTCGCGCTGTCGGTGAACACCCGCGTGCAGCTGACACCGTTGGGATCAATGTGAAAAAGATGCGATACACTGCCGTTATGATCAGTGGTATTTTGGCTGCATGGGGTGGGGCCACCATTTCCTTGACCACCACCAGCAACTTTTCTCACAACACCGTTTCCGGGCAAGGATTTATCGCGATTGCCGCTCTGATTTTCGGAAAGTGGCATCCAGCGGGTGCGATGGGGGCAGCTTTGTTCTTCGGGGTTGCTCAAGCCATCAAGTCACTCGTTCAAATTTTCGGCTTGACCAAATACGTGCCTACAGAGTTTATCTTTATGCTGCCATACGTCCTGACGATCCTCGTTATGGCTGGACTTGTCGGTCGCTCGAATGCACCGGCAGCATTGGGTAAACCATACGATACAGGCTCACGTTAGTTGACATAATTTGCGTCTAGAACCTCAATCTTTCCGTATGCGATAATTTTTTTGTTAGATCGCGCGGGGAGGGATATGGATGAACAGCTGTTTACATGAAAACAGCAGTCTTCTATGGACGAAGGTTCTAGGCGCTTTTTTCTTATGTCTGGGATTAAGTGTCACAGGTGCGAATCGTGCAGGAGCTGCAGAACCGGGACCGGTCATTTCACTTGTGATTGATGGGAAAGGAATCAGTACAGACGTACAGCCCATCCGTGAAAACGGACGCATGCTTGTTCCGATTCGCGTTGTCGCTGAATCCACCGGGGCAAACGTCACCTACGAGACGGCCAATCGGCAAGTCACGGTCACGGAAAAGGGAAAACGGATTGTTCTGCTTGTGGACAGTCGCACAGCGTTTGTAGATGGCAAACGTGTCACCATGGATGCGCCAGCGATGATCGTGAATCAACGGACAGTGGTTCCGATCCGTTTTGTGAGTGAGGCATTGGGCTATCAAGTGGTTTGGGACGAGAGGGCAGGCGTTGCGCAGGTTCAGACCAAGCCTGTTGAAGATAAAGCTGCTGTGATTCAAGAGGCTTCCAATCCTTATGTCGTCCAGGCAGGAGACACGCTGACCGGAATCGCAGAGCGACACCATACGACTGTCCAGGCTTTGAAAAAGAATAATTACCTGTCATCAGATGAGCTGACGGTCCAGCAGCTTTTATTTTTGCCGGAGGGTTCGAAAAAATCCGAGCATCCACTATCGACCGTCGGAGATAGCAGATTGTACGACGATAGCTTCTACTTTCCTTTTTCTGAAGCGACCTGGTACGAGCCTTATGGCGACAGCTATGGGTCTGACAGGGAATGGACGGAGAGCAATAGCGGAAATGTACGCAGCCATGAAGGGATCGACATCATGGCACCGAAAGGAACCCCTGTCTACGCTGTGACAGATGGCACGATTAATCGAGTGGGGTGGAATACGTACGGAGGATGGCGGGTAAACATTACCGATCGAGCAGGACGCTACCGGATGTACTACGCGCATCTAAGCGCCTATGCCCCGGGTCTTGCGATAGGAGATACGATCCGCGCTGGCCAATTGATCGGGTTTGTGGGAGATACAGGGTATGGAGGAACTGGCACGGTAGGCATGTTTGAACCCCATCTCCACTTCGGACTCTACAAAAACAGCGATGGGCTAGCGATTGATCCGTATTTCTATTTGCGCTATTGGGAGCAGAACAAGGTGGAAAGTCCGTTCTCTTAATGGGGCAAACTAAACAGGTAAATCCCTTTTCTAGAGGAGGAATCTGTATGTGGGTTTGTCCCTATTGCGGTGGGAATCATGGACTCCCTTTCCATGACGAGCAGCTGGATGGCATGCTTTGCTTATCGGATGATTGCGGTCGATTCGTACAGGAAGATGCCATACCAGATGAGCGAACGGAATGGGATTATAGCGATTTGTAGGAAAGAAGGGGCGATTCTGCTCCTTTTTTTCTTTTTCTGGGAAAATGCAGTTCGGTGAGAAGTTTCACATGCTTGATGGCCTGTCAATTGGTTACAATAGAGGAGAGTACGCTGAAGAGAAGGGAGATTGAGCGATGAGTGCGAACATAACGGAAATCGCGTTTCAAAGTACCCAGATCAATGGGATGAACGTACATATCTTGCCAACAGGCAAATTTAAAACCACAACGATCGTGACAATGATTGAGCAAGCTCTTTCCGAGGAGACCGTGACCAAGACAGCCTTACTCGCTATGGTGATGAAGAGGGCAAGCGCACGTTTTCCCGAGACGAAGCTGCTGCGTGCTCACCTCGATTTTCTATATGGGGCGATCTTTGATGTAGACGTTACCAAAAAAGGCGAGAGGCAAATTCTCCAGATCTATATGGAAGTGCCGAACGAAAAGTACTTGTCACAGGAGGATTCGCTGCTCGAGCAGGCCATTCAGTTTGTCGGTGATATGCTCGTCAGGCCGCATGTGGAAAACGGATCTTTTCTGGAGAAATACGTCGCGCAGGAAAAAGAAACGCTGCGCAAGCGTGTGGAAAGCCTGATTGATGACAAGATGAAATATGCCAACCAACGGGTCACAGAAGAAATGTGCAAAGGTGAGCCCTTTTCGTTGCTTGTTCAGGGGAATGTGAAAGATCTGCCTGCCATTACTGGCCAAGAGCTGTATCGATATTTCAAAGAAATTACGGCAAGCAATCCAATCAATATGTTCGTGGTCGGCGATGTGAAGCCGCAGGTTGTCGAGCAGGCCATTTCGAAGCATGTTTCACTGGAACGTTCTGATGTGCAATCGCTGGATATCAGCAATGCATCCAAGCAAATCGCGAACGAGCGGGAAGTCATCGATCGTTTGGATGTCAATCAGGCCAAACTCAATATTGGCTGCCGAACAAATATCACCTACAAGGATGACGATTACCCTGCTTTACTCATGTACAACGGCGTCCTGGGCGGATTCCCTCACTCGAAGCTGTTCGTCAATGTACGCGAAAAGGAAAGCTTGGCCTATTATGCGGTATCCCGTTTGGAAAGCCACAAAGGGATCATGATGATCATGTCGGGCATCGAGGTCAACAAGTACCAGAGAGCTGTTGAAATCATTAAGCAGCAGATGGAATCCATGAGTCAGGGAAACATTTCCGAGGAAGAAATGAGCCAGACGAAGGCAACGCTCTCCAATCAATTCCGAGAACTGCTGGACAGTGCACGGGGCATGATCGAGTTTACCTACAACGGATTGGTCAGTGGACGCAAACGGCAGCTGGATGAATTGTTGCGAGGAATTGAGACGGCGACGATTGAAGATATCAAAAATGTGGCTGCCAAAGTGGAGATCGATACGATTTATCTGCTCCGCGACAAGAAGGGAGAGGCGTGACGATGCAGACGACCAGATTTGAGCAAGTCAACGAAACGGTATACAACGAGACGTTACCGAATGGCCTGCAGGTATATTTGGTACCGAAGCAGGGCTTTAGCAAAACGTATGCGGTCTTCACGACGAAGTACGGTTCCATTGACAGTCACTTCCGCACCCGTGCTGGAGAGGAGATCAATGTTCCAGACGGGATCGCTCACTTTCTCGAGCACAAGATGTTTGAGAAAAAAGATCGGGATGTCATGCACGAGTTTAGTAAAAATGGAGCATCCTGCAATGCGTTTACGAGCTTTAACCGGACCGCTTATCTGTTCTCTTGCACAGATAAATTGGATGACAACCTGAATTTGCTGCTGGATTACGTACAGGATCCGTACTTTACGGATGCCAGTGTGGAAAAGGAAAAAGGGATCATTGGCCAGGAAATCACGATGTACGATGACAATCCGGACTGGAAGGTCTACATGAACCTTCTGAAGGCCATGTACAAAGATTATCCGATCAACATTGAGATCGCCGGCACGATTGAAACGATCTCTCACATCACCAAAGAATACCTGTATCAATGCTATGAGACTTTTTATCATCCTGCAAATATGGTGCTTCTGGTCGTCGGCTCATTTGACCCAGAGTCCATCATGCAATTGATCCGCCAAAACCAGTCTGGAAAAGAGTTTCCACCTACTCCGCAAATCACCCGGTTGTTTCCGACGGAGCAGCCCGAACCTGCGCAAGCAAAAATCGAAGCGAATCTGACCGTTGGCTTGCCAAAATGCATGATAGGGATCAAGGAACGGGAGCTCGGCCTTACGAAAGAAGCCTTGTTAAAAAGGGAACTCACCACTAAACTGTTATTGGACATCGCGTTCGGCACCAGCTCCGCGATCTACGAACGACTGTACGATAGCGAGCTGATCACGGAAAGCTTTGATTTTGACTACAGCAGCGAGAAGGATTACGCGTACACCATTTTGGGGGGAGATACGCCCGATCCGGAGCGCTTGGTGCAGACCATTCAAACGGAGATCGAACAGTTGAAGCAAAAAGGAATTGATCAGGATGATTTTGAACGTGCCAAACGGAAGAAAATCGGCAACTTCCTGCGTTCGCTCAACTCCGTAGAGTTCATTGCGAATCAATTCACCAGCTTCAAATTTAACGACAACGATCTCTTTTCTGTGGTGCCGACGTTGGAGTCGATCACGCGCGAGGATGTGGAAAAACGTCTGAATGAGCATTTTGTCATCGAACAAATGGCTGTTTCGATTGTTCGTTCCGCTTCGCCACAGGAGTAGTGAAAGAGGATGAATCAACAGACGCCCTGGGCGTTGGTAACAGGTGCTTCCGGTGAGCTTGGGCAAGCGATCGCCAGTGGCCTGGCTCACGCAGGAGTTCCGCTTTACCTGCATTACCATCAATCCGAACAAAAACTGAATGGACTCCTGGCGCTGTGTCAGCAGCTCGGAGTACCGGCAGTCAAGCTCCAAGCCGATTTGCGTGATCCATTGCAAATCAGCATGATGTTTGAGCAATTGCCAGTTCCCCCGTTGCTGATCGTCAACAATGCTTCTGCGGACCATATTGGCCTCTTTTCCGATGTGACGCTTAGCCAGTTTGACGAACTCGTGGCTGCAAATGTTCGCTCCGCTTTTCTCGTCAGTCAAGCGGGGCTTTCTGCCATGCTGCGCGAACGTTATGGACGCATCGTCAACATTTCTTCGATCTGGGGAATGACAGGAGGATCTTGTGAGGTGCTCTACTCGCTTACCAAAGGTGCTGTCAATACGTTTACCAAAGCGCTGGCAAAGGAGCTCGCCCCTAACGGGATTACGGTAAATGCGGTTGCACCAGGTGCCATTCGAGGGGGCATGATGGAACGCTTTTCCCCCGATGAATTAGAGATGATTGCCGAAGAGATCCCGGCAAACCGGCTGGGCTTGCCTAGCGAAGTTGCCGCTGTCGTATGCTTTTTGCTCTCGCGGGAGGCAAGCTACGTCACAGGCCAAATCATCAGTCCAAATGGCGGCTGGTACACCTGAGGATTCGCTTGCTCATCTGCATAAATCCCGAGATTTGGTGGAATTCTACCTCTGTGTGGGCAGCAATCTTGTCCGCAACGTATTTAAGGAGGGAATTTCCATATGTCAGTTCTTGACAATTTTCGCGACTGGAAAGAGTTTCTCGGTGAACGAGTAGCGCAAGCGACACAAGCGGGTATGGAGAGCGAAACGCTGCAAAATGTAGCTTACCAAATCGGTGGTTACCTCTCAGAGCAAGTGGATCCGAAAAATGATCAAGAGCGCCTGCTAAAGCAGCTGTGGGATGCAGGAGATCAACAGCAGCAGCAAGCACTGGCTTCGCTGATGGTGAAACTTGTTCAAAACCCTGAGAACGTCGGTCGTGGCAATTAGCCCTTAAATCCCCTATTTTGGGGATTTTTCTTTTCCCGGATTGTCGATTGATGGGAACGTGATATACTACATAAGAAGAGAATCTGTATGTCGGAGAGGAATGCATATGGAAGCAAAAAAAGAATGGTATATGGAGTACGAAATCGCCCGTAACCGTCCCGGGCTCCTTGGGGACGTCGCTTCTATTCTGGGTATGTTGAACATTAACATCGTGACGATTAACGGTGTCGATACCATGCGAAGAGGCATGTTACTTTTAACGGACGACGATGAAAAAATTGAGGTATTGCGCAACGTTGTCCAAAAAATGGACAACATAACCATAACGAGGTTGCGTCCACCAACCATGCTCGATCGACTGGCTGTTCGCCATGGCCGCTATATCGAGCGTGACAGCGAAGACAAGAAAACGTTTCGCTTCGTTCGGGATGAACTGGGCCTCTTGGTCGACTTCATGGCTGAAATCTTGAAAAAAGAAGGCCATCAATTGATCGGGATTCGAGGAATGCCTCGCGTGGGAAAAACAGAATCGATGATCGCAGCCAGCGTCTCCGCCAATAAGCGATGGACGTTTATTTCCTCGACACTTCTGCGTCAAACGGTTCGTAGCTCACTAGCCATTGATGAATTGTCTACTGATCATGTATATTTGATAGATGGCATTGTGTCCACGCTGCGTTCTACGGAAAAGCATTACACTTTGCTTCGGGAAATCATGAATTTCCCTGCCGCCAAGATTATTGAGCATCCGGATATCTTTGTAAGGGAGTCAGAGTACGAGCTATCTGATTTTCATTACATAATTGAACTGCGTCACCATCCGGAAGAGGAAATTACCTACGAATTGATCAATAATCGCGGCTTTGATAATTTTGAAATGAATTAAGGAGGGGCAGCTGTGTCTGAGCTTGGTCAAGTACTACAAAGGGCCCGCGAGGAAAAGGGAATCACGCTCGATGACGTTCAACGTATCACGAAGATACAGAAACGTTATTTGGAAGCCATTGAAAGGGGCCATTTTCATGTACTCCCCGGCCACTTTTACGCGCGTGCGTTCATCAAAAGCTATGCGGAAGCCGTTGGTCTCGACCCGAATCACATCATGAATCACTTCCAGTCCGATTTGCCGGCCCAGCCTCCAACAGAACAAGTGGAAAGGTTGCGCCGTCGCCGAGTGGCGTCGACCAACAGTCCATTGCAGGCAGGTCGATGGGTAACCAAGACCTTGCTCGTCCTGTTTATTGCCTTGATCATTGGCGTCATCTACATAGCTGTTGTCAATAGCAATGGTGGAACGATGACACAGCCGCCTGTACCGAGTGGATCCGTAACCCCAGGTGCTGAAATGGTCTCCCCTGGGAATGGTGGTGGAGCTGCCACTTCGCCGATTGCCCAGCAACCAAACCCCCCGACCACGGTCACTCCGACGACTCCCGATCCCGGGACAGTCACTACGGACCCGGTCACTGAAACCCCAAAGACGACGATTACCTTCGAGTCCCAGCAAGGTTCCATGTATAACTATGCTGTAGCGGGAGAAGAAAAAATGACGGTCAAGCTGAAGATAAAGGATGACCGTAGCTGGTTTGGCATTTCGGAAGGAAAAGGCAAAAAATATGTTGAAGAAGGCGAGCTAAAAAAGGGCGAGGAAAAGACAATCGAGCTGGGTAAATCGGCTTATGTGCGATTAGGCAAACCTATGACGGTAGAGTTGACAGTGAACGGAGTGCTGGTGGATACTTCTAAAATGAAGTCCATGCCTTCGAACATTACACTTAAAATGAAAGAGACAGTAACTCAGTAGGCAAGCGAATGCTTGCCTTTCATACTTTTGTCTCTTTTGACACTTCCTTTACGCTTATATTATACTGGTTAGGTGTAATATGGGCTGGTGTGACCAATTGGAGGAAAAATGATGACAGAGAAAGTAGGCACGCGAGAAAAAGTTGCGATTGTAACACTGGGCTGTGAGAAGAATCTCGTTGATTCCGACATGATGGCCCATCTGATAGATGAAAAAGGCTATGAGCTGGTTGATAATCCTGAGGATGCAACCGTGGTCGTCGTCAACACCTGTGGTTTCATTGATGCAGCTAAAGAAGAGTCGGTTAACAAGATTTTGGACATGGCTGAATTGAAGGAAACGGGCAAGCTCAAATCGCTTGTAGTGGCAGGCTGTCTAACCCAGCGTTACAAAGAGGATATCTTGAACGAGATTCCTGAAGTGGACGGCATTGTCGGAACAGGCGATTTTATGTCCATTACAGGGATCATCGAAGAATCTCTTGCAGGCAAGCGCCCGGTTTTTGTGGGCAACCCGATTTTTACGTATGAAGATGTAGTAAAGCGAAAAGTGAAGGAAGGTACCTACTCTGCATACATTAAGATTGCAGAGGGCTGTGACAATGCATGTACCTTTTGCAGTATCCCTTTGATGCGTGGAGGATTTCGCAGCCGCACGATCGAATCCATTTTGGAAGAGGCGCGCCATCTTGCCGCACAGGGGATTGTTGAAGTCAGCTTAATCGCGCAAGATTCCACCAACTACGGTACGGACATTTACGATGGAAAACACATGCTTCCAGAACTGTTGAACCGCTTGTCTGAGGTGGACGGAATCCAGTGGATCCGTCTTCATTACGCGTATCCAGGATTCTTTACGGACGAGTTGATTCAGACGTTCGCAACCAATCCAAAAGTATGCAAATACGTGGATATGCCACTGCAGCATTCGGAGGATCACATTCTGAAGCGGATGCGCCGTCCTGGACGTCAGACGGATATCCGTGCATTGGTAGCGAAAATTCGCGCACAAGTACCGGACGTTGCTTTGCGCACGTCGCTGATTGTCGGTTTTCCCGGTGAGACGGAGGAAGACTTTGCACGTCTGAGCGAGTTTGTAAAAGACATTCGCTTTGATCGTCTTGGAGTATTTACGTATTCCAACGAAGACGACACTCCAGCATCCAGACTTCCAGACCATGTGGATGAAGAGACGAAAGAAAAGCGCGCGAACCTTCTGATGGAAATTCAGCGCGAAGTGGCAGGCGACCGCAACAGTCGCTTCGTGGGACAGGTGCTCGAAGTGCTGATTGAACGGTACGAAGGTCGCAATGATATTTACGTGGGCCGTACTCAGTACGATGCTCCGGAAATTGACGGTGAAGTTTTTGTCTCCGGCTTTAAGGGGGAACTTGGCTCAATCGCGAAGGTTAAGATTACGCACTCCTTTGAATACGATTTAGCTGGGGAGGTAGTCTAGGTGAATCTCGCCAACCGCATCACCCTCGCCAGGATTTTCCTGGTACCGGTCGTTATGTTTTTTCTGCTGGTGCGTTACAACATCGGGACTTTTACGATTGGTAGCCTGACGATGACGTTTAACGAGCTGATTGCGGCTTTGGTCTTTATCCTTGCAGCCAGTACGGACGGACTCGATGGATATATTGCCCGTAAACGGAAGATCGTAACGAATTTCGGCAAGTTTTTGGATCCTCTCGCCGATAAGCTCCTCATTTCGGCGGCATTGATTTCGTTGGTAGAAATGCAACGGCTGGAAGCGTGGATTGCCATTGTCATTATCAGTAGGGAATTTGCAGTGACGGGTTTGCGGTTGATTGCAGCGGCCGAAGGGCAGGTTATTGCTGCCAGCGCTCTGGGTAAACTGAAGACATGGGTGCAAATCGTTGCCATTACCGTGGTTATGATTCGCAACTTTCCGTTTGAGTTTCTCGGCATTCCATTTGACGAGGTCGCTACATGGGCAATGGTCATCATCACGATTTACTCCGGGTACGACTACTTTGCGAAGAATCGCAACGTTATCCAATACTCGTAATGCGGGTATTGGTCTCTTTTTTCACAAGGCTCTTCTCCAATGCGGTTGTCAGTGATAGACTGTTAGTTTAGAGGCTTACCTTCTGATTGCTTACTCTCGACGAGAACGGGTGAGGAAAATGAGAGCGGAGATTATCGCGGTGGGGACCGAGCTTTTGTTGGGTCAAATTGCGAATACAAATGCGCAGTTTCTATCGCAAAAACTTGCTGAGATCGGTGTAGGGGTGTATTTCCACACGGTTGTGGGCGATAATACGGAGCGGCTGTTGCAAGTGATTCGGTTGGCTGCGCAGCGGTCCGATCTGGTCATCTTTTCCGGTGGATTGGGTCCTACCCAGGATGATCTGACCAAGGAAACGGTAGCCGAACACGTCGGCGTTGGTTTGGTAACGGATTCACCGGCCATGCAGCGTATTGAAGACTTCTTTTTACAACGTGGCATTGTCATGACGGAGAACAACCGAAAGCAGGCCCTTGTTTTGGAAGGGAGCCATGTGTTTTCCAACGACTTCGGGATGGCGCCTGGGATGGCGGTCCGTCATGACAGTACTACGTTCGTACTCTTGCCTGGCCCGCCGAGCGAGCTGTATCCCATGGTAGAACGTTACGTGATGCCTTATCTGGTGAATCTGCTGCCAGAGCGGCAGGTGTTTCATTCCCGGGTGTTCCGTTTTTACGGAATAGGGGAGTCGGCATTGGAGGAAAAACTGATCGATTTGATCGAAATGCAGGATAATCCAACGATTGCCCCATACGCCAAGGAATTCGAAGTCACGCTGCGTGTAACCGCGAGAGCAGCGTCTGCGGTCGAAGGCGAAGCGTTGATACTGCCTGTGGAAAAAGAGATTCGCGACCGGGTCGGCCAGTATATTTACGGCACGGGCGAAGATTCCTCGCTGCATGAGGTGCTCGTCACAGAACTGATCAAAAGGAATGAGACGATCGCTTGTGCGGAAAGCTGCACAGGTGGTACGGTAGCCTCCTTGATTACGTCTGTTCCGGGTAGCTCCTCCGCTTTTCATGGCGGTGTAGTCTGCTACACAAACGAAGTCAAGAATCAAGTGCTGGGAGTCCCCGCAGAAGTACTGGAAACAGATGGCGCTGTCAGTGAAAAAACAGCCCAGCTGCTGGCTGAAAATGTAAGAGCAAAACTGGGAACGACATACGGAATCTCAGTCACGGGTGTGGCAGGACCCGACCCTTCCGAGGGCAAGCCTGTCGGGTTGGTCTATGTCGGTATCGCGGCGGAAGGTCTGCCGACGGTGGTGAAAGAGCTGCGACTTGCGGGAAGACGGCAGGCAATCGTTGGCCGCGCCGCCAAATTCGCGCTGTTTTACGCGCTGCAAATGCAAAAAGAAAGGTGACGTATTCATGACGATTTTTTCTGATTTTCCTTTACATAAATCTATTCTTCAAGCCATCCATGACATGGGGTTTGAAGAGCCATCGCCGATCCAGGCAGCTTGCATTCCAAAGGTGCTGGATGGCGGTGACCTGATTGGTCAAGCTCAGACCGGTACCGGTAAGACGGCAGCCTTTGGGATTCCGCTGGTGGAAAAGGTAAGCTCCGCTAACCGCGTGCAGGCAATCGTGCTGACGCCGACTCGCGAACTCGCGATTCAAGTGGCGGGAGAGCTTTTGCGCATCTCCAAGTACAATAAAGTGCGCACTCTGCCTATCTATGGGGGTCAATCCATCGGCCATCAAATTCGTGCGCTGCGTCAAGGCGTACAAATAGTGGTTGGGACACCGGGACGTGTGATGGACCATCTTCGCCGCAAGACCTTGAAATTGGATCATGTACATACCCTGGTCCTGGACGAAGCGGACGAAATGCTGGACATGGGTTTCATCGAGGACATCGAGACGATCATTACGCAAATGCCGGAAGAGCGTCAGACATTGCTGTTCTCCGCAACGATGCCTCCAGAAATCAAGCGCTTGGCGACTCGCTATATGAAGCAGCCGCAAACCATCGCGGTTAGCCGAGAAGAAGTAACGGCTCCATTGATCGAACAGGTGTATTACAAAGTATTTGACCGCAATAAAGTAGAAAGCCTCTGCCGCATACTGGACAGTGAAGATGTGGAGCTGGGCATCATCTTCTGCCGCACCAAGCGTGGTGTGGACGAACTCACTGAGGTTCTTCAATCCCGCGGCTACTTGGCGGATGGTTTGCATGGGGACTTGTCCCAGGCACAGCGTGACAAAGTCATGAATGCGTTCCGTGAAGGCTCGATCGAGTTCCTCATTGCGACGGACGTGGCTGCTCGCGGTATCGACGTCGGCAACGTATCGCACGTCATCAACTACGACATTCCGCAAGACTCGGAAAGCTACGTTCACCGCATTGGTCGTACTGGCCGTGCAGGCCGCAAAGGGATCGCAATGACCCTGGTGACTCCGCGCGAGGTAAGACAAATGATGTTCATCCAAAAGCAAACCAAAGCGCAAGTGCTGTCCCGCAACGTTCCTTCTCTCGAGGAAGTGGCAGAGCGCAAGCAAGAGCAGCTGCGTGAGCAATTGACCAGCCTCTTGGAGAGCGATGCGATCGCAGATATGTATCAAAAAGTGGCGGAAACTCTGGTAGGCCAATATCCTGCAGAAAAAGTAGCTGCTGCAGCGCTTCATCTCGCATTCCACAGCGAAGCGGGCCAAACCCAAGAGGTAGAAGCTTACAACTTTGGAGAAACAGGTGCTGCCAAAGGCATGGTTCGTTTCTTCTTGAACGTGGGACGAAATGCCAACATGAAGCCGCAAGATCTCGTGCGCGAGATTTCCGAATCCGTAGGCATCCCGGGCAAAGCAGTTGGCCGCATCGACATTTTTGAGAACTTCACGTTTGTGGAAGTGCCGGAAGAAGTGGCGGCATTCGTATACGAGTCTCTGCGTCAGACACGTATCAACGGCAAACGCATTAATTTGGAGCCAGCGAAGCCACGTGGAGCCAAGCGTTCCTAAGCTTCGTTTCGTGCAGGGAAAAGACAGTCATTTCGCCGGAAACTCAGGCGGATGGCTGTCTTTTTGTGATGCGAATATTTGTTCGCAAAAAACACTTGGCAAACGGTTCTATCTCGATGTATGATTAAAACAAGCAAAACAGAAGCGAATGTTGAAAGGGTGTGTACCATTTGTCAGATCGTCGCGCAGCTTTGGAAAGTGCTTTGCGTCAAATAGAAAAACAGTTCGGAAAAGGTTCCATCATGAAGTTGGGGGAAGTAGCCAACGTTCAAATTTCTACCGTATCCAGTGGAGCGCTTGCTCTTGATATCGCTCTCGGAGTTGGTGGATTCCCACGCGGACGGATTGTTGAGATCTACGGTCCTGAGTCTTCTGGTAAAACCACAGTTGCACTTCATGCGATCGCGGAAGTACAAAAACAAGGCGGACAAGCTGCCTTTATCGATGCGGAGCACGCACTGGACCCTGTGTACGCTGCCAAGCTGGGTGTGAATATCGATGAGCTGCTGTTGTCCCAGCCTGATACAGGTGAGCAAGCTCTCGAAATCGCCGAAGCGCTGGTTCGCTCGGGCGCTGTAGATATTATCGTAGTTGACTCGGTAGCAGCACTGGTGCCGAAAGCGGAGATCGAGGGTGAGATGGGTGATTCTCACGTTGGTCTGCAGGCTCGTCTGATGTCCCAGGCTCTGCGCAAGCTGTCTGGTGCGATCAACAAGTCCAAGACGATTGCGATCTTCATCAACCAGCTTCGTGAAAAAGTAGGGGTCATGTTCGGTAACCCGGAAACCACTCCAGGTGGACGCGCCCTCAAGTTCTACGCGAGCGTTCGCTTGGATGTTCGTAAAGCTGAGTCCATCAAAGTGGGCAATGACATCTTGGGAAGCAAGACCAAGATCAAAGTCGTGAAAAATAAAGTGGCTCCACCGTTCAAGGTTGCGGAAGTTGACATCATGTACGGTGAAGGGATCTCCAGGGAAGGTAGCATCCTCGACATTGGTTCTGAGATTGATGTGGTACTGAAGAGCGGAGCATGGTACTCCTTCAATGAAGAGCGCCTCGGACAGGGTCGTGAAAATTCAAAAATTTACCTGAAAGAGAACCCGCACGTTGCTGCCCAAATTGAAACAAAGGTCCGCGAGTATTTCAGTCTCAATCCTGGCTCTATTCCGGAAGCAGAAGCAGTCATCGATCCTGAGCAGGACGAAGAACCGACTTTTGATTTAGAGTAAACGGAAGTGTAAAACAGCAGCCTGTCAATGCGACAGGCTGCTTTGTTAGCTTGGGGAAGGGGGAACGCGATGAAGAGCGGAATGATCACTGCCGTTCATCGGGACAACAAACAGAAGCAGCGGTATCACATCGATCTCGATGGGGATTATGCTTTTTCCGTACATGAGGACATCCTGGTCAAATACAATCTCTTTAAAGGGACGGAAGTAGACGAGCCGTTCTATCATGAGGTACTGGTAGCTGAAGAAAAGCATCGGGCGTATCTGAATGCCTTGCGCTACTTGGGCATACGTCCACGGACGAAAAGCCAGCTGCACGCATACCTGCTGGAAAAAGGCTTTCTCCCATCGGTGGCGGAAGAAGTATGCAATCGATGCCTCGAGCAAGGCTACATCGATGATGAAGCATTCGCTCGCCAGTGGGTGGATGAGCGGCTGCGGCTCAAGCCTCGTAGCCCCTATATGCTGCGTATGGAGCTTCAGCAACGAGGGATCGACAGGAGCATCGTAGAAGATGCGGTGAGGGGTGTTTCTAGGGAGGATGAACTCTTAGCAGCACGAGCTTTGATAGAGAAAAAAGCGAGAAGGCTCGAGGGTCCACCGAATCCCGACGAAGAGAGAAAGCTGCTGTCGATGCTGATGCGAAAGGGTTTCTCTCATGCCGTCATTCAACAGGTGCGGGGCGAATTGCGTCAAAGAAACGAAGGGCAGGCTTGACCCAATTTGCATGATCTTGACAATTCTTGTTCACAAATAATAAAATAGATTTGTATTTACTTGGTGTATCATAACTTTTTGCTGGTTTTCTTACTCGTTGCCTGTGGAACAACTGAAGACCCGTGCGACGAGTGCGGATTCAGCGGACCGAGTCGAATCGGTCTTGTTTTTTAGTCGAATGTCCGATGGTTGATCAAAACGACAGCGGCACTCCATGAAAAACGAATGCTTGGAAAGCGGGGAGATGTCTTACCATAAGGAGGTGAAATGAAGAACCTATGGATCCTATTCTAACTGTAGTCATTGTGCTCATCGCTCTGCTCATCGGTGCGGGTGCCGGCTACTTCACACGCAAATCCATTGCGGAAGCGAAGATCTCTAGCGCGGAAGAAGCTGCTAGACAGATCGTAGAAGAAGCGAAACGGGACGCCGAAGCCGTTAAAAAAGAAAAGGTACTCGAAGCCAAGGATGAAGTTTTCAAGCTTCGTTCAGAGGCGGAAACCGAACTGCGCGAGCGGCGCAACGAGATACAACGTCAGGAACGTCGAATCCTGCAAAAAGAAGAATCGTTGGACCGCAAGATGGAACAGCTGGAGCGTAAAGAAGAAGAATTGTCTGATCGCGACAGAGCCATCGCAGAATTGCAAAGCAAGGTAGAGCACTTATATAAAGAACAAGTTTCTGAGTTGGAGCGTATTTCTGGACTGACACAGGATGAGGCGAAAAATATCATTCTGACAGACGTTGAAAATACGGTTCGCCATGAAATGGCTGTGATGATCAAAGAGATTGAGACACAAGCCAAAGAAGAAGCGGACAAACGAGCTCGTGAAATCATTACGACTTCCATTCAGCGTTGTGCGGCAGATCATGTAGCGGAGACGACTGTTTCCGTCGTTACCCTGCCAAACGATGAGATGAAGGGACGGATCATCGGTCGTGAAGGACGTAACATTCGCGCACTGGAAACGTTGACGGGTATTGATCTTATTATCGACGATACCCCTGAAGCTGTGATCCTGTCTGGTTTTGACCCGATTCGTCGGGAAATTGCTAAGACTGCTTTGGACAAGCTGGTCGCTGATGGACGCATTCACCCAGCCCGCATTGAGGAAATGGTGGAGAAGGCGCGCCGTGAAGTGGACGAGCGAATCCGTGAGTATGGGGAACAAGCGACGTTTGAAACCGGTGTACACGGATTGCATCCGGACCTGATCAAGATCCTTGGTCGTTTGCGTTATCGTACAAGCTACGGTCAAAACGTACTGAAGCACTCGATGGAAGTAGCGCACCTCGCAGGATTGATGGCAGCCGAATTGAAAGAAGATGTCAAACTCGCGAAACGCGCTGGTCTTCTTCACGATATCGGAAAAGCGATCGACCACGAAGTCGAAGGCTCCCACGTGGAAATCGGTGTGGAGTTGGCCAAGAAGTACAATGAGCATCAAGTGGTTATCAACAGTATCGCATCGCACCATGGTGATACAGAGCCAACCTCCGTTATCGCTATGCTGGTAGGAGCTGCGGATGCATTGTCTGCTGCTCGTCCAGGCGCACGCCGTGAGACATTGGAAACCTATATCAGACGTTTAGAGAAGCTGGAAGAGATCTCTGAGTCGTTCGATGGAGTAGAGAAGTCTTATGCGATTCAAGCTGGACGCGAAATCCGCGTAATGGTTCAGCCTGAGAAGATTGACGATGCAGAAGCGACACGCTTGGCTCGTGATATCACGAAACGAATCGAAAATGAACTCGACTATCCTGGTCATATCAAAGTCACGGTTATCCGTGAAACGCGGGCGGTTGAGTATGCAAAGTAAAGTGGCGAAATGCCACTTTACTTTTTTTCTAATCTTGGACAGGTTTCGGGAAAGGTTTTTTTATCTTTCCTCCGTTGTGTATACTAGCAGTTGAGGTGATAGGGAATGAAGTTGTTGTTTCTTGGAGATATCATGGGCTCCCCTGGAAGGGAAATGGTTAAAACGTACCTACCGCTCTTAAAAAGAAAATACCAGCCCACATTTATCGTCGCAAACGGGGAAAATGCCGCTCACGGCAGAGGAATTACGGAAAAGATCACGAAAGAGCTGTTTGAGCTTGGTGTGCATGCCATCACACTGGGCAATCATACATGGGACCAGAAAGAAATCTTTGATTTTATCGATGATGAGCCGCGCATGATCCGTCCCGCGAATTTTCCTGAGGGGGCACCAGGAAAAGGAATCACGTACATCAAGCAATCCGAGGGTGAGCTGGCGGTCATCAATCTGCAGGGGCGCACCTTTTTGCCACCATTGGATTGTCCGTTCAAGATGGCTGACAAATTGGTGGAGCAAGCGAGGAAGCGTACGAAATACATTTTTGTCGACTTCCACGCTGAGGTCACTTCCGAGAAGCAAGCGATGGCTTGGTACTTGGATGGAAGAGTGAGTGCGGTAGTAGGAACCCATACACATGTGCAAACAGCGGATGAACGAGTCCTTCCGCAGGGAACCGGATTTTTGTGCGATGTCGGCATGTGCGGTCCGAGCAACGGGATCTTGGGAATGGAGAGGGAAGCGGTTATCAAAAAGTTTTTGACGCAGCTTCCGGTGCGGTTTGAAGTAGCGCCAGATCCCGCTCAACTAAACGCCGTTTTGATTACTCTCGACAAAGCGAATGGGAACGCGAAAAAATTGGAGCGAATCCGAATTGACGCCGACCACCCGTTTATGGAATAATATGAATAAGATTAGAATTTTTTGAATCTTTCATGACAGTTAGCAGGAATTTTTAGGGGTTATGCGAATATCATTCTAATGATGACAGGATTCCTATCAGACGGGAGGTTCAAAAGGATGGAAGTATTAAAAGTTTCAGCAAAGTCTAACCCCAATTCCGTTGCTGGTGCCCTTGCCGGCGTGCTTCGCGAACGCGGGGCGGCTGAGATCCAAGCTATTGGCGCTGGGGCGCTTAACCAAGCAGTGAAGGCAGTAGCAATCGCACGAGGGTTCGTAGCGCCGAGTGGAGTTGACCTCATTTGTATTCCAGCCTTTACCGACATCGTGATTGATGGAGAAGAACGAACTGCAATCAAACTAATCGTAGAACCCAGATAGTACAAGTGAACACCGTTTGGCTGGCCTGTTTGTTCAACGAATGAACAGGTTTTTTCGTTTGTCTGCGCAAAAGAAGAAGGAGAGTTGGTCATGAAGGTATTTGACGCACATTGCGACGTATTGGGAAAGCTATGGCAGCATCCAGAGATTGATTTTTACAAAGGCGATAAACGGATCCACGTAGGTTTCCCTGATCTGATAAAAGGGAATGTAGATATACAGGTACTCGCTTGCTTCGTTCCGACGTCAGTGCCGTTTGGCCGTCGTTTTCATACGGTGCTCGAGATGATCGATGTATTTTATGAGCGGGTAGCGAGCGATCAGTTCCGCCCTATCTACACCAAGGCGGATTTGGAGGATAGCGTATTAAAGGGGCGGAAAGGGGCTATTCTGTTTGTAGAAGGAGCACATGCGCTGGAGGAGAGCCTCGTGCAGCTGCGTACATGGTATCGGTTAGGTATTCGAGGAATGACCCTGACATGGAATCATGGCAACGCAGTCGCGGATGGCAGCGGCGAGCCCAATCCAGGAGGAGTGACCGGATTTGGGAGACAAGTTGTCGCTGAGATGAACCGATTAGGTATGATCATCGACGTATCCCATCTGTCCGATCCGGGCTTTTGGGACATTATGGAGCTTTCACAGGCGCCAGTGATCGCTTCCCATTCCAATGCACGTCAGCTATGTGACCATCCTCGCAATCTGACAAATGAACAAATCAAAGCGTTGATAGCGAAAGATAGCGTAATGGGCCTCACGTTTGTAGACTTCTTTACAGTGAATGAGAAGCGTACGGTTTGGATTGACGATTTGCTGAGGCATCTGGATCATGTATGTGGATTAGGTGGAGTCGACCATGTCGCCTTCGGATCCGATTTTGATGGCATTTCCCAAACCTACGGAGACCTCACCTGTGCGGGAGATTACTCCCTTTTATTAGAAGCCTTGCTAAAACGTTATAAAGAGGAAGAAGTATTCAAATTTGTGCAAGGAAATTGGTTGCGTGTTTTCGGAAACGTGCTACAATAATACCTGTAGATATATTAATGAACCAAGTTCAACATTAAAATTCAGGTCAAAAGTAAGTTGAGTAAAAGCACTTGCAATTTTAGATGGACAGGACTACAATTGGTACTGTCTATGCACAAAATTGTCACATCTTATGTAAGATGGGCAGCTTTTCTCACAGTCACTGAAAGGGTGGAATCTGAATGATTAGTCAACTTTCTTGGAAAGTTGGAGGACAGCAAGGGGAGGGCATCGAGAGTACTGGTGAGATCTTCTCGATGGCGATGAACCGGATGGGCTACCATCTGTATAGCTATCGTCACTTCTCTTCCCGTATTAAGGGTGGACATACCAACAACAAAATCCGCGTGAGCACTACGCCAATGCGCGCGATTTCTGACGATCTGGACATCCTAGTAGCTTTCGACCAGGAGACGATCGATTTCAATGCGCACGAGCTGCGCGAAGGCGGCATCATCATCGCGGATGCTAAATTCAATCCAAAATTGCCAGACGGTTTGAAGGAAGTTCGCTTCTTGACCGTACCACTTACTGAAATTGCAGATGAACTGGGAACTTCCCTGATGAAAAACATGGTGTCGATCGGTGCTTCCAGTGCAATCCTGGGCATCCCAGTGGAAAGCTACCGCGTCATTGTTGAAGATATGTTCCTCCGCAAAGGCGAAAAAGTGGTTGAAAAGAACATGGACGCTATTCGCCGCGGTTTCGAATTTGTAAGCGAATTAACGGGTGGCCAACTGCCTGAGTTCCAATTGGACAAAGCAGATCCACAAAAACAGCTGTTCCTGATCGGTAACGATGCGATTGCTCTCGGAGCAGTAGCAGCAGGATGCCGTTTCATGCCTGCTTACCCAATTACTCCTGCTTCCGAAGTAATGGAATACCTCATTAAAAAGCTGCCTAAATTGGGTGGTACTGTTATCCAAACAGAAGATGAGATCGCTGCGATCACCATGGCAATCGGTGCTAACTTCGCTGGTGCACGTTCCTTGACTGCATCTGCTGGTCCTGGTCTGTCCCTGATGATGGAAGCAATCGGTCTGGCTGGTAT
Source organism: Brevibacillus choshinensis (assembly GCF_016811915.1). Lineage (NCBI taxonomy): Bacteria > Bacillati > Bacillota > Bacilli > Caryophanales > Paenibacillaceae > Brevibacillus > Brevibacillus choshinensis. The sequence continues at coordinate 3,469,753 of NZ_CP069127.1, read as the reverse complement.
CACTGAGACTCCAGTTGTCATCGTTGACACGCAACGTGGTGGTCCTTCTACTGGTATGCCGACCAAAATCGAGCAATCCGACGTTAACGCAATGATCTATGGTACTCATGGTGACATTCCGAAAGTCGTAATCGCTCCAAGCACTGTGGAAGAATGCTTCTATGATACAGTCGAAGCTTTCAACCTTGCTGAAGAATATCAACTGCCAGTTATCGTGGTGACTGACTTGACTCTGTCTTTGGGTAAACAAACCGTTGTACCTTTCGACTACAGCCAAGTGGAAATCCGCCGTGGTAAGCTGTTGGCTGGACAAGAATTGCCTGAGAAAGAGCAAAACGACCTGTTCAAACGTTATGAAGTAACCGAAGACGGCGTTTCTCCTCGCGTAATTCCTGGCCAAAAATACGGTCTGCACCATGTTACCGGTGTTGAGCATGACCAAACAGGTCGTCCATCCGAGAACGCAGCTAACCGTAAAGCTCAAATGGAAAAACGCATGCGCAAACTGAACGGCGTGCTGAAAAACTTCAAAAACGCTGTAACCGTTGACGCACCTCATGCAGATGCTGACGTTCTGGTTGTGGGTATCAACTCCACCATCGGTACGATTCAAGAAGCAAAAGCTCGTCTGGAGCAAGAGGGTGTGAAGGTTAACCATGCCCAAATTCGCCTGTTGCACCCATTCCCAGCTGAGGAAATGGCAGCACTTGTTGCAAAAGCGAAAAAGGTTGTTGTCGTAGAACACAACATCCAAGGACAAGTTACAAACCTTCTCAAGCAGCACGTAGGCAACGCAGAGAAGATCGAATCCGTGCTGAAATATGACGGAAATCCGTTCTTGCCAAAAGAAATTTATGCTGAAGTGAAGGAGCTGGTAAAACATGGCGACTATGAAAGAGTTTCGAAATAATGTAAAGCCAAACTGGTGCCCGGGCTGTGGTGACTTCTCCATTCAAGCAGCGATTCAACGTGCTGCAGCGAATGTAGGCTTGGAGCCTGAAGATCTGGCAGTTATCTCTGGTATCGGTTGTTCCGGTCGTATTTCCGGCTACATCAACTGCTATGGTTTCCACGGTATTCACGGACGTTCCCTGCCGATCGCACAAGGTGTGAAAATGGCTAACCGTGAACTGACTGTAATCGCAGCAGGTGGAGACGGTGACGGTTTTGCAATCGGTATGGGTCATACTGTGCATGCTATCCGCCGCAACATGAACGTCACTTACATCGTAATGGATAACCAAATCTATGGTCTGACAAAAGGACAAACCTCTCCGCGTTCCGCGACTGGTTTCGTTACCAAGTCTACACCAGCAGGTTCTATCGAGTCTTCCATCTCTCCAGTTGAACTGGCGCTGTCCGTTGGTGCAACCTTCGTTGCTCAATCGTTCTCCAGCGATCTGAAAGGCTTGACTGAGCTGATCGAAAAAGGTATCCAACACGAAGGTTTCTCCCTGATCAACGTGTTCAGCCCTTGTGTAACTTACAACAAAGTGAACACCTATGATTGGTTCAAAGAGAACATCGTACCAGTAGAGACAATCGAAGGCTACGATCCTCATGACCGTATCAAAGCAATGTCCACTTCCATGCAACACAAAGGTTTGATCACTGGTCTGATCTACCAAAACACTGAGCAAAAATCTTATGAGTCCCTTGTAAATGGATTCAAAGAAGAAGGCTTGGTAAACCAAGACATTCGTTTGTCTGATGAAGACTTCGCGAAACTGGTTGCAGAATTTGCTTAAGGTTTCGATGAAAAACCTCTCCTTTATGGGAGAGGTTTTTTTATTTAGGTTTGGGTACGACCGCGCCACTGGCGATAGAGCAGCATGACCAGGAAAAAGACGACGAGCTGGCCAAAGAGAGGATATAAGAAGCGCAAGAGCGAGCTGAAGCCGATAAAACTGATCAAGTAACTCAGTACAAGAATGCCGAGTAAAATCGTCGCGCTACGCAGCCGTGTAACCAGGCGCAGTTGTTCGGCAAGTCCGAATACGTTGGCTACCAGTGTAGAGAAAATTTCCGCGTAGACGAGTAAGGAAAATAAAAGGGGAATGCCGCGTCCCACCCCCTGGAGCAGCGCAATCATGGGCATTTCCGCCTGCTGGATACCGGGCATTTTCGCAGCTAAGGAACTAAAGGCCAGGAAGAGCAGCAGCCCGATCCCGAGTCCCCCGATGATGCCTCCGGCAATCAAGGGTTTTTCACTGGTGCTTTCACGACCGATTGGCACAAGAACCGCTTGTGTAAGGGTGACATTTAAGGCAACATAATAGAAGGGAGAGCTAAGCCACACCAATGGCCGGGTTGACTCGCTGATGAGAATGGGGTCTTTCCAGGGCTCTGTGTACATAAAGACGAGCAAGGTAAATGCAATCAGCATCGGAACGAAGATACTGTTGACACGATGGATGGCAAAAAGTCCTTTTCGTGTGACGACGAAAATCATGAGCATGCTGAGCCAAATGCCCACCTGAGAAGGCAATTGGAACGATTCCCAGAAGATCGCACCCGTTGCGGCGAGCATGACGGAGGTAGTGCCGAACATCACCGTTAGAAGCAGGCTGTTGAAGACCGTGCCGAATGGATGACCAAACAAGTACGTACTGACTTCCTGGTAAGAATTGGCCTGGATTTGATAGGAAATGAGCATAACACGGGTGCCAGCCCATATAAATAAGGCGGTCGCCAACAAAATTCCTATCAAGCCTTGGGTACCATATTGAACAAAGAATTCCACAATTTCTCTGCCAGAGGCAAAACCAGCTCCCACGACGGTTCCAATGTACGTAAAAGCGATCTGCCATGCAGTTTTCCATGATCCTTGCATCTCAGACCTCCTGTCCCACCTTATTCCATCCTATGAATAGGAGTGATCCGAATATGCGCGTTACTGTTTTGGGTTATCAATCTCCGTATCCTGGACCTGGGGGAGCGACCCCCGGTTATCTGATCGAGACGGACCACATTCGTCTCTTGCTTGATTGCGGGAGCGGAGTGCTGTCCGAATTAGGCAAGCATTTCCCTATTTATGAGCTGGACGCCCTGATTCTCTCTCATTACCATCATGATCATGTAGCGGACGTAGGTGTACTTCAATATGGCCTAATGGTCCATCAGTTGTTCAAAGAGAGGGATCCAGAGAAGCCTCTCCCCATCTATGCACCTGAAACACCGACTGCACATGCAGAAAATCTGCCGTATCGGGATGCGACCAGGTTTTACCCGGTACGAGAGGAGAGCACGGTGACGATTGGGGATATACAGATCGGTTTTTTGCGTACCGATCATGGAGATGGCGATCCCTGCTATGCGATGCGTCTGGAGTGCGGGGGCAAGGTCTTGGTCTACGGGGCTGACAGTGGTCCTGCAACGAACTGGGGAAGCTTTATCAGAGAGGCTGATCTTTTCATCTGCGAAGGGACCTATTTGGATCATAATTTGCCAAAAACACCGAACGGTCATCTATCGGTGAGGCAAGCGGCAGAATTGGCACAGGAGCATGCCTGCCGAGCCTTGTTGATCACGCATCTATACCATGGCTACGATGCCGCTGAAGTGCGCAGGCAAGCAGAGGCCTATACCGCCGGGAAGTGCTATGTGGCAGAGGTCGGGCTGGGAATTAACCTATAGAAAGAAAGCGGTCATTACATAGTGAGGAGAATGTGAAGATGTTTCCTAATGTTTTGGAGGTTGCACGCAAGTTGATCAAAGAGAGAGTGCAGGCAGGAGAAACCGTCATTGATGCGACGATGGGCAATGGCAACGATACGCTCTTCCTCGCCCAGCTTGTGCAGGGGGCTGGCAAAGTGATTGCGTATGACATTCAACCGCTGGCGATGGAAAAGACGCGTGAACGGCTAGAGCGTGAAGGGGTATTGGAATGGGTAGACATGCGCCTCACGAGCCATGAAGAAATCGAGTCGGTCATGGAGCCTGTTGGAGCCATCATGTTTAATCTCGGGTATTTGCCAGGAGGAGATAAAGAAATTACTACTCAGGCTGCCAGTACAATCCGGGCAATCGAGGCGGGTCTGAAGGTGCTGCGTCCGGGTGGCATCATGACCGTGATGATCTATTGGGGTCATTCCGCTGGTGAGGTGGAAAAAGAAGCGGTGGAAACCTTTTGCCAGACGATCAGCCAATTGGACTTTCTCGTCTTGAAATACCAGTACGTCAATCAGCAAAATCAGGCGCCCTTTTTGCTCGCCATCGAACGTAGAGACGTCTAGTCAAGACGATGCTCTTTTCCCGGGCAAGCGCAGATTGCGACAACGAGCGCGAGCAATTCGGGAATCTTGTCAAAACAGATTTGCCGACAGCTTATTAGGCGAAAAATAGGCACGCCCCTGCCAGTCGAGACACATACCTTAAGTTGAGGAATGCAGCAAGGGGGATCTATGTGAATAGAATCGGCATTATGTTGGACTGGGGCATTATGCAGAGGGGAATCAAAGGAGACAAGTCTTACGAGCACTTGCCTTATTATGTCGAAATCGGTAAAGAGCTTGGCTTGGAGCCGGTTTTTTTTCATCCCTTGCACGTTATGGCAGGTGAAGAAAAAGTCCGCGGATACTTTTGGAATGGGAGCCGGCTGGTCCCCCGTCTGGTTCAGATCCCACGTGTCATTCATAACCGAGTCTTGACCGGAAATGCCAGAGCGCGGGGTGTGATCAGTCGGCTCAGCAAAAAGAAGAAAGTCTTCAACGGACTGGTCGTACGGGATAAGCGAAGAGTCCATCAGATGCTTTGGAAAAACCCGCAGATTCGCAAGTATTTGCCGCATACGGTAGCGTACTCGCCTAGTCAGCTCAGACAGTTTTTGGAGATGTATCGGGTGGTATACGTGAAGCCTTCCATCGGCTCGGTTGGAATTGGAGTCGCACGCATTGAGCGGCATGGAAACGAGTATCATTTTATTGCGTCAAAAAAGAAAAAAACCATGTCCTTGAATCAGTTGATGCGAACCGTGCGCAGTTGGGTTGGGGGAAAGCGATTCTTAATCCAGCAAGGTATTCAATTGGCACGCTACGAGGGAAAAACCTTTGACATTCGCGTATCTGTTCAGCGGAATGCGGATAAGGAATGGGCTGTGAGCGGTATGGTCGCCAAAGTTGCCAATCAGCATAACAAACTTAGCAACCTGTCTCGTGGAGGCCGAGCAGTACCATTGACGACAGCCATTGCACCGACGATCGCAGAGGATGCGCAAGCAGAGACGATGGAGCGCATCAAGGAAGCAGCCATTGAGATCGCCAGACAGTATTCCCACCATTTCCCGTCTCTGGCCGACTTGGGGATGGACATGGGGATCGACGAAAAAGGCAACCCGTACTTGATTGAGGTAAACGTGAGAGACCAGCGCTACTCATTTTACAAAGCAGGCGAAAAAGCCATGTTTAAGCAGACGTACCGACATCCGTTAGAATACGGGCATACATTGCTTCACGAAGAAAGAAAGCCGAAAAAAAAACCTGCTTGATTTCCAGGAAATAGTAGGAGCAGACCATTGCGAGAGTGCAATGTCTGCTTCTTTTTTTCAAAGAGCAAAATTCCGTACATAGCAAGAGGGAAAAGGATCGGGAAGAGATTCAGCCGATGTCGTATTTGTAGATGAGCCAGAAGTGGTGAGGCATGTCCGGCGGATGAGGGAAGAAAAAGAACGGAGGCGTGCGCACCCGTTCTGCATGAGTGTATTTACTCCGTAGCGGTTGATTGCTGTTCTGTATTCGGGTAAGGCAGATTCCGAAAATGCCGATAAGACAGAGCAAGGATTGATTTTCGAGTGAGAATCCCTTGAAAATACTGATCTTCATCTTCAATGCAAATAAAAGGGTGATTGATGGAGACTTCCAGTGCTTTCAGAAAGTCATCCGTGTACTTCAGTCTGGCGATTTTGGTTTCCATGACTTCATCGACCGTATGTTCGGACATCTTTTCCGTTTCGAAGCGTTCCAAACCCAGTGCCTTGTTCATAATCATATTGGTGCTGATTAATCCATGCAAGCGGTACTGATGATCCAAAACGGGGATTGCCGAGTAGCCTGACTTAATTAAGACCAGTAGGGCATGCTCGAGGGAGTTGCCAAGTTGAACATGAGCGACTTTTGTGGAAGCTATGATGAGATCTTTAATGGGTGTATGTAGCAATGGGATATCCTGATTCATCTGGATCCACCACCTTTTCTTTCGTCTATGGCGGCAGAGGAGCCGCCTGTGGTTCACTTCTATGATACCGTAAGCAGCGAGCCAGTGGTAGGGTTACATTCGAAAACTTCACCTGGCAAGGCCACTCCTGATGAACCGGCCCAAAAAGAAAAAGCCCGGCAGTTACGCCGGGTCAAGTATCGAGGTGTGGAACAATTGTCCCTGTATTTAGTATGCTAGATCACTGCGTTATTTACATTAGGAGTTTGGAGGAAAGGCAGGGAAGCACTCCTTACGCCTTGTGTGCCTCCATATGATACACCGGCTTGGATTTCGGTTTTCCTCCGCGGGTCCAGTGCGAGATCAGCGTGTGTTCGTACAAGAAGATGCACAGCGGCGGTGTTATCACAAACATCGCCAGCATGATGAGAGGAGTCGACCAATCCAGCCGGAAAATGACGTAACTCTCCATCAAAAACAGGATCAATGGGTGGACCATGTAGATGGCCATATTTTGTTTCGCGAGTCGGGAGAGCCATTTACCTATAACTGGAAGCGCTCCCAAATAACGAGATAGAGAATAAAAGGCAAGGAGGAAGCTCAACGTGTAGACCAGGTACAGTGGATCAAAAATGTTGAGGCTCTCCGCATAGCTTTTTGTACCATTCAAGTACCGAATCATAATCCATGCCCCAGTCACGATGGTTACGGCATAGGAAATCGATTGCAATCGGTAGGTCCAGGTACGCCATTTTTCAACGTTCAACCCCGCATAAGCGCCAAGAGCAAACGTGAAAACGTACATGTAAAAATAGTTTTGCCCTGCAACATAGCTATGCTGGACAAGGCTGAGCAACGGATTGGCTGTCCAGTCGATTGCCCACATGCCATCGACGAAAAGGGCTTCGTAGAGCATGTAAAGTCCGATTTGGCCCAAAAACAACACGACCAGCACTTTCATCGACATGTAACGCTCAATAAGCGGCTTGGTCAAGAAAAACAGTACGTTCAACTGCAGGTAAAGCGAAATGTAATACAGGTGATAAAAAGAGCTCCCTGTAAACAGACTGTGAAAGAACGGCCCAGCCAACTCGACCGGGTTGATGGTCTGCAATTGAAAGCCGGTGAAAATTGCGGTCCAAATCATATAGGGTAGCACGATGACCCGCCAGCGCTTACGCCAAAACGCCGCCCAGTCCATTTGCTTCTTTTGATGCCAGTAGAATAGGAGCATACCTGTTGCGAAGATGAACAGGGAGCGCCCAAATCTCAGCAAAATCAAGGAAATGGCTTCAATATCGCCGTTCCATGGGTAGTCCGTCTGATTTTCAACGAAAAAACCCAGGATGTGAATAATCAATACCGTACATGCCCCAAACACAAAAAGGGCATTCAGATCCTGAAACGTCCCCTTTCGATTGCTATTCATTATGTCCTCCATGATTCTTACCGGCAGCACCTTATGGAGAAGTTCTCATCTGGTTGTTTCTCGTACAGAGCCTTATTCAGGCAACTTCCAATCAGGTGCAGCCAGTTCTTTTGCTGTGTAGGAAAACAGGTGCAAACGTGAAGACAGATGATGCTGCGCCTCGCGTTGCAAGTCATCCTGCACATGGAAAGGAGTAGGCGTCACCGGCCACTCTGTGCGTATCGCCGAAAGCAGGCGTGCTTTCACGTCATCGACCGTCACGAGTTTCTTTGTCAAACCGGCAATGCTGCCAACCGTAGCTCCATCAATGCGTGGAATGGGCTTGTGGTTCTCCATTTCATCCAAACCAGCCAGTTGATAAAAACGTTCCATCCATTCTCCCCGAGGTCGTTCGTCCACCTGGATGCAAAGCTGCAGTATCGAGCCGAAGCGGGTACGCCGCTGAGCCATGCCTCCGATTTTTTTGCCGTATAAAGAAAAGTCGTACTCTCCCGCACAATAGGACCCGGCTACTTCGCCAAATTGAATCGATCCGTAATCACGCAAGCCTACTTGTAAAAGCTCTGCGACAAACGAGAAGAACGAGTCAATCGAGATCGACGTATCCGGCAACAGACAGGCCAGATTAAGCACTCCTGCATCCAGAGGTACACAAGCGCCGCCAGAAGAACGCAGTACACATCCAAAGCCGTCGTGGCCAAATTGACGCAGTGCGGTTTCCAGATGCGGCAATTTCGCATCCCGACGACCAAGGTAGAGGCCTTGATCGTACACCCAAAGGTGAATGACAGGCGGTGAGCCAAGATCACGCATGCCGGCAGCCAATGCTTCATCCTGAACGAGCGGTTCTAATGGGCTCCCTTGATAGGTACCCGAATCCATCCATTTGAACGGTTGATTGATAGAAAATGACATAGTGAACCCCTCACCGAACAAGAATAGCTACCATTATACAACTGAACCGCGTTCATTTCTAGGTTATTGGAGCCCTTTTTTGAATGTGGAAAAAGATGCTTGATTCCCACTATGTATAAAAACGCCCGACACTAGAGCAAAAAGTGTCGGGCAAGTGTTTTTCTTTACTTCACTTCTTGGAACAAGAAATTATCGAGGTACGTCATTTTGCGAGGCGTTTCGCTAGTTGCTTCACGCTGCAGATACAGTCCCAGCTTCGTTCCTTCTTGCTTAATTTGCTGCTGGCCGAAAAGGAACTGTCCGTTCATGAAGATGGATACGGAGCTGCCATCAACGACGACCTTGAGACGATTGGTTGATTTCAGTTTGTAGGAGCCGGAAGCGATCCAATCAATATCGTCATCTTTTACGTCTTTGACTTTTCCGAGGACAACACGATCCTTTTGAACGAACACGACGTTTGATTGCCCGTCTTTTCCATTGAAGAACAGACCACCTAAGCCTTCTGTTCCCGATACGTTCACATCTACCGACAATTCATAGTGGGTTACTTTATCCGACTCATCCCAGTTCAAGGGGAGCAGGTAGTGGTCCAAATCCTTATCAGTGGAAATGGCAGTTGCTTGCTTGTTGATGACACCCCAGGAGCCATTGGCCTTGTCAGTTTCCCAATTCTTCAGATTGGTTTCGGAGAAGGCATCGCTGAGTTTGATTGGCGTTGGGTTTGGCTTTGGCTCGACCGGAGCTGGGAAGACCACTTTGGTTTCGTCGTCATCCTTGCGATCGATCAGAGCGCGATAGAGCAGAGAAGCGGCTTCCGCGCGAGTGATCGGATCTTGCGGACGGAAGTAGTTGTTCGAGCCTTGCATGAGATTCGTTTGGATTGCGATCGCGATGTAAGAGCGGAGTGCAGGCGAGATATCGTCGTCATCCCGGAACTTCTTCAATTGGTTCAGATCGGCTTTATACTTTTTGTCGTAGCCGAGCAATCGAACCAGTGCAACGGCAATATCCTCACGAACAGCTGAGTCATTCGGTTTGTACGTGTAGGTAGAGCCCGATTTGTAACCAGTCAGATATGGCTTGGCGTACTCCACGTAGTAAAACGCCCAGTGGGATCTCGGTACATCCTTGAAGGTTTGTGAGACAGAGCGCTTATCGATGTCAACATCGGCTGCTGCAATCATGATCTTTGCAAACTCAGCACGGGTTACCTTGTTGTTAGGACGGAATGTCCCATTGTCGTAGCCCGCGATAATGCCTTTTTCTGCCATCTCCGTAATTTCTTTATACGCCCAGTGACTGCGCGGGACGTCGGAGAAGGATGAATTGGCGGCACTCGCGAACGGAACGACAGTCAAGAACATCATCACCGATAAAAATATGGCTAGTGCTCTTTTCATGTAGAACCTCCTCAATCAAAATTGTAATTTGTGTCTGGCTGATATTCTGACGTTGGGTGGGAAGGGAATGTTGCATCAGATTCAAAGATTGTTGGAAAAAATGGGGAAAAAGTCACGATGAGGGGGGCTGAAAACGGGTATTAGATCCTGGTGCTGGGACGGGTGGGTGAATCCTTGGGGATCGAACAGGAGGCATAGACACGGCTTGCGGACGTGCCTGAAGATAAGTCGCTGGCACCAAATTGGAGGGATGGCCAGATGCCAACGACATTTTTGGGCTTTGCGATAACTATGAAGACGTTGAATCAGCCATACAGTGAGACGGGAGCGCGGAAGACGGTGGTAGGGAGCACCACATTGGCTCTTGCCGCGGGATCGCTGCCCAAACATTCTATATATAGAGGAATTACCGTAGCGTCGGGGCTGAGTTCTTCTTAGGGCTTTTGTACATATTTTGCCTCATTATGCATTAGCGATGCATCACCCGAAATGCTATAATTCTATATTGGTGACTACTGACAATTATTTAGTTGAGGTGATACATCATGAAGGAAACGAAAGAGGCGACTGTGGACTTAAAATCCACTAAGTCTCCGAAGAGCACGGCAGACTTTGCAAAATACTTTCAAGCACCTTCCCTTAAAGATGCGAAGCAGCGGGGGAAGGAAGATATCAAGGTTCACTACGACTTTACCATCGCGGAAGATATGCGTGACATCGGGAAAGGGAAGCGTTACCACGTCCGGACCTACGGCTGCCAAATGAATGAGCACGATTCAGAAACCATCTCAGGCATTCTCGAGCAGATGGGATATACAGCGTCTGAAGAGATTGAGGAAGCAGACGTGATCCTTTTCAATACCTGTGCCATCCGGGAAAATGCGGAGGACAAGGTTTTCGGAGAGCTGGGTCACATGAAACGGCTGAAGCACAACAACCCGAACCTCATACTCGGCGTCTGCGGCTGTATGTCGCAGGAAGAAAAGGTCGTAAACAAGATTTTGAAGAGCTACCAGCAAGTCGACCTGATCTTCGGCACACACAACATCCACCGTTTGCCTGAGCTTATGCGCGATGCCATGTTCAGCAAGGAAATGGTCATCGAGGTTTGGTCCAAAGAAGGCGACATCGTCGAGAACATGCCAAAGATCCGGGAAGGAAACACCAAAGCCTGGGTCAATATCATGTATGGCTGTGACAAATTCTGTACGTACTGCATTGTACCGTACACCCGTGGGAAAGAGCGCAGCCGCCGTCCGGAAGACGTCATCGCTGAAGTCCGTGATCTGGCTCGCCAAGGCTTCAAGGAAATCATGCTGCTTGGACAAAACGTCAATGCCTATGGCAAGGACTTTGAGGATATTCAGTACGGCTTTGGAGATTTGTTGGATGAGATCCGCAAGATTGACATTCCGCGCATTCGTTTCACGACAAGTCACCCTCGCGATTTCGACGATCATCTGATCGAAGTATTGGCCAAAGGCGGCAATCTGGTGGAGCAGATTCACTTGCCGGTGCAATCTGGCTCCAGTGAAATCCTGAAGCGGATGGCACGCAAATATACGCGTGAACACTACCTGGAGCTCGTGCGTAAAATTAAAGCGGCAATCCCGAATGTTTCTCTTTCCTCCGATATTATCGTCGGCTTCCCAGGCGAAACAGACGAGCAGTTTGAGGAAACCATTTCGATGGTGGAAGAGGTCCGCTACGATTTTGCTTATACGTTCATCTATTCGCCACGGGAAGGTACCCCTGCTGCCGTCATGGAAGACAACGTGCCGATGGAAGTGAAAAAAGCCCGCCTGTACCGACTGAATGAAGTGTTGGCTAAAATCGGTCTCGAGCAGAACAAAAAGCTTCAGGATCAAGTGCTGGAAGTTTTGGTCGAGGGTGAGTCGAAAACCAATGCAGAAGTATTGGCAGGGCGCACCCGCACGAACAAGCTGGTTCACTTCAAAGGAGACAAATCCTTGATCGGCCGATATGTACACGTTAAAATTACAGACGCGAAAACGTGGACACTCCACGGAGAAATCGTGACTACTGTCGAGGTGTAAAGAGATGGAACAGACAAACGCATACACACAAAAAGAAATTTTAGACAAAGCACGTGAATTGGCAGCCATGATTTCCCGCACGAACGAGGTAGACTTTTTCAAGCGTGCAGAGCTGCAAATCAAGCACAATGAGCGAGTGCAAGAGCTGATTGATTCTCTCAAGCAAAAGCAGAAGCAAATGGTCATGTTCGAGTCCATCAACAAGCCTGAGCTCGTGAAAAAAGTGGAAGATGAATTCAATGCCATGCAGGATGAGCTGGATTCCATTCCGATCGTAACCGAGTTCAAGCAATCCCAAGTAGACGTGAATGACCTCTTGCAAATGGTCACGAATGTGATCACGAATACCGTATCCGAGCGTATTATTCTAGATACAGGCGGTAACCCTCTGACTGGCGAAACAGGCGGAGGCCCAGAGAAGAAACACGAGGGCGGCTGCTGCTCGTAAATGAGGAAAGACAGCAAATCGCTGCGGTCATGAGTATTCCAACGACTTTCCCTAAAATAAGGTGGGTGTTTGCACCCTAGCCGAATGCCCTGCATACAAATGTACAGAAACGTTGTATGGAGGAGGTAACGAAATGTCGGGTACAGACAAAGATCTACAGTGCCGGGAACTCATCGCGAAAGCTGTCTGCGGTAAAGGCCATAAATTCACTACTAGCACCCACACCATCATACCGTCGCAAACTCCTTCGACGATCCTCGGATGCTGGTTGATAAACACGAACTTCCAGGCAGAGAAAGTCGGAGACGCGGTTGAAGTATCTGGTACGTATGACGCCAACCTGTGGTTCTCGTTTGCAAATAACACGCAAACCGAAGTCAAGAGGGAAACTGTCAATTTCTCCGTACTCGTTCCGCTAACGTTCTTCGATAAAAACTGCAGAGGCGATCTTGAAATCGTTGCTCGTGCCGTGGAACAACCGAAGTGCGTGAAAGCCGAGTTGAGTCCTGGAGGAACAATCACAGTCAAGGTTGAAAGCGAGTTTGCGGTAGAAATCATTGGAGAAACAAAGGTGTGCGTTGTTGTCTGCAATAACTGCGATGAAAAAGACTTCCATGTGCTTGGAGACTACGAAGAGAACAGCGACGAATTTGACGACTTTGATTCAGCCAGCTTGCTCGACGAGCTTGACTAAAGAGGAGAGAACCATCTCCTCTTTTTTCTTTTCTTCTTTTTTGAAAAAGGAGCGGCTGACTCACTCTTTTCTGGGCGCTTACATAGGATACAGCAGAACAGCGAGGGGGAGTTATGTCATGCTGGCACGCAATCAACAGGAAGCGGAAGTGCTGCAACAGATGACTGCCAACACGAAGGAAGCCGTAGATTTATTGAATCGCCCTGAAGTTGGGCGCTGGCTTCTTCGGCTCAGCGGGATACCCGTCACTTCCGGGAAAAGCTCGCTGCCCGGATGGCGAATCTACAGAATCAGCCTGTATCAGGAGCATGTCCTGGAAATGCAGCGCAGTACGGAAAGTCCGCAATGGCTGCTCCAGCGCTGGGAGGACCCGTCATTTGAACCGGTGGAGCTTCCTTCTGCTGACCCTGAAGTCAATCTGGTGAGAAGCCTGGCAGCGCGAAGCATCTATGCGGCTGGGATCGATAGCGGACAGGTTACGATTATGGCTGCTTCTCCTCATCGCGCAAAAGTAGTGCGTGTCAGTCCGGATTGGCCCATGAAAGCGGCGGATGCCTACCTCATGAAAGCACGGCAGTGGTGGGAGGCAAAGATGTCTGCTCACCCACAAGAGCTAGGCAGGATGGGTGCAGACCCGGAATTCGCCCTGCGAACACCAGACGGGGGAATGGCACTGGCCTCTGATTATTTGAAAATAAATGGGACAGTCGGATGTGATACGACGAGATATCGGGAAGAACTGGCGATGCACCAGCATCCGGTAGCCGAGCTGCGACCGGCCCCATCGGAAGATCCGGACGATCTTTTCTTCCACGTCCTGGATGCCCTGAAGCTGGCGACGAGGAAGATCAATAATCCCAAACTGGAGTGGCTGGGAGGGGGAATGCCGTTTGCAGGCTATCCCATCGGAGGGCATATTCATTTTGGGGGTCTGACGCCTACTTTCTCCGTTCGTCGGAAATTGGACGCCTATTTGGCTTTGCCTCTGGTTTTGATAGAAGATGAGGGGTGCCGTCTCCGAAGAAAGCGTTATGGCTTTTTAGGGGATGTCCGGGAAAAAGAGTATGGCTTCGAATACCGGACGCTTCCCAGCTGGCTGGTCCATCCGGATATTGCCCGGGGGCTTTTGCACCTAGCAAGGCTGGTTGTGACTTCCTTGCCTCGATTGCAAGCAACGCCACATCTCCATCTTCCTTATATCAAAGCGTACTATCGAGGAGAGAGAGAGGTTCTGAGGCCATATGTTCGGCAAATATGGGAGGAGCTGTCAGAGCTTCCCGGGTATATGCTTTCCCGCATCCACCTGGATCGTTACTTTACGCACTTGCTGACTCAAGAATCCTGGCCAGCGGATGAAGATTTGCGGAAGATATGGGGAATTGTCTGAGCAGTCGAGATCCTTCAACTGTATGTTCAAATCGTGTTATAATAGCAGTCGAGATTGGTAGGCTAGGAGAAGAATATACGATGACTCAATATACCCCGATGATTCAGCAGTATCTGGCGATCAAAAAAGATTACCCGGATACTTTCTTATTTTTTCGCTTGGGCGACTTTTACGAACTGTTTTTTGATGATGCTGTGCTGGCGTCCCGTGAACTGGAGATTACGCTAACAGGCCGTGAAGGCGGTGGGGATGAAAAAATCCCGATGTGCGGGGTTCCCCACCATGCAGCAGATGGCTATATTGCAGAATTGCTGAAAAAAGGCTACAAAATTGCCGTATGCGAGCAGGTGGAAGACCCGAAGGAAGCAAAGGGGGTAGTCCGTCGAGAAGTGACTCGTGTGGTCACCCCTGGGACCATGATGGAAGGCAAGTGGCTCTCGGATAAAGAAAACAACTACATGGTTGCTGTGGCTGAGCTGGATGGGCGCACAGGTATCGCTGCCTGCGACATGAGTACGGGAGAGATGTACGTGACCTCTCTGGCTGGCAAAGCAGAATCCGTACTCGACGAGGCTCTTCAATATCGTCCCAAAGAGCTGGTGTTTTGTGGACTTTCCTCGGTTCCGAAAACGGCTCTTCCGTATGCGGCGTTTCAGGCGAACGAGATCGATGCGTTTGCGGTTGATACCCAATACCAGGCGCAAGCAAAAGAGCTGGATCTGGTCATGCGCGCTGCAGTCAATGCCCTGCTCGCATACATAGGTACGACACAAAAGCGCAGTCTCGCTCATATGCGGCTGATCAAACGCTACGATGCCAGACAGTATTTGCAGATGGACGGCTTTTCCAGACGCAATCTGGAGCTGACGGAAACGATTCGGGACAAGACCAAGAAGGGATCGCTCCTCTGGTTATTGGACAGAACAGAAACCGCAATGGGCGGTCGGCTGCTGCGCAGATGGCTCGAGAGGCCGTTGCTTCGCCAAAGCGAGCTTGCGGCCAGACTCGATGCTGTCGAGGCACTCAAAGGAGACATGCTTTTGCGTTCGGATGTCCGCAGCTGCCTGGATCGCGTCTACGATTTGGAGCGTCTGGCAGGTCGGATTTCATACGGGAATGCGAATGCAAGGGATCTGATCCAGCTGCGATATTCACTGGAGGCTGTACCTGAGCTGAAAAGTCTTCTCTTCGCGACGCAGTCCCCTGTACTGGAGGATCTTGCGGCGGGGATGGAAGACTGCGCCGATCTCGTAGGATTTCTGCAAGCGGCACTGGTCGATGATCCGCCCATTTCTGTTCGCGAAGGCGGGATGATCCGCACCGGGTATGATGAATACTTGGACAAGCTGCACTCTGCGAGTCGGGATGGCAAAACATGGATTGCGCAGCTCGAGCAGGGAGAGCGGGAAGCGACGGGAATCCGCTCACTGAAGGTAGGGTTCAACAAGGTTTTCGGATACTATATCGAAGTGTCCAAAGCAAATATCGCCAATGTTCCGACTGGACGATATGAGCGAAAACAGACTCTCGCCAATGCAGAGCGTTACATCACGCCGGAATTGAAAGAGCGGGAAGCGTTGATTTTAGAAGCGGAAGAAAAAATGATCGAGCTGGAGTATCAATTGTTTTCAGCCGTTCGTTCCGAGATTGCGCAGCATATACCGCGCCTGCAAGCACTCGCAGAACGGATCGCCGCTGTTGATGTCCTGCAGTCCTTTGCTACGGTCAGTGACGAACGCGGGTACGTGCGCCCTGAGCTGATGGATTCCGGCGAGTACGTCATCGAGGAAGGGCGGCATCCGGTAGTGGAAGCTGTGCTGGAGCGGGAAAAGTACGTGGCGAATGATGCCCGCATGGATCAAGACAATCGGCAGGTCCTGCTGATTACGGGTCCGAACATGGCAGGGAAGAGTACATTCATGCGGCAAATCGCACTCATTTCGGTAATGGCGCAGATCGGGTGCTTCGTTCCGGCCAAGTCGGCCAAGCTGTCGCTCGTCGACCAGATCTTTACAAGGATCGGCGCGGCGGATGACCTCGTGGGCGGACACAGTACATTCATGGTGGAAATGCTGGAAACGAAGCATGCTCTGCAAAAGGCCACTGCCCAAAGTTTGATTTTGCTGGATGAAATCGGTCGGGGGACGTCCACCTACGATGGAATGGCCTTGGCACAAGCCGTGATTGAATACATTTGCCAAAAAATCGGGGCGAAGACGCTTTTTTCCACCCATTATCATGAATTGACCAGCCTGGAAGAGACGATGTCTGGTGTGGTAAACGTCAATGCAAGGTGCGAGGAACGGGATGGCAAGCTGTTGTTCCTTCACAAAATCGAGGAAGGAAGAGCGGATAAAAGCTATGGTATCCACGTGGCGGAGCTGGCTGAGATGCCGGATTGGGTCATCGAACGGGCACGCAATATCCTGGCAGGGTTAGAAGCAGGTGGCAGCAACAGCGCAGCTTCAGACATGCAGATGTCGCTGGAAACACTCTGGTCGGCACCTGTTGCTGCAGTAAAAGAAGAAACTGCGCCGCTTCTATCCACCGAAGAAGCGTCGATCTTGGAAGACTTGAGAGAGCTCGATTTGAATCAAACGACACCTATGGACGCGATGTTGAAATTGTTTGCTTGGAAGCAGCAGCTGAAAAAAGGGTAACAAGCGAACAGAGAGGAGGAACCCATGGGCAAAATTCAAGTGCTGGATGAACACCTTGCGAACATGATTGCAGCCGGTGAAGTGGTGGAACGTCCTGCATCCGTCGTGAAGGAATTGGTGGAAAACGCCATCGATGCACAAGCTACCACCATCGAAGTGCATGTGGAAGAAGGCGGCTTGGAGCTCATACGCATTGTGGATAACGGTCTGGGGATGGATCGGGAGGATTGCATCCTCGCCTTTGAACGCCATGCGACCAGCAAAATTCAATCGCCTCGTGATTTGTTTCGCATCCGTACGCTTGGTTTTCGGGGGGAGGCACTCCCGAGTATCGCAGCAGTGTCCCGGATGGAGCTTGTGAGCAGCACGTCCAGCAATCAGATCGGTACCCGCTTGACCAATGAGGGAGGTCAGTTCGGGGAGCCCGTTGACGTGGCGGCGGTCAAAGGCACGGAAATATGTGTGCGAAGTCTTTTTTTCAATACGCCTGCTCGGCTCAAATACATGAAGTCGATCGCGACAGAGGTTGGGCATATTTCCGATTACGTCAATCGTCTGGCCCTGACCCATCCTTCCATCGCGTTTACATTGACTCATAACGGGAAGACGCTTTTGCAGACGTCCGGTGATGGAAAACTGCTGCACGTGATGGCGGCGATCTACGGTGTTCAAGTAGCAAAGCTGCTGCTGCCGATATCCGGTGAGACCCTCGACTATCGCTGGAGCGGATTGATTTCCAAAACAGAGGTGACGCGTGCCAATCGCTCCTACCTGTCGACGCTCGTCAACGGTCGATACGTACGCAGTTATGCACTGAATAATGCGATCATGAGGGGATATCATACCCTTTTGCCAATCGGCCGGTTTCCGATCGTAGCCATTCAGATCGAGATGGACCCTTCCCTGGTGGATGTCAATGTCCATCCGGCAAAATTGGAGGCCCGCTTCAGCAAGGAAGACGAGCTGTGCAGTGCCATCGAGCAATCGGTGAAAGCCACGCTGCGGCAAGGGCTAGGCATCGTAAGACCCATGGTTTCGACTCCAAAGGCAAAAGTAGTGACACAGGTGGTGCAGCCCCAGTTCGATCTGCAGCTCCCGAAGCCGTCCGTGTCGCTGTCTCCCACGTTGGAAGCCAGTCCGCGCTTGCAGGAATGGATGTCCAAGCAGGAAAAGGAACGGGTCCAGCCCCTTGCAGATTCACCTGTGAGAAAGGATACGGCTACAGTAAAAGAAGCGTTGGCCGGATATGCAAATCCTGCTAAGATCCCATTTCAGGAAGCGTCGTGGGAAAGCGGGACAACAGCACCATCTAAGGCAGCCGTAGCGGAAGTTCCGGCTGTTCGCGAAGCTGGTCCTGATTCAGAAGTGCTCCTAGCAGAAGCGGCACAGGTTGATCCGGCCATGCCGCTCGAAGCTGCGGAGGAAGCATTCGTGGCGGAAGTGCAGCAGTCAGGTGCTTCTGCTGATGCTGTGGAAGAAGAAGTGAGTTCCGCCGTGCCTTTGCTGTACCCTGTCGGACAAGTGCATGGGACGTACATCGTTGCTCAAAATGATGAGGGCATGTACCTCATTGATCAGCATGCGGCACAGGAGAGGATCTTTTACGAATACTTCATGGCGAAGCTGGCGGAAGAGGGTATAGCTAGCCAGATCATGCTGTTCCCCCATACGGTGGAGCTGACGACCCAAGAGGCGAACAAGCTGGAAAAAAGACTTCCTCTGCTGCAGTCCTTTGGATTGGAAATGGAGTCTTTTGGAGGACGGACGTTCATCGTGCGTGCTCATCCTCACTGGTTTCCGGAAGGTGCTGAGATCGAGGTCGTCGAGGAGCTGATCCAGTTTGTTCTGGAAACGAGCGAAAGTATGCATGCGAATGTCGTACAGATGCGGGAAAAAGCGGCGATCCTCATGTCATGCAAAGCCTCGATCAAGGCGAATCGCTACTTGACCCACGCAGAAATGGAGAGTCTCTTAAACCAGCTTCGCACGACTAGCAGCCCGTTCACCTGCCCGCACGGTAGGCCGATCGTCATTCATTTCTCGGGATATGATCTGGAAAAGATGTTTAAACGAGTGATGTAGTCCTACAAGCGATCTAGGTCGATGATCCTCAGGTTCATTCCTGGGGATTTTTTGTACTAACACGAATGGATGAGCCCGCACTTTTCGAAAAGATTTGTTTGACTCTCCAAATTAATCCTGCGTACAATAAAAGAGTTTCCGTCCACCTGGGACGAACACACGAGAGAAGGAACGGATACATGCTCATAACTACTGGACTTGATCCTTGCATGGAGACCTTGGATCACGCAACGAATTTGGCAAAGAGATTTGGTCTGAAAGTTACCCTGCGGGGCGATCTATCTTTAAACGAACTTCGCAGACGTCATGGCGAGGAAGAAGTATTGGTGGTGTCAGCGCTTGGGGCTCGTCTGGAAGTGCCGGGAAAAAAGCCTTTCTTTTTTCATCCGAACACTTCTGCATTTCGTATAAAGCGACTTATGCGAGGCGATACTGATACTATGCTTGTCGCTTGCCAAATTCAACCAGGGGATCATGTTCTGGATGCTACCATGGGCTTGGGAGCCGATTCGATCGTGTTCGCACATGCAACGGGTGTGGATGGACATGTGGTAGGCGTCGAGTCTGAGCCAATTTTGGCCATCTTGGTAGAAGATGGTTTTCGTCATTGGTCTTCAGACGATCCTGCTTTGGAAGCGGCTATGAGACGCGTAGAAGTTCGCTGCGGAAACCATTTGGAGGTTCTGAAGGGCTTGCCAAATCGTTCATTTGATGTCGTTTACTTCGATCCGATGTTTGAAATGACGGTTCAAAGCTCCAATGGAATTGCTGGTGTCCGTGAATATGCGAACCCGGAAGCATTGCAAGAGGAAGCTGTAACAGAAGCACTTCGTGTAGCCAAAAAAAGAGTGGTACTTAAAGAAGGAAAGACAGGTCGGATGTACGAGCGGTTTGGTTTTACCCCATTTCGCTCTCGCGGCCAGCAGGTCGTGTACAGCTACAAAGAGATAAGTGGAGGGGAGTGACCTTGCACAAGAGAGAAAAGCTTGTTGTCATTATTGGCCCGACAGCCGTAGGCAAAACGGATCTCAGTCTGGAGCTGGCCGAGGCGTTTCAAGGAGAAATCATTTCCGGGGATTCCATGCAAGTTTACCGCGAAATGAACATTGGTACGGCAAAGGCGACCCCAGAAGAACTAGCGCGCGTGCCGCATCATTTGATCGATATCATTTCTCCGCGTGATGAATATTCGGTCGCACAATTTCAGGATAGCGCCACGCGACTGATCACGGAAATCAATCAGCGAGGGCATTTGCCGTTTATCGTGGGTGGTACGGGTCTCTACATAGAATCGGTAACCCATCGCTTTCAATTCTCACAAACCTCTCAAGATCCAGAGCTGCGTGAACGTCTGCAACGACTGGCGGATACAGAAGGCGTGGAAGCTTTGCATGCAAGACTGGCAGCAGTCGATCCCGTTACGGCGCAGAGGCTGCATCCGAATGATGTAAAGCGGGTCATTCGCGCTCTCGAAATCTATGAATGCAGCGGGTACAAAATGTCCGACTTTCAACTTCGGGCCCAGTATTCTCCCTATGATTTGGTCATCATTGGCCTTACGATGGATCGTGAGAAGCTGTACCAGCGCATTAACCATCGCGTAGATTTGATGATGGAGGCAGGGCTGGTTGAAGAGGTGAGGGGTCTGCTTGATCGTGGATACGATGCGTCTCTGGTTTCCATGCAGGGGTTGGGGTATAAAGAGCTCATCCCGTATCTGTACGGAGAGATTACATTGGAAAAAGCGATCAATGACATCAAGCAACGAACTCGTCATTTTGCAAAAAGGCAGCTTTCCTGGTTCAGACGCATGCCACAAATCGAGTGGTTCGACATGACTGATCCGGCAGAGAGGCCAAACAACGTGCAAACTATCAAGCAGATATTGGCAGGAAAGTTTCAACAATTGCCGAATATATAACATACAAGTCCTTTTAGGGGGTAATGTACATGAAACAGACGATCAATATTCAAGATACGTTCTTGAATCATTTGCGGAAAGAAAACATCGCGGTCACCATTTACCTGGTGAACGGATTTCAATTGCGTGGCTACATCAAAGCATTCGATAATTTCACGATTGTGATCGATAGCGAAGGCAAGCAACAACTCGTTTACAAGCATGCGATCTCCACGTTTACACCGCAGCGCCCTGTTTCCTTGATGTCCCAAGAAAACAATCAGCAATAAGCGCCTGTATGTTCGAAAGCCCGGATCTGATGAAACCGGGCTTTTTTGTTTGAGTGATAAAAAAGGGCAAGGGACGCATGAAGCGTATCCCTTTGCCCTTTTTGGTTTGTTTCTTACGCATTTCGACGAATCATAAACAAGTAGCAGAGGATGGCCCCCGTCGTCGCTGCAGCCATGACGACACCCATCGGAACAGCCGTGCCGCTTCCGCCGATTCCCACCAGCGGCGCTACAATCCCTCCGCCGATGAAGGATATGAGTCCCTGAAGGGCGGACGCACTGCCGGCAGCTTTGCTTTGGTTGGCCATCGCCAATGAGAAACCCGTAGCACCGACGATCCCTACGCTAGAGACGACGAAGAAGAGGGGTATCAGGACAGCAAACAGTCCAGCTCCGAGCAGAATCATCGCGAGAAGCGTAATCCCGCCGATCGCCGCTATGCTGATCCCGGTCAAGAATAGCTTGGTTTCTTTTACTTTTCCAGCCAGCTTTCCGGTGATTTGACTCGCGATAATAATGCCGAAACCATTGATTGCAAAGATCACACTGAACATTTGCGGAGAGACGCCAAAAATCTCCTGCAGAACGAAGGGTGAACCGGAGATGTAGGCAAACATGGCGGCCGTCACGAGCCCTTGGGACAGCGCATAGCCCATAAACGTTCGATCCGTCGCGAGACCTTTGAACGTTCTCCATGTATGACCCAAACCGCCTTTGGAGCGCATATGGGACGGCAATGTTTCGGGTAGACCAAACATCACAGTGATAAACATAACAAGGCCAATCAAGGCAAGAACGATAAAGACACCATGCCAGGAGGTAACCTGCAGCAGCTGTCCTCCGACAATCGGGGCTGCGATCGGAGCGATCCCATTGATCAGCATCAAGAGAGCAAAGAATTTGGTCAGCTCGATTCCGGAGTAGAGGTCGCGAACCGTGGCACGGGCAATGACGATACCAGCTGAACCTGCCATGCCCTGCACGAGACGAAGCAACAGGAATGTCCAGATGGAAGGGGCTAGGGCACATAAAAACGAGGAAAGAGCGTATAGGATCAGTCCGATTAAAAGAGGCTTGCGACGACCCTGGACGTCGCTGAGCGGACCTGCGAAAAGCTGCCCGACAGAAAGGCCGACGAGACATGCAGTCAAACTCAATTGCGCCATGGAAGTCGTCGTTTGCAGATCCGTCTCCAGCATCGGGAGCGCGGGTAAATACATATCCAGCGATAATGGACCAAATGCAGATAACGATCCGAGAATGACAGCCATCCCCAGACGTCTCGATCGGCTGACGGAAGATTCAGGGCCTTCCAGTTCGTTAGCTAGATTGTTCAAAGAGAAATTCAAACCTTTCTGTATGAAGTACGCACAGGGCTATGCCCCATGCCAAGAAAAGTAGCCTTAGCTGCCATGCTCGCGGTTGAACGTCTCCATATTCGTGTGCAGGCGGCCTAGCATATCCCGAAGCACGGTTGTTTCTTCTTTCGTGAATTGCTGAAAGCAGCGGGTCTCCAGAAGCTCCAATGCGTCTTTTACAGCCAAGGTTGCCTCTTTGCCCTTGTCTGTCAAATACACTCTGGACACACGCTGATCATTCGGATCAGGCTTGCGGATGACGAGACCGGACTTCTCCATCCGATTGATCATGACGGTCAAGGTGGCCGGCTTCACGTTCATGCTGCTTGCCAGCTCTCGTTGCATCAGCCCGCCGTGACGATAAAGCCGGAGCAGAAGAGGAGGTTGACCAGGATGTACATCGTACTTTTGAATGAGCAGATCGAGATTGTGTCGATGCAGCTTCATCACGTGACCCATGATATGAGTCAAGGCATTAACGTAATCAAAATCCAAGGCAATTCCTCCAGTTACTTAGCTGGCTAACTAAGCGTAAATGTAAACGATTCTCTGGTTACCTGTCAATACATCCATGAGGGCGTTTTGCAAACCTTTGGATGTGGTACAATCATCATTATAGAGAAACAAAGGAAGGAACGGATAGAAAAAATGATCATCATGAATGAAAAAATTAAAGCTTCTGAAGTGCTGCTAATCGGGGTGAACGGAGAAGACTTGGGGATCGTACCTACGAAAGAAGCGCTGAAAATGGCGAAGGAATTGGAAGTCGATCTCGTGTGTCAGTCTCTTGCCAGCAGCCCTCCTCCTTGCCGTTTGGTCAGCCGTACTGATTTTAAGCAGCAAGCCATTCAGGACAGTGCCAAGAGCCGCAAAGCGGAAAAGGGTCCAAAGCTGAAAGAGATCCGCCTTAGCGCATTCATCGAGGACCATGATTACGATACAAAGAAAAGGCAAGCAGAACGAATTCTCGTTGCGGGCGATTCTGTTCAATTGACGGTTCGCCTGGAGAAAAAGGAAAGCCAGGAAGCGAAAAAGCTGGTTGAGGAGCTCGTTCGCGAACTGGCACACTGCGGCAAACAGGAAAAGGGCATACAGGTCAGCGGAAAACAAGTGATCGCTGTCATGCTGCCACTCTAATGGAAATCCCTGCACTCACCGAAGGCAAAGCCGGCGCTGGGTGTTCTTTTTTTGCCCTTCTGTATCTTTTTCTGCTGAGTAAACGTCATATTGGGCAAAGAAGAGGGAAGGTGTTTGTTTGCCATTTACTTTCGCACATCCAGCCATTGTCCTGCCGCTTCGCCAGAACCGATGCTTCCATTTTCCTGCGTTAGTCTTCGGCAGCATGGCGCCCGATTTTGAGTACTTTATCCGGATGCAGGCATACAGTGCATACAGTCACACCACTCTCGGAATACTCTATTTTGATCTGCCCCTGGTCGTTGTTCTCTGTCTATTATTTGCTCATGTTGTGAAAAGGCCGCTACTCCTTTGCTTGCCGTCCTGGTTGAGCAAGAACTTCGACGCGAGACGTAGAGAACATTCCACACAAATGCTGCCCTCCTGGTATTCATCGATGATTTTTGCTTATTCGGCCATTCTTGGCATTTGCAGTCATCTCATTTGGGATGCCTTTACGCACAAAGGAGCCTTCGCGGTTTCCCGCCTTTCAATTCTAAAGCAGCATCTATCGCTGGGAGGAATGGATCTTCCGGTATATAAAGTGCTGCAGCATGGAAGCACATGCTTCGGCCTCGCCGCGATTGTGTTTGTGATTTGGAAATCAGGGAGAGGAGTACCGTTTCCTCACGAAGAAAGCGGCGTTCCCCGATGGATGAAACGGCTGTACTGGACGGGAATAGGCACTGGCGGCATAGTAGTGGCTAGTCTTTGCCAGATCTCGAGGGTTAGCACGCTCACTCCCTCTGGACTGCTCACAGGCGTCGTCCCTTTTCTGTCAGGCTGTCTCATTGCCGTACTCCTTTGCTCATGGCTCCTCGGCAGGTACGGATTGAAAAAATAGGGCAGGTTTACCTCGGACGTGAGTAT
The DNA here is from genome assembly GCF_016811915.1 of Brevibacillus choshinensis. Taxonomy (NCBI): domain Bacteria; kingdom Bacillati; phylum Bacillota; class Bacilli; order Caryophanales; family Paenibacillaceae; genus Brevibacillus; species Brevibacillus choshinensis. The sequence continues at coordinate 3,444,934 of NZ_CP069127.1, read as the reverse complement.
ACTAATGTATGACCATGAGGTAGGTGATCGCATGTGAAACCGTCGGGATATCAACCTTCAGCTGACACGGTCGAGGAAAAGGCTCCCCATCGAATCCAGGTGGTATTTCACAGACCAGAGCAGCGGGTCAAGCAGCCTGAGACTTTGGCCGATCGAGTCCGAACGACAGCTCCTGGCAACGTCGCGGCAGCCTTTGACGAGCTCGAGCGTTTAATTGGATTGCAGGAAGCGAAAAAGCTGATGTATGAGATTCACGCCCTGCTGCGGATCAATAGAGAGCGTGAAAAGCACCACCTGAAACTGGAAAAGCAAGTGTTCCACATGGTATTCAAGGGAAATCCGGGCACCGGCAAAACGACGGTAGCCCGTTTATTCGGTAAGATGTTTCGCGAGATGGGAATCCTGAGCAAAGGCCATTTGATAGAAGTAGAGCGTGCCGATCTGGTAGGAGAATTTATCGGTCATACGGCGCAAAAGACACGGGATTTGGTCAAAAAAGCACTGGGTGGAATCTTGTTTATCGATGAAGCCTATTCGCTGGCCCGTGGCGGGGAAAAGGACTTCGGCAAAGAAGCGATCGACTGCCTGACGAAAGCCCTCGAAGATCACGGGAATGATTTTATCTGCATACTTGCAGGGTATACCGAAGAAATGGATGCGTTTCTAGAACTCAATCCAGGCATGCCTTCGCGGTTCCCGATCCACCTGAAATTCGCAGACTATTCCGTTGACGACCTGATCAGAATCGCAGACAGCCTGCTTGTGGGCAAAGAGTACCGCCTCTCCGCGAATGCCAAGGAAAAACTGAGGCTACATTTAACGAGAATGCGACAAGATATCTTTGAGACGAATTTCAGCAATGCAAGGTACGTGCGCAATGCACTCGAGCAAGCGATTCGAAAGCAAGCTGTCCGCCTGCTGGCCGTACATGAGCTCACGAGGGACGACATCATGACCTTGATGCCGGAGGATTTTGTCTGGTCCACGTCGTAACGAATCAGGGGAAATTGTGGTATGATAGGGGAAGAAAGGGCGTGAATCGGTGAACGATCTGATAAAAACGAAGGAAACGGCGATTTTGGTCGGCTGCCTTTTAGATAACCGTGATGAAGAGCGCATGCGCCTTTCCATGGAGGAGCTGCAGGAGCTCGCGGACACAGCTGGCGTAGAAGTGCTGGATGTCATCACGCAAAACCGCGACAGAATTGACCCGGCTTGGTATTTAGGGACCGGGAAAATCGACGAGCTCGCGCAGCTTGCGGAAGAACTGGACGTGGACGTCGTCATTTTCAATGATGAGCTTTCTCCGAGTCAGACTCGCAATCTGGATCGGCTCTTTGACTGCAAGGTCATTGACCGCACGCAGCTGATTCTCGATATTTTTGCTGGGCGCGCCCAGTCTCGCGAGGGGAAAATCCAGGTAGAGCTTGCCCAGTACAATTACCTGCTTCCCCGCTTGGCGGGACAAGGGAAACAGCTCTCTCGTCTCGGTGGCGGGATCGGTACGAGAGGTCCCGGTGAATCCAAGCTGGAAAGCGATCGCCGGCACATTCGCAGACGGATCACGGAGCTGAAACAGCAGTTGTCCGATACAGTCCGCACCAGACAGCTTCATCGCGAGAGACGCAAGAAAAACAACGTCTTCCAGGTCGCGCTCGTCGGGTATACCAATGCGGGGAAATCAACCATCCTGAATCGGTTGACGAATGCGGGCACCCTTGAGGAAAATAAACTCTTCGCGACTCTGGATCCAACGACACGTCAGCTGTCCCTGCCGAGCGGGATGGAGGTCCTCTTGACGGATACGGTCGGATTTATTCAGGACCTGCCGACGAGCTTGGTCGCTGCCTTCCGTTCCACGTTGGAAGGAGTAAAGGAAGCGGATTTGATTTTGCACGTGGTAGACAGTCACCACCCCGACCTGCAAATCCACATGCAAGTGGTTGATCGGATCTTGCATGAGCTGAAAGCGGAGGACATCCCGCAGCTCGTCGTGTTTAACAAGGCGGATGCGATGGCGGAAGGAACGTATTTGCCGCCTGCCGACGAGTGGATTTTGATCTCGGCTATGCGCGATGATGACTTGAAGCGATTGGTGAAGCGGATCGAGTCGTATGCACTCGCGTCGTTTAATGAAATGACCCTGAAAGTGCCTGTAGAGCGCGGAGACATCCTGTCGCTTTTGCATCGGGAAGGCGTCGAGATGGAGCAGCATTTTGATGAAGAGGAAGAGTCCTACCGAGTCACGGTTCGCGTAAATCGGGATAACCCTATTTATGGACGGATCGCTCCTTTCCTCCTGGACAAACCAGAGACTGTTGAAGAGAGTTGGTAAGATAGCTGATGTTTCAATATTTTTCACACGGCGAGAAACTGAGACCTCTCGTCTTAGAAGTAGAAGCAACGATTTCAGAAAGACACAGGCAGATTGCAGCGCTGGTGGACACCAATCAGCTGAAAGTGCTGCGCTCGTTTCAAAAGCACGAAGTCAATGAATTTCACTTTTCTCCCTCGACCGGATACGGCTACGACGATTCCGGTCGTTCCACGTTGGAATCCATCTATGCGGATGTATTCGGGGGAGAAGCAGCGTTAGTGCGTCCCCATATCATTTCGGGCACACACGCCATCGCGATTTCCCTATTCGGGATTTTGCGGCCAGGAGACGATCTGCTCTACATTACAGGCAAGCCGTATGACACCCTGGAGGAAGTCGTCGGAGTTCGCGGAGAAGGACAAGGCTCCCTCAAGGACTACGGAATCGGCTACAGCTATGTGCCATTGACACCTGAAGGCGAGATCGACTTTATGGCCGTGGCTGGAGCGATCACTCCGAAGACGAAAGCGATTGGAATTCAGCGTTCCCGCGGGTATGCCGATCGACCTTCATTTACGATTGCCAAGATCCAGGAGATGATCCGTCTCGTCAAGGAAATGAAGCCGGATGTGATCGTATTCGTGGACAACTGCTACGGTGAATTTACGGAAGAGCTGGAGCCGCTGCATGTTGGTGCCGATATCATGGCCGGTTCTCTCATCAAAAATCCGGGAGGGGGCTTGGTCAAAACCGGTGGATACATCGTCGGTCGCCAGGATCTCGTGCAGCTCGCTTCCTACCGGATGGCAGCACCGGGGATCGGGGCAGAGGGAGGTGCATCCCTGTATTCCTTGCTGGAGATGTTCCAGGGCTTCTTCCTGGCTCCGCACGTCGTAGGGGAGGCGTTGAAAGGCGCCGTGTTTTCATCCGCGATGCTGGAGAGACTCGGTTTCAAGACAAATCCACTCTGGCATGAGCCTCGCACCGATCTGATTCAATCCGTGGAGTTCGGTTCGGCGGAACGGCTCATCGCTTTTTGCCAAGGGATCCAAAAGGCTGCTCCCGTTGATTCCCATGTCACCCCATACCCCAGCGAAATGCCGGGATACGCCGACCCTGTCATCATGGCTGCAGGTACGTTCATTCAGGGTGCCAGCATTGAATTTTCCGCGGATGGCCCGATCCGTCCGCCTTATCTCGGCTTCGTGCAAGGTGGACTGACTTATTCCCACGTAAAAGTCGGGATTTTGACAGCGTTGAACGGGCTTTTGGAAAAGAATTTGCTGGATCTGCCTGGCTCTGAAACCTAAAAATCAGCGGTTCGTCATGTCTCATGAGTGGCGGATCGCTGTTTTTTCATTTGTCATGACTTGCTACGTGATATTTTCTAACATGTGTTGACAGGGTTTGTGATGTTGCATAGAATAAAGCATATGGAACACAATTGAGGAGGGACAAGTCATGAGTGATGACATTCGTCGGAATATGGCCCTCTTTCCCATTGGGATCGTCATGAAATTGACGGATCTAACTGCGAGGCAGATTCGCTATTACGAACAAAACGAGCTCATTCACCCAGCCCGCACCGAAGGGAAACAGCGTCTATTTTCCTTCAACGATGTAGACTGCCTGTTGGAAATTAAAGCTCTGATTGAAAAGGGACTCAACATTGCGGGAATCAAACAGGTCCTGCAAATGCAAGAGCCCGCAGCGGAGCAGACAGAGATTTCCACTACATCAGAAGCTAAACGCAAGGACATGACAGACAAGGAGCTACACCAGCTCCTGAGACAACAGATTATGTATCACAGTGCATCTCGCAATGGCGAGGCCGCATTGATACGTGGAGAGCTTTCCCGCTTCTTCCACTGATATAAAAAAGGGTATATAGAGACAGGAGGAGAGAAATGTGAGCAAGTTTTCAAGAGATGACATTATGCGTTTGGCCCAAGAAGAGGACGTAAGGTACATCCGTTTGCAGTTTACCGACCTGATGGGGATCATTAAAAACGTAGAAATCCCTCTGTCCCAGCTCCCAAAAGCACTCGACGGCAAAATGATGTTTGACGGTTCTTCCATCGAAGGCTTCGTCCGCATCGAAGAATCCGACATGTACCTGGTTCCAGACCTGGACACATGGGTCGTATTCCCTTGGGGCAACGAGCATGGCAAAATTGCACGTCTGATCTGTGATATCCACAATCCTGATGGCTCTCCATTTGAAGGAGACCCGCGTTATATCCTTAAGCGCGCTCTGAAAGAAGCGGAAGAAATGGGCTTCACCGCGTTTAACGTAGGTCCAGAGCCAGAATTCTTCCTGTTCAAACTGAACGAAAAAGGCGAACCGACACTTGATTTGAATGACCAAGGCGGATACTTCGATTTCGCTCCACTTGATCTGGGTGAAAACTGCCGCCGTGATATCGTACTGACTTTGGAGAAGATGGGCTTTGAGGTGGAAGCATCCCACCACGAGGTAGCTCCAGGTCAACACGAGATCGACTTTAAATATGCGAATGCACTGCAAGCAGCTGACCAAATTTTGACATTCAAGCTGGTAGTGAAAACCATCGCGCAAAAGCATGGTCTGCATGCTACCTTCATGCCAAAACCTCTGTACGGTGTAGCGGGTTCTGGTATGCACGCGAACCAATCTCTGTTCCGTGGAAAAGAAAATGCATTCTATGATGAGTCAGACGCAATGGGTCTGAGCCAAACAGCGAGATACTATCTGGCAGGAATTTTGCATCATGCTCGTGGTTTCACTGCCATTACCAACCCGCTGGTTAACTCTTACAAACGTCTCGTACCTGGCTACGAAGCTCCATGCTATGTAGCGTGGTCTGCTAAAAACCGTTCTCCTTTGATTCGTATTCCTGCCTCCAGAGGCATGGGAACTCGTATCGAAGTTCGCAGCCCGGATCCGGCAACAAATCCATACCTGGCATTGGCAGTAATGCTGAAAGCCGGCTTGGATGGAATCAAAAACAAAATTGCCGTACCACCTGCAATCGACCGTAACATTTATGTAATGACCGAGCAAGATCGCGAAGAAAACGGCATCGCGAACCTGCCTGCAACTTTGAAAGAAGCGATCGAGTGCCTGAAAGCTGATCCAGTGATCTGCGAAGCGCTGGGTGAGCACGCTCTGGTTCACTTCATCGAAGCAAAAGAAATCGAGTGGGATATGTTCCGTACACGCGTTCACGATTGGGAGCGCGAGCAGTACATGAACACGTATTAATCAGCGAAACCCCTTGTGCCTTTAGGTGCGAGGGGTTTTTTCTTATTGCGTTGTTCATGGCTGTCTGTTCATTTATGAGTCCCCGCCATTGGAGTTCCCAAATGAACACAATGTGTAAAGTGAAAAAGGCAGCCATTCAAATCCGCCGTGTAACGATGAAACGATACATTCTCCAAGCTAGATACGTTTGAGCTCTCGATGCAAGACGCGGTGATTACAGAATCGTTGCCGTTTCTTACTTTGATTTGCACTTCGAATTCAAGTACATCAACACTAAAAGTTAAAAAGGAAGAGGAGTTTGATGGAACCGCGATAGTCCGAAAAAAAGCGAGTTTTATTCACACCTGCGAGATTGAATGCTCTCACTCTTACTGTGACAAGACTTTTTCCATTATTCACGATTTGAACTCCCACAGCATCAGATCCGCTCGATTGTGTACTCACCAGCGGGCCAGTGGAATATTTTCTTGTGGCGAACCCATGCCGATAGAGGGAACAGGATAAACCGCAAATCTAAGCCAATCCCACCTAATGCAGATAAAACGAACGGAGAGGGAAGGCCAGTGAGTAGCTAAGGAACTTCACGCCATGTGTATGTTGTAACAAAAGAAAACGGTAGCGAAAAGAGCTACCGTTCTCTTACAAACCCATTTATCGTACTCGGACAAACACCCAAACGTTATCTCTTGCAAAAACAAGTTGGAACCCGTTATTCAAAAGACAACGTGAAGCAGGGCCTACACGTCGACCAATCATTAAAAATTGGTTGCATGGTGCGGCATTTCCAATGATGCTAACGTCGCGAATAATTCGCCTCCGTACGCCATTGACTCTGATACGTCTGAATAAAATCACAACCACGTCAGTCATATCAATCACCTCGTTTCTCTCTGTATGGTATAGAGAATGCAAAGAGGGAAGGCTTGGCAACTGATACGAGCCTATCATGGATGAAATTGTGCGTATGGATACGGCAATTTGCGAGGAAAAGGTAGCCCAATTCCGAACAGCTTGGTCATCATGTTTCAAACAAATCAGCGCTTAAGGTAAATCACCGATCTTTGAACCAATCTAACACTTTGTCGATGAATTCGCCGACAGGAATACTTGAGGGATTATCTAAGAGACCGACAACTGCACAGGTCCGTTTTTGGACCCGGCGGAGCCGATCATAAAGGCGGCTTTGCGGGCAGGCATTCATGATCTGGATTTCACGGCAGAGCAGCCGAGCGCACTAGCAACCTTCGAGCGATATGCATTTTCCGCTCGGGACGCCGGCATCATTGCCTTTCTGGCCATGGGATTTTATGGTGGCTTGGGCGATCTCCTAGCCACAGCCGCCTTGGGGGACTGGGAAGCGGCTGACGAGATGTGAATTGCAATTGCCTTAAACAGTTGGCGTTGCAAATGATTTACCCAATTCAGGTATTTTATATTTCTTTTATGATGCTATCGATCAGGGGATTTATGGTTCAAATAATGAAGCTCAGAAGGCATGGTGCACACTCTATTATGATGGGGATCTTAGTCAGTTAATCCCAGTAGACAACCCTTTGGGCAATAAGTCTATGCTGCCGACTAACCTGATTACTTTTACAAAGGGTTTGTCTTTGCAAAGATAAAAAATAGGTCACCCAAAGAACAGTTCATTGCGTGTACGTTACGATCGTTTTCTAAAAGATTTCAAACGACTACATGGATTAAACGGGAAACCATGTCACCAAATACTCGGTCATCCACAAAACATCCAAAATGATGTTTATGAAGAATTGAACAACTTAAAAGGGAATGAACACAAGGAAAAATACATACTTCTGCTTCAGGTAGATACGGATGAAGAAAATTTACATATCGTGTGGGGAGATTTTGGTACCATATACTTTGTCATTTCTGAGGATCATCTCAAAAATAAGAAATTTGAAGAAACGGAGCTTTGTTTACAGTGTTGTTAGGTGAGATCCATTATCCCCTAAAGGGATAAGATGGAGTGAAGAGATAAGCATTTGAACACGATATTCGTTCAACTAACGGGTTCAAGAGCTTAATACACACGAAGAACGGCAGCCTACGTAATTGGCTGCCGTTTTCTCAACTAAAGGGCAGTTTTTATTAGCAATCTGTAAGAATCATTCCGATCTGAAATGATCTAAAATGTAGTTTATACAGTTAACCCTGATGAACTTGAGGAGAACTGAAAGTGAGAAGGCTGGTTCTGTTTCTGCATGCATCTCTTGACGGTTGGTGACGACGATATCTCGCAAAGTGCGCTATACGCGCTAACGTACAGTTAAGCTAATTTATTGGAGAGGATGAAAAGCAAGATGGGAAAACTTATTGTACATATGTTCATGACCTTGGATGGCGTCGTTCAAGCTCCCGGAGGGCCGAATGAAGATCGGGAAGGCGGATTCGGCTATGGCGGGTGGCAGGCACCGTATCGCAATGCGGAGTCCGGACAATTGATTGCGGCGGATTATGCGAGCCTCGACGCTCTGCTCTTAGGCCGCAAGACGTACGAAATTTTTGCGCCTTACTGGCAGACGGCGCCGGCTGAAAACCCGTTCACCCAGCTGCTGAACGAGAAGCCGAAATATGTCGCATCCCGGACATTGACCAGCGTCGATTGGAACAATACAAAGCTGCTCGACGCGGATGTGACCACAAGTGTGCCCCTGTTGAAGGAGCGGTACGCGGAGGTGCACGTGGCAGGCAGTGCCGACCTGGTCCAAACATTGCTGCGTCACGAGCTGATTGACCAAATGAATATCTGGCAATTTCCGGTATTGCTCGGGAAGGGAAAGCGGTTCTTCGGCGATGGAACGATGCCGACAGCACTGCAATTGATTGAATGCAGAACGTTCTCCAGCGGTACAGTTTTATTGCGCTACGAGCTTGCGGGAAAAGCGTCTTTCGGCAACATGGCGTAGGATGCTGATGGAACCGACAGTGTTGTAGGTATCTCCAGTCTTGCATGTATTCGTTTCATTTTATAAAGGAGATTATCGGAACCGAACTCCGATGAAGAAGCGAAAGATGATTTGGTCAGATTTGCTTGAACAGCCTGGATGCAATTATACACATTTGCAACTGGCTAAGCTTGCCCGCAATTGACAATGGATTGAAAGTAGTGTAAAACAAATATAACCAATTGAACGAACCAAATTCGTTGACGAGAAAGAGTACGCTATTTCCTTGTTCCCCAGAGAGTTGGCCCTGTGCTGAAAGCCAACGTTCAAGACTTAGCTGAAAATCCTCTCCGAGAAGGAAAGCTGAAGATGTGGAAGTAAGCTGACCCGGGATCCCGCCGTTACAAGGGACGCGTATGATGGTACGTAGTATGAGTGCTGAAAAGTCATGATCGACATGAACTTTTCGGAACAAGGGTGGTATCGCGAGATGGAATCTCGTCCCTTAGGGGGCGGGATTTTTTTGTTTTCTTGGACACTCCCTCCATCAATAATCAAAAGAAGGGATGAAAACGATGAGAGCGGTGGATGTGAAAGAAAAGGCGAGGACACGAGAGCTTCGGATTTTGAGCCGGTGGAGGGAAGAGAATACATTTCAAAAATCCATGGACAACCGAGCAGGGAAGCCCAACTTCGTGTTTTATGAAGGGCCGCCAACAGCCAATGGCCAGCCTCATATCGGCCATGTCCTCGGGCGCGTGATCAAGGATTTTATCGGGCGTTACAAGACCATGTCGGGGTATCGTGTCGTCCGCAAAGCAGGCTGGGACACGCATGGGCTGCCGGTTGAGCTGGGTGTGGAAAAACAGCTGGGGATTTCGGGAAAACAGGAAATCGAAAATTATGGAGTAGCCAAATTCGTCGAGAAATGCAAAAGCAGCGTGTTTGAATATGAAAAGCAGTGGCGCGAGCTGACTGAAGGAATCGCTTATTGGACCGACATGGAGCATCCGTATGTGACTTTGACGAATGATTACATCGAAAGCGTCTGGCACATCCTGTCCGAAATCCATAAAAAGGGCTTCCTGTATAAAGGCCACAGAGTCAGCCCCTATTGCCCGGATTGTCAGACCACGCTGAGCTCGCATGAAGTGGCGCAAGGATACGAAGACGTGAAGGACCTCAGTGCTACAGTGAAATTCCGAAGCAAAAACGGGAATGACATCTTTCTGGCGTGGACGACTACCCCGTGGACACTTCCAGCCAATGTTGCCTTGGCTATCAACAAAGAGCTTGACTATGTGCGAGTGAAAAAGGCTGGAGAAGTATACATTGTCGCAAAAAATCTGGTAGATGCCGTCATGAAGGATGGCTACGAGATCTTGTCCACACACAAAGGAGCGGAGTTTGTAGGCACCGCGTATGAGCCGCCATTCAGCTATATCCGCGTAAAGAAAGGGCACATCGTGGTCGATGCGGACTATGTGAGTGACAAAAGCGGTACGGGAATCGTCCATACCGCACCAGCGCATGGGGAAGACGACTATCGGACGACTCGTCAGCACGACCTGGACTTCGTGAACGTCGTCGATCTGGCAGGACGCTACACAGCCCAGATCGCGGAATTTGCCGGTCGCTTCGTCAAAGACTGTGATGTGGATATCGTCAAGGACCTGTCCCAGCGCCATCTGCTGTTTTCCAAGGAGCGGCATGAGCATAGCTATCCGTTTTGCTGGCGATGCAAATCTCCTCTGCTCTACTACGCCATGGAGAGCTGGTTTATCAAAACGACGGCAATCAAAGACCAGCTGATCGAAAATAACAGCAAGATCGACTGGTACCCGGGGCATTTGCGTGAGGGGCGCTTTGGCAAGTTCTTGGAAGAGCTGGTTGATTGGAATATCAGTCGCAATCGATATTGGGGAACACCGTTAAATATTTGGCTTTGCCAGGATTGCGGCAGTGAGTTTGCCCCTGGCAGCTTCAAAGAATTGCGCGACAGGTCACTGGCACCGATCGATGAGAGCCTCGAGCTGCACAAACCGTTCGTGGACGATGTATTGCTTCCCTGCTCGTGTGGAGGGACGATGGAGAGAACGCCGGAGGTCATCGACGTATGGTTTGACAGCGGATCCATGCCGTTTGCCCAGTACCATCATCCATTTGGTGATGAGAAAGAATTCGCTGAGCAGTATCCGGCTGACATGATCTCGGAGGGGATCGACCAAACGAGAGGCTGGTTCTTCAGCTTGTTGGCTGTATCCACTCTCTATAACGGAAAAGCTCCGTATAAAGCGGTCATATCAACCGGGCATGTCTTGGATGAAAACGGTCAAAAGATGTCCAAGAGCAAAGGAAATGGGATTGATCCCTGGGAGGTTATCGAGGAGTTTGGAGCGGATGCATTTCGCTGGGCACTGCTTTCTGACAGCGCTCCGTGGAGCAGCAAGCGTTTTTCCAAACGGATCGTCGCAGAGGCCAAGTCTAAAGTGATTGATACGCTGCACAACATCCATGCGTTTTATGCCATGTATGCGTCGATAGACGGGTACCAGCCCGAGGAGCACGCGCGACTCACTGCTGTCCACGAATTAGATCGTTGGGTCCTTTCGCGGCTGCAATCCACCTTGCGAGACGTAGCGAAGGGATTGGAGTCGTATGATTTTCTCAATCCCGCCATGCACTTGGAGACATTCATCGACGAGCTGAGCAACTGGTACATTCGTCGTTCCCGTGACCGCTTTTGGAGCAGCGGCATGACCGAAGACAAACTTTCTGCCTACCAGACGTTGCACGAAGTCCTGGTTACGCTCGCTCGAATGATCGCGCCATACGCGCCTCTGATTGCAGAAGACATTTACGGCAATTTGGCAGGGGATGACAGCGTGCATTTGGCAGACTATCCGTCGGCAGATCCAAGTGCCATCGATGAGGTGCTGGAAGCGGAAATGGAAACGGTTCGCCGTATCGTTGAGCTGGCTCGCAACATCAGAAACGAGACAGGGATCAAGACACGCCAGCCCTTGTCAGAACTGATCGTCATAAGCGAACGATCGTTCGATGTCCAGCGATATGCGGCGATCATTATGGACGAAATCAATGTAAAGAGCATTCGGGCGGAGCAAAATGACAGCAGCTTCGTAACATACCGCTTCAAACTGAATTTGAAAGTGGCTGGAAAAAAATACGGCAAACAAGTGGCCCCCATTCAAAACGGCCTGAAAGAGTTGAGCGACTCTGAGGCAAAACAGGTGATACAGAACGGGTATCTGGATCTGGTTCTGGAGAATGAAACGGTGCGAATCCCGCTGGAGGAATTGCTTGTGGAGAAGCAAGGGAAGATGGGCTACGCTTGGGCTTCAGGATACCAAATCCATGTGGCATTGCATACGGAAATCACGCAGGACCTGAGGCAGGAGGGCATCGTGCGCGAGGTCATCCGGGTCATTCAGGATTACCGCAAGAAGCTGGATTTACCGATCGAAAAGCGCATTACCCTTACGTTGGATGTAGATGCGCAGGTGAAAGCAGCGCTGGAGCAATTTGATCATGTATTGAGGAGCCATGTGCTTCTTGACCAGGTCCGATATGAAGCCGGCAACCCGATGGAGAGAGTCTCCTTTGGAGAGAAAAGCATTGGCCTGCGAGTGGAGTAGCATGCTGCAAGGCACCTGATAAGGAGGAACCAGTCCGGCAAGCATTATCTGGACTGGTTTTTCTCTTGGAAGAGGAGAATGTAGGACGTAAGCTCTTCCGTATGGTAGCGCTCTAGCTCCAAAAGTGCCTGATAAGGGTCATTGCCTGGGATATGGAAGTAGTGAGCGAAGGCAGGCTCGGTTTTCATGCCGTTCGCTTTGAGCATTCGAATATCCCGATAAGCCTCTTCACCGCCGATCGAGAGCAATCGATCCTCGATAACCATATGGCGGTATGCATTTTGCTGTTCGACCGGGACAGATTGAGCGAACAATTCAAACCAGAAGTCATGTGCATAAAATCCGATGACGCTGGAATCCTTGCCAGATACGAGAATACGGCTCTCCTGATAGCCTTCCATGCTGCCATATGCTGCACGCACATCAGCATCAAAGCGATCCAGGTCATGACTCACGCAGATGATATCGAGATCACTATCCGGAACATCGATTTGCAGGGGGATTGTGCCGGCGAGAACGGGATCGTACGCACACAAGGATTCCATCAGCCGGATTTGCGAGATGGCATTCCAGGCAGCCTGTTGGCGAGCATTGCCGGATTGCAAATAAGCGAGATCACGCCAGTTTTTCATGTGGATGCCTCCATCGTGTTTTGGTCCCGAAGAATTGGGTAACGATCATAGAATAGGGGTGTGAAATGATTGTAGTCGGTTGTCAAACAGACTGCAACGAAAATGAGCTTGACTCGTATACCATAGGGAGAGGAGTGGGGGTAGTGGATATACTTTTATGGGTGATTGTGGTAGCTTTGTTTGTATTGAGTATCGCCGGAATCTTTCTGCCGGTATTACCTGATACGATCCTGCTATGGGGCGGCTTCCTGATCTATCACTTCTTTATTGCAGATCCGGGTGCGGGACTTCCGTCATCCTTTTGGTGGGGGATGATTGCGCTCAGTGTGCTCTTGTACGGAGCAGATCTCTTGACCAATATGTATTTTGTGAAAAAGTACGGGGGATCTAAGTGGTCTTCGTTTGCGGCGATCATCGGGATTTTGCTCGGGATCTTCTTGTTCCCGCCGTTCGGTATGATCATTCTTCCATTCGCTTTCGTCGTGTTGGTAGAACTCTTCATGCAAAAACAAACGATGGAAAAAGCCATCAAGGCAGGCTTTGGCTCATTGATCGGATTTTTGGGAAGTGCCGTCGTCAAAGTCGTGCTCCAGGTGACGATGATCATTTGGTTTTTCATCGCGGCATAGGCGCAAAAAAGGACAGCAGAGGCTGTCCTTTTTACTTGCAATCATTAGTGAATCAAGCGATAGACTCCGATGACTTTACCGAGAATCGAAACGGCGTCGAGGATGATCGGCTCCATCGTGGCGTTCTCCGGCTGGAGTCTGAAATGATTCTTCTCTTTAAAGAAGCGTTTGACAGTGGCTTCATCTTCTTCGGTCATCGCCACTACGATATCACCGTTATTCGCAACGTGCTGCTGACGGACAATGACGTAGTCGCCATCGAGAATTCCCGCGTCGATCATACTGTTACCGGATACGCGGAGCATGTACACCTTGTCCGACGTTACGATGTTTTCCGGCAATGGGAAATATTCCTCGACATCTTCAATGGCTGTGATCGGTTGACCTGCAGTGACTTTCCCGATGACGGGCACACGAACAACGGAATCTTCAAAATCATCTTGAAAGCGATCTTCCTCAGACAAGAGCTCAATGGCACGAGGTTTGGTAGGGTCGCGCCGAATGAGGCCTTTCTTTTCCAAGCGAGCTAAGTGTCCGTGTACAGTAGAGCTGGAGGCAAGTCCGACTGCTTCCCCGATTTCCCGTACGGAAGGTGGGTAGCCTTTATCGCGGACTTCTTTTCGGATGAAGTCGATGATGGCCTGCTGTCGATTCGAAAGTTTTGACATAAGAGACACCTCAGTTTTCTCGAACATGTTTTCCTATATTATACCATGGGATCTTGCGTTCGACAAACATAAGTTCGGATCTTTTTTGTTGACATGAACATACGTTCCCATATATGATGGTAACAAGAGAACAGAACGTACGTTTGTAGGAGGAGATATTGATGTCTGTATTGACTGTACATAATCGCTTTGAAAAGAAGGTAGTTCGACGCACTCGTTTCGGCATTACCCGAGGACAGGCTCTATTGTTTCTGATTAGTTTTTCTCTCTTTTTTTATTTGTTGACCGAACTGGTGTTTGCTTCTGGTGTAGAGGTGGCTCCGCCGGTAAAGGAAATCACAGTGCGTGCCGGAGATAGCTTGTGGAAGCTGGCTGTTCGCTATCAAGAGGAAGCGAAGATGGACGTGAATGAGCTTGTAGCGGCGATCAAAGAAATAAACGACATGGAAGGTGTCATGATTTACCCTGGCCAGACCTTGAGAATACCGCTTCCGGAATAACTTCCCATTCACTGACGCCCGACCTGCTTGCACCGCCCTTGGGATATGGTATAATGGAGCGGCATTACTTACAGGTGGGGAGGAACCAGTAGTGGTATCTGACGCAGAAATCAAGCGCATTAATGAACTGGTGAAAAAGTCAAAAGAGGTCGGATTGTCCGAGGAAGAAAAGCTCGAGCAAAAAGCACTTCGTCAAAAGTATATCGATGCTGTAAAGCTTTCTTTGAGAGCAAACCTGGATTCCATCCGTTACGTGGAAGACCTTGAAGAAAATGGTCGGAAACAGTAAGATAACAGATATTGATAACAAAGACATCCTTGCTGCAAGCTAGGGTGTCTTTTTGTTCCGAACCGAGCATGGGAGGGAAAGCATAATGATTCCATGGATTGCGGTGGCAGCAGGAGGAGCACTCGGATCCATGATGCGCTATGGTCTTTCATTGATAGCGAATCAGCCGGGGTGGCCGATCGGAACATGGCTCGCGAACGTCGTGGGTTCATTTCTGATTGGTTTGCTGTCTGTATGGGGAAAAGAACGGGGAATGTTGTCACCGGAAGTGTATCTATTGTTTGCCACAGGGGTAATGGGGGGATTTACGACATTCTCCACCTTTTCTCTGGAGGTCATTTCTTTTTGGGGAGATGGCCAGATTGTTCGAGGGTTGTTGTATGCGCTTCTGAGCGTGACGGTTGGTTTGCTTTCGTGTGCGGCAGGTATTTGGCTGGCACGACAATGGACATAGCAATGCGAAATGAACGGACTGAGAGGGGGGACGGGTATGAGTACCCAACACCGGGAATACGAACGGGAACAAAAGAAGCTGGATGACACCATCGCGATAATTGACAGTGAAATCACGCAATTACGCGAGGATATTCGGGAAGCTACCGACGACTACGTAAAACAAGTCGTGAATTCGAAAAAGTCGAAGGATCTGCGCTATCTTGAGGACCAGGGACGTGAAAAGCCATACTTCGGACGGGTAGACTTTATGAAGGATGAAGTGTACGAGCTGGATCAGGTCTACATCGGCAAGCGGGGAATTGTGCGGGGAGATACGTTTGACTCTGTGGTTGTCGACTGGAGAGCACCGATTGCCAGCCTCTATTATTCTGGGGAGAGCAAAGACGCCTTTTACCGGATGGGAAGAGAAATCGTCCGTGGAGAAGTAACCTTAAAGCGTAATTTCGCAATCGAGCAAGGAAAAATCACCGGGATTTATGATGGCGCAGTGAAAGAGACGATACACCGCGAGATGGGAGATCCGGATGATTTCTTGCAGGAAGGTTTCATCGATGAATTTTTGGCCGCCAACCTGAACCAGGCCAATGACAGCCGTCTAAAGGATATCGTGGCGACCATCCAATCCGAACAAAATGACATTATTCGTGCGGAAAAAGAGCGGCCGATTGTCGTGCAGGGGGTAGCGGGCAGCGGGAAAACCACTATTGCCCTGCACCGGCTGTCCTATCTGATCTATAATTATCAGGATTCCATGATGTCCAAAAAATTCATGGTGTTCGCTCCAAACCGCATGTTTCTTACATACATATCGGACGTATTGCCTGAGCTTGGGGTAGATGATGTGCAGCAGTCGACGTTTATCGATTGGGCAGCTCGCCTCGTCAAACCGCTCTTGCCAAAAGGCTGGAGGATTACAAGTCCCGACAAACCGATCCAACTGTTTTTTGAAGCCGATCAGGACGAGCGGGAGCAGGAATTGACCCGCAATCGATTGCGATTTAAAGGCTCGCTGGTGTGCAAAGAAGCGCTGGAGCAGTATATTCGCTATGTAATCGAAACACGGATCCCCTTCAAGAAGCTGAGCTTCCAGTACAACAAGACCAAGCAAGTCTTTACGATACCAGGGGACTTCATTCGTCAGAGCTTTTTGGAGCAATTTGCCCACTTGCCTTACCAGCGCCGGCTGGACTCCTTGCGCAAACACATCAAGCAGGAAATGAACAAGCAAATGTTTGCGCATCTGCGCGAGTTGAAAATCGATCTGGACAAACAGGGCTTGGCCAAGTTTGAAAAAATGCTCGAGACCATTCTCGAAACCTATATGTCATCCTTCCCCACATTAGAGGCGTTCGCTTCTTACCGGGAATTGATTACAGACATCGAGCTTCTGCGAAAGCTGGTTTCCCCTGAAATAGAGGATGGTGTCATTGTGGACGTCTGTGAATCGTCAAACAAGCTGTTTGCTGAGGAGCGGATGGAAGCGGAGGACATCGCACCGCTGCTGTATCTGCAGCACATCATCGAAGGGATGAGCAAAGCTGAGCACTTCGACCATACCGTAATCGACGAGGCGCAGGATCTGAGTGCGCTGGAAATTGCCGTCGTTTCCCTTGCGACGAAGAGTCAATCACTTACGATTGTGGGGGACATCGCACAAGGAATACACTCGTATCGCGGTATCCATTCGTGGGAGGAATTAACGCAAGGCATTTTCCAAAAGCTGCGTCCATCGTACTACACCTTGTCGCAAAGCTATCGCTCGACCATAGAAATCATGCAATGTGCAAACGAGGTCTTGAGGCAAATCGACCTTCCTGAGACTGTTTTGGCAAAGCCGGTACTGAGGCACGGGGAAAAGCCGATCATGATCAGCCCTGCGACTCGAGCAAAGCTTTGGGAAGATATATCTCAGCGCGTCGCCTCTTATCGGGAAGAAGGCTTCCAAACGATTGCCATCGTGACGAAAACGATCGGGGCCAGCAAAAAAGCGTATAAAGGCTTGCAAGAAAGCATCGAGGGTCTGACGCTATTGGGCAGCAAAGACAGCCAATTTCCCGGCGGTGTCACTGTCATGCCGGCATTCCTGACCAAAGGGCTGCAGTTTGATGTCGTCCTTTTGCTCGATGTTGATACCTATGATGACAACGAATGGGACGCGAAACTCCTATACGTCGCGATGACGCGTCCTGTTCATCGCCTCGTGATGGCACATGGAGAAGGAACGGAACCACCTTTGCTTCTCGGGATGCCGAACGAATTGTATATAAAACAATAAGAAGTAACAAAAAACCCCTCGCTGATCTTGATTCAGCAAGGGGTTTTTAGCGAGTCTTAGTGGTCGCCGGTGTTTCCTTTGGATGGGTTGGTAATCACAAAGCCCTCTTCAGGGAGGTAGAGGTAATCGAGGATGATCCCGTCCAGCAGAGGCTCGTCTTTTTTCACTACTACGTCAATTTCTTTGTCTGTCGAAATAACTTCGTCTTCTTCAGTGGGCTTGTCCAGAGCCAAACCGTAGTGAGCGTGGTCACCGTGCGCGTGAGTGATGTATACGCGCAGTTTCAGATCTTTGTCTTCTTCTTGGTCCATAATGGTTTTCAATTGTTTCGCAGCATTGCGCGTAATTTTCACATTCATTGGACAGGTCTCCTAACGTTTATGTATCGATCCCTTCCATATTAGCAAAGAGGTAAATCGATATGCAATGTTGAAAGTTTAATGAAAGAAGGAAGCAATGGGGAGGAGAACCATGAAGAAAATCGATTTGCGCAGCGATACGGTTACCAAGCCAACCGATGCCATGATTCGCGCGATGGCAGAAGCGGAGGTAGGTGACGATGTTTACCGCGAGGATCCGACTGTCAATCGCCTGGAGGAAATCGCCGCAGAGCGGCTGGGAAAAGAAGCTGCATTGTTTGTCACGAGTGGTACGCAAGGAAATCAGGTAGCGGTTTTGACCCATTGCGTAAACGGAGATGAAGTCATTGCAGAAGCGGAATCGCACATCTTTTACTATGAAGGGGGTGCGATGTCGGCATTAGCTGGTGTCCAAACACGCACTTTGGCAGGTGTACGCGGTGCCTTGCGCGCAGAAGATGTGGAAAAGGCGATCCGTTCCACGACGAATATCCATTTTCCCCGAACAAAGCTGATCTGCCTGGAAAACACGCACAATCGAGCAGGTGGAGCAGTCATTACTCCGGAGAAGATGAAAAGTGTTTACGAGGTGGGACAAAAGCATGGCATCCCCGTACACTTGGACGGAGCTCGACTCTTTAATGCGGCAGTCGCTCTGGGTGTAGATGTTCGGGAGCTGAGTCAGTACACAACTTCCGTTCAAATTTGCTTGTCGAAAGGACTAAGCGCACCAGTAGGCTCCATTTTGGCGGGAGATCGTGCGTTCATCGAAGAGGCGAGATGGTGGAGAAAGAAACTGGGGGGAGGATTGCGTCAAGTCGGTTATTTGGCGGCTCCGGGCATCCTCGCTCTCACAGACATGACAGAGCGTTTGGCGGAGGACCACAACCATGCGAAAATGCTGGCAGAAGGGCTCCGCAATCTGTCTTTGGAAGTCGAACCAGTCGAAACCAACATTGTCCTCGTGAAAACAGACTCCATCCAGACTACGGCCGTAGAATTCCTGAAACGCTTGGCGGATCAAGGGGTTTATGCCGTTGATTTCGATGAATACGTCATCCGTTTTACGACTCATCGTCACATCTCAGAGGAAGATGTTCAGTATGTTCTTCAAATCGTGGAAAGATTGCTGGCGAGCGTTCCAGCAGCCAAGTAATAGGGAGGATTCGAACAGTCCTGACTGAGCCCGCTGGCAAGGTCAGGGCTGTTTTTGTTGTACAGATTTAGGTATTGATCTGATCCTGTCCGGTACAAGTGCAGCATAGCGAGACCGCGAACGATCGTGTGATGGCGAGCTCCTTTGACCCCCAGATGGCATGGAGCAGCCAAGTTTTCTAGTGTAAATCTGTGCTGCCAAAGAAATACTATAGCTATCAAAGCGTAGGGGAAAAGAGGGATGAACATGATATCGGCCAAAGAGCGCCAGCGCATACAAGGTCAAATGCAACGTGACGAAAGCAAAATCGTCAATATCGTGTTAAGCGATGCCCAACAGGTGGCGGGGGAAATTGAAAAAGCCAACCACGAAGGCATCTTTTTGGTGGATGGCCGTTATTACAGCTATGAAGATATCAAGGAAATAAACGGACTTTAAAAACCTACAGCTTGGGAGCCGGGAAGAAATGGCGCAATCCATCAGGCAGCTCTTTTTGCCACAAGCCCCAGACGTGATTGCCCGGCTTTTCCCGATAGGAGATAACAGCATGCTTGGCTCCCAGCACTTCCTTTGCGGCTCTGTTGTATTGGACAAAATCAAACGTTCCCATATGGGTTTCAACGGCGACCTCATCCAGACCGACTACCATCCAGATGTTGAGCCAAGAAAGGCTGGATTGAAGCTGCAGCTGTTCCAGTGTCGGTTCGAAAAAAGCTCCTGACAAGGACAGGACGCGGGGAAAAACATCAGGTCGATCCAAGGATAGGTGCAAGGAAACGGTACCGCCCAAAGAGTCACCGGCCAGCACACGGGATGAAGGGTCGCGACGCACGGGATAACGCTCCTCGATATAAGGGACGAGCTCCTCTGTGAAAAAGCGCTTGTATGCTGCATTTCGTGAACCAATCGGAGAGTACTCGCTGGTACGTTTGCTGCGTTCTACTGAGACTCCCACGATCAGGAATGGTTCGATGCCATCTTCCAAAATCAGCTGGTTTGCGATGGTAGCGATTCGTCCCATTGTAAAGAAGTCATTCCCATCCTGACAGTAGACGACGGGATAGGAAAGGAGCTCGTTATAACCAGGCGGGAGGTACACCTTCACGGAGCGTGGAGTGTCCACGTGAATGCTTGGCACTTCTTCTTTTATGATCGTACGTTTTACATATTCGGACATGATTCCCACCACCAAAATTTACTTTTTTGAAAAGAAAGTCCTTGAAATAAACTGATACAGCTTATATAGTAAATGATAACAGAGAGGAAATAAACCCTGTAATATCAATACTATAACACGTTGAACAGACAATTTGTCTGCAGTATAACAGGGTTGCACAGGAGGATCTGTAAGCCCTTTCCTGTAAGTTCCAACTGTTCTTTTGCTTTTCTCAGGGTATCCAGAGCCAGCGTTCGCGATTCTTGACTGAACGGACACTCGACCGTTTAGCCAGCAAACAAGCGGATATGTTCAAGGAACCCTTAATCCAGTGACGAGGTGAATGTGATGAGCGTAACCACTGCTGTTGAACAAACAGAGAACAACGCCCCGCTGCAAATTCTTGCTCCGGATGGAACGGTTGTTCGTCCTGATTTAATGCCTAAGCTCTCCGATGATGAACTGCGTGAATTGATGCGTAAAATGGTGTTTACTCGCGTATGGGACCAACGCGCGATCAGCCTGAACCGCCAAGGCCGCCTGGGCTTCTATGCTCCGGTAGCAGGTCAAGAAGCGAGTATGATCGGTTCTGAAGCTGCATTGTCCAAAGAAGACTTCATCCTGCCTAGCTACCGCGATATTCCGCAAATGGTATGGCATGGTTACCCAATGCACAATGCGTTCCTGTATTCTCGTGGACACATCGAGGGTGGACGCATTCCTGAGGGCGTTAACGTATTGATGCCACAAATCATCATCGCAGCTCAATGTACACAAGCAACAGGTATTGCAATGGGCTACAAGCTGCGCGGCGAAAAGCGCGTTGCCATCAACTACTTTGGTGACGGTGCGACTTCCCAAGGTGACTTCTACGAAGGGATGAACTATGCAGGGGTTTACAAACTGCCAGTCATCTTCTTCTCTCAAAACAACGGTTATGCGATCTCCCTGCCGTTCGAAAAGCAAACCGCTTCCGAGAACATCGCTGTCAAAGCAGTTGCTGCAGGTATTGCTAGCGAGCGCATCGACGGTATGGACATCATGGCTGTATATTACGCAGTTCAAAAAGCAAAAGAGCGCGGTGTGAACGGTGAAGGTGCTACCTTGATCGAGGCTCTGACTTACCGTTATGGCCCTCACACCATGGCTGGTGACGACCCGACTCGTTACCGTACAGGCGAAGAGCAAAGCGAGTGGGAGCTGCGCGATCCATTGATCCGTTTCCGCAAGTTCCTCGAAACAAAAGGCCTGTGGAACGAAAAAGACGAAGAAGCTGTTATTGAAGAAGCGAAAAAAGCAGTTGCAGATGCCATCAAAAAAGCGGACGAGACTCCGAAAATGAAAGTATCTGAGCTGATCGATGTAATGTTCGAGACACTGCCACCAGCATTGGAAGAGCAAAAGGCAGAATACCTGGCGAAGGAGTCGAAGTAAGCCATGGCACAAATGACAATGGTTCAAGCCATTACGGACGCAATGCGCGTGGAGCTGAAACGCGATGAGACCGTACTTGTCTTCGGGGAAGACGTAGGGAAAAACGGCGGGGTATTCCGTGCGACTGAAGGTCTGCAAGCAGAATTCGGTGAGCAGCGCGTGTTTGACACCCCGCTGGCAGAATCCGGTATTGGCGGATTGGCTGTTGGTCTGTCGATCAACGGCTTCCGTCCAGTAGCTGAAATCCAGTTCTTTGGATTCGTATTCGAGACGTTCGATGCGATTGCTTCTCAAGCAACTCGCATGCGTTACCGTTCCGGTGGACGCTTCCACAGCCCGGTGACTTTCCGCTCCCCATTTGGTGGCGGCGTGAAAACTCCTGAGCTTCATGCCGACTCCCTGGAAGGTCTGATGCTGCAAACGCCGGGTCTGAAAGTGGTGATCCCGTCCAACCCGTACGATGCAAAAGGACTCTTGATCTCCGCAATCCGCGACAATGATCCAGTCGTGTTCCTTGAGCACATGAAGCTGTATCGTTCCTTCCGTCAAGAAGTACCAGAAGGCGATTACACCATTCCACTCGGAAAAGCGAACGTAGTGAAAGAAGGTACAGATGCTACCATCATCACGTACGGTGCAATGGTGCACACCAGCTTGAAAGCGGCAGAAGAAATCGAAAAAGCTCGCGGAGCAAAGGTAGAAGTAATCGACCTGCGCACCATCAGCCCACTCGATATCGACACCATCGTTGAATCCGTGAAGAAAACCAACCGTGCAATTGTCGTGCAGGAAGCACAAAAAACTTCCGGCGTCGCAGCGGAAATCATCACGCAAATCAACGAGCGTGCGATCCTGCACCTGGAAGCGCCAGTTCTGCGCATCACAGCACCGGATACCGTTTATCCGTTTGCGCAAGCAGAAGATGTATGGCTTCCTGACGTGAAGCGCGTAGTGGACGGTTTGACACAAGTGCTTGATTTTTAAGGACAATCGGCGGAAAGATGAGAGCTTTCCGCCTTCTTTTGGCAGATACAGGGTAAAAATATGGCGAACTGTTTATAAGGAGGAGATATCGTGAGTCGTTTTACATTCAGACTCCCGGAGCTCGGCGAGGGCATCCATGAAGGCGAAATCGTCAAATGGCACGTACAGCCGGGGGATTCCGTAGAAGAAGACCAGGTCATCATGGAAGTACAAAATGACAAGGCGGTTGTAGAAGTGCCATCGCCTGTTAAAGGGAAAGTCCTCGAACTGAAAGTAACAGAGGGTACCGTTTCCGTAGTTGGTGACCCACTGATTGACTTTGAAGTAGAAGGCGAAATTCCTAACCTGCCAGTCCATGGTCATGGCGATGCACCTGTGGCAGAAGCTCCAGCAGCTCCTGCACCAGCTGAAGCTGACAAGATGGAACCAGGCTGCGATATCGGCTCTCAAGTGAGTGCGAATGCAAACCAAGCACTGGAAACGCCTATGGCGCAAGCAACCGCGACTGCTGTGGCAGCGCCAATCGATCGCAAGCATGTACTCGCGACTCCATCCGTACGTAAATACGCACGTGAAAAAGGAGTTCAATTGGCAAACGTACCTGGTACAGGCAAACTGGGCCGCATCACTCGCGAAGACGTAGATCGCTTCGCAGCAGGCGGCGTTGCACCAGCAGCTGCGACTGCGGCTACTCCTGCAGCGGCCACAGCTCCGGAAGCAGCCGCAGCACCGACTGGCGTAGCGCAAGCAGCAGCAGCTCCTACTGTTCACTACACGCCAACTGCAGCTGGCGAATTGGAAGAGCGCGTACCACTCAAAGGTATGCGTAAAGCAATCGCAAAAGCAATGGTGAAATCCGCTTACACCGCTCCACACGTAACCATCTTTGATGAAGTGGATGTAACAGCACTCGTGGCTATGCGCAAAGACGCAAAACCACTCGCAGAAGAGCGCGGCGTGAAGCTGACTTACCTGCCAATGATCGTAAAAGCGGTAGTGGCTGGACTGAAAAAGTTCCCTGAGCTGAACGCATCCATCGATGATGAAAAACAAGAAGTCATCTATAAAAAATACTACAACATCGGAATCGCCACTTCGACTGAAGACGGCCTGCTTGTACCTGTAGTCAAAGGCGCTGACAGCAAGTCCATCTTCCAAATCGCTGGCGAAATCGGCGAACTGGCGAAAAAAGCCCGCGATCGCAAAGCGACTGCCGATGATCTGAAAGGATCTACTTTCAGCATCACCAACATCGGTTCTGCAGGCGGAATGTTCTTTACCCCAATCATTAACCACCCAGAAGTGGCGATCTTGGGCGTAGGACGCATCAGTGAAAAACCGATTGTGAAAAATGGAGAAATCGTGGTTGGCCAAATGCTGCACCTGTCTCTCAGCTTTGACCACCGCTTGGTTGATGGCGAACCGGCTCAACGTTTCGTCAACTACGTGAAGCAGCTCTTGGAGAACCCGACGCTGCTTGTCATGGAGGGATAAGAAGCAATGGTAGTAGGTGAATTTACTACAGAAGTAGACGTGCTGGTGATCGGTGCTGGTCCGGGTGGATACGTGGCGGCTATTCGTGCCGCCCAACTGGGCAAAACCGTGGCTGTTGTGGAAAAAGCGGAACTGGGTGGCGTATGCTTGAACGTAGGCTGCATTCCGTCCAAAGCAATGATCCATGCAGCACACACTTATGAGCACGCACAGCATACCGAGTCCATGGGGATCACCATGGAGAACGTGAAAGTGGATTTTGCCAAAGTGCAAGAGTGGAAAGGCGGCATCGTCAAGCAATTGACCGGTGGCGTAGGCTCTTTGTTCAAAGGCAACAAAATCCAAGTCATCCCGGGTGAAGCGCTGTTCGTGAGCGAAAACGAAGTTCGTGTGTTCCACGGCTACGATGTAAACCGTTATCGCTTCGAACATTGCATCATCGCAACCGGTTCCCGTCCAATCGAATTGCCAGCTTTCCCATTTGGCAAACGCGTGCTGTCTTCTACTGAAGCCCTCAGCTTGACTGAGCTTCCGAAGAGCATCGTTGTCATCGGCGGCGGCTACATTGGCATCGAGCTGGGTACCGTATTTGCCAAGTTCGGAACCAAAGTGACCATCCTGGAAGGCGCTGATCAAATCCTCCCTGGTTTTGAGCCTGATATGCCTCGTCTGGTTGAGCGCAAGCTGAAAAAGCTGGACGTGACCATCCATACAAAAGCATTGGCTCAAGGCATGGAAGAAACCGAGAACGGCGTCATCGTAACGGCTGAAGTCAAAGGCGAGCAAGTAAAAGTCGAGGCGGAATACATCCTCGTGACAGTTGGTCGTCGTCCGAATACAGATGAGCTTGGCGTTCGCGATATCGGGATGAACCTGACCGATCGTGGCTTGATCGTCGTTGACAAACAAGGCCGCACTAACATTCCAAACGTATATGCGATTGGCGATATCGTGCCAGGTCCTGCGCTTGCTCACAAAGCTTCCTACGAAGGGAAAGTGGCTGCTGAAGCGATCGCTGGGCATCCGTCCGAAGTGGATTACAAAGCCATTCCTGCAGTCGTTTTCTGCGATCCTGAAATTGCAAGCGTAGGGATCAATGAGAAAGAAGCGAAGGAAAAAGGAATTGATTACGTCGTAGGACGTTTTCCATTCGCAGCAAACGGACGCGCATTGTCTGTCAATGCTGGCGAAGGCTATGTAAAACTGATCGGTGAAAAAGGCACAAACCTTGTACTGGGTGCGCAAATCGTGGGTGTAGAAGCTTCCAATATCATCGCTGAGATTGGTCTCGCGATTGAGATGGGCGCTACTCTCGAGGATATCGAGCTGACGATCCACGCTCATCCTACCTTGGGTGAAGTGACCATGGAAGCAGCTGAGCTTGCCCTGGGTCATCCGATCCATGTCATGAAGTAAGGATATTCGTTCTAGAAAGATGGAAGCCTTGCACTTTTCTGGGTGCAAGGCTTTTTTCTTCCACATCTTACCCTTTCCTCCGCTAGTTATATAATGTAAAATAGTGGGAGACGCAAGATGGGTGGGGGTCTGCAACATGGAGATTACGAATCAGATGATTGATGACTTGCGCCGGAAACTGGAGTGTGCAGCCAAGGATGCAGGTTACAATTTTCTTGACCCTGAGATCGTCAGGATTAGTCAGCAGCTAGATAAGCTAATTGTTGCGCATATGTTGCATGAAAAACGCCCTTCATAGGGCGTTTTTGGTGGGCGCAGATGGCGTTGTAAAGGAATAAAGCAAGTGAACATCCGCATCTTTTACGGTTACGAGCGGCTCGCCTGCGTAATAGTAGCTGGGATACAAAATCAATTTTTGTGCCTCATGGGTTTGTCCTTTGTGGGGACAGGCTAAGGTAAGTTGTTCCGCATCGAGCTGAATGGCAGGCAAAATACCCTGCAAAAGATCGGACAAGGAAGCGTGGTCCTCCAGCGAATGATGGATACGTTCCGCTTCTTTCACAAACTCGGGGGCAATTTCTTCCCAGTTTGATTCGAAGGATAACTGCCAGTAAGATGAAATAAACAGGCTAAAACGGCCCTTCACATATTCAGGATCCTCTCGCAAATCATCCGCTACCTCAGGTTGGTCATGATGCGCATTCCAAGCATCCAATGCCTTGGTGAGACTTTTCAAAAAATGCGGCGTAGTAAGCGTGACGAAGTACTCGTATTGATCATTCACAGCCATGACACCTTTCGTCTGGTATGGATCAAAGGAGTCAGGAATCGCGAAACGAAAAAGCGGGAGGAAGTACTCCCAGTCTTTCATCAAACGCACGACTTGAAAGTGCGATAATTTTTCGTGGATCCATGGAGAGAAGTGTTCAGGAGGCGTCGGCTGCGCGAGTGTATGCAGGCTGGCGGCCAATTCATACAAAGGCGAGATGCTGTAACTGAACCTGTGGGATAGAGGGCGATTGCCCATAAGTGGAATGGTGATCATTTATACTTACCTCCAACAAGGATTCTGCCTTCATCATAGTTCATCCTTGTGGGACAATTCAATCTTTTTATTGTAAAAATAAGGAAAAAGGGTACCCGGCCCCATCATTGAGAGCCGGGTGGTATTCCTAGCCTTCCCGTGTTTTGATGGCACGGCTATGGTTTTCCTGCTTTACTTTTTTGGATCCGGGAAGCGGTTCTCCAGTTTGCTCGATACCTTCTGCTTCATTATTGTAGGTTTGATGTGGATTCTCATCTAAGATATGGTCTTTTTCCATAAAATCAGCTCCTTCGTATGTAGCTTTTTGTAGTTTGTCGCAAACGGAGGATGACGAACCATAGGAATTGCTGGTATTCTATAGGGAAGCGTGTCTGTGAAGGCAATTTGGCAATAATACGAGGTTGGCACAAGTGACTGAGTCTAACATAATATTAATTATGTAAACAAAATGAAACAAGCACCTAGTGATACCTAGCATGATTCTATGAGAGGATCATGCGTTTCATCATTCATTAGTGTAGCGTTTATCATTTCCTGCACGTTCAATAAGGAGAGAGCCGATGCCACTTTTGATCGCACCCGTGTTTAACTCGACGACGCCGCAATCTGTCCGGATTGATATGCCCAATTCCTATACGCTGCTTTCAGGTGCTGAACGACCATATAAAGTTGCGTCTCGCTATTTGCGTAATGAAATGGATGAGAACAGGCGCATGTTTGACAAGCGGGTCGATATGAGCAGCCTGTTCCTCGTAGGTGAATACCCGGAAATGAGATTGAACGATGACCGGGACTGGATCGAAGAGATTGAGAACAAGCTGAATCTCGCATCGGTCAATGGCATTTGCTCCATTCCGTATGTCATCACAGCGAAAGCAAATTTGTATGGAATCACGTATCTGAAGCGTTCGTTAGACGGTGCCAAGTACATGTTTGACGAACGGGCGCAGAAGATCTTTCTGGATTTATTAGATCGTAGTTTGCCCACGTTAGCCTTTCGGAGATATTCCCTCTCGCTGGAGAAAAAAAGCTATGAAGACCAACTGCTTGATTTGTGGATTGGTCTGGAGTCCCTTTTTGTGCCAGATGGGAAGAAAGGGGAAATCACCTATAAGCTGCGGCTCCGTATGGCTTACTACTTTGGTGAAACCCTGCAGCAGCGAGAAAAAATCGCACAGCTGATAAAAAAATCGTACAACCATCGCTCAGAGATCGTGCATAGCGGGAAGGTTTTTGGGAACGCCTTGGCTGACGAAGTGAATCTTCTTCGCCTGATGGCACGTGCTGCGATTTTGAACGTCGCGATGGAGGGCATTAGCCTTCAGGATTTGCGAGTTCGCTTGGATCAGTTGATGCTCAGCGGTGAGAGCTATTTTGATCGCTATCATCCGTCTTTTTTTGAAAGAATCACTTTGTAAACCTCATAGAGGAACAGATCAGGAGGAAAATCATGAGTGTTTTGATTGTGGAAAGCCTGTCCCACGGTTTTGGGGACCGTATTTTGTTTCGCGATGTATCATTCCGCTTGCAGCCGGGTGATCATGTAGGGCTCGTAGGTGCAAACGGTACCGGGAAGTCCACGATGATGGGGATTTTGACAGGGCAAAATATGCCCGATCATGGCCGTATCGAATGGATGCCAAAGATCCAATACGGGTACTTGGATCAGCATACGAAGCTGGAAGCGGGCAAAACGATTCGCGATGTGCTCAAAGACGCGTTCCTGCCGCTCCTGGAGCAAGAAGCCGAGCTGATGGTCATCGGTGAAAAAATGGCCGAGGCCTCTCCGGAAGAGTTAGAGGAATTGCTGGAGCGCATGGGAGAAATCCAGGATAAACTGGAAACCAGCGGCTTTTACTTGATTGATGCCAAAGTTGAGGAAATTGCAAACGCATTAGGTTTGAGCGCGATCGGTCTGGATCGAGACGTCGCTGCTCTGTCTGGTGGGCAACGCACGAAGGTACTCCTGGCAAAGCTCTTGCTGGAGCAGCCTACCGTATTGCTGCTGGATGAGCCGACAAACTATCTGGACGAGGAGCACATCGTCTGGCTGAAAAACTACCTGAAGGAATATCCATACGCCTTCATGCTGATATCCCATGACACCAGCTTCATGAACGAAGTCGTCAACGTCATCTACCATCTGGAATTTACCAAACTGAACCGTTACACCGGAAACTATGAGTCGTTCCTTGCTCAATCGGAGACGAAGCGCAGCCAGCACTTTGATGCCTTCGAAAAGCAGCAGGAAGAAATTGCGAAAATGGAAGACTTTATCGCCCGCAACAAAGCGCGTGCATCCACTACGGGACGTGCGAAGAGCCGTCAAAAGCAGTTGGACAGAATGGATCGGATCGACAAGCCGGAGACAGCCGCTAAGCCTTCCTTTATTTTTAAAGAATCCCGGGCGAGCAGCCGTTTCGTCGTAGAAGCGGAGAATCTGGAGATCGGGTATTCCCAACCACTCCTGCCAAAGCTGAGTGTCAAGCTGGAGCGCGGTGAGAAGGTTGCGATCGTGGGAATGAACGGTGTGGGGAAATCCACGCTCCTGAAAACATTGCTCGGCATCATCAAGCCGCTGAATGGGAAATTGGATCGTGGAGACTTTTTGCACCCGGCTTACTTTGAGCAAGAAGTGAAAGCGAAGCCGATTACCGCATTGGATGAAGTGTGGAATGAATTCCCTTCGATGAACAACCACGAAGTGCGCGGCGCTTTGGCACGCTGTGGATTGAAAAATGAGCACATCAACCGAAACATGAACGCTCTCTCCGGGGGCGAGCAGGCAAAGGTACGTCTTTGCAAGCTGCTGCAACGCGAGAGCAACTGGCTCGTATTTGACGAGCCGACGAACCACTTGGACGTCGTGGCAAAAGAAGAGCTCAAACGCGCCCTCAAAGAATTTAAAGGGACCGTTCTCCTGGTATGCCATGAACCCGAGTTCTATGAGGACTGGGTAACCCAGGTCTGGGATGTAGAAAAATGGAGCCTGGAACAAGCCAAGACCCCAATCAAGCTGTAATACTCCTGCACGAAACAAAACAGGCAGCCCACATCATGTGGTGCTGCCTGTTTCGTTTTCTAAGAAAAAATCTCCTCGTCTCGTCCATGGCCTTAGATGACGGCCCAGGCGTTCGGCAAGTATCTTCCACGGTAGTAGGGGCACGATGTTTTGGTGATGGCCTCTCCATTGTGCAGCATCATGGAGCTGGAGCCTCCGTCCATGGCCATCGCGGTAACGACACCGCGCTCCTCCAGCAGCTCAGCCAGGTCGTTCATGCTGGCTCCGATGGAGTGGCCAGGTTGGCGGCCGTCGATGACGACAAAGACAATCGTACCGTCTTCTTTTTGACCGACAGCCGTGCGAGGCTGGATGCCCCAGCTTCTGGCAGGCTTATCTGTAAAGAGGTTTTTCCCATTGACGATCAGCTGGGGTCGAAAGCTCATGGCATCTTTTACGCCCATTTTCACCATCTGTTCGGCGGAATAACTGCCCGTGATGAGCTTGCCCTCGTACGTAATCCCGAGTGCGGTTTCCCCGCTCTTTGGGTTGTAGCCTTGGAGGATTTTCCCGTCGTGAATGACGACGCCGTATGCCTTCGCACCTTTCCCATAACCGTCAGGATCGGAAAAGCCGCTCGCGTTGACGATGCCGATTGCATTGGTTTTTTTGACGTACTCGTCCAGCAAGTCTCCACGGTCCTTGCGATTCGTAACGAGCAGCTGTACGCGTTTGGGATCATGGACGTACATAATCTTGCCTTTAAAATAATAATTTTCCTTTTTCACATTGATTTCTTCAATCGTGACCAGTTCCTCTGGCTTTTCCGGAAGGGGGACAATCACAGGCTTTCCTACGGCAGGCAGCTCTGTCGGATTCGGGTCATTTTCTGAATTGATCACTTCCGGATGCTTGATCTGATCCTTCAGCGCATTCAGCTTGTCCTCGGGGATAAAGGTGTAAGGAGCCCAATAATCATGCTGGGTCGTCAATAGAGTGCCTGCTGCCCACTCCCGCAAATCCTCTCCCGTCTGGGTACCGAATAAGAAGATGATGCCGGCAAGCGCAAAAGTGGTACATGCCAAAGCAGATAACAGCAGCAAGCGTTTGACCCAGCGCCAGGGTCTTCTTGCCACTCTAGTTGATCGTTTGTGGGAGCGTGCTCGGGATAACGTCTGCATCCATTTTCACCTAACCATCTCAATAGGATATTCTCTATAAGAATGGACGTATAAATAGGTAAAAAGTTTCAGGGAAATAATTGAGATCGCAGCGGGCAGACTAGCATCAGGAGGTGAGCCGTGTGCGAGGCTTCGATGAAGAGTTTCAAAAGGAAGTAGAGGCTTACCAAAAGGGTCCAAAAGGGACACGTAACCAACACACCAGCCGAGATCGTCAGGACCAAGGGGAAATGCAGGAGACCCGTAAAGACTCCAATAACGGGTAATGGAAACATGGGCGAAGTCCGACTGGATTTCGCCTGCTTTCCTATGAGGACGAGATCGGTTTCGCTTTTCCCCTCGGGCAAAGTGTGGTAAGCTTACCCAATGCACGATTTTTCAAGCCAGGAGGGTTCTTGTGAGCACCACGTTTGCAGATTTACACATTAGCGCGCAGTTGGTCAGCCTATTGCGCGAACGAAATATGGAAAATCCGACTCCGGTACAAGTGGAAGCGATTCCCTTGATTCTGGAAGGTCGGGACGCACTTGTAGAATCTCCGACTGGGACAGGCAAGACATTTGCTTATCTGCTGCCTTTACTTTCAAAGATCAATATGGATAAAAAAGATGTGCAAGCAATCGTCCTGGCCCCCACGCATGAACTGGTCATGCAGATTGCCAGAGAAGCCGAGCGCTTGCTGCCATCCACAGAGCATGCTGTCTTGCCGATCATTGGCGGTGTCGATGTGAAGCGTCAGGTAGAGAGGCTGAAAAAGAAGCCTGTACTCGTGGTTGCTACGCCAGGCCGACTTTTGGAGCTCATCGACCAACGCAAGATGAAAGTGCATGAGGTCAAAACGGTTGTGGTCGATGAGGCGGACCGGATGCTGGACGCAGGCTTCGGCAAGCCGGTGTCAGAGGTCATGAAGCGCACACTGCGCGATACTCAGCGATTGCTCTTCTCCGCTACACTTCCTGCTGGTGTCATCGAGGCTTCTGAAGTCTTTACCAAAGATGCGGCCGTCATTCGTGCTGCCGCACCCGAGGGAGCTGCCGGGGTGGCTCACATGTACATAGTGAGTGACCCGCGCAAAAAAGTGGACACACTGCGTCGTTTGCTGCGATTGGTGAATGTTCGCTCCACCATCGTCTTCGTCAATCAGATCGAGAAAGTCGATGAAATCGTATCCAAGCTCAATTATCACCACTTGCCATGCAGGCTTTTGCACCGTGATGCGACCAAGGAAGAGCGTGCGCGCACGCTGCAGCAGTTCCGCGATGGCGTATTTCCGGTTCTGATTACCACAGATGTGTCCGCCCGAGGCATCGACATCCCGGAAGTGGAATGCATCGTGCATTATGATCCTGCATCGGATCCAGACACCTACGTGCACCGCAGCGGGCGTACGGGTCGCATGGGGCGTGCCGGGCTCGTATTTTCCGTCATCAGTCCGCAGGAACGCTTCATCATTCAAAAGTTCTCCAAACAGACGGGCGTGCCGATTGCGGAAAAATTCATGTCTCATGGGGCGCTGGAAGATCCCAGACCGATGCAAAAGCAAACAGGGAATCGAGTGAAGCCCGCTGGAAAATCCGGTTCCTCCAAAAAGTCTGCCCCACCAAAACGTGTGCGGTAGGATGCCTCAGGATGTTGCGTTCTCAGCTCACTTCCTTACAGGGCGAAAGAAAGAATAAGAAAAGCGGCTTTGGAACAAAGTAGGACAAGAAAGAACCACTCTTGTCTTCAGGAGGTTTCCATGCGCAAAGATCGACTGTATGAAGAAGATTTACTGGTGAATGGTCCTGTAGGAGGCGAGGTCTTGTCCAAGCATGAGCGGCAGACCCTCAAGCGGGAAGCAGGCGAGCTCAAAGAAATGATGGAGAAGGCCAAAAACGAACCGATCTCCGAGTAAAGGGAAAAGAGCAGGGCTGCTGCAGTGATGATACACTGCGGCTGCACTGCTCTTTTGGTGTCTGTACACGATCGGGGATTTACATGCCTGCCTGAGTGGGGGCTTGGCTGGTTTCGCACAAATACTGTTCAAGATCGTCAAGAAAATCCTCGACAGCAGGGTATGGGGCATCTGCCTGCAGCAAGCGTCTGATCATGCTGCGAACGGCGGGAGTTAGAGAAAGCTCCTGCTCCCAGCTGCGCTCCGGATCCTCTTCGTTTGGCGTGTATCCGGAATAAAGCAGAAACAAGAAAAAGTGACCGAGGGCAAATAAATCACTGGAGGGGGCCACCTCACGCTTTACCTGTTTCTCGGAGTGGTAGGCAGTCAGTGAATCTGCCGCATAGGTAGGGCTGTCCCCGATAAATCGTGCGAGACCAAAGTCAATCAAATAAGGCTCGTCCTGGTGCCAAATGACATTGGGAATACGCACATCGCGATGGATCAGGTGGTGCTCATGGAGATGAGCGACGATCTCCGCGATCTTTTTCATCAGCCGGGCAGCCTCTCTCTCATCGATGGTGATCCTATGGTCAAAGAGTGCCTCCTCCAGTGTCGGACCCTCTATAAAAGTCATGACGAGAAACGAATCCCGTCGATACGTAAACGAATCCAGCCACCTCGGAATTTGGGGGTGCGAAAGCGCAGAAAGCACCTTTTGCTCGTAGGCCTGCATCGCTTCACCTTTGGGAGAATGACGAAGACTGGGCTTTACCTGCTTGAGCACAACCTGAGCATCATTACGCAGGTCAATCGCGAGATATGCGATGCCGTAGCTACCCATCCCGAGCACTTTTCGAATGCGGTAGTGGCGGATCTGACGTCCGGGTGCATAAGGGCGGTCCCGTACATTGTCATTCCACCAGGTAACGATTTTGTTCCACATGTCCCTCTCCCCTTTGCTATCATCTTACCATGTTTGCGAAAAATGGCTGACCGCTTTTTCCTGAGGTTTGCTATAATCGATTCGTTACATGTAGACGGGAGCGGAATGCGATGAATTTTACCATTGATTGGCTATCCTTTTTCTTGATCGAACAGCCGGAAGAAGAGGATGGCAACAAAAAAGTAAAGATGACGCGCTACTTAAGCCATGATGAATATCAGAAAAGCGAGCTGCGAGATTTTCTGGAAGGGGAATTTGCCCGGATTGCCAAACGTAAAGTAGAGATGAATCCAAAGTCGGAAGGAACTCCGACGAAATTGGGGCAGTTCATTCTGGAGCCGGGTCATCCATTGGATTCAAATCCCAACTATGCTTTGCTTCAGCGGCTCATGCAGGCTGAGACGGCCGGGGAGTGCAAGGACCCGTGTCAGGAGTTGATTCAGTCCTACCTGCGCACCTCCCAAGTGCGTGGAGGCGTCCTGATTGTGGTGAGAAGCCGCCTAGAGCTGCTGGATGAACGCTACGTCTTTATCTTGAAGTGCGATTTCGAACAGAAAACAGCTGTCATCACAGATGAAAAGAGCCTGATTTCAAATGTGCAAATGGCCATCAATGCGAAAAATATGAAGTCGTTGATGTATCCGTACATGATCGAATCGGGGATGAACGACCCTTACCACGTGAAAATCCATCAATTTTCGCATGCGAGGTACTTTGAAGAGTTTTTGCGCTTTATTGAATATCCGCAAACGATCACGCAGATCGTCTCGGAGGAAGTCATCTCGCTGGCTAGACAGCATATCGAATACACGTATCCGGAAGAGACGGAGGAGCGCTTGCGGGAAGAGGAGGCCATCGAGCTGATGGCTGCCAGCCCCAAGCGGGAATTGGCTGAGAAGTGGGAGCATGAGACTGTGATGGAAGCCATGCAGATCATCACGGATCAGCAACCGGAAATAGAACTGAAATTCAAGCTGGACCATATGCAAATCCGAACGCTGCTGGCGGATTACGGGACAAGCATGCACATTGCCAAGGTAAATGGCCGGTACTTGGTTCTATTAGAAGGCGAACAGCTGCAGTTCGAACGTGGCATGTCACCCGTTGAATTCGTGAAGCCAAAAGCGCTCGCCGATTTGGTGAGAGAGATAGAAGCCCGCAGCAGCTACGCTGTTCCAGAAGTCGCAGCATCGAGAAGTACCGCGGATGAGGAAGAACGACCACCTTGGGAGTAAGGAGTGGATCTTGGTACCATGAGTGAAAACGGAAAGGAATCTGTCCCAAAAAGCTTGTATGGACAGGAGCGAAATGTTTACCCCGTGCTGCGGCACGCGTCCATGGTAAAAAAATACCCGGAACGGTGGGTGACACGACCGCACACAGCCGATACCGCCGTTCTGTACGCGCTTGACGTCGGGGAAGGCTATCTCTTGGTTGAGCGAGCGATGCTGGAACAAGCGGGATGGAGCGACGAGCGGCTGCACCAGTATGCCATGAGCAATCTAGAGCAGCTGCCTTACACAGTCAAAACACAGGAAGTGGCCGGAAATCGCATTCATTTCATCAGTCCGACAGATGGATATGCGGCCAGCCGTATTTTGCTTGCGTCATTGCTGCAAAAAATGGATCAACAAAAAACGGGGGATCAGCTCGGAGTGGCGATTCCCCATCAAGATGTCCTCATTGTGGCAGAGCTTGTAGGCGATGCGGGGGCCCATCTTTTAGCCCGATTGACCTACGATTTCGCTTCCAAAGGGCAGGTACCGATTTCCCCGCTTCCGTTTTTCTGGGAGGATGACGAGCTGACTCCGTTTTTGGTAGTGTCTCACGGCGGCGATGCCCAGATTCAGCGTAAGAACGAGCCCAAGTAAAACAAAAAGGACTTTACAGCGAAAAAACTGCCTTTCACCAGAAGGCAGTTTTTTTGTATTCATCAAATGATTCCGTGTCAAAACAACGGTGGGTGCGGCAGGCTTGGCAGATGTACTTCCGTTTTACAGAGCTTCTGTTCAACGGTGATCTCGATGCTGCTTCGTTTGGCATAGCCGTTCGGTGAAGACGGAGCCCCAAAGCGAGACGACGATGAGCGCAACCGTTACGATGATGGACAAGAGGAGGGGAGACATACTGGTTGCAAATGGAAAAAGTACAATGAATACGCCTATTCCTGCCAAATAAGGTGTAGAGACAACACCTGCTGCGATGCGCATGAACAGCATATTACCGAGCAAATACAAGGCAGGACCTGCCAGCATGACTGCAGCGGTTTTGGTATCCAAGTGACCGACTGGATGGGCGAGCAGCAGCTCGTCTCCTACAGCGGATAAAATGATGCCGGACACCAAGAGGAGATGAGTATAGGTATAGGCAGAACGAGCCACTCTGCCAGGGTCAGCGGAATGAGCGATGAAATGATGTCCCGTTTTTGCTGTTGCATCAAAATAAATCCACCACATGGCGACTGTGCTTAGGAAGGCGGTAGCAAACGAGCTTAGCGTCAGGACATCCCATTCTAGCGAAGAGAAGGTCGCCCCTGTCACCAGAATCGATTCACCAAGAGCGATAATAATGAACAATCCGCATCGCTCCGCCATGTGAGACCCTTCCACATTCCAGACTTTGGTTGGGGTTCTGCCGATCTTGGGCAACCAAAAGCCCATGGATGGGGCGATGTATTCAATGAATAACGCGATGCACCATAGCACCAACCGAGCTTGCTCATGTACGGTCCCGCCAGCAACCCAGAATATCCCTGACAAGCTCAGCCAACAGAGAATGCGGATGAAGTTGATTCGAAGCTCTGCCTGGCCATTGCGGAGCACCCAGACGGTAAAAGCGGTTCTACCCACCTGGAACAAGGCGTAGGCGGACGCAAAATAAAGCCCCGACCCCTCAAATGCTTCCGGAATAGAAGTAGACATGATCAGTCCAATCAGCATGAGCCCAATGAGCATGGATCGTACGCGGAAAGTTTCCGGATTCAACCAGTTGATCACCCATGCAGTAAAGATCCAAACCCACCAGATGGCCATCGTCAGAAGCACGAGATGGATTGCACCTTCCCACGTAAAGTTTTCCAGAAAGGAATGCGATAGCTGAGTAACCGCAAAGACAAAGATCAAGTCAAAAAACAATTCAATGAAGGATACTTTCCCCGAGTCGCTGTTCCCTCGACTGCGAAGTAACACTGCTCCTGAAGTTAATCTGGTCATACCTTCTCACCTTGCTTATGTGGCATCGAAGCTGTCTCCTTTTTTCCGTAGGATTCTGTCTGATTGTATCACGTGATCATCGAAAACACTTGCAAAACCTGAGAAAATATGGGAAAAAGACATCGTAGCCAGAGAGAAAAAGGAGAGGGACCATGCACTCATTCATGATCGGGCTCTATGGTGGTTTTGATGAGAATAAGTATGAGAGGGACTTCCGGAGAGGCTTCTATGGTATCGAAGCTTGTTTGTTCGAGACAGAGGAGGATATCGCGAGACTCGCTTTTGAGTCGAAACAGCGCGGCTTTCAGATCGGCATTCATTTTCCTTTTCGAAAAGATGGCTCTCGGCTGCGGGATGCCCTGTTTTTATCGCAGGACAACGAGGTCCGAGACGATGCGTATGCATCGATCGAACGTGAATTACAGGACCTCTTTGAGATTCAGCCGGCCTATATCTTGTTTCATTATCCGAAACCCGTCATTCTGGATGATCGGGTCAACTGGGACAGCTGGAAATTCGCAGATCGACGCGAGTATGTACGGGAGAGCGAATATACGCTGGCCGAGCTCGCCTGTAAGAGCGAACGGCTATTCGAATGGCTCAGTGCCAAGGCGAGAGAGTATGGCTTCACCCCGGTTCTGGAATTCGACGCGTTGAACCGCTACGTGTATGAGGAAAACTTCCTCGTGTCGCTGCTGGAAAGGTACCCCCTGATCAAGCTGTGCCTGGATACGGCAAGGCTCCACGCGCAAGAAAAGATTGATCCGCATTTTGATGCGAGAAGGGTACTCAGGACCTATGCTAAGTATGCGAAAACGGTGCACTTGTCAAACATGCGGATCACGGACGTGTTTGAATACCACCACCATCCTGCCTTGCCGGATTGCAAACCGGAAGATGGATGGGCCCCGATCGAAGACTATCTCCAGATCATCAAGAGGGAGAATCAAGAGGTAACGATCATGTTCGAGCATCGCTCCGACTGGATCACGGATGAGGAGCTGGAGACCTGCTACGAGTGGATCGATCAAATCATGAACGGCCACACCCAAAAAATTCCGCTGCCTGCAGCTGAAACCTGACAGGAAGCGGAATGATTTAGACTCGTTCAAGCGGGCGGTGAGGCAGAGCGGGGAGCTCGACCTGAATCGGATCTCCTGGACGTACAGGTCCATTTGCTAGCACGATGCCCATGACACCTGCTTTTCGGATCAGATTGCCTTGCTCGTCGTGGTCCACCAAAGCATCCATCAGACCACTCTGAAAACGGTTCAGCTGAGGGCAGGGATTACGCAGTCCCGTGATCTCTACCACTGCCGATTCTCCGATGCGGAGGATGGCTCCGGTCGGCAAGGAAAGCAGCGAAATGCAGCGAGTCGTGATGTTTTCCCCGATTTGACCGGGAGCTACCTCAAATCCTGAATCTCGCAATTCCTCAAACAGTTCGGCATGGATCAAATGAACTTGACGAAGATTGGGCTGGGTGGGATCCTGCGCGACGCGTGAACGGTGCTTAACAGTGGCACCCAGATGGGCGTCTCCTTCTACTCCCAGTCCTGCCAAAAGGTGAATGACATCTGCATTCTGCTTGCTAAACGTGTGCGTG
Source organism: Brevibacillus choshinensis (assembly GCF_016811915.1). Lineage (NCBI taxonomy): Bacteria > Bacillati > Bacillota > Bacilli > Caryophanales > Paenibacillaceae > Brevibacillus > Brevibacillus choshinensis. The sequence goes on along the minus strand of NZ_CP069127.1, from coordinate 3,406,499 downwards.
CTGCTGATGCTTACCGCTACTACTTCTCCAAATGGTCGGGACATCCAACGTACACCTCCTGCTCCTATTGTAATCGTAGGAGTCTCGATGGGCGAGCACCGCCTGGTAAAAAAAATGTGAAACCCAGGCAAAATGGGTCACTGGCACAAAAGGGACAGCTCCACATAACGACCTGATTCGTGTATGAGCCAATATTGAGAGCGTGGTCCGAAGATGTACAGCTCATTCGCTGTATTCAGCATGGAATCCACACGGCGCCAGTCTCCCATGAGCCGTGCGCATTCCCCCATCGACATCCACGGGTACAAGTCTCCTGTTTGAAAGGTATCAAAGTGCGGGAAGGCCTGAGTAATCTTTTCGTACAACATCGCGTCTTCATCAGGGCGGGTCATCTGATACAGGATCGGAAATGCCTGTGAAGTGACGTCCGGATACCATTTGCGCCATCCGGGGTAACGGCTGTCGTAGACGGCGTACGACTTGCGCATCCCGCTATACATCGAATGGATCCCTGCACGGCATGCGGCAGCGCGTTTTCTCGCTTCCTCGGCCGATGCATCGTCCCCCAGCATGGCAAACAGGTAAGCCGCATCTTCGAAACCTCGGGCGACTTCGCAATTATCCATCAAGTATTTCACGCGATACGATCGTTTTGCCCAAGTCAAACCATCCTTTTGCTGGAGCTTTCCGACCGCTTGCATGAGGACGACCAGCTCATCCTTGTGAGGCACGATCCAGTCGGTTTCCCCGCCTTCACGGACGAACTCTGCGAGCAAGCTAAACAACGTGGTGTGGTAGCTGTCTTCACTGTCAGCCTTTCCCGTATCGACTTCCAGCGTCCCGTCCAACCGATAATCGTTGACATATCCGTCCGCATTCACGTGATGCAAATACCATTCAATATGGCTTCGCACCGCCTCCCATTCCTTCAGTCGCACAAGAGCAATCAAGGCGAGATTGGTAAAGTAGGGATTGATCTGATTGTTTTTCGGGGCAAGGCGAAAAGTCCCGCTGGGCAACCAGCAGGAGAGGAGATAAGCCCTTTGATTCTCCACCATTTCATTCATGGCAAGAACCATCCTTTTTTTCTTGGTCCTACGTGATGGCCGTTACGAGTTTGATTCCGTACTCCATCCATTGCAGGGCGCGAACGTAATCTTCGCTGGTGATCGCAGGCAATTCTCCAGGCAGATCAACGACCTCCAGCCATTTTGGATCACGGAACCAGTCTACGCCGTCAGCAGCTGTGTGGGAAACATCCTTCCACGCGACGGTGAGGGGAGGGCTATACAATTTCTTTTGTCCCTCCCGAATCCCGGTACCATTCAGTCGCAGCTCATACGGGGCCTGAGCAGGCTGTTCAGGAGCCCGCACTGTAAAGAGCTGCGGCCAGTAATCTGCCCTCGAGCCAGAATGGGGGATCCGGAAGGTAAACTGGCGAATTTGCTCCAAACGGTTTGCATCTCCGTAAAGAATCCGATAGAGCGTCTTCCCCGTTGCAATGCGCTCTTCTACTTTCGGAAAATGCTGGACATCCAAGCCGACAAGGCTGAGCCTGCGATCAGTCGGGTGTGCCTTGTACGGAAACAGGACTTGGCTTAGGGACAAGACGGACTGGGTAAAATAGGCAAACGTCGCAAATACGAGGTGGAGGGTAATGGGCTTATGTATGACGCGTTGCTCAATGTACTGCTGCTCATTGACAATCATGGCATGGGTGAGGCGCCCAGAATCGTTCGTCTCCAGAAAATCTCTCCAAAACGGCTGCATAAAACCAGATACACCGAGCGGGAGTAACAGAGCAGTGAGATCGGTTCCTGTTCGCTTCATTTCGGCATACAACAGCAATTGCGCATACGCATCGTGGAAAATGAGCCAGTTGCTTCTCTCTAAAAACCAAAAAAATGGCTGGATCGCTTGCTCGTCCAGAAGCAGCGGAAGCCATTCCCCTTTTAGATCTGTCATGTTCCAGCCACCATTGCGGGAGACAAGATGGGCAAGCAGTGCCCAGTGTATCTCCTCGTGCTGGCGATAAAATTCCAAGTAGGCTTGGGTACGCGTCACATTGTTGCGGTTGGCCAAAGTTGTTTGCTGACGAATCCGCGATACGAGCTCTTGTGTGTCGACTCCGGCAAGTTGTTTTGTCATGAATAGCTCCTCAGCCAGTTCTGCAAATAGCCACGCAGGGGGTGAATAAGCAGGTCTTATCCCCGACCCGCCCATGTTTATCCAATCATTTCTAATACGAGGAGCCTAACCATAAGTTTCTCTTTGGCTTCCTCCCATGAATTCGCAAATATCACGACTTGCTCTGATTGGAATTCTGTTTCTGCCACAAAAATACCATCTTGTTCGTAAATGTTCATAGAAGATCGTCCTTTCTTCTGCCTTTCAAGCATTGTATGCTATCATGAAAGGAATGATGCATACAAAAATCAGGGAAGAGCATTTTCAGAAAGGAAGTATGGCGATGCAAGTAACACTGACACAGGAAGCGGCGGAGAAGATCCAATCCGTCCTGCAACCGGGAAAAACCATCCGCATCAGCGGTGAGCTGGTTGGCGGATGCGGAATGAATGTTGAGTACGCCCTGTGGTGGGATGAAGCTAGTCCTGCGGATCACGTCGTTGAAATAGACGCGTTGACCTTTGTGATTGACCCTCAGACGATTGAGCATATGGACACGGACAGACTCACGATTGATTTTCGCGCCCAGCAAGGGTTTCGACTCGTGACGCCAGCGCAAATCTTGGCATACGGGATCCATCTCAAGGAACGCTGGGGATAATCGCTCTACTTCGGGACGAATTGCAAAATGAAGGCGAGAATCCCTGCAGCGATCAGTGGTCCCACCGCGACGCCGCGAAAAAAGGTCACACCGATGATCGTCCCCAGGAGCAAGCCTGTCACGATGAGCGGGTTTTGAGACATGAGATACGTGCCTTTCCCTGCCAAATAAGCTACGAAAACACCGATGAGAACAGCGAGAATTGATTGCCAGTGAGTGAAGAGCTGGTAGATGGAGTCAGGCTTTATTTTTCCGCTCGCCAGCGGGCTCAGAATTCCTATGGTGAGAACGACAATGCCGACATGGAGTCCATACTGTTCTAAAAAGGGGAACAGCCTCTCCAGCGACAGTAGCCTCAGCAAAAGCAAAATGCCTACAGCAATGGATACTGTCGCATTGTTTCCTGCGACACCGAGCGCCAGGAGTACCAGCAAGATGATATTGATCCAATCCATGGTCCAAAGGCTCTCTTTCGTTTTTTTGTTAGTATATCCAGTAGGCCAGCGCCTCGTGCTTGGCGTGCAAAAAGAAAAGGGACTGGTGAAAAGAAATCACCGGTCCCTTTTGTGTTTGTAGTGGTAGAATCAGCCGAACCAATCATCCAGCATGCCGACAGGGAAGCCTGTCTGCTCATCGGAACCGGGAAAGCGGCCCCAAGCAAAAACGCCGTTAAAATAGTCGATCGTAAAAGGTTGATCATGTTCAGGCACACTGTATTTCCCGCCGATTCGGAACTCGTCCGTACCCAGGTAATACGATTTGGCCATAAAGTACTTTTGTTGGATGATCCCAAATTGGGATTCGTCTCCCGCCTTCTTTTTTTCTTCCGCTTGCGAGCGCAGACGTTCCATTTCTTCCTGCAACTCAGCTAAAGTCATTTGACTGTACAAACGCACCAAAATGCCTCCCTTCCTGACAGGTATATTGTAGCAAAAGACAAGGGAATTGGCGATGGATGGAGAATGTCCTAGGGAACCTAAGAATGGGGGAGATGCGAATATGACACGTTTTGACCTGACTGGAAAGACCGCGATTGTCACAGGTGCGGGCAGAGGGATCGGAAAAGCATTGGCCTTGGGGCTGGCAGATACAGGAGCCAATGTGGCTGTCGTCGCGCGTACGGAAGCAGATTTGCAGGAGACAGTCCAAGCAATCGAACAGAAAGGTGGCAAAGCAATCCCCATCACGGCAGATCTTACCGAAGCGGGTGCTGCGGAAAAAGTGGTCGGCCAGACTGTAGAAGCATGGGGAAGCCTGCATATTCTCATCAACAACGCAGGGATGAACCTGCGGAAAAAGGCGCATGAGGTGACGGAAGAAGATTGGGATCGCGTGGTAGACCTGAATTTGAAGGCATCGTTCTTCATGTGTCAGGCAGCCGGAAAAATCATGTGCGAGCAAAACTACGGCCGCATCGTGAATATTGCATCGGTGGCAGGTGTGGTGGCCATGCGCACAGGTGTGGCTTATGGATCCAGCAAAGCGGGAGTCATTCAGATGACGCGCGTGCTGGCACTCGAATGGAGTAAGTTCGGGGTAAACATTAATGCGATCGCTCCCTGGTATTTCCGGACGCCTTTGACGGAGACTTTGCTGAAGGATGAAGCGTACGTGCAGGAGATCCTGCAGCGAACTCCCAGCGGGCGCATTGGCGACGTAGAGGATTTGGTAGGACCAGCCATATTTTTGTCTTCGGACGCAGCAGCATACATAACGGGTCAAACGATCTCGGTGGATGGCGGCATGTCTATTTATGGCTTTTAACCACAACGAGGTGTCCCATTGAGCCAACAGTCTATCTGCGAAAACAACTGCATCAGGCGTAAAGCAAAAAAAGAGGCATTCCCTAATAGGGAATGCCTAAGTATTGGGGGCGATTGAGAAAAATACCGATCGGTTCGTTCAATATGTTTTGCTCTCACCCAAAACATATCGGGAACCAACTATGTTCTGACAATCTGTGTGGTGCGTTACCCACAAGAGTGCTCGAAAAGTCATTCAAACAAGAATATCGGGCTTTTTCTCAATGCGTTGAAAAAGTGCTTACGATTACAAAATAGCAAGCAAAAGTAAAATGCAGATAAAATAAAAATAAAGTATTATTAAATTTTACTGCACTTTCTTTTTTCAACATGTGTTCGATCGCTGTCGCTCATCGGGCAAAAGTATGATTGCCGATCACGACCGTCTTTGGCCGAGAAAAAATCCAATCGGAAGTCGCTGTATGTGGATTAAAGAAATAAAGCGAGCCATTCGTTGGATCCTTTCCGTTTACAGCATCCTGCACCGCTCGACGTGTACTATCATTGGACTTGTGTGGCAAAGTGCCATTGCGTACCGGAGAAAATGCATTCGGTGAAATAATCACTTCCCGAACGGAATTGGGAAATTGAGATGACGCTACCCGATTCAAAACGACAGCAGCAATTGCCACTTGTCCCTCATACGGTTCGCCACGGCCTTCCGCGTAAACTAGCCGGGCAAGCAGTTCCATATCCCGCTCAGATACTTTAACTTTTCCATTACGTATCACTCGTGGCCGCTGGTCTCGGCTTACCGAAGCCATTTGGCGCACAGCGGTGGTTTCGGAAGTTTTGGGTTTCGCTTTTGGTTCTTGTTTCGCAGCACGTATTGCGGAGGCATCAGGTAGTTTTACGAGAGCAGGTGTTGCTTCAATCGGATGAGGTGCTGAAGCGTTTGTGGGGGTGACGAAGAGGCATAAAAGCATCAAACCAAAACTATTTGTCCAGAAAAATAAGCGCGTTCGCGCTTCGCGTGTCATAAAAATGGGAACCACTCCTTTTCGCTTTTTGCTTTTGATTGCGGAAGCGAATCGGGTCATTTGCAAGTCTATCGACATTGTCCTGACGGTTCAAGAGGGAAATGGTTCCATAGAACTATTTTCGTTCAATTTCAAGCCCTGTTTTGCGCTGAAAATAAAAACGGTGGGCCAGCCAACACAACCAAAAAAGGGTTTGACTGGCCGTTGATTGCTGTTCTCGTTAACACCTTGCTTATCTCATGCTTTTCAACGGGTGTGGACGTTGCCTGCCTTTCGCAACAGTGCTGACATCGAAATGATGATCCCCATTGTTGCAACGCCCAAAAGGCTTGCCACAATCAGGTATCCGATTGCGGCTCCAGTCGAATCGATCATCATCGTGAACAAAGCGAGCATGAGCAATCTGATCAACGTCCCGACCGATCGAAAAAAACTCATGACTCTACCCATGAAATGATTCGGGAGGAGCACCATGTAGAGGGTCTGCCGGGTAAGTCGGGTAGAAACGTTGCACCAGCCCACAAAGGTGGACAACAAGATGAAACTGATACCATTTGGAAAAGCAATGGTCAGAATGAGAGCGATGGCCATCAACAAGTAATGACCCACCATGAATGCAAAAGATCCGACCTTTTTGCTGAGCAGCGTAAAGAGGAATCCAGCAGCAGCAGCCCCGATCGAATACGTCACCTCGGCGAGGGAATATATATGGACATCCTCCCTCAGGGTTTGACTGACAAAGATGGGATTCAACAGGTTTACCAGCATGACACTGATAAAGGGGATCAAAGCAGCCACTCCAAAAACCAAGAAACCGCGCATTTGCCGAATAAAGAGCCAGCTTTCCAAAAACTGCTCCGTCCATGGGGCCATCTGTGATATCACGTTCTGTTGGTCCCGTGCAAATACGTAGTCCAATCGGGACATCAGCAAATATGCGCACAGATAGGTCAAAGCATTCAGCACAAGAACGATATGAAGACCGAATGGCGCCAGCAGGAATCCGGCGAATGCTCCGGCCAGCACCAAAGCGGTCTGGTTTTCGATTTCTAACAGAGAATTGATGACCCTGAAATCCTTCTGTTCAAACGTCTCTTGAATAAAAGCTGCCTGAGTCGGCTCATGCAGCTGAAACAAAAGGGTAGCTGCCAAAAAAATGAGCACCAGCATCCATTCCTCATAGTCACCCCGGAACCCCCAGGCTGCCAAAACGGCCAGCGTCAAGAAGCCCCCCAAATGTTCTGCTTGCAAAATCGTCTTGCGAGAGAAACGGTCAACCAAGGTGCCTAAATAAGGTCCGGCGAGGAGGGTCAGGATAGATGAGATCAGCATCGTCGAGCCGAGCAGGCTGGCAGAACCGCTTGTTTCTACCAGATACCAGGAAATGCCAATCATTGTCATGCCTTGACCGAATCCGGAAAACAAGTTAGCGAAGAACAGGTTGCGAAAATTGCGATTTTGGAAAACCTCTTTCATCTTTTCACTCCTTCAAGCATTTTCAGGGCGAAGTGGATGGCATGTGGCCCATCCGGTAACAAGCCCTAAAAAAAACATAAAGGGAGCCTGAGCGCAGAGGAAAATAGTCCTCTTCTGCGATCAGGCTCCCAGTATCCCGTGAGCACTCTCATTTCCTATATTTTATCAGTATTTTTGGAGTATAGCAACAATAAGCGATGGATGTAAAAACACCACTGCTGAGAATGGCAGTGGTGTTTGGCATGAGAGACCTTATTTTTCAGTAATGGTTACAGAATTGATCTTGATGGTTTGTTCAGGAGTGCTTTGCTCTCCGGTTTGCGGGTTGTTTTTCACTTTTGTTCCCGCGATTTTTTGAACCACGTCCATTCCGGCAGATACTTTACCGAAAATCGTGTAGTTCGGGGAGTTTTTCAGACCCTCGACATCTTTTCCTGTACCGATGAAGAATTGGCTGCCGTTTGTGTTCGGACCCGCATTGGCCATAGCTACGACCCCAACCTCGTAGTTGTGGCCATTGTTCAGCTCATCCTGGAACGTGTAACCGGGGCCGCCGATACCAGAGCCGAGCGGATCACCGGTTTGGATCATGAAATCTTTGATGATGCGGTGGAAAGTGACGCCGTCATAAAACTTGTCCTTCGCGAGGAATACAAAGTTATTTACGGCAATTGGCGCATCCTTGGCAAACAAGTCCACCGTGAAGTCACCCATCGTCGTCGAAATTTTTGCTTGGTATGATTTCGCTTTGTCAATTTGCATAGCTGGAGCTTTCTCATACTTTTTGGCGCCAGTAGGACCAGGCGGTTGAGCAGGTTCGTTGGATGCAGGTTTTTCAGCAGGAGCCGGTTGTGCTGGCGGAGCCGTCTGATTACCCGCACTGGAGCATCCAGTGACCAAAGCGATCGCTGTCAGACAAGCGAAAATCGTAGGGAGTAGTCTTTTCATCTCAAGCACCTTCCTTTGCTTCTTCCCTGAGTGGGAGTTTCGGTTTCGAATTATAGCATACCTAATAGGGTGAATGCCAATCCACTAGTCGCATTTCCATTGTGCGTGATATGATGGGAGAAAAAGGATTAGGTGATCAGCATGGGAGAAAGATTTGAAACCAAGACCGTCCATATCGGGCATCAGCCGCTGCGTCAGGTGAAGAGCAAGTCAACCCCGATCTACCAAACGTCCGTTTTCGCATTCGAAGGGTTGGAAGACGTTGAGCAATATTATGCTGGCGAAGGGGAGTACTTGTACACGAGAAACGGGAATCCCAACCAGGCGGAGCTTTCAGATGCCATCGCGGCGCTGGAAGGTGCGAGTGCAGGAGTCAGTGCAGCGTCCGGTATGGGAGCGATTATGGCTGGTCTGCTCGCAGTGCTAAAGCCGGGTGATCACGTCTTGGCGTCCCATGAAATCTACGGTGGAACATACGCACTCTTGCATAAGGAGCTTTCCCGATTCCAGATCGAGCTGGAATGTATGGATCTGAATGAAAAACAGACGCTGGCTGATCATGTGCGCCCTACTACCCGGCTCTTTTTCATGGAAACCATCACGAATCCATTGCTGACCGTGGCAGATATGCCTTATTGGATCAAGCAGGCAAAAGAGCATGGGCTCACCGTAATGATAGACAATACGTTTGCGACCCCTTATCTGTTACAGCCCATTTCACTTGGGGCCGATCTTGTCGTCCATAGCGCGACGAAATACATCGGCGGACACAGTGATGTGACGTCGGGTGTACTCGTCGGATCCGAAGAGCTGATAGCAAGAGCGCGAGAGATCGTGGTCAGCTACGGGGCGTCTCTTAGTCCGTTTGAAGCATGGCTGACCTCGAGAGGCCTGAAAACGTTGGCGCTGAGGATGGATCGTCAATGCGACAACGCCAGTGAGGTGGCTGGCTATCTCGCACAGCATCCTGCTGTCAGAAAGGTGCATTATCCGACTCCTGAGGCAACCCGGTTCTTCGCACGTCAAAAGCAGGGAGCGATGGTCTCCTTTACGCTTGAGGATGAGAGCAAGATCTACGAGTTTTACCGTGCCTTGCAGTGGATCAAATTCGCCCCGTCCCTGGCAGGAGTAGAGACAAGCGTATCTCATCCTGTCACGACGTCGCACCGTGCGTTTACAGAAGAACAGAGACAAGCCTCAGGAATCACCATGGGCCTCGTCCGGCTGTCTGTCGGCATCGAATCCGCTGCGGATATCATTGATGAATTGGGACGAGCACTTGAAAAATAATGGGAAAGAAAGTTCACGAAATCTGTTACTTTCTTCTTGTTCAAAACGTAGAAACTAGATAGAGCAGAACAAGTTTGTCTGAGCGGCAGGTTCGATCGTGAATCGTGAGCTTTGCAGTCAGGCTGGAGGAAAACGCAATGGGAATGGCAATCGAGCGTTCCGCGCAACCATCGGCCCAATCGAATGGGGACTTTTATGAATCTCGTCCATTTACGGAACTGTATGACGAGTATTTTGATCGCGTCAATCGTTACTTGCGATGTCGTGTCCAAAATACATGGGACGCAGACGATTTGACCACTGTGGTATTTTTAAAAGCGCTGGAAAAATTTGATCAATACAGTAGAAGAAGTCCGTTCGCTTCCTGGATCTTTCGAATTGCACACAATACATACGTAGACTTTATGCGAAAGAACAGGGAGCTGCCGGTAGATCAGGAGGATTTGCTGGGGGCAGAGCAGGACGACACATGGCAGCCGGAGAGGCAGGCGTTGACGAAGGAAGAAATTCGCCTGCTTCGTGACCGGCTCGATTTGTTGTCACAGGACCAAAAAGACGTTCTGATGCTCCGCTATTTTGCCGATCTCAAAATCAGTCAGGTGGCCGAAGTTTTAGGCAAAACGGAGTCGAGTATAAAAATGATTTCTTACCGTGGTCTACAAAAACTCCAGAAGATGTACGAAAAGGGGGATCCGAATGAAAAGTCAGGATCAGCACCCCCGTAAACGGGAAGAAGAGCAGACGGTAGCGTCCCTGCTGACACACTTGCAGCAAATGCGACGATCAGTCCCTGTGAATTACCAGCTCAAAGCCGATTTGAAAAAGCAGTTGCTCGAACGGATGAAAGAGCTCGAAATGCAAAAGAACGACAGCCCTGTTTCTCCGCCATCTGGCAGACGCAAAAAATGGATCAATATCGTAGCGGCAGCGATGCTGCTGGGGGTTTTCATAGGTACGTATGTCTGGTGGGATAAAGACGTGCTGGCGGTAGAAGAACGGAATGTCCTGTCCATGCCGATACAGACGACGGAAGAACAAATCGATATCAATCCTGCAGGCACTCAAGTTGCATACGTGGGTCCAAACGCGGTGGTTCGCACGCTTTCTCTGGATCAGAAGAAGCATCCGGTGACCATATCGCTGCCGCCGACAAAAGGAAGTTATCGAGCGATCGCATGGGCCAATCGCAGCAATCAGGTGGCCGTGGTGGAGCAGCTTTCTGGCCAGTCGCGCATCTGGATCGTCGATTTACCGGATCAGAACAACGTTAGCAGCAGTCGCTTGCTGAAGGAAGAGGATCGCGTCACCTATCACTCTCCCACATGGTCGCCGAACGATGAAACCATCGCTTACACCCGTGTGAAAGATGGGACGGAAGAAATCTGGATGAGCAGTACGGTCTCGTTTCAGGAATGGAAAATGGCAGAGGGCTCCCAGCCCGAGTGGTCTCCTGACGGTCGCTACCTGGCTTTTACCAAAGAGGGAAGCATTCATGTCATGGAGATTCGGACAGGCAAAGTAACCGTGATGGGAGAAGGAAAATGGCCATCCTGGATGGACGATCTGACTCTCACTTACACGACGCCGAAGGGAACGTTGGTGGAAGCGCAGCTGGACGAGGGGCGTGTCGTCCAAGTGGAGCTGGGACTTCCAAGTCTGTCAGGTGAACAAGTGGTGAGAGGCAACTGGGCAGCGGAAGGCAAGCAATTGCTCCTCGTCCATCATGACGAGCAACCGGGATCACTCGTCATTTCTTTGGCGTCACGATAACGAGCGGAGGAACAAGCATGAGATGGAGATGGATGTTGCTTCTGGCTGCGGTCTGGTTGACACTCGGGGTACGACCTGTACAGGCAGAGAGCAACATGGAAATAGATGTGGATGTACCACTCGGTGGGATAATCAAATACAATGCGTGGACGAGACTGGAGGTGAGCGTCACTGCCCAGGACATTCCTTTCCATGGGTATGTGGAGCTCTCCAAAAGGAAATCGTCCAAAGGCTCTCATGAATCTGCTCTCCGGCAGCAAATAGATCTTGAACCCGGAAAAAACACTGTGGTGAATTTTGATTTGCCGGCGCAAGTGCTGTTGGATGAATGGTACATACGGTTATCGCAAAACGGTCAGGTCATCCAGGCAGAAAAGCTGCGCATGCCGTACCCAAAAGATGGCCAAACGATCGGCATCATTCATGAAGGTGCTAGCGCATTTCACTTCCTGGCGATCCAGCAATCCCAAATGACGATGGGGATGCCGTATTCGATCCAAAATCTGAATGTCGAATCGCTTCCTTCAGAATCATGGATTTACCAGAATCTCGATGTTCTCGCCTTGGGGGGCAAGCAGGCCTCGCAGCTGCAGAAGGAGCAGGTACTAGCCATCGAGGAATGGGTCAAGACTGGGGGCTTTCTCATTTTGTCTGCAGGTCCTGGCCAGGATGATGTCGTCAAGCCTTTCCAAAAGGAATTGCCCGTCGCAGCAGGCCATAGCGGTCAGATGAGCCTGAGCAGGGGACTGCAGGCATATACCGGTGAAAAAGTCATTCCAGAAGGTCAGATTGCCGTCTACAATCGCGATCTGCCTTTGTTTACTTCCAAAGCCGTGGGAGCTGGCCGCATTCTTTTTGTGAATTACGATGTAACCGCAGAGCCGCTGGCATCCTGGCAGTACAATTCTCAGCTTTGGCAAAATGTGCTGGAGCGGCATGGCGGGCTGCAAATACTGGAGCAGCATACATACGTGGATCAAATGATTCGTCCCTTTCTGGAACTAAGCAGGCAAATCCCTGGCGTACAGACGCCTGCCCCAATCTGGATGGTTGTCCTGTGGGGAGGCTATGTTCTGGTGGTTGCGCCTCTCACCTATTTCGTGCTGAAGCGAAAAGAGCGGAGGCAGTGGGCATGGGGTATCATTCCAGGATTCGCGGTATTGCTGACCTTCGGGACATTTGCTGTCGGCAAGCCGCTCGTGGTCAAAAGCAGTGCCAGCTATACGATTTCTGATGTGCGAATCGTGGATGATCAACTGGCACAGGTGAAAACGGCTTCTACGTTTTTGGCAGTCGATCGCGATCAATACGACGTGCAAGTGGAGGAACCATTGGTCGCCTTGCCTCTAGCCCTCGGGAAAAACGACTATGAGCCGGAAGGGATTACGGATGGCAAGAAAATATCCTATCGAAACGTTTCCTATCTGACGCCGAAGCAAGCGATCGGATTTGGCATGCTGCCTGATGCAGGGCAATTTACTGCGTCCTTAACGGTAAATGGTGACCATCTTCAAGGGAAGGTGAGGAACAATACCCGATTTGCACTAGAGTCGTCCTTTCTGGAGGTAGGTTTACAGCGAATCCCCCTGGGAGCTATGACGATTGGGGAGGAAAAGCAAGTCGATATTAGGCTTGACCCGTTGTTCATGCCGCGTCAATCAGCCGCGGGGAACAAAGAGACGACGTCGGAGGAAAGACGGAAGCAAATGCAGGAAAGCGTTCTAACCTACAGCCGAGGGCACGAGGTGCGGGTATTGGGGGTCAACACGCAGGAATTGCCCTTGCTGACGATGCAGGAGCCCCATCAAAGCCAGTACTGGAATGTCATTCACCAGACGATTCCGCTTGGGCCTGACTCGCGAGGAATCATTACGTACCCATATGGACTCCTGGATGTTGTGGTCCGGGAAACCTCTGGTGATTACGATTCGAATTCCGCTTATCTTTGGGAGCTTGGAAAGGGGAGCATCACCTTTGAATTGGAAGCGGGAGAGGCGAAGCTCGACCTCGAAAGGGTGATTGTACCTTTGGAGCACAGCTCGTTTCGACCGTTTCGCATCGAGGTTTTTGAGCAAAAAACGGGCAGGTGGCTGCCGCTCGAGCGTGGAAAACGGTTGATGTTGGACAAGGAACTGGCACAGATGCTGACCCCTCGAGGCACGCTGCTGCTTAGGTTCTCTCACGACGGCACCCCGCGCCTTACCCTGCCAACACCGTTTTATCAGGTAGAAGGGAGGGAGCGGACATGGTAATCGAAACGCTTCACTTAAGCAAACGATACGGCAATGTGCAAGCGTTGACGGATCTAAACCTTTCGATTGAGGCTGGAAAAGTATTTGGCTTTATCGGGCCGAACGGAGCTGGAAAGTCCACCACGATGCTCATTCTGTCGACTTTGCTGGAACAGACAGAAGGGGATGCTTTTGTGTGCGGGTACAACGTGCGCAAAAATCCGGAAGCTGTTCGTCAATCCCTTGGCTATATGCCCGACTTTTTCGGGGTGTATGACAATTTGACCGCAGTGGAGTATTTGGAATTTTACGCAGGTGCCTTCAAAATTCCCGCGCGAAAGCGTTCCAGTCTGGTCGCGGATTTGCTGGAGCTCGTGAATCTGTCTCATAAGGCAGACGCCTACGTCGATTCCCTTTCACGCGGCATGCAGCAACGTCTGGGGCTGGCGCGCTGCCTGGTGCACGACCCTTCCGCACTGATTTTAGATGAGCCGGCTTCGGGGCTGGACCCCCGTGCACGAATTGAGCTGCGGGAGATCATCAAGCAGCTGCGGGGCATGGGAAAGACCATTTTGATCAGCTCTCACATCTTGCCGGAGCTGGCGGAGCTTTGCGATGAGATCGGCGTCATCGAACGGGGCCGTCTGATTGCTTGCGGCTCGGTTCACGAGGTGAGCAAGGATCGGGGACGCACTCTGATGGAGCTCAAGACGCTGGGCCATGAGGAAGAGGCGGCACACTTGTTAAATCAATCCGGCAGAGTATTTCAGCTGGAGGAATACGTAGATGGATTCCAGATTCGTTTTGAAGGCAATGAGCAGCAAAAGGCGGAATTACTTCAGCAATTGATCGCTGCAGGGATTCCTGTCGTCTTTTTCGGTGATGCCAAAGAGAATCTGGAGGACATGTTTTTGGCCATCACAGAAGGAGTGAGTGGGTGATGGGGAGCTTCTTTTTCAATCCGATACTCGTCAAAGAAATGCGGGAGAGGTTCCGCTCAAAAAAAACGTTTTGCATTCTCGCGATTTACCTGATCGTAATGGGGGGGATTCCCTTGGGATTTTTGCTGATGGATCCGATCCGCGCTGGATCCCTCGGCGAGAATCGCAACCTGTTTTTGATCTCAGCGAGCATTCATTACGCCATGGTATGTTTTGTCGCACCTGCCCTAACCGCTGGGGCCATTAGCGGAGAGAGAGAGCGACAGACGCTGCACATCCTGCTGACGACGCAGCTCTCCCCGAGTACGATTGTGCTGAGCAAGCTGATCACGTCATTAGCGTTTTCCTCGTTATTGATCGTAGCATCCATGCCTTTATACAGTGTAGTCATGCTCTACGGGTCGGTTTCCCCTGAGCAAATGGCTCAACTGGTTGTCTTTTTAGGGGTCAATGTCTTGTTTCTCGGGTCCTTGGGATTATTCTGCTCGACATGGATCAAGCGGACGTCTGTCAGTACGATTACCGCTTATGGGATCGCGTTCTTTTTTATTGTCGGGACGGGCCTCCTCTTTCTGTTCATCGGGGAGTCCCTGCAGCAAGCGTATCCAGATCGGTTTCCCGACGCGGGTGTATGGAATCTTCCTGAGTTGCAGATGCTGGCGGGAATCAATCCTGCCGTAGTCCTGTTTGGCATCTTAGGTGAGTCGATTGCCGATGTCGATCAGCTCTCGTTTTCCCCTTGGCTGTTTTTCGCCTGCTTTTATTTGGTGCTCACTGCTCTGCTCATGTGGTGGAGTGCGTATTTGTTGAGACCGGTTCGGCGTACATGGTTGAGTTGGAAGAAACGCCAAAATCGTGTAAAATAAGAGGCGTGTTGGAAAAGGGAGGGTTTCTCAGTGAGCGAGCAAGAGGTACAAATCGTCGACTTTGAAGAGATGCTGCGGTTTATCGAAAGCCGCCTCGCTTCCGCAGGAACGTATGTGAAGCGGGAAGCGATCATTACCATTTTGCAGGCAGAGGAAGCATTTCTCCTGGAAAAAGGGATTTTGCAAGAATACAGCGAGTAAGCAAGGACAACCTGCCAGAATGGTGGGTTGTTTTTCGTAACGGATACATTCGTCCAAATGGGCAAGAAGAGAGAAGTGCCTGACGTGAGAGGGGAGCAAGAAATGATGCAGATGCTGATCCAGTTTGCGAGGAACGATCAGCGAATCCGGCTTGTTACACTGGAAGGCTCTCGGGCAAACAAGAAGACACCTTGATACCTGTGGACGAAGTGGAGGATTATTTCACGAATAGCGATGGATTAGTCGAGGTCTTGCTTGATAAGGATAAGCTCGTCAAAGGGGAGGTAACGGCAAACGACAGCCAGTATTGGATCAAAAAGCCGACTGCCCGTGAGTTTGACGATTGCTGTAACGAATTTTGGATGGGCTCGACGTACGTGGTGAAAGGACTCGCGCGAAAAGAAATGTTGTTCGCCGTCGACCATCTTCATGAGATCGTGAGGCCCAATTTGCTCCGAATGATGGCATGGAAAATCGGTTCTGAGCATGGGTATTCCTTCAGTGTCGGGAAAAATGCAAAATACATAGAACGTTATCTTCCAGCACAAGATTGGGACGCATTACTGTCTACTTATTCGCAGAATGGCTATGCGAGCATGTGGCAATCGCTTTTCACGTGCTACGCGCTGTTCCGAAAATACGCGAGAGCGGTGGCAGAGGGTCTCGGATATCCGTATCCCGCGTACGACGAGGCCATCACCACCTACACCAATAAAATCAAACAGTCTTGCAGCAGGTGACCGCCTTTTGACGATAGTAACAACGCAGGAAAAGGAGGAAAACGAGGGACGACGGTGAAATGGTTGTGGACCGGAATTCGTGTGACAAAAGAGGTGCATGCTGATTGCAGATTCGTAATGTTGGCTACTGGGCAGTTCCGCCGAACAACGATGAGTTTCGTACGGTGGAAAATTTATATAATCATATTTTTAAATATTCACGCAATCAAGACGGGGAGCTCATTGCGCTGTTGTCAGAAGGAAAGCTCGCACACGAAATGGGTCTGACTACCGCAGCTGTCAAAGGGAAACGACTGCAGGATATCTTACTGAAGACCAACGAAGAAGACATCATGACCATTTACCATAAGCCTTATGAGGGCATTGTCGTAGAAATTGAGTCAGCGATCGGGGACCGGATTTTTTGGACCACGCTCTCGCCGATCTATGCGGAGGATGAAATCGAGGAAGTCATCGGGACGACCTTGGAAATTACCGAACGCAAGCGTATGGAGCAGCAGCTGTTAGAGGCGGAGGAATTGTACCGCAGTCTGGTAGAGGACACATTGGTCGGCGTGTATATCGCCTACGTAGAGCACCCGGGTTTCGTTTATGTCAATCCTCGATTGGCTGAGATCTACGGGTATACACAGGATGAGATGGTGAAAATGACGGCTGCCGACCTGGTGATCCCAGAGGAAAGATCGGTCATCTATACTCACCAGCAAAGGCGAATGGATGGTGATCAAACGAGTATTCGCCATCAGTTTCGCGGCTTATGTAAAAATCAGACGGTCATTGATGTGGAGGTCCTGCAAAAGACGACCATGTACAAGGGAAAGCCTGCTGTCATCGGAATCCTGCAGGATGTCACCGAACGCAAGCATGCGGAGGAGCTGATCCGCAAGTCGGAGCTGCTCTCCGTCGTCGGTCAAATGGCAGCAGGCGTCGCTCACGAGATTCGCAATCCGTTAACATCACTAAAGGGCTTTGTCCAGCTTCTTCAAACGTTCCCGAACGGCAAGCCGGAATATTTCCAAATCATGCTGTCGGAGCTCGATCGGATTGAGTTTATCATCAGTGAATTTTTGGTGCTGGCCAAACCACAGATCGTTCATCATCAGCCTCGGGATATTCGGCGCATGCTGGAGCAAATTGTCATGCTTGCAGACACGCATGCCATTTTGCACAACGTTCAGATCGTCACCGAAATACCCGAAATGCTGCCCAGCATTACCTGCGAGGAGAAGCAGCTCAAGCAGGTCTTCCTCAATCTGATGAAAAATGCAATCGAATCGATGTCGGAAGGGGGAGTGGTTACGGTAGCAGCAAAGCATGTGGAGGACAAGCTCCTCATCACGTTTACCGATCAAGGCTGCGGGATCCCCGAGGAGTCATTGGAAAAGCTCGGTGAACCCTTTTTCACTACAAAAGAAACCGGGACAGGGCTTGGCCTCATGGTTAGCCAAAAGATTATCGCGGAGCACGGCGGTGAAATACACGTTCGGAGCAAAATGGGCATGGGGACATCGATGGAAGTGCAATTACCCCTGCGATAGTTATATTCGCCTGTTTGCTTCTGCCGGAAAAAAACGGTATGATGGAATCGAGAACCAATAACATCGTAAGGACGTGAACGCTTTGACGGAAGAAAATAAAGATCTCGAATTGGGCGACATCATTACTCTGGATGACGAAAATGGTGAACCGTTGGGTGATTTTGAAGTAATCGCATTGTTCGACCTGAACGGTAAAGAATATATTGCCTTGACTGAAGCCATTGAAGATGAAGAAAGCGAAGAAGAACTGGACGAAGAAGTGGATATCTTCGTTTTCCAAGTGGATGGCGGCGAAATGGTTCCGCTGGAAGAAGACGAGGAGAGCACTGTATACGCAAAGCTCAACGAAGTCCTCGAAGGCATCGAACTGATCAAGGAAGACTAATCGATTTTTCGTCTCAAACACAAAGCCACCGCTTGGTATAAAACCAGGCAGTGGCTTTTGGCTTACATGGGTTAATCGTTCATCTTGATGATGTTGTCCTTGAGATCCCGAACAACCAGCAGACATGTATAGTCGGTCTCTTGCAGCTCACGGAAGAGAGAGGAGCATTCGTCCTTGGTCAGGCCCAGCTTTTCCAGACGTGTGCGCAGCTCTTCTCCCCCATTGTCAAAAAAGTGGGCTTTGCTGTCGATATCCCCCACAGCACTTTCAAAATGCGTGCTGTATTTATAAAAATTGTTCCGTTGATTGGAGTGATTTTTATCGGGATTCCACTTCAACACCCAGATATCGTCTTTGTGGTAGCCCGATGAGTTCAACGCCTGAATGTCCGATACGAGTTCTTGATCATACTTATGGAATTTGACAAAAGGCTTGGTTGCACTAATCATGTCGTTCCCCCTTTTTCGCGTAGGAATCGCTGCCTTACTAGGGTGTCCAGACAAAAGTGGGGGATGAATGGAAAAAGTTGTGGTTTCTCTTTGACCTTTCTTTACCAGTAATGCTAGACTATACTATGGAAAACAACGATGAAATCGGCCATCTCGCTCGGGCGAGGTGGCTTTTTTGCCCCGTTTGTGTGCCAGGATTGAATACAATGGGAAGCTTACGGTACAATAGCGATTAAGTGTTCGCTTTTTTGGGCACACGAAAAGAAACACAGGGTAATTGGCATGGTTGTGCCATCTTCTCAAGAAGAAATCAGCTTCTTGAAAGAATGCTTCAGGGAGTCGAGGCTTTTTAGGAAGTGCTGAATGTAGAGGGGAGAACGCGATTGAAGGAAACAGACACACTTCATACGTTGACGTACACCGAAGAAGATATTCAGGTCCTCGAGGGCTTGATCGCCGTTCGCAAACGGCCGGGGATGTACATCGGCTCTACGGGTAGTAGAGGTCTCCACCATCTCCTGTGGGAGATAGTGGACAATGCGAAAGATGAAGCGCTGGCAGGCGTGAATGATAGCATCATCGTTACGCTGTACAAGGACGGCAGCGTGAGCGTGGAAGACCACGGGCGTGGGATTCCTACCGGCATGCATAAAACGGGTCGTCCCGTACCGGAAGTGATCTTTACGACGCTTCATGCCGGCGGTAAGTTCGGCGGCGGCGGGTACAAAAAGAGCGGGGGACTTCACGGGGTTGGTTCAAGTGTCGTTGTGGCCTTGTCCAAATGGCTGGAAGTAGAAATTCACCGCGAAGGTAAAATACATAAACAACGTTTTGCCTACGAGGTAGATGCAAAAGGGATCGAGCATGTAGGGAAACCGGTGACGGACCTTCAAATCGTAGGGAATACCAAGCGCACGGGAACAACGGTCCGCTTCTTGCCAGATGAGGCCGTTTTTGGAAACGCTCGCTTTGATTACGAGACCATTCGCGATCGGTTCCGTGAAACTGCGTTCTTGCTGAAAAAGCTGAAGATGGTCTTGATCGATGAACGCGGTCCTGAGAAAAAACGTGAAGAATTTTACTTCGAAGACGGGCTCAAATCGTACGTATCCTATCTGAATGAGGGCAAAAACACCTTGCACCCGATCGTGTACTTCGAAGGGGAAAAGGACAACGTCTACGTAGAGCTCGCTTTCCAATACAACGACGGCTATGCCGAGACTCTCGTTTCCTACGTCAACTCGATTGTGACGAGCGACGGGGGGACGCATGTGACGGGGTTCCGGAATGGTACGACCCGGATCTTCAACGAATTTGCCCGGAAAAAAGGGTACTTGAAAGACAAGGACCCGAATCTGACAGGAAATGATCTGCGCGAAGGCTTCCTCGGCGTCTTGTCGCTGCAAATGGCGGATGTGCAATTTGAATCGCAGACGAAGGACAAGCTGGGGAACGAAGAAGCACGCGCGATCGTGGAGCAGATCGTATCTGAGAAGCTGGGCTTCTTCCTGGAAGAAAACCCGGAAATCGGCAAGCTTTTGATCGACAAGGCATTGCGTTCCGCTGAAATCAGGGAAGAGCTGAGAAAGCAGCGGGAAGCGCTCCGCGGGGACAAAAAAGGCAAAACCGCCAAGAAACGCAAGTCGATTTCGGAGAAGTTCACACCTCCCCAATACAAGGATTCCAAGCGCAATGAATTGTTCCTTGTGGAGGGGGATTCCGCAGGCGGCTCCGCCAAGCAGGCGCGCAACTCCGAGTTTCAGGCGCTGTTCAGCTTGAGGGGAAAACCGCTCAACACGGAAAAGGCGAAGCTCTCGGAAGTATTGGCCAATGAAGAATTCCGCACCATTCTGGAAGTGCTCGAGACCGACATCGGCGAAGAGTTTTCCATCGAGAATTGTGCATTTGATAAAGTCATTATCATGTCCGATGCGGACGTCGATGGTTCACATATTCAGACGCTGCTGTTGACTTTCTTCTTCCGCTACATGCGTCCGATGATTGCGGCGGGACATCTGTATATCGCTCAGCCACCGTTGTATCAGGTGAGAAAAACGAGCAAAAACGGGAAGCAGACGGAAGGTATTTACTGTTGGAGCGATTACGAGCTGGAACAGGCGCTCAAACAAGCTGGCCGAGGAGCAGAGGTCCAGCGTTACAAAGGTCTGGGTGAGATGAACGCGGATCAGCTGTGGGAAACCACGATGAATCCGGAAACACGAAAGCTGATCAAAGTGCAGCTCGAGGACCTTGCTCATTCGGAAAAACTCGTCACCGTCTTGATGGGCGACAAAGTACCTCCCCGTCGCGAGTGGATCGAAAGCCACGTTACCTTTGAGATGGGAGAGGATGAATAAGCATGCTGTCCAATCAAATTATCGAACAAAGCTTTGCTGAAATCATGGGCAAGCGCTTCGGCGATTACGCCAATCTGGTCATCCTCTCCCGTGCCATTCCCGATGCGAGAGATGGCCTCAAGCCCGTACAGCGCCGCATTTTGTACGCGATGTACGAAGAGGGCAACACCAATGACAAGCCGTACCGCAAATCGGCGAAAACAGTCGGTTTCGTAATGGGTACGTACCATCCGCACGGGGACTCTGCCATTTATGAGACCATGGTGCGGATGGCGCAATGGTGGAAAATGCGCCACGTGCTGATCCAAGGGCACGGTAACTTCGGAAGCTTGGACGCGGACCCGCCGGCAGCGATGCGTTATACGGAGTCCCGACTGTCTGCGCTGGCAAACGAAATGACGCGCGATATCGAAAAAGATACCGTTACGTTTATTCCGAACTACGACAACTCGGCGCAGCAGCCTGCGGTATTGCCTTCCCGCTTTCCGAATTTGCTGGTGAATGGGGCGTCTGGGATCGCGGTAGGTTTTGCGACGGATATTCCGACCCATAACCTAGGGGAAATCATCGATGCCGCCGTTGCTCAAATGAAAAATCCCTCCATCACTCTCGAAGAGCTGATGGAATACGTAAAAGGCCCTGATTTTCCTACCGGTGCGATCGTTCAAGGGGTATCAGGCATTAAAAAAGCGTTTGAAACGGGACGAGGTCAGTTCATCATCCGTGCCAAAACGCATGTGGAAGAGCCAAAAGGCGGCAAAATCAAAAAAATCGTGATTTCGGAAATTCCTTATGAGGTCGTCAAGTCCAAGCTTGTCGCACAGATCGACGAGCTCGTGATGGAACGAAAGATCGAAGGGGCAATCGCCGTACGCGATGAAACTGGCCGCAAGGAAGCGGAGCTGAAAAAAGTCCGAATCGTCGTCGACATTCGCAAGGAAGCCGATGAGCAGGCGATTCTCAACTACCTGTACAAAAATACAGATCTGCAAATCTATTACAACTACAACATGAACGTGATCCATGAGGGAACGATCAAGCAGATGGGCCTCAAACCTCTGCTGGGTGCGTACATCGATCACCAGAAAGAAGTCGTCACCCGCCGTTCCCAGTTTGACCTCGATAAAAAACAGCATCGGGAGCACATCGTGCAAGGGTTGATCCGCGCGAAGTCCATCCTGCGGGAAATCGTCGATACCATCATGGATTCCGAAGACCGCGCAGATGCCAAGCGCAACATCATGGAGAAGTACGGATTTACCGATTTGCAGGCAGATGCAATTTTGGCCATTCAGCTGGCTTCCTTGACCAGACTGGATATCGTGAAGCTGGAAAAAGAGCTGGCGACCTTGGCAAAGGAAATCGAGGAGCTCCAATCGATCCTCGCTAGCGAGAAAAAGCTGATTCAGGTCATCACTGGCGAGCTGAACGAAATCAAGAAAAAGTATGCGGAGCCGCGCCTGACGGAAATCCAGGGTGAGATCGAGGAAATCAAAATCGATATCGCGATGCAGATCAATGCTGAGGACTGCATCGTGACCCTGACGAATGAAGGGTACATTAAGCGGTCTAGCCCGCGCTCCTTCAAATCGATGGGCGGGACCATCGAAACCTGTGGGGTCAAGGAAGGCGACCGGGTACGTCACTTCGTGGAGACGAATACGTCGCATACCGCGCTGTTCTTCACCCAGGACGGCAAATACTTTGCGACACTGGTCAATTCCTTCCCGGATGACAAGTGGAAGGACATCGGATCAGCCCTCGTCAATGTGATTCCGCTGGAGAAGCAGCAGAAGATCGTCGGATTTACGATCGTCGAGAGCTTCAAGCAGCCTCTATACGTGTATCACGTCAGCCGACTCGGCCTGATCAAAAAGACTGCCTTGTCCGAGTACGAGACCAACCGCTCAGGAGCACTTGTGGCGGCCAAGCTGAAGTCGGAGGACGACGAGTTCATCACGGCTTTTGTGGCAGACGATGAAGGAGGCATTCTCGGAGCGACTCGGGACGGAATGGGCATTCGCTTCCTGCGCAGTGAGGTCAGCCCGACCGGCCGTGCATCGAGTGGGGTAAAAGCCATCGCTCTTGCTGCTGGTGATGAAGCCATCATGATGCTGCCTGTAGAGGAAGACGACTCTCGCGCATTCAGCCTGCTCACGACAGAAGGTGTAGTGAAACGCACCACCATTTCCGACATTCCGCTTCAAGGGCGTGCCGGAAAAGGGGTGCAGCTGATCCGCAAACGGAAGAACAACCCGCACCAGCTGATCTCGATGAGCATTGAGGAGACCATGTATGCATGGACATCCCAGAACGAATGGAGCCTGGTGGAAACAAGTCAGGTGATTGTCAACGAGCAGGGAGGCATCGGCCGTTCCGTGGTGGAAGGCGGCGCCAAAGCTGTCGTATTTGAAACAGTTTTGCCAACCGATGAAACGAGAGAAGACCACGGAAAAGGCCCAGGTGAGGGTTCCACTTCCCCGCAAAAGGCGTCAGGGAACCAAGTCAGTCTGTTTGACGAAGCCTCTGGCGAGGAGAAGGAGTGATTCGGCTAATGTCACGCGCGTTTGAAACCTTTACATCTCCATTGAGCTGGCAGCAGCTGTCATTGCTCCTGGATACGGTCCAATATTTTGAGGATGCACCCAAATGGCTATCCATTCCCAATGAGCAGGGGGCAAGCGTTGCCGTTCCCATGACGGCTGAGACCCTGCGAGCCATGCTAGGCTGTGTGAGGGAAGAGGATGCCTTCACCCGTGTGCCATTTTCTCTGGACTGGGAAGACGGTTCGGAAGATGGCAAGGGAGTGCTCGTTGTATCATTGCCTAATGGCGAGACAGTCCGTCAACTGACGGTCCTCTCGATGTTTTCACAGGTCTGAGCATCAGTATCACAGCCTTGGTTTGAAAGGGAACCAAGGCTGTTTTCTTTATATCAGGAGACGTTCAATGCTGGTAAACCAAGGAACAGGAGCGTAGAATGAAGGAGACAAGCATGAGAAAGAAGGTTCAAATGATGGAACGCATTTTGGTGATCAGTGACATTCACGGCGAGCTCGAAAAATGGGAATCGTTGCTTAGGAAAGTAAATTACAACCACGAAAAAGATCAGCTGATTCTGCTGGGAGACTAT
This sequence comes from Brevibacillus choshinensis, assembly GCF_016811915.1. Classification (NCBI taxonomy): domain Bacteria; kingdom Bacillati; phylum Bacillota; class Bacilli; order Caryophanales; family Paenibacillaceae; genus Brevibacillus; species Brevibacillus choshinensis. The sequence goes on along the minus strand of NZ_CP069127.1, from coordinate 3,382,605 downwards.
GTAGATCGCGGGCCAGCATCCCGAGGAGTGCTGGAAAAAGTGATGGAATTGCACGAAAAAGGCGCCATTGTCTTGATGGGGAATCACGATCACATGATGATCAAATCCTTCGAACAAGATCCCGTATTCATCGAGCGCTGGTTCCGTAACGGTGCGCAGAAAACGTTGATCAGCTATGGTCATGCGGCCGGTGAACAGGAGAGAGGACCAGAGTCATTGGAGCTGACTCCTTTGCTGGAGAAGCATGTATCCTTCTTGCGCGGGCTGGATTGCTACTATGAGACGGAGGATTACATTTTTGTGCACGGCGGTGTTCACCCGACGACTCCATTGCCAGAGACAGATCCGTATACGCTCATGTGGATTCGCAACGAATTTCACAACGGCTACAAAGGCGAAAAAACGGTCGTTTTCGGGCATACGCCTACGGAAAATCTCCATGGCAAGCATGACGTTTACTTTGGCGAGAACAACATCATCGGAATTGACGGCGGGGCTGTTTTTGGCGGCCAGCTGAATTGTTTGGAATTGCCGAGCAAAAAGATATATTCGGTGTAGGAGACTTGAGGACGCCCTTTTGTCATACCCACCACATCTCTGTCAGCGGCTCACGGATCAGTATTTGTTTCAGGTTTTGGACCGCCTTGCTAAAGCCCTCCTCAATCGACATCAGTCCGTCCTCGTGCTCGATGCTGACAACGTAATCATAGCCCACCAGACGCAGGGTACTCATGATATCCGCCCACGTCTTCAAATCGTGCCCATAGCCCACGGTTCGAAATTGCCAGGCACGGTCCAACAGCTTTGAGTACGGCTGCATATCCGTTACACCGTGCATGGAAAGGTTGCTTTTGTCCATGGAAGTGTCCTTCGCATGGAAGTGATGAATGGCACTTTCCCGACCCAAAATTCGAATCGCTTGCACAGGATCGATGCCTTGCCACCACAAATGGCTCGGATCGAGATTGGCTCCAATCGCATCGCCCGCACGTTCCCGTAAACGCAAGAGTGTGCCTGGAGTATGGACGGAAAATCCACCGTGAAGCTCGAGGCCAATTTTGATGTGTCTCGACTTTGCTTCCTGACCGATGGCGGTCCAGTACGGATAGATTTTCTCGTTCCACTGCCAGTCGAGCAGCTCCTGAAAATCGTGGGGCCACGGAGCAACCGGCCAATTGGGATAACGGGCCTGCTCCGAATCCCCTGGACAGCCGGAAAACGTGTTGACGACGGGCACTTCCAGCAGCTCTGCCAGCTTCATTGTATTTTCCAGGAGGGTATGGGCCTCCTGCGCGATTGCCTTTTGCGGATGGAGAGGGTTTCCGTGACAGCTGAGCGCACTGATGCGCAAGCCGCGGGAATGAATCGCATGCAAGAGACGTTTGCGGTCGGGTTCACTCTCCAGCAATTCGTCCAGGGGGCAGTGCGAGCTGCCAGGATATCCCCCCGTTCCGAGCTCGACTGCTTCCAATCCGTGGGCGGCAACGTGATCGAGCATGTCTTCGATTGTTTTCTGGGAAAAGAGGACTGTAAAAACTCCCAAGTGCATGAGGAGCACCTCCGAATCATGAAAATGAAATCGATTACATGAATCATAGTAGAGTAAAAGAATCATAATCGTCAATATCATAAAAATATTCAAAAAACTTATTGACAGTTGGGCGTGTGCTCCGCTACATTATCCTTGTAATCGATTACAATTTGAAGGGATAACCACGACACATGGCAACGATACAAGACGTAGCAAAGGAAGCGGGTGTCTCCGTCGCCACCGTTTCCCGCGTATTAAATCAGCACGCATCTGTCTCTGCAAAAACGAGAGCAAAAGTAGAAGATGTCATTGAACGACTGCAGTACAACCCCAACATGCTTGGACGAAACCTCCGTTGTTCCCAAAGTCGGATGCTGCTCGTCCTCGTTCCCAGTATCTCCAACCCGTTTTACTCCAAGATCGTGCAAGGAATTGAAGACATCGCACGCCGCAATCAATACAACACCCTCCTATGCACGACCGACTCCGATGTAGAGCGAGAAAACGTATATTTGGATCTTTTGCGCAATCGCATGGCAGATGGCGTCATTTCGATGGACCCCGCTGTGGATTTGGCGAACATCCGCCAGCTGGGGGAAGAGTATCCCGTCATTCAGTGCTGCGAATACAGCGAAACGGATCAAACGCCTTATGTTTCCATCGACAACCAGACTGCAGCCTATAAAGCTGTCAAGCATCTGCTGATGATGGGGCATAAGAAAGTGGCCATCATCAATTCGGATGAGCGCTTCCTGTACGCGCGGCATCGCAAGGAAGGCTATTTGCTAGCTCTGGAGGAATTTGACATCCCTGTAGATCCACACTACCTCATTCATACGGATTTGCATTTTGAAAGCGGGCATCGAGCCATGAAGTCGTTGCTAGGACTGGAAGACCGCCCGACCGCGGTATTTGCGGTCTCGGACACGCTGGCCATCGGGGCCTTGCGCAGCATCAAGGAAGCAGGGCTGAAGGTCCCGGACGACATGGCGGTCGTTGGATTTGATAACATTCCGTTTGCCAGCATGATGAATCCCAGCCTGACGACCGTCGCGCAGCCCATGTATGAGATCGGCTGTGAGGCGGCGCGGATGCTGATCAAGCGCATTGCAGCGCCGCAAGATCGAGTGGAGAGCATCGTCATGGACTATGAGCTGATCATCCGAGAATCGACGATGGGGTAAGGAAGGTAAGGAGCAGGAGGAATTTTCCCGGGAGACTTTTTGCAATCGCTTGCAGCAAGAGTGACCCGGGTTATTTATGCAAACAAAAAGGGGGAACATGCATGAAACGGTTTCATCTTGGAAAGTGGGCAGCTCTGGCCCTGTCGGCATTTTTGGCACTGGCAGGATGCAGCGGCGGCGGCTCGGCAGGGAATGGTGCTGGATCGTCAGGGGAGGACAGAGTGGAGGAGCAGCCACGCCAGCCCCTACCGAAAAAGTGATCGGGATGTCATTCCCTGCGGCTGATCACGGGTGGCTGGGTGCTGTCATTAAAAATGCGGAGGACGAAGCCAAGGCGGAAGGCCTCAAATACGTGATCACGACCGCTGCTGACCCGAACAAACAGACCAATGATATCGAAGACCTGATCTCGAAAAAGGTCTCAGCCATCGTGATGCTCCCTATCGAGTCAGCAGCGATGACGCCGGTCGCCAAAAAAGTCAAGGAAGCGGGAATCCCGCTGATCGTGGTAGACCGCGAGCTGGAGAGCGATGATTTTACTGCTCTCGTAAAAGGAGACAACACAGGAATCGGCACACATGCAGGGAAGTATCTCGTCGACAAGCTTGGGGGAAAAGGCAAGATCGTGGAAATCATCGGCGTACCGAGCTCCGTGACGACCATGCGAAGCGACGGCTTCCGAGAAGCTATCAAGGATCATCCGGACATGCAGGTCATTGTCAGCCAGTCCGGCGATTTCCAAAAGGAAAAGTCTCTGAATGTAATGCAGAATATTCTGCAATCTCAGCCGCAGATCGATGCTGTCTACACGCATGATGACGAGATGGCGCTGGGTGTGCTCCAGGCAATCAAGGAAGCCAAACGCACGGATATCAAAGTCGTCACCGGAGCAGGCGGACACAAAGATGTCTACAAGCTGATCAAAGATGGAGATCCGCTCATGCAAGCGACTTTCACGTATTCGCCTTTGATGGTAAAGGATGCGGTCAAGCTGGCCGCTGATATCGTGGGCGGCAAGACCCCGGCAGAAAAAGTCACGATGCTGGAGGCCACGCCAATCACAAAAGACAATATCGACAAGTTTTACGATCCGAACGCGAATTATTAATCAGACTCCACAGGGGAAGGGCGGCAGTGGATGATTTTCGGTCCGAGGGTTGCCGCCTTTTCTGCTGGACTTGGAGCTGATTGGCAGGAGGAGCTTATGGCAGAAAACGTGCTGCACATGCGAGGGATTGAAAAAGCATTCAATGGGGTTCCGGTATTAAAAGGGGTCGATTTTTCGCTTCGCAAGGGTGAGATACATGCGTTGCTGGGGGAGAACGGAGCGGGGAAGTCCACCTTGATGAACATTCTGGGAGGAATTCTGCAGCCAGATGCAGGCGAGATTTCGATCGAGAATAAACGGATAACCATGTCGGAGCCCCGCATTTCCCAGCAGGCAGGAATTCGTTTTATCCACCAGGAGCTGAATGTCGTCGCAGATTTGACCGTCTATGAAAATATTTTTCTGGGAGCGGAATGGACCGATCGCTTTGGCTTTTTGCGGGTAGAGGACATGTGCAAACGAACGGAAGAGCTGCTTGGCAAAATGGGAGCCTCATTGCACCCGAAAAGCCTCGTGCGTGATCTGGAGCCTTCCTTCAAGCAGATGGTAGAAATAGCGAGAGCCCTCTTGACTGACGCGAAAATCATCATCATGGATGAGCCGACCACAGCCCTCACCAATTATGAGATCGAGCATCTCATGGTCACCATGCGCACGCTTCGGGAGGGAGGAGTCAGCATCATTTACATTTCCCACAAGCTCAAAGAGGTGCTCAGCGTGTGCGATCGCTACACCGTTCTGCGGGACGGTCAGCTGGCGGGCAGCGGAGAGGTGAAGGATACCAATGAAGAGGAACTGACCCGTCTGATGGTCGGCAAATCCGTGGGACATGAGGCGTATCATTCCTCTCCTACCTCTAGTGAACGCCTTCTGGAGGTGCGTAATCTTTCCAGCGGCAAATGGTTTCGCGACATCCAATTTTCTTTGGCGAAGGGAGAAATATTGGGTTTTACGGGACTGGCAGGAGATGGTCGGACCGAGCTTTTCGAGACCATATTCGGCTGCCGGCCCTATACCGGTGAGATTCTGGTAAAGGGGCAGCCCCACAAGCTGCGGCATCCACGTCAGGCTCTGCAGGCGGGCATCGGGCTGGTTCCCAAAAATCGCAAGGAAAATGCCATCATCAAGGATATGAGTATCAAAGAGAATCTCAGCCTCGCTTCGCTCAAGCATTTTCAATCAAGGGGGCTCATTGATGGCAGTAGAGAAGTCGAGGCATTCGAACGCTACCGCGAGCTTCTTTCCATCAAGGTCTCGGATCCGAATCTGCCCATCATCAGTCTCAGTGGGGGCAATCAGCAAAAAGTCGTGCTGGCCAAATGGCTCGAAGCAGATCCCGATATCCTGATCTTCGACAACCCGACACAGGGGATCGATGTAGGGGCGAAAAGCGAAATCTACCAAATCATTGCCGGGCTGGCCCAGCAAGGAAAGGCGATCATCGTCCTTTCTTCTGAACTGCCCGAGATCATGAAGCTGTGCGATCGGGTCATGGTCATGTATCAGGGAGAGATCACCGGTACACTGAAACGGGAGCAAGTGAACGAAGAGTTGATCATGCTCTTTGCGACAGGCGTGAAAAAGGAGGAACAAGCTGGATGATGAATACTCCCCAGACTGCCAGGCAGTCGACCTCCTGGAAGACGCGCGGACAGTGGGTCTGGTCCGAATATAGCGTGGTTGTAGCTTTTATCGTTATCGTTGTCATCGCATCATTGGTGGACAGCCATTTTGCCAGTGTGGATAACTTTACGAACATCTTGCGGCAGGTGTCGATCATCGGGATTATTTCGCTCGGTATGACGGTCGTGATGCTCTCAGGTGGAATCGATTTATCCGTGGGGGCTGTACTCGCTCTGCTGGGCGCCATTTCCGTCAGCGTCCTCAATGCTACCCAGAGTGTTCTGCTCGCGTTACTGACGGCGCTGCTAGCGGGGGCAGCTGTGGGCAGTATGAATGGGCTCATGGTGACGAAAGGGAAGATTCCTTCGTTCATCGCCACCTTGGGGATGATGGCATCCGCTCGATCCATCGTGCTTTATTTTGCAGAAGGAGGAAGTCTTTCAGGAAAGACTGACAGCTATACGTCCATCTCCAACACGGAGTGGCTTGGACTTGCAGTACCCGTTTACATTTTTCTGCTGATGACGCTGTTGGTCTATGTTCTCATGCACAAGACGCGATTTGGGCGCTATGTGTATGCGATTGGCAGCAACGAAAAGGCTGCTCTTTTGTCCACCATCCGCGTCAGCCGGGTCAAAATGGGAGTCTATATGCTTTGCAGCTCGTTTGTTGCCGTAGCGGCGGTGGTGGAATCTTCGCGGCTCAACTCCATTTCGTCAGCGAGCTCCGGGCTCTCCTACGAGCTGGATGCGATCGCAGCCGTCATCATTGGCGGCACCAGAATGTCTGGCGGGCGCGGGAAAATCATCGGAACGTTCTTTGGTGTCCTGATCCTCGGCGTACTGAACAACATGCTGAACCTCATGAACATCTCTCCCTATTTACAGGGGCTGGTGAAAGGTCTGATTATTATCGCGGCCGTACTACTGCAAAAGAAAGAACAGCAGTAAAGGAGAAGAGGGAGGGAAAGAAAATGACGATCAGAGTGGGAATCATCGGATGCGGATCCATTGCCAACCAGCGGCACGCTCCTGAGTATGCCAACCATCCGCATGTAGAGCTCGCTTTTGTCTATGACCCCAATCCGGAACGTGCTGCACGCCTAGCTGAGCGTTTTGGCGGGAAGGTGGCGAAGAGCTGGGAGGAAATCGTGGATCATCCACATGTCGATGCGATTAGCGACTGCTCTACCAACGAAATGCATCACATTATAACCACGCGTGCCCTGCGAGCGGGCAAACACGTTCTGTGCGAAAAGCCGATCGCGACGACTAGAGAAGGCGCCAAAACCATCATCGATGCGGCTGCGGCGTCGGGGAAGATCTTGATGATCGATCACAATCAACGGCTGGTCGCCGCTCATGAAATGGCAAGGCAGATGCTGCAAGAAGGCGAGATCGGAAAGGTGCTGTCTTTTAAGACAAATTTTGGCCACAAAGGCCCCGAGTACTGGAGCGTCAATGCCACCAATTCCACCTGGTTTTTTAAAAAGAGCCGCTCCGCATTAGGCGTGGCCGGTGATCTGGGAATCCACAAGGTCGACTTGCTCCGCTTTTTGCTGGATGAGGACATCGTGGAAGTGAGTGCGTATGCAGGAGCACTCGACAAAAAGGACGAGCAGGGGAAACCGATCGAAGTATTCGACAACATGGTTTGTATTCTTCGCACGGAATCGGGTGCGATCGGGACCGCTTCCTTTAGCTGGACCTACTACGGGGATGAGGACAACAGCACGGTGCTGTACGGTGATAAAGGCATGATGAAAATATTTGCAAGTCCGGACGCGGATATCGAGGTGGTGAAAACGACGGGAGAGCGAAAGCAGAGCAAGGTCGGTGCGATCCAAACCAACGACAATCAGACGACTAGCGGCGTCATCGATGCATTTATCCAGGCGATCCAGCAGAACAGTCGTCCCGTCATAACCGGTGAAGATGGCATGCGTGCGTTGGAAATCATTCAGGCCGCAGTCGAATCGGCTGAGAGTGGCAAATCAGTATCCACATTGCCTGGGGAGGGATAATGAGGAAGCAGAACGGTCACACTATGGCGGGAGGTGACCACTGTGGAACGAAACATGAGTGTAAACGGCAGGGAATTCAATTTTGCCACCACGTACGATGGAGACTCGCAATACAATGTTCAGGTGCGCAGCGGCAACAAAGTGGTTACGATGTTCAAAATTGCAGCCGATTCCGAGAGTGATGTTTTTGACGCAGCTCTCGCTCATTTTTCCGCCGATGTGGAAATGGGCAACATCCAATTGTGAAGAAACAAGAGACGCAGCCTCTTTTCTGGGGCTGCGGTTTCTTTTTGCCTTTTTCAGAGCTGTTCTGGATTGCAATTGGCAGTTTTCCGTGGTACAGTTACAATGTTTCCGAGGACACAAAAAAGGGGCTGTACAAGATCGTGGATCTAAAGCAAAAAATCTGGAATCAGTGGGTCTTGATGCTCCACAAGCAAGAGGATCGTGCCAAACGCCGCGAAAGCTTGCTGTTGGAGCAAATTCGCAAGAGCATGCCTGACTATGAAGAGCTAGGCGGACTATCCATCACAGAATTGCACGTGATTCAATCCATCGGCTCGCAGGAACAGGTAAATGTGACAGCCATCGCTCAGCGTATTGGCGTGACGAAGAGCGCTATCTCGAAAATTACGGGGAAGCTGATGAAAAAGGCGCTGATCGAACGCTACCAGCTGGAAGATAACCAGAAGGAAGTGTTTTTTCGGCTGACGACCGCAGGAGAGTCTGTTTTTCACTTTCATGAGATGTTTCATTCCCGGCTGGAGCGCCACATGCTGGCATTTTTATCGCAATACAGCGATGAGGAGCTCAAGTTTTTGCAACGAGTCATGCGCGATGCCACGTTGGAAATGGACAAAAACTGGTCAGGGCAATAAATGTACGATGATCTCCATTCCCTTTTTACAAGCACATTGTTTCCTTGGAAACAATAATGTCAGTTAGGGTGAATGAGGCCATGAATGCCAAAAAATTCTCTATTTGCTCGGGGTTTCGATCTTGCTCGGAACCTTTGCGCAAAATCTGTTTATGCCCATTCTGCCTACCATGCAGAATGAATTTCATACGACCCAGGCGATCATCAACTGGACGGTATCTATCTTTACTGTCACCTTAGCCATCATGCAAGTCGTCTATGGCCCGATGATTGACCGGTTCGGCCGACGGAAGGTCCTCATTCCAGCCCTCCTGCTGTATGCGCTGGCTTCGTTAGGCTGCTACCTGGTGGACTCCATCTACTCGCTCTTATTATTTCGTGCCTTGCAAGGCATCGGTTTTGCGGCCATTCCCATTGTTGCGGCGACCGTCATCGGCGATGTGTTTGAGGGGCCGAAGCGAGCGGAAGCGATGGGAACGTATCAAATGATGCTGGGGATCGGTCCTGCAATCGGCCCTCTTCTTGGAGGATGGATTGGTGGGACAGGTGGCCACAGTGCCGTTTTTCTGTTTTTGCTGGTCAGTGCCTTATGTATTTTAGGGGCGAACGCCTTTTTGCTGCCAGAGACGAGAGGACAGCAAACAGGTTCGAAAAAGTTTGGCCTTGAGTCGTTCCGGGATGTACTCATCCAGCCAATGGGTACCTCCGTCATTCTGAGCGGTTTTACTCAAATGTTTGCCTATCACGCCTTTCTTTTGTATATTCCCGTCCACCTGACACAGGAATACCACATGCCGGCAGAGCAAATTGGACTGGTCTGCGCAAAAACGTTTGGGAACTCGCCGAGCGCTGGTGATCACGGCTTGCGCTCATTCGCTCGCGACCCTTTTGTTCATGGTCACAACAAGTGTTTCCCTTCCCCTGATGCTGGTGGCGAATGCCATTTTCGGCTTCACTCTCGGAATCGGCATGCCTGTTCATACGACGCTGTTATCGGAAGTGTTTGAAAAAGAACGTGGTACCGCAATCGGCGTATACAATTTCATCCGATACCTAGGGATGGCGGCAGGTCCAGTTGGGGGAGCCGCATTGTTAGGCCTTGGCGGTTCCTGGCTGGAGTTCGGTTTTGCAGGTATCGTGGTAGGGTGTTCCGCTCTTTTTGCTCGGACGCAAATCAGCAAGCGGCAGAAGTCGGTCAGCGATAAAGAGATAGCATAGTTTTAGACTGATTCATAAAAAGCACCACTAACGAGGCATCTCATTTGAGGGCTCAAAGCCTTCATCCGGGAAATGGAAAGAGAACATGCATCTTCAGAAATAGGGGTTCTGGTTGCTAGGGTATCGATGTGAAGGTCTAAGCTCCATGGCTCAGTTTCCAGCTGAGACATCATTACTCCAACTAATGATTATAATCGGAATTGCGCGATTGTTGGCTGCTTTTGTTAGGGGTACACTTGGTTTGACGATAAGCAGTCAATCAAGGAAAAACGGAGGAGATCCGTAATGTCGCAAAGCATGATTCGTACAGCTGTTTCTGTCCGCCAACTTGTCCTGCATCAGATTCAATCAATTCCCGAGGATCTATTTGATAAGCAGCCACCACAGTTTGCCAATACGATCAGATGGAATGTCGGACACATTGCAGTCGGTCTGGATTACTTCCTCTCGCTAGGGCTCCCGGTCTCTTCCAGCTCCCCGGATCACTTCGCTGCCTTTTTCCAGAGCGGGACGAAGCCTTCCGATTGGACAGCGACGCCCCCGAGCAAAGAGGAACTGGTTCAATGCTTGTCGGCTCAACTGGCTAATCTGTCTGAACTCCCTCCCGCCTTGCTTGAACACAATCTCGAATCGCCCATCGAAATGGGACCGCTGCGCTTTGAAACCGCAGGAGAGGTATTCAACTTTGCATTCATCCATGAGACCATGCACTTCTCCACCATCACCAGCCTCTTGAAGGTACTACAATATGAGAATGAAAAGGGGAAGTGAATAGCCATGCCTTTCGTTGATGCCAGTGACGGTACACGTCTGTATTATCAGGACTGGGGGACGGGCAAGCCGGTTGTTCTGGTTTCCGCTGCCTTTATGAACTCCGAAATGTGGGAGCTCCAAATGACGTACCTTGCCTCCAGCGGGCTCAGGTGTATTGCCTACGACAGACGCGGACACGGCCGCTCCGATTGGCCGGGGGAGGGCTACGACTACGAAACGCTCGCCAGTGATCTTGCCGCATTGATCGAAAGTCTCAACCTGCAAGACATCACGCTGGTTGGCTACTCGATGGGGAGCGGCGAAGTTGTCCGTTATTTGTCCCGCTACGGCTCGGAACGTGTTGCCCGGATCGCCATCTTGGCCGGAACCGCACCGTTTTTGCGAAAGACCGAGGACAATCCTGACGGGATCGAGCAGAGAGCTTTTGATAGCATGGTCGCGAAACGGACTCAAGATCGCCCAAAATGGTTCGCTGATAACGCCCCGCCCTTTTTCGGTGCAGGTTTGCCGGGTAATTCGGTATCATCAGAGAGGGTGCAGTGGGGCACGCAAATGTGCCTGCAGTGCTCACCCAAAGCTACGATCGATTGCAGTGATTCATTTTTTCACACAGATTTCCGAGCTGAGATGAGTGACATACGCATTCCCACTTTGATCATTCACGGTGATTCGGATCAGTCGGCTCCCATCCACTTGTGCGGGCAAAAATCGGCAAAGCTCGTCCAAGGCAGTAAGTTCATCGTTTACGAGAACGCTGCACATGGATTCTTCATTACCCATGCGGATCGCCTCAATGCCGATCTGTTGGAATTCGTCAACACTTAGACGTACACGCTAGCCAGCCTTTTTCTAGGCTGGCTTCTTTGTCGCGAGATGTCTTGATACGATAATAAAGTCCGGCAATTCTTTTCATGCTCCTCTAAATATGCTACAACAGTAGGGACAGAAGGATCGGAAGGAGCAAAACATGATGCATCAACAAGAAGAACGGAATCCAATCCAATTGATCGAACGGTGGCGCACAAATCCGCCTGGAATACGAGAAATTACAGAAGGCGAATTAATCTCTTTGCTGAGGGAGATCGAGCAGCAAAGGAGCACGAATCCGGACGGTGCTGCTCTGGATCGCGCTGAGGCCGTTGTACTCACCCGAATGGCTGCACAGCGAATGACGAAGAGGGGCGGGGTGACTCTGGCGGAAGAATGGCTGGAAAGAGCCGAGCAGCTCGATCCGACGTATCTGACAGCGACGGAGTACCGCCTACAGCTTTGTTTTTCCCAGCTGCGGGATCACGTTCTCGCAAATGCATTCCCGTCTATCAGGGAGACAGACAATGTGGTGACGCGCAGACGGACCGTTGAAGTTCTGTCTGCCTTGGCAGCCTCGGAGACAGACGATATGGGCAAATGGCGGACTCTCGCGGCCAAAGCGGTTTCGCTTGCGACAAAGCTGAAGGACCCGCAATGCCAGGCTATCGCCGCCCAGGTGGAGCAGATATATGTGGCACGGGAGCAGCTCCTGCTCGAATTGAAAGAAAGGGTCCAAGCCTACGCGGGTTCCCTTTCCGGTGTCTTTTTTTCGACCGAGATGCTAGGCCAGCTGCAGGACACGATACGCAAGCTGGCTGCGCAGCATGAGCAAAAAGCGCTTCTGCTGCAGCAAGACGAATCTGGTGAGGAAGAGGAAGACGCGGGGCGTGAGCTTTCGGCGTTAGAACAGCTGGAAGGCTTGATTGGGCTTGGAGAAATCAAACTGCGTGTCCGTCAGCTTGCTCAATTCCTGCAGTATCAAAGGTTGCGTGAAGAAAAAGGCTGGCACATGCACGATCAATTGCCGCTTCATTTGGTCCTGATGGGGAATCCCGGAACAGGGAAAACCACATTGGCCCGCCTGATGGCTCGGCTGTACCACGAGCTCGGTCTGCTAGAGCATGGTCAGATGATCGAGGTCGATCGATCTCATTTGATCGGAGCTTACGTGGGTCAAACGGAGCAGCGTGTCATGGAGGCAGTCAAGCAGGCTGACGGAGGCGTGCTGTTCATCGACGAGGCCTACAGCCTGAAGCGGCCGGATAGTTCGGGCAGCGACTATGGACAGGTAGCGATTGATACACTGGTCGCTGCCATGACAAGCGGCGAATATGCAGGTCGATTTGTCGTCATTTTGGCAGGGTACCCGGAGGAAATGCGTCATTTTCTGCTGGCAAATCCAGGGCTGTACAGCCGCTTTCCTGAGACCGGGCATTTTCTGCTGCCGAACTACTCGGCGGAAGAGCTTCTGCTCATCGCCGATCATGTCGCGCATCGCAACGATTTCTCCCTGACGGCGCCAGCGAAACTTGCCTTGCGCCAGCGAGTGGAAAAATCACAGGTGGACGACACCTTCGGAAACGCGCGGACCGTCACCAATATTGTGCTGGATGCCATCTTTTCCAAAGGGCGTGCAACAGCGGGAAAAGACCTGCAGTGGGAGGATTACACCGTTCTGCTTCCCGAGGATGTCGCAGAAGATGTGGTCACGACGGATGAGCCAACCGCCACAGAGCGTCTGGAGAGTCTGGTCGGTCTGGAACAGGTCAAGGCCGAGCTGAAGAAGATCGCGGCATTTGTAGCGGTACAGCAGGAGAGGGGTTCTCTCGGGATGCCGATGAGTCCGGTGGAGCTGCACGCGGTATTTACAGGCAATCCGGGAACGGGAAAAACGACAGTAGCTGCTCTCTACGCTCAAATCCTAAAAGAGATTGGCTATCTCAAGCGCGGTCATCTGGTCCAAGCGAGTCGGGCTGATCTGGTGGCAGGTTATGTCGGTCAAACGGCAGCGCATACCCGCAGAAAAGTGCGTGAAGCACTCGGCGGTGTCCTTTTCATCGATGAAGCTTATTCTTTGCTCGGCAACGGTGAGCGGGATTTTGGCCAAGAGGCAATCCATACTTTGGTAGAAGAGATGACCAGGCACGAGGAAAATCTCGTTGTCGTACTGGCAGGCTACCCTTTTGAAATGAATCAGCTTTTGACGAGCAACCCGGGGCTGCTGTCACGGTTTAAAAAATACGTCCACTTTGCTGATTATACCGTGGATGAACTCGTCTTGATTCTCCAGCAGGCGGCGAGTGAAGCAGGTTATCAGATAGACAGCCGTGTAATCGGCCAGATCAAAGACAAGCTGCTCGCAGTGACGGAATCACAGCGACTCGACGGAAATGGTCGATTCAGCCGGAATTTGCTGCAGGAAGCGATGCAGCATCAAGCTGTGCGCTTGATGGCAGTGCCGAAACAAAGCTGGACTCAGGAGCTGCTGACGACGCTGGAGTGGGCAGATTTCGCACCGATGCTGGATTGGATTGGGGAAGAGAAAGGGACGGAGAACTAGTTTTTGTCTCAGTTCTCCTTCTTCCCTCCCTTTTTCAAATACACTCTTTCCCGTATAATGGAAACATTACGCCAATTTGGGGAAGGGTGTTTTTGTGTTGCATAGAAGTTGGAACGCGGCACTATCCACAGCCATTGTTTTATCACTACTCGCCGCCACGCTGCCCGCACATGCCAAGCAGTCAGGAGAGCGCCGAGGAAGAATTCAGATCGAAGCAAAAGAAGAGCTGGCAGTAGACACAGCTTCATCCCGATCGGCCAAGTCGGAGCTAGTCATCATCCAGCTAAGCGGACCTGTGCGAGAGGATTGGAAGGAAGAAATAGAAGGCACGGGAGTCACGCTGGGAGATTACATACCGGATTATGCTTTTCTCGCAAAGCTGGGACATGCGCAAGATAAAAAGAAGCTGGAGAGACTGTCTTTCGTAGAGAAAGTGACCCCTTACACACCCGTTTCCAAGGTTGCGCCTAGTCTGCGATCCGCACTGGGAGGACAAAAGGCGGTCCAGGTCGCGGTAGTAGGCTTTGACCGAAAAGTGAATATGCGGCACACAGTGAACAGCCTGTCCGTGATGAACAGCGTGCAAGATTTGCAAATCATGGATGATGCGAAGCATATTTCCGTCGCAACGATGAGTGGACAAGACCTGGAAGAGGTGATTCAGTCAGAGGACGTGATCGCGGTCGTGCCAGTTCCGGAAAACAAGCTGCACAACGATGTGGCTGCCGCGATTATCCACGCGGATGAGCTGGCTTCATCTGGTTATACCGGAGAGGGTCAGATCGTCGGTGTCGCGGATACGGGACTGGACACCGGACGAGAAGAGTCGATGCATCCCGACTTTCAAGGCCAGATCAAGAATCTGTATGCAATCGGAAGAGCCGGTGATCCCAGCGATCAGCACGGTCATGGCACACATGTAGCTGGTTCCATCCTAGGGACGGGAGCGGCATCTGACGGCAAATACAAAGGGATGGCTCCAAAGGCCAAGCTTGTGTTTCATGCCATTGAGAGTGAGGAAGGCCTGAAGACGGATGTGAAAACGATCTTGTCGCAAGCGTACGAGGATGGTGCGCGGATTCATTCCGATTCGTGGGGGGACGACGACAACGGGGAGTACAGTCTCACCTCCTTTCTGTTCGACCAATTCCTGTGGGAGCACCCGGATATGACCGCATTAGTGGCGGCAGGCAACGATGGGAAAAAAGGGTATCAATCCATTGGCAGCCCGGCTACAGCGAAAAATGTCATAGCCGTAGGGGCGACGGAGAACGACAGGCCTGATCTGGGAACAGAGTCCAATGACATTGACGACGTATGGAAATTCAGCAGCCGCGGTCTGACCTCGGATGGCCGGATCAAGCCGGACCTCGTAGCTCCAGGAACATCGATCATCTCCACTCGTTCTGCTCTCGCGCCAAGCAAAAACTTCGATCAGCGTGTGGATAACCGCTACGCATACATGACAGGGACGAGCATGGCGACGGCGATCATGGCTGGGGGTGTCGCTCAAATCCGACAGTTCCTGGATGAACGTGGGGAAAAGGAGCCGAGCGGAGCCCTGCTCAAGGCCATTCTGCTCAGCAGCGCTGAAGAGCTTGACGAAGACATGCGCTTGCAAGGCTATGGTCGGGCCAACCTCACTCATGCCATCGAAACGAGCTACAAGGACGAGAAGAAGGGTATCAAGACGAGAGACAAAGTCAAATACTCGGTCAAGGTGACGGACGATTCGAAACCGTTAGCCATTACGCTAGCTTGGACGGACTATCCATCCGCATTGGTAGCCAAGCGAGCGTTGGTCAACGACTTGAATCTCACGGTCACGACACCGAGTGGGGAAAAGCTCAATGGAAATGACTTCTTCGAGGCTCCCTATGATGATGAGGTAGACAACCTGAACAACGTCGAGCAAATCTGGATCAAGGAACCGGAAAAGGGGATTTATACGGTTACCGTGCAGGGCTACAATATTCCAAAAGGTCCGCAGCCCTATGCACTCGCTACGACGGGAAAATGGGCAACCGCAGAGGAGCCGGATCCGGGGCAGGAACCCGAGCAGCCCGGAACTGGGGCCAATACGTACGTGGGAAATGTGAACGAGAGTAAGCCAACTCATTCCTATAAGATTCGCGCCTTGAAGCAAGGGCTTCTGACAGTCTCCCTCGACTGGGCGGGAGATGCGGATGTAGACGTGTATGTATATGACAGACAAAAGAAGGAAATCGCCTCAGCCGTGAGCTCCAATCATCCGGAAAAGCTGGAAGTCGAACTGAGCAAAACGGGCATATATGAGGTGAGCGTAGTTTGGAAAAAAGGGAGCAAAGCCAACTATAAACTGTGGGTAAGCTATCCGACGAGGAAATAAAGACACGGTGTCATTCCACCGTGCCACTGTCCGGTCTTGCGAGCGATCGCGGACCGGATTTTTTATTGCTTTCAGGGGTACTGGGTTCCTTTTCGAGCCAGTCGAGTGCGCGCAGGGCGATTTCGTAGCATAGTCGCCGATGCGGCAAGGTAAAATCTTCTCCGAGACATTCCGTAATCTTCTCCAGTCGGTGATAAAGCGTCTGGCGGTGAATATACAATTTCTCTGCAGCTTCCTGCTTGGAGAGATGGGCATCGAGGTAGACGCGCAGGGTGGATACAAGGGATGACCCGTACTCCCGGTCATGTGCGAGAAGAGGACCGAGATAATCGTCAATGAAGTTTTGCAAGACAGGTTCTGGCGGGATGTGAAAGAGAAGTCGAAACAGACCGAGATCCGAAAAGAAAGGACTTTGCGCTTCATGCTGGAAAGCAAGCGCCTGCTGTGCCTCAGCCAAATGCTGGCCCGCCTCTGCCAAACGCCGGCCCACTCTGCCAATCCCAAACCAAATTTGTACATCGGCCCCCATCATCTGACGAGTGATTCGCTCGAGATCTTTCATGGCTTTTTCCAGCAAGCGACGCGAGTCTTTCTTGGGCTGTCGCTCCACGAGCAGAAAGGTAAAGCGGCTGCCTGTACAACGAATGAATGGACGCCAGCCGAGACGTGACAGGACCGAGCGAAAAACAGCGGTCAGGTCATGGGGGGGAAGGGAGTCCGAACGGTCGTTGGAAACACGCTGAAAGGACATGAGCATGGTGAGGTAAGCAGGGGTCCTTTCTGTTGCGGATAACCCCAAATGGGAGCGCATCCATTCTTCAGAGATGGGGCGATTAGCGATGAGATCGTCAAACAGCCGGTTTTCGGTAGCGAGAGCCTGTTCTTCCACGAACATTTTCCTCATCATGATCTGTGCCAACGTACTGACCGTGCTGTCCAGTGTCAGCAACAAATACTCGTCCGATTGGCGCTCATAGAGCACGATGCCAAGGTAGGCGAGCAGATGACCCATGGCCATGACTGGTTGATAGACGATTTGCTTTGTATCCGTCAGCTGGAAGGAATTCACTGTCCCATTCGTGCTTTCCAATTGAGAAAGATGACTGCGCATCAACTCGGTCAATTCAGTTTGCACACTCTGGGGTAGGGGAGGGACATACTGTGTGGCTCCGTCAGGGGTGTACAGAAACACTTGCGTCTGCACCGCGTTCTGAAAGTGCTGCAAGACCCGCGGGATTCCCTGGTATTGCAGGCTCAACTGCTGCAGGCTTCGCGAATACGCCTCCAGATCACGCAGCGCTTGCATTTGCCGATTGATCAAGTGCTCGTGCAAGTCTTGGGTGATATCGACAAAGCGGACAGGGCGATGAAAAACGATGAGGGGGAAGTCGTGATGATTGGCCATCTCGAGCATGTCCATGGGGATGTTCGGAATGTATTCCCCTAGCTCCATGCAAAGTCCTACCGCTTTTCTACGGATCAATTCCGACAAATAGGCAAGTCGCTTTTCCCTTTCGCCACCGAACCCGAGTCCGGTAGAGAGAATCAGCTCGCCACCATTTAAATATTGGCAGGAATCCGTCGTCTCTATGACGTGGACCCAGCGAACGGGACGGGCCAGGCCTCTGCTGCCTGCCACGACCTCCGCGTGCTCAAACAAGGGACGCTTGATCGATTCTGCGACCGTTAGGCGCCAGTCATTGCTCATCATTGCTCCCCCTTTTTACCACCACATGAAATGAGCCCCGGACAATCGACACTCTGTATGATTCATGCTACAGAAACGTTGACGCTTTGTCTAGTGATGACAAGTGTTGTTTTTGGATAAAATGGAATTGTCAAACAATGAACGTGGAGGAGTTGAAGGAATGAGTACAACAACTGTTGGCAATCCGTTGAAAAACTACATCGGTGGGCAGTGGGTAGAGTCTGCGACGAACCGTTACGAGGATATCCCCAATCCGGCAACCGGGGAGCTGTTGTCCAGAGTGCCGCTTTCTACCAAGGAAGACGTGGACAAGGCAGTCCAGGCGGCAAAAGAAGCCTTTATAGGATGGAGTGCTACGCCTGTAGCCGACCGTGCGCGCATCATGTTTCGTTTTCACAGTCTTTTGACCCAGCATCAGGATGAGCTGGCTGAGATGATCACGAGAGAAAATGGAAAGAACTTTCCGGAAGCCCAAGCCGAGCTGCTGCGCGGGATCGAGATGGTGGAGTTCGCATGTGGGATGCCAACCCTGATGATGGGGGAGACCCTGCCAAACATCGCTGCTAACATCGACGGTCAGGTCCTTCGTTTTCCGCTGGGTGTCGTGGCAGGGATCACTCCCTTCAACTTCCCGGTGATGGTGCCGATGTGGATGTATCCGATTGCCATTACAGCGGGGAATACGTTTGTCCTCAAGCCTTCCGAGCGCACACCGGTTTCCTCCATCCGCATCGCCGAGCTCCTGAAGGAAGCGGGCTTGCCGGATGGGGTGTTCAACGTCGTGAACGGCGCACATGATGTCGTGAACGGTTTGCTGGAGCATCCGGATGTGAAAGCGATTTCGTTTGTGGGTTCGCAGCCAGTCGCCGAGTACATCTACAAGACGGCAGCCACATACGGCAAGCGCGTGCAGGCACTGGCGGGGGCAAAGAACCATCACCTCGTCATGCCGGATTCCGATCTCAGACGCGCTGCCAAGACCATCGTGAGCTCCGCATTCGGATGTGCCGGCGAGCGCTGCATGGCAGCCAGTGCAGTCGTGGCTGTAGAAGAGATTGCAGACCAGCTGGTTCAATATTTGGTCGAGGAGTCGAACGCGCTGAAGATGGGGAACGGCTTGGAGCAGGGCGTTGACCTGGGACCGGTCATTCGCGATACTCATTTGTCCAAAGTGCACGATTACATCGAAAAAGGGGTAGCAGCCGGTGCCGACCTCGTGCGCGACGGGCGTGAGGATGCAAAGGATATGCCAGACGGCTACTTCCTCGGCCCGACTATTTTTGACAAGGCTGATGCTGAAATGGTCATCGTGCGGGATGAGATCTTTGCGCCTGTTCTGAGTGTCATGCGCGTGAAAGATTTCGAGCAAGGTCTCGAGACGATCAGCCGCTCCCGCTTTGGAAACGGTGCGACCATCTACACGAATAACGGCAAATGGGGAAGAGAATTCGTGCAGCGGGTCGAAGCAGGAATGGTCGGGGTGAATGTGGGTGTGCCGGCTCCGATGGGCTTCTTCGCCTTCTCTGGCTGGAAAGAGTCGTTTTACGGCGACTTGCATGCAAACGGGAAAGACGGCGTTCTTTTCTACACGAAGAAAAAGACAGTGACCTCCCGTTGGTTTGAAGATGGAGATACGAGCATCGGATCGCAAAAAGTCTTTGTCAAATAAGGGGGAGCCCAAGATGGCAGATCAACTGACGCAATCTTACGATAAAGAAAGCTTGCTGGATTCGGACCGTTCGCACATGTGGCATCACATGTCACCCTACAATCCGAATCCGATGATCGTGACGGAAGCGAGCGGCTCTTGGATTACGGATATCGACGGGAACCGCTATCTGGATGGGATGTCGGGATTGTGGTGCGTGAATATCGGATATGGTCGGCAAGAGCTGGCGGATGCGGCCTACGAGCAATTGAAGCAGCTTGCCTATTTCCCGCTGACGCAAAGTCACGTGCCAGCGATTCGCTTGGCGGAAAAAGTAAGCGAGTGGCTGGGTGCGGAATACCGGGTGTTCTTCTCCAACAGTGGTTCGGAGGCAAATGAAGTCGCCTTCAAGATCGCGAGGCAGTTCCATCATCAAAATGGCGAGCCTGGACGGTACAAATTTATTTCCCGCCACCGCGCGTATCACGGGAATACGATGGGGTCACTGGCAGCCACTGGCCAATCGATTCGCAAAGAGAAATACGAACCGCTTGCGCCTGGCTTCCTGCATGTACCACCGCCTTACTGCTACCGCTGTCCGGTCGGAAAATCCTATGGGAACTGTAACATGGAGTGCGCGCAGTTCTTTGATCAAGTCATCAACTGGGAAGGCGAGAAGACTGTTGCGGCTGTCATCATGGAGCCGACCATCACAGGCGGAGGCGTGATCGTGCCAGCTCCCGAATACATGCCAAAGGTAAGGGAGATCTGCGACAAGTACGGCGTGCTGATGATCGTCGACGAGGTCATTTGCGGTTTTGGGCGCTCCGGTGAACGATTCGGACATCAAAATTTCGGCGTGAAGCCGGACATCGTGACGATGGCAAAAGGGATTACCAGCGCGTATCTTCCACTGTCCGCGACTGCTGTCCGAGCCGACATCGCGGATAAATTCAATGAGCAAGGGAACAATCTGCACTTCCGTCACGTGAATACGTTCGGCGGTAATCCGGCTGCCTGTGCGCTTGCGCTGAAAAACCTGGAGCTGATGGAAGAAGAACAGCTCGTGGAGCGGGCCAAGGAGCTCGGGGCGCAGCTGCGTGACAAGCTGGCATTCCTGGCCGATCATCCGTATGTAGGGGACATCCGCAGCTTTGGATTCCTGATGGGCATCGAGATGGTAGAGGACCGCAGCACAAAGGAACCAGCGGCTCCGGCAAAGCTGACCCAAGTGATTGCCGAATGCAAGAAGCGCGGACTGATTATCGGGCGAAATGGCGATACGATTCCAGGCTTTAACAACGTTCTTACCTTATCGCCGCCATTCAGCACAACCAATGACGATATCGACTTCATTGCACAGGTCATGAAGGAAGCGTTTGATACCTTGGGCTAGCAGTTCAATCACATAAAGAGAAAAACGGGCATTCCGGGCGAGTAAGACTCGTGCGGAGTGACCCGTTTTTTCCATTTTCCGACACTCTCTTCTGGCATGTTCAAAAACGATGCGATAAACTTACTAATGGTACAAAGCGCATTCAACGTCACGAGATCTCGGGAGGATATCATGAAACGTATTTGTGTATTCGCAGGCTCCAACCCAGGAGTCAATCCTGCTTTCGAACAAGCTGCTGTGGAATTGGGCAGAGAGTTGGTTGCACGAGATCTTGATTTGGTCTACGGCGGCTCCAATATGGGGCTGATGGGGAGAGTCGCCAATTCTGTTCTGACGGGCGGCGGAAAGGCAATCGGGGTCATGCCGACTGGACTTTTCCGAGGAGAGATTGTGCATACGGGACTGACTGAGCTCCATGAAGTGGTCACCATGCATGAGAGAAAAGCAAAAATGAACGATCTGTCCGACGGGTTCATTGCATTGCCAGGAGGCTACGGTACGTTCGAAGAGATCTTTGAGGTAGTCAGCTGGGGGCAAATCGGGATTCACTCCAAACCAATCGGCCTATTGAATGTGGATGGCTACTACACACCACTCGTTGAAATGGTGAATCACGCCAAAGCGGCAGGCTTTATCCCTGCTATGCAGGGAGATTTCATCCTGTGCGAGAGCGATCCAGCTGTGCTGCTGGAAAAGATGAGCGTCTACACACCACCTGTCAAGGTGAACAAATGGTCGGAATTGACCGAGAAGGAATAGAAAAAAGCAGTTCGCACCGGCTGGTAAGCGAACTGCTTTTTTCATCCTCTTCATTGGAAAAGTTTTCTTGACATGGAGGACAAACTACGGTATTTTGAATGAATATATTATCCAAGTATTTTTATAGGATTAATGGGTATATGTTTCATTTATATAGAAAAGAGGAGGAACAACTATGATCACTTCGAAAAAACTGCTGCAGCTGTCAGCATCCGCAGCTATTCTGGCTGCGATTGTATTACCCCAAGGGGCAGGTGCGGCGGGACCATCCACTACGGTTCCAGCCCCTGCTTTGACGCTGGTTCAATCGGCAAAAGCTACCAACGAATACAGCACTTACATCCAGCAGCAATACGGTATTCAGCTCTCCGGGACAGTTTCCCGTGAACAGTTTGCATCTGCCTTGTCCAAGCTGGAAGCAAGTATTTCCAGTATATCGGAAAAAGATGCGGCTGCCAAAGGTTTCTTGGCAGCAGGTGCCGCTCCGTTCACGATTGGCGAAGCGATCAGCGCAGTGGTGAAGGCGGCAGACTTGAAAGAACTCGCTGCTACATACAGCGACGAAAAAGTGAATGCGGCCCTGAAAAAAGCAGAAATCGCCTATGAAAAAGGGGGGGGACTGTCTGCCCAGAACGCACAGGAGCTGGCAGTAGCCATTGACACGGGATTGATTTCGGCTGCACAACTGAAAGCAGCAAAGGTAACCGGTGCAGTTTCCGCTGATCTCGCTTATCAGTTCCTTGGAAAAGTAACAGAATTCAGCGGTCACTACAAAAATTATCTCGGAACCGTCGGAGAAGAAGGCATCTACGGCAAATTGGCGCAAGCCTGGTATGAGTCCCAGATCATTAAAGCAGGAGAACTGCAAGAGCTGGTAGACACGGCACTCAAACAAAACCTGATCACGGGCTACAATCTCAAGGACGCGGCCTTTGATCCGCATTTTGACCCGGCACTTACGATTACTTACGGACACAGTGACCTCATCCATGCGATCCAGCTGATCGGGCTTTTGAAGAGCGAAGGGATCGATGCAAAAGTCCAATTTGAGCCAAAAACTTCGGCTTTCATTTATCTGAAGGAATGGGGAGAGCCTGTTCAAACGGATGACTATCAGGTCGTGCAAATCGAAAACGGCAACTATATCGCCTACGCGAAAGAATACGATCTCAGCTTCGAGTTTGCGAGTGTCGATGAGAAAAAACGCTTCCAGCCATTGATTTTGAAATACGCCAAGAAAGATTCCGAGGACGCGGTAGGGCTGCTGAAAGGCTCTTGGTGGCAGCCTCTGTATCATTCTCGTACAGAGCTGGCTGATTATCCAGTCATCACGAATAATTTGCTGAAGGATGGCCGGTATATCGTTCAGTCGTTCTCTTTGAATGATCAATCTGCCAAAGTCGTGCAAGGCTTCAAGAAGCTCGACAGCCAGGTGGAGATTGAGACCTATCAGTTCTGGGTTGACCAACCTTTCTACAATTACCTGCTGGGTGAGTACAAGTAAAACGATCCAATAGCATCTTTCAAGGGAACGTCCTGCCAACAAGCGCGGATGACGAGATCCTTGAGAGATGCTTTTTTCATTTCAGCATCGTTCTCAACTTGTTCACGAGGTGCATAGGCATTCTTTCTTGGCAAAGATTAAACGTTGAAGCAGCTTCATGGCAATCACAGAGGAGTTGGACAGCGTGGAAAAAGAATTATCCGTCATCCTTGTTCGACAAAAGGCTTCCTCCCCGGAGGAGAACTGGAACGGCCGATTTGCGTGGTATGAGAAGATGCGAAAGGAGTCTCCTTTCACCTTTGACGAAGAAGCCAAGTGCTGGGATGTTTTTTCCTATGATGATATCGAAACCATCACGAAGAACAAGGAAGTATTTTCCTCAGAACGGCCGATCGAAGGAGAACGTAATATTCTCAATCTGGATCCGCCCCGTCATACGCAGCTGCGGGCGCTCGTGAGCAAAGCCTTCACTCCGAGAGAGCTGGCGTTGTGGAAGCCGCGGATCGAACAGATTACCGAGAGTCTGATCACAGAGCTGGGTGCAAAAGCGGAATTTGATCTCATCCGGGATCTCGCCTATCCGCTTCCCGTCATCGTCATTGCTGACATCCTCGGCGTTCCGGAGTCGGACCGGGAGAGCTTCAAGCATTGGTCAGACATTTTGGTGGCAAGTCCGAAAGCTTCCACCCCGGAAGCGTTCGCTGCTTTTCGGAAAACGAGAAGTGAGAGCATCGCGCAAATGACAGATTACTTTTTGCACATTATCCGCAAAAGGCAAGCCAATCCACAGAGCGATCTGATTTCCGTCCTGGTAGAAGCAGAAATAGATGGACAGAAATTGACGGAGTCGGAAATTCAATCGTTTTGTGGACTGCTGCTGGCAGCAGGCAACGAGACGACTACCAACCTGATCGGAAATACCATGTACGCCTTGCTGGAATCTCCATCCCGGTATGAACAGCTGCGCAAAGTTCCGTCTCTCATACCGTCTGCCATTGAAGAAGGACTTCGCTACCGCTCCCCCGTCCAAGCAATCGCCCGCGTGGCGAAGGAAGATTTCGATTTTGGGGGGAACAAAGTCAAAGCGGGGCAAGAGCTGATTTTGTGGATTGGTTCTGCCAATCGTGACGAAACCCATTTTCCACACGCGGATCAGTTTCTCATGGAACGTACTCCCAAGAACCATTTGTCTTTTGGAAAGGGCATTCATTTTTGCTTGGGTGCCCCATTGGCCAGAATGGAAGGGCAAATCGCATTTGAACATCTCGTGAAACGCTACCCGTCCTTGCATTTGGCTGATTCCTTCCAGCTAAACCCGATCGTCAGCGGGTTTGTTTACGGCCTCAAAAGTCTCGCTTTAACCGCAAACTAGTTCGGCTACCCATGCTCCTTACGACGGGCATGGGCTTTTTGTTCAAGGCAGCATCGTTTGACAACTCGAAAAAATTGATTTTAACTGGATTCGATAGACCTATGGACGAGCTCATGAGGTATGATAGACAGGTGAGCTTTATCATACGAACACAGCTATCTTTCTAGAGAATGGAGAATTGGATAGATGTACAGCAATTTAGAGGAATGCGTCATTGATTTGGAAAAAAACGGACACCTGGTTCGAATACGGGAAGAAGTCGATCCGTATTTGGAAATGGCGGCCATTCATTTAAAAGTGTATGAAGCGAAGGGACCCGCTTTGCTGTTTGAAAATGTCAAAGGCTCGAAGTTTCGGGCGGTATCCAATCTGTTTGGCACCATCGAGCGGAGCAAGTTCATCTTTCGCGATACGTGGAAAGCAGTGGAAAATGTGATCGCACTTCGCAACGATCCGATGAAGGCCCTGAAAAATCCTTTTAAGCATGTTGGAAA
This sequence comes from Brevibacillus choshinensis, assembly GCF_016811915.1. Classification (NCBI taxonomy): domain Bacteria; kingdom Bacillati; phylum Bacillota; class Bacilli; order Caryophanales; family Paenibacillaceae; genus Brevibacillus; species Brevibacillus choshinensis. The sequence goes on along the minus strand of NZ_CP069127.1, from coordinate 3,357,648 downwards.
TGGTCTGGCAGCATGGAAGGCCCTGCCGGCTCAGCAATCGGGAGGACAGCCCGTCACGACCCACGAAATCAGCATTTCCGATCTCCCTTTCATTCAAAGCTGGCCGATGGATGGAGGGGCATTTGTCACATTGCCCCAAGTGTACTCGGAGGATCCTGAGAAGCCGGGTATCATGAATTCCAACCTCGGCATGTACCGGGTGCAGTTGAACGGCAATGACTACGAGCTGAACAAGGAAATCGGCCTGCACTATCAAATTCACCGCGGGATTGGAATCCATCAAGATAAAGCGAATAAAATGGGCACCCCTCTAAAAGTAAGCTGCTTTATTGGAGGCCCGCCTGCCCACACCTTGTCTGCCGTCATGCCGTTGCCTGAAGGGATGAGCGAGCTGACCTTTGCGGGGATGCTGGCAGGACGTCGTTTTCAATACAGCTACATGGATGGCTTCTGTGTCAGCAACGACGCAGATTTTGTCATCACGGGGGAAATTCACGCCGGGGAGACGAAGCCGGAAGGGCCATTTGGCGACCATTTGGGCTATTACAGTCTCACGCATCCTTTTCCTGTGCTGAAGGTACACAAGGTCTATGCCAAGCCGAATGCCATTTTTCCTTTTACAGTGGTAGGGCGTCCGCCTCAGGAGGATACTTCGTTTGGAGCACTGATTCACGAGTTGACGGGAGATGCGATCGTCAAAGAAATCCCAGGGGTGAAAGAGGTCCATGCGGTAGATGCAGCCGGTGTCCATCCTCTGCTGTTTGCGATCGGAAGCGAGCGCTACACCCCGTATCAACGAGTGAAGCAGCCAACCGAGCTGCTGACGATCTCCAACCGCATCTTGGGTACGGGACAGCTGAGCCTGGCCAAATACTTGTTCATTACGGCGGAAGAAAACAAGAAGCTGGATACGCACCGGGAAGAGGAGTTCTTGACTTACATTCTGGAGCGAATAGACCTGCGGCGGGATATCCACTTCCAGACGAATACGACGATCGATACCCTTGACTATTCAGGAACTGGCCTGAACAGCGGCTCCAAAGTCATTTTTGCCGCTTATGGAGAGCAAAAAAGGGAGCTGTGCACCGAGGTTCCAGATGCGCTGAAGGAACTGCGGGACTATTCCGGTGCTCGGCTCGTCATGCCGGGAATTGTGGCACTGCAAGGGCCGAAATTCGTCGATTATGCGCAGACAGGGCGCGAGATGCAGGCGCTCAGCGATGCGATTCGGGATCGAGGAGATCTTCCTTCCTGCCCGTTTATCATTCTTTGCGATGACAGCGAATTTTTGGCGGCGAACATCAACAACTTCTTGTGGGCGACCTTTACGCGCAGCAATCCGTCGCATGACATTCACGGGGTTAACAGCTACTACGAGAACAAGCACTGGGCATGCGACAATGTCATCATTGACGCCCGCATGAAGCCCCATCATGCTCCGCCTCTCGTTCCGGATCCGACTGTGGAGAAAAACATAGAGCGCCTGTTTGCAAAAGGCGGCAGCCTGGCAGGGATTCTCTAAAGGTGCATCATTCAAAGATAGACCCAGTGGCGGTCTATTTTTTTTTATGGAGAAGGATAGGAAAAGCTTCGGTTCAATTAGACAGCTACCTGATGGAATGCTATAATTTTCCTGTAAAATCAACCAATTCTCCCATCTGACAATAGGGATTTGGGGTCGAGTAGCAAAATCGCACGCCAGTAAAAACCAAAGGAGCTGAAAACGCCATGACTCAGAAAACGCGCATCGGCAAGACGGATCTGTATGTGAATCCCATCGGCTTGGGAGCGAATGCGGTAGGCGGACACAACATTTATCCGAACCTCAGTGATGATACCGGAAGAGACGTTGTTCGAGCTGCTTTGGAAAATGGGATCAATTTCATCGATACGGCATTTATTTACGGACCGGGAAGATCAGAGGAATTGATCGGGGAGGTCATCAAAGAAAAAGGGAATCGTCACGACGTCGTGATTGCGACCAAGGGAGCACATAAATTCGTCGATGGCAAAGTCGTCTTTGACAACTCACCCGCGTTTTTGCAAGAATCAGTCGAGGCTAGCTTGAAACGGTTGCAGACCGACTATATCGATCTGTTCTACATTCACTTTCCGGATGAGGCGACTCACAAGGACGAAGCTGTAGGAGCGCTGGCCAAGCTGAAAGCGGAAGGAAAGATCCGGGCGATTGGGGTCTCCAACTTTTCCATCCACCAACTCCGCCAAGCGAACGCTGACGGCCATGTAGATGTCCTGCAATCTGAATACAACCTGTTCAAACGTGGTGTGGAAAACGAAATTCTTCCGTATTGTGCGCAGCAGGGCATTTCGTTCGTACCGTATTTCCCGCTAGCAGCAGGATTGTTGGGAGGAAAGTATACGAAAGAGACGACCTTTGCAGATGGTCGCAGCAGAAACCCGATGTTCCAGGGAGATCAATTCGCACGCAATCTGGAAAAAGTGGAACAGCTTCGTGAGATCGCCCATTCCAAGGAGGCAGAGGTCGCTCACATCGTCCTTGCCTGGTATCTGACAGTGGATGCGATTGATGCCCTGATCCCTGGTGCGAAGAAGCCGGATCAAGTAACGAATACGCTGAAGACGCTCGATGTATCGCTGACGCCAGCAGAAGTTCATAAAATCAGCCAAATTTTCGAAGGATAAGATCTGTCCATAGGAAGACGAGGAGCATATGCATGCTCCTCGTTTTTTTATTTTTGTTTTATTTCCCATGTCCCGTTCCCGCATCGATCTTGGACACCTTGGAGGATTCGCCCATTCGCCAATATGCGAAGAGACTGATTAAGATGCAGAGGGAGACGTAGAAATAAAAGAGTGACTCTGCTCCAGCGCTTTTCAGCCAAAGCGCAACGAATTCGGCAGTTCCTCCGAATATGGCTACCGTGAGGGAATACGGGAAACCGACACCGAGCGCGCGTATCTCAGTCGGAAATAGCTCGGCTTTTACGACGGCGTTGATGGAAGTGTAGCCCGTAATGATGATGAGACCGACCATCATGAGCACAAACGCCACGACAGGCGAATGAGCGCCTTCCATCAGCAAAAACAGCGGAACTGTGAGCAGCGTCCCAAAAATACCAAATGTCAGCAGCAGGGGACGACGACCGATCCGATCGGAGAGAGAGCCTGCGAGAGGCTGGATCAGAGCAAAGATGAGAAGGGCGATAAAGTTGATCCAGCTGACCGTTTTTTTGTCGAGCCCGACCGTGTTGACCATGAACTTTTGCAAATACGTCGTATAGGTATAGAACGCAACTGTTCCGCCGAGCGTCAATCCGACGACCGTAAACACCGCTTTGGGGTACTGCATCAAAGCCTCGAGGGTGCCGGCTTTTTTCTTTTTCTCCGACCCCATTTTCGCAAATTGCTCGGATTCATCCATGGAGGTGCGCAGCCACAGGACTGCAAGTGCACCCAGGGCGCCAATGACGAAGGGGATTCGCCAGCCCCATGCAGTCATGGCTTCTTCATTCAGCAGGACCTGCAGAATGATCTGCACACCAAGTGCGACCATCTGTCCGGCAACCAGTGTGACGTATTGAAAGCTGGAATAAAATCCACGCCTGCCGCTGCTCGCCATCTCCGATAAGTATGTAGCGGATGTTCCGTACTCTCCGCCCAATGAAAGGCCTTGAAGCAGACGAGCGATGACGAGAATGATCGGAGACAGCACACCAATGGAGTTGTAGCTGGGAGTACAGGCGATGATCAATGAGCCTCCTGCCATGATCAAGATCGAGAGGGTGAGTGCGGCGCGTCGTCCTCGTCGATCGGCATACTGTCCCATCAGCAAGCTGCCGATTGGACGCATGAGAAAGCCGACGGCAAAAATGGCGGCTGTATTCAACAATTGACTGGTAGGGTCGCCTTTCGGAAAAAATTCTTCGGAAAAATACACAGCGAATGCAGAGTAGACGTACCAGTCGTACCATTCGATGAGGTTACCCATTGACCCCTTGAAGATGTTCGATGTGATGCGTCTGGACTGTCTGCGCTCATCAGATAGAGTCATCATGCCTACCTCCTGGTGAAAATACAGATGAAAGATGCCGTTTGGCGAAGATCTTTCGTTTCGTGTAGTTAGTATGACCCTTCAGCCTGTGACTTTAGCCGGAATTTTTCCAGATGATGCATGTGCAGGGAGATTAGAGGATTATCGATATAGAATACTGAAAATATCGTATATTGAAAAAATATCAGAACTGAGGAGAGGAACGCCATGCTCAATGAATTTTATGAGGTGCTCATGCCAAAGAAAATGCTCTATGGGCGTGATTCGTTTTCACAGGTAGGAATACAGGCAGCAGAGCTGGGGAAGAAGGCATTGATCATCAGTGATCCCGTTATGGAAAAGGTAGGGAACGTTTCGTTGTGTGAATCGTATTTACAGGAGAGAGGTGTGGCTGCTGCCAGGTATACAGGCATCGATGCGGAACCCACCGACCTTCACGTACAGGCGGCACTGGATGTATGCGTACAAGAGAAATGCGAGCTCATCGTAGCGGTCGGGGGAGGCAGCTGCATCGATACGGCCAAGGCCGTTGCCGTCATGGCGACCAATGAAGGGTACATCGGGGATTACATGGGGTCTCAAAAAGCGTTTGCGGCACCCCCGCTTCCACTCGTCGCTTGTCCGACGACAGCTGGGACGGGATCAGAGGTGACAAAGGTAACGGTCATCATCAACACTCAGACACAGGTGAAAATGATGATTTCGAAGCCTGAGCTGCTTCCAGCCGTAGCGATTGTTGACCCTGTCTTGACTTTATCCTGTCCCCCAGCCGTGACAGCTGCTACGGGAGTAGACGCGCTTTGCCATGCCGTAGAAGCGTATTTGTCTCGCAAATCACAACCGGTTACAGATACGCTGGCATTGACGGCAATCGCTTGGATCATAGGAAATTTGCTGCAGTGTTATCGGGATGGCGAAGATTTGGATGCCAGGGAAAAAGTCGCGTTGGGTGCCATGCTGGCCGGTGCCGCGTTTTCCAATGCCTCGGTAACGCTCGTACACGGAATGTCACGGCCGATCGGGGCACTCTTTCATGTCCCGCATGGCATATCCAATGCCATGCTACTGCCCGTCGTCCTCGATTACACGAAAGACAGTGCGGTTGATAAGTTGGCCAATATTGGCTGCCACTTGCATCCAGAGTGGAAGCATGTATCGAAGCAGCAAGCAGCCGAGCAAACGATTGCGAAGATCAAGGAGCTGTGCGCCTTGCTCCATATCCCGAACATGAAATCATGGGGGATTGATCAGGAAGCATTCGAGCGCTCCCTATCCAAAATGGCGACCGATGCATTGGCTAGCGGAAGTCCCGGCAACAATCCAATCGTTCCTACTCATCAAGAGATTATGCATCTGTATCAGGTGAGCTATGATTACGAACTGACAAGTCCCCGTTTTGCTTGACAGGGCAAATGAAGCATAACTTGGAAAAGAGAAAGGAGGCGGGGAGTGTGGACCTGTTTGACTTCTGGGAAGGGGTTGGGACGATATTGAGGAAGACCATGCACCTGACGGGGCGGATTCTTTGGGCGTCAGCAGACTTTCTCACGACGCTTTTCGAGCTTTGGTGGACAAAAAGGGAGAAACGAAAACCGATCGACGCACGAAAAACCCCCAATGGACCTCCTTTGGGGAAATAATGACAGCGGGTTATTGGGTTGATTTGGTCTCAGACGGTTCAGTCGACATGTCTTCTTCCTCCGCTAAATAGGCGCGCATGCCTCGAATAAACAGCTCGCGGATTACTTCGCTTTGGGTCTTGCTATTCACACGAGAGCGGATGAGCTCCAGCTCGGCGACCAATTCAGAGTCAAGGTGAAGGTTGACGGTCTTTCCTTTGCTTTTCGGATGAATTTCGTAATGACCATGATTGTGACGCAGCTGCCCTTCGATTACAGCGGTATCGTCGAACTGGTCGGGATTGAGGATGTAGAGGCAGGGTGCTTCCAGAATAATATGGGTCAGCTCTTCGCTAAAACGGATCGCGAGGGGTTGCCCCTTTTTTTTGTGCAGATCGCGTATTCTCCGCGATATTTCCTGGTTGGTAACCGTATTCTCCAGCGTGATCACTGCCAGTTCCATAGTGCCTCCTTACGGGAGTATCAAATCTTCTTCCGGTACGCCTTCCACGACTTCTCCCGTTTCTTCCAGCTGGACTTGATAGCGAAAGTGAACGTCCTCTCTTTCCACACAGGTGACTAAGGCGCCAAAACGCCCAGATGGGGAAGCGAGCAGGACGCGATCCAAAATGTCAAAGGCAGGACAAAGCAAGCCTTTTTCATGCAGGAAACGGAGTACGGCATCACGCGGATAAAGAAACCGTTTGTTACCCTGTTTGCTTTCCAACAGAGGAAACTGCTCGCGCTCATCTACTACGTCACCGAGAAATCCATTGTCCGCCCAACGCTTGATCGTAGCCATACTGCCGTTTCGGCCCTGGCGTTCTTCGAGCAGCTCCAGGATTTCCCTTGAGGAGAGGTAGGATTGGCGACGCTTGCGCTGCTGGTTGTAGGCCAGCTGTTCCTGCTCCAGCTGGGAGAGCTGCTCCGAAAGCTCCGCAATCAGCTGTTGAATCCGTTCCATTTGCTGTTCGTAATCTTTCATTTCCCTGCTGCTCTCCCTCCCGTTGTTTGTTACAACATATTCGCTACTGAAATCAATCATTCCAAATGAGGAGAAATGATTTCGTGCATTCCGTATTTCAAAAGGAAATGAAACAATCATAAAATCGTTTTTTTGTACATTGATTAATAGCAAGCACGCAAATACGAGGAGATCTGGCAGGGAGGTTGTGATGAGATGGGCGTCCCGAACGATTTGCAGAACAATTTCAGGGAAGTAGTACCGGCGTTGAAACCGAAGGAAGCCATCGACGAGGCAAATCGTTGCTTGTATTGCTACGATGCGCCCTGTATCAAGGCTTGTCCGACGTCGATTGACATTCCTTCTTTCATCAAAAAAATTGCCACGGGAAATTTGTACGGCTCGGCTCGTACGATCATGGATTCCAATCCGGTGGGAGCAAGCTGCGCTCGTGTCTGCCCGACGGAGGAGCTATGCGAAGGTGCCTGTGTCCTGAATCATGCTTCCAAACCAATCATGATTGGACTCTTGCAGAGGCATGCGACCGATTGGGCCATCCAGAATAACGCAGCGCTCTTTAAAAAGGGCGAGGACAATGGAAAAAAAGTCGCCATCATTGGAGCGGGACCCGCAGGACTATCGGCGGCACGGGAGCTCGCTCGTCTGGGATATCAGGTGACGGTGTATGAAGCCAAGGAAAAAGCGGGTGGCTTGAACACGTACGGGATCGTTTCCTTCCGACTGCCCCAAGAAATCTCCTTATGGGAGGTTGAACAGATCGAAGCTCTCGGCGTAAAGATCCAGACGAATACCAGAATCGGGGTGGATATTCAGGCTGAAGAGCTGCTCGCCGACTACGATTCTGTCCTGCTCGCGGCTGGGATGGGGAACGTTCCGAATTTGCAGATCGAAGGAGAAGAGCTGGAAGGCGTGCTGGATGCGATCTCACTGGTGGAGGAAACAAAAACCAAGCCGCTCGCGAATGACATGGTCGGGAAAAAAGTGGTCGTCATCGGAGCGGGTAATACGGCGATCGATGCTGCGACCTGTTCCAAGCGACTCGGTGCCGAAATCGTTCAAATCCTGTATCGCCGGACCGCGAACGAGATGTCCTGTTACCAGTTTGAATATGAATTTGCCAAGCAGGACGGCGTGGAATTCCGTTGGTTGGTGGCGCCTTCCCGCATTCTCGGTGAAAATGGACGCGTCAAGGGATTGGAATTGACGAAGATGGAACTGGGAGAGCCTGACGCCAAAGGAAGGAAGCGACCCGTCCCTATTTCGGGCAGCGAGTTTGTCATCGAAGTGGATTTCGTGGTAAAAGCGATCGGGCAAGAGAGACATGTTTCGCTCATCGAAGCGTTTGGCATTCAGCATCAAAAAGGAGTCGTGTCCGTGCAAGATGCCACTTACCGGACGAGCAACCCGAAAGTGTTTGCAGCAGGCGATATCATTTTCGGCGGCGGAAAGACGGACGCGATGGTCGTGGATGCAGCCAATCACGGCAAGCGGGCAGCCCATGCGATACACAATGCGTTGAGTGATCAAAAGCAACCCGTGTAGCACGAAAGAAAATCTCACAGTGATAGAGGAGAGATGATCATGGCAGATCTCAGTATCAATCTGGCTGGCATACAGTCTCCCAACCCGTTTTGGCTCGCGTCCGCACCTCCGACCAACTCCGGCTATCAGGTCCAACGTGCGTTTGAAGCGGGATGGGGTGGGGCTGTCTGGAAAACCTTGGGGGAACCGATCATCAACGTCACTTCCCGATTTGCAGGACTGACGTTCGGTGGACAACGGGTATTTGGTTTCAACAACATTGAACTGATCACAGACAAACCGCTTGAAGTCAATCTAAAGGAAATGGACGAAACAAAAAAACGGTTTCCGAAGCATACGCTGATCGCCTCTTTGATGGTCGAGCACAAGCAGGAAGCGTGGCATGAAATTGTCAAAAAGGTCGAAGCGATCGGAGTAGATGGACTGGAATTAAACTTTGGCTGTCCGCACGGGATGGCGGAGCGGGGGATGGGCTCGGCTGTCGGGCAGCATCCTGACTTGATTCGTCAGCAGGTGGAGTGGGTGAAGGAAGTCGCGCAGACACCAGTCATCGTGAAGCTCACGCCAAACATTACCGATATACGGTTTACCGCACGAGCAGCATCCCAGGGAGGCGCTGACGCCATCAGCATGATCAATACCATCAACAGTCTGATGGGAGTCGATCTGGATAAATGGCTGCCGATCCCGCACGTTGATGGCAAAGGAGCGCATGGTGGATATTGCGGGCCTGCAGTAAAGCCGATCGCGCTGAACATGGTAGCGGAATGCGCGCGGGACGCTCAGGTAGGCGTACCGATTTCGGGTATTGGCGGAATTTCCAATTGGCGAGATGCCGTTGAGTTTTTGCTGATGGGAGCGACCGGGGTTCAAGTATGTACAGCTGCGATGCACCACGGCTTTCGGATCGTGGAGGATATGATCGATGGCCTTAACAACTACCTCGATCAGCGCGGGATCGCCTCGGTCATGGACATCGTGGGTAAGGCAGTGCCTACCTATTCGGATTGGGGACATCTTAATCTCAACTACAAGGTCGTAGCCCGTATTCATGAGGAGACGTGTATCAACTGCAACAAGTGCCACATCGCTTGTGAAGACACATCCCATCAGTGTATAGACATCATCGCGGATGAGGCGACGGGCAAGGAGCGCTTGGTCGTTCGCGAAGACGACTGCGTGGGCTGCAACCTTTGCTCCATCGTTTGCCCGGTGGAAGGAACGATTGAAATGGTAGAGATCCCGAGCGATTTGCCACCGCTCAGCTGGAATCAGCGACAGGCAGCTCTGGCCGCCAATGGTACGAATGAGACTTGAGCATCAGGTTGACGTAATCTTTTGGTCGCGGTCTGCATAGCCTGTACTAGTAGTGGCACGTCTATTAGTGCCCAGACCATAGGGGGAAAAGGGAGGGGCAAGAATGAAAAAGTGGATTCGCGGTGGGACGGTCGTAACGGCAGCGGATACGTATCAGGCGGACGTTCTCGTCGAAGGGGAAAAGGTCGTAGCGATCGGATACAATCTGGACACGACGGGAGCGGAAGAGATTGACGCGACGGGCTGTTATGTACTGCCTGGCGGGATCGATCCCCATACCCATCTCGATATGCCCTTTGGTGGTACCGTCACGTCGGATAATTTCTTTACGGGAACGAAGGCGGCGGCTTTTGGAGGCACGACGAGCATCATTGATTTTTGCTTGACGAGCAAGGGCGAGTCGCTTCAGTCGGCGATTTCGACCTGGCACGAAAAAGCGCGGGGCAAGGCAGTCATTGACTATGGCTTTCACTTGATGGTCTCGGACGCAAACGATCAAGTGCTAGAGGAGCTGGAGTCCGTCGTCGCGAATGATGGGATCACTTCTCTGAAAGTGTTCATGGCGTATAAAAATGTGTTGATGGCAGACGACGAGACGCTGTTTAAGACCCTCATCCGGGCAAAAGAGCTGGGGGCGCTCGTCCAGGTGCATGCGGAAAACGGAGATGTGCTAGATTACCTGACCAAGCAGGCATTGGCTGAGGGGAATACGGATCCGATCTACCACGCTTACACAAGGCCGCCGGAAGCGGAAGGGGAAGCGACAGGACGCGCAATCGCATTGACGGCTTTGGCGGATGCCCAGCTGTACGTCGTGCACGTATCTTGCGCTGATGCGGTCAGGCGAATAGCGGAAGCGCGGGAAAAAGGCTGGAATATTTACGGGGAGACGTGCCCGCAGTACCTCGTACTCGATATCACGGATCTGGATCGGCCAGATTTCGAAGGGGCCAAGTATGTCTGGTCGCCCCCTCTTCGTGAAAAATGGAACCAGGATGTGCTGTGGAGCGCGCTGAAAAACGGAATCCTGCAGACAGTCGGTTCGGATCATTGCCCCTTTAATTTCGCTGGACAAAAGGAACTGGGACGAGGGGATTTCACCAAGATTCCAAATGGCGGCCCGATTATCGAAGATCGCCTGACACTGCTTTTCTCCGAAGGGGTGCGACAAGGAAAAATCAGCTTGAACCAGTTCGTCGATCTCACTTCGACCAAAGTGGCAAAACTTTTCGGGATGTTCCCGCAAAAAGGGACGATTGCTGTTGGCTCGGATGCGGATATCGTGCTGTTTGATCCAGCTGCGAAAAGAACCATATCCGCCGAGACGCACCATATGAATGTAGACTACAACCCGTTCGAAGGGAAAGAAGTGTACGGGGAAGTCGTCTCCGTTCTTTCGCGCGGCTCCTTCGTTGTCCGTGACAAGCAATTTGTCGGGCAGGCAGGCGCTGGACGATATTTGAAACGGTCGAGGTTTACACGTCCGTAGGTAAGGGTATAGAAAGGAGAAGGAACGGATGGTAAATAAAGTTAGCATCGGGCTGATCCAGGCAAAAAACGATGTGAATGGGGATGAGCCGGTTCATCTCCATAAAGAAAAGGCCATCGAAAAGCACATGAAAATGGTGCGCGATGCCGCTTCTCGTGGAGCGCAGATCATCTGTCTGCAAGAAATTTTTTACGGTCCTTACTTTTGCTCCGAGCAAAACGCCAAATGGTATGAAGCAGCCGAAGAAGTGCCGAATGGTCCTACCGTTCAGTTGTTCTCCTCCCTTGCACGCGAGCTGGGAGTCGTCCTGATTCTCCCGGTGTACGAGCGGGTAGGAATCGGCACCTACTACAATACGGCAGCAGTAATCGACGCCGATGGAAATTATCTCGGAAAGTATCGAAAACAGCATATTCCTCACGTTGGTGTGGGTGGCAACGGGCACGGCTTTTGGGAGAAGTATTACTTCAAGCCGGGTAATCTGGGCTATCCAGTGTTTGAAACGGCATTTGCCAAGGTCGGCGTCTACATCTGCTACGACCGCCACTTTCCGGAAGGAGCACGCCTGCTCGGGCTGAATGGTGCGGAGATCGTATTCAATCCATCTGCTACCGTAGCCGGTCTTTCAGAATATTTGTGGAAGTTGGAACAGCCTGCACATGCCGTAGCCAATGGATATTACGTTGCTGCGATCAATCGCGTCGGAATGGAAGCGCCATGGAACATGGGCGAATTTTATGGGCAGTCCTATCTGGTGGATCCGCGAGGGCAGTTCGTCGCTATGGGAAGTCGCGATCAGGATGAGGTAATCATCGCCGAAATGGATAAAAACAAAATCCATGAGGTTCGTGACACCTGGCAGTTCTATCGCGATCGCCGTCCGGAAACGTATGATGACATGGTCAAACTTCTGCCTTGATGTGAGAGAGGGAGGCGCCCCTTAGCGCCTTCCTCCTTTTCGCATAGAAGGATGATTCCCATCACTGGAATGTGAGGAGAAAACAGGGATGAGGCAAATCGTATATCGGGGTGTGGAATACGGTGAGGCATGGAGGGTGGTGCGATCTCAGCGCTACGAGCGGGATGAACGCCGCCGCTTCATAAATGGGGCAAGCGCCAAGGCTGTCTTTGGGACGGGGGTCTATCTGGTGAGCAATCCGGAAGTAGCGGCCCAATATGCCATATGCCATGCAGAGACAGTATGGGACAAAGCGGCCATTTTGCGCCAAGAAGTGGATGTGACCGGGTTGTTTTGCTTGGACGAGCGTTATGGTGAAAATGAACTGCGCACGGATGCACTGCGCAACAAGCACTCTGCAGAATCCTTGGAGTATCGCTCGCACTCGATGGGGCATCAGGAATGGCTCGAGTGGACAGGGGAGGAAGTGCGTACGTATCTGCTGGCAGAAGGCTACAAGGGGCTTCAGTACCGGATCAGCCCCGAACTAACTTACTATGTCTGCTACCAGCCTGAGGTGCAGATTTACGAGATTTCCATTGTTTCTGTGTTGGATCTAAGAGAATTCACCTAAGACTATCGACTTGATTAAGATAATTTGGTAAGATTAGACAATATTCGATGTTTTTCTACATTTTTCAACGTTTCTAACAGGAGGATTGCCAAATAACAATGAGTCTCTTTCGGAATGTAAGCACAAGAGCAAAGCTGTTTAGTCTGATCATCATGATGGCTGTTTTTTTACTTGGCGTCGGATCAACAGGTTACTACCATCTGAAAATTTCAGGTGAACGAATCCAATCCATGTACGAAGAGCAGCTGCTTCCGGTCAAATGGATTAATGATTGGCGACAAGAAATGCGTGCGATCGATGGACTGATCTATAAGATGATCCTCGACCCGTCTCCAGCCGTACTTGCCGAGTACAAGACAGAGCTCGAGCAGCGGATGGGGGACGCCAACCAGACTTTCGAAAACTTGAAGCAGACCCATCTGGATCAGACAGAACAAGAAAGCGTCAATATGCTGAACGAACTTTTGACCCAATATCGTGGCGATCAGAGCGAAGTGATCAAAATGATCGAGGGCGGAGACGCGCAGCAGGCCTATTCGTTCTACCGCGCAACCGACAAGACTCTGAACTGGATCAATCAGGAGCAGCTCACCTGGGCAAACTACAAGTCGCAGCAGGCCGAACAAATTCGTCTGGCCAATGAATCCGACTCCCAAAAAGCGATGATGGTATTGGGCGGAGTAGGTGTCCTTTCCCTGGTGATCGCCATGGCACTCGGATACTTGATCTCCCGCATGATCTCGGATCCCCTTCGTGTCGTTGTGAGTCGGATGCAGGAATTGTCACAGGGGAATCTGGCTGTCGAACCGGTCAGCTATGTGACCCGTGACGAGGTAGGAAAACTGGGCATTGCTTTCAACGAGCTCGTATCCAATTTCCGCTCCTTGATCGAGCAAGTAAAAGTAGCGGGAGAACAAGTGGCAGCGTCCTCGGAGGAACTGTCTGCTAGTGCGGAGCAATCGGCGCATGCGACAGAACAAGCCATCGAAAGCGTGCAGCAGATCGCAAGCGCTTCAGAAGTGCAAACGCAACGCACACAAGAAAGCGTACGTGTCATGGAAGAGATGTCCATCGCCATCCAGCGTATCGCGGACACTTCCAGCGCAGTTTCGGAAACTTCCGCACAAGCTGCCATGGAAGCGGAGCAGGGAAATACGCACATCCAAAAAGCCGTGTCCCAGATGGATTCGATCTCTCAATCCGTCAACCGCGCGGCGGAGCTTGTGCAGCTTTTGGGAGTACGCTCCGAAGCAATCGGACAGATCGTCGATGTCATCACCGGTATTGCATCGCAGACCAATCTGCTCGCGCTGAATGCGGCGATCGAGGCTGCTCGTGCAGGTGAGCATGGCAGAGGCTTTGCGGTTGTGGCGGATGAGGTGCGAAAGCTGGCCGAGCAGTCTGAAGAATCAGCCAGAGAAATCGCTCGCTTGATTGGAGAAATCCAGCATGAGACCACACAGGTTGTAGGCGTCATGCAGGAAGGAACCAAGGAAGCACAGAAAGGTGCCGTCGTGGTTCAGGAAGCGGGAGAGACCTTCCAACGAATCGTTGCCTCCTCCCAGGAAGTGGCTGACCAGATTCAGGAAGTATCTGCCGCAACGGAGGAAATGTCGGCGAGTGTGCAACAAGTCGCTTCTGCCATGGACGAAATGAACCGCTTGGCGGAGGATGCCGCCCTACATACGCAAGGCGTATCCGCTGGAGCGGAAGAACAGCTTGCTTCCATGCAGGAAATCGCGCATTCCAGCAACAATCTCAATCAGCTCTCGCACGAGCTGCAAGAGTCCATCAGTCAATTCAAATGGTAACGTTCAAAAGCATAAAAAGACTGGCTCCCGCTTGGGATGCCAGTCTTTTTGCACTCAGGAGGCCTGCGACTCATTCGTGCGCGCCGTCACTTTCTCATAGTCCTTTTCACTCATGATGGTGGAATCGTTTTTCATCATCCACGTGTACAGGGCGAGCGAGATCAGCAGCCCGATGGTCCAGGCATTATCCCAGATGATGGAGAGGCCTGGGATGTATTTGCTGGCAAACGGTATGATGATCCCGATCAGCATCGCCCAGATGGCCCTGGTGTTAAAGCCCGTCTTGTATGAATAAATGCCATTGGTTTTGTAGAGCTCTGTCAAATGAATTCGTCTCTTGCGCACCAGCCAGTAGTCGGCGATGGCGATCCCGTCAATCGGACCGAGCAACGCGCCGTACGTACCGAGCCAAAGGAAGATGTAGTTTCCGAAATTCTCGAGAATGTACCAAGGCTGCATGACCAGAGAAACGACACCTGCGATGATGGCGCCATGCTCATACGTCAGACGACGGGGAACGAGATTTTCTACAGCGCGGGCTGGGGCGACGATATTGGCAGCTACGTTGGTCGTCAAGGTAGCGAGGATGATCCCGATCGTCCCCAGGAAAATGGCGAACGGTGAAAATTTAGCCAGGACGGCAGCAGGATCCCAGATGGCTTCGCCGTAAATGACGACGGTAGCGGAAGCGACTGCCACACCAACGAAGGAAAAACCCCCCATCGTGGTAGGCAAGGAAGATGACTGGCCGATGATCTGAGCCTTCTGGTTCTTCGCATACCGGCAGAAGTCCGGAATATTCAATGCCATCGTTGCCCAAAAAGCGATGGCACCGGTCAAGGCAGGGAAGAAGACCTTCAAGAACTCGCCCGTGGTAGTAAATTTGGAAGGCGCGGAGAGCATGGGACCCCAGCCGCCAGCTTTCGTCAATGCCCAGACTAGCAGAGCAAGGCTCATGATGATGAGGATAGGAGCGGCCCAGGCCTCCATCTTCTTGATGGCTTCCGGTCCACGGTAAGCAATCCAGACGTTCAACAGCCAAAACCCAAAAAATGCGATCCATAAATGGCCAGGCACATTCCCCCATCCGGACATGGACATGAGCAGCGTGTCAATTGCTGCACCGCCAAACCAACAGTTAATCCCAAACCAGCCAGCTCCGATTAGCCCGCGGGCGACGGCAGGGATATGTGCTCCCTTGGATCCAAACCATAGACGGGCAAAGACCGGGTAGGGGATCCCGAATTTTGTCCCGGCATGGGAGTTGAGAAGAATGGGAATAAGGACGATACAGTTTCCGAGGATGATGGTGATAATGGCCTGCCACCAGTTCATCCCCAATGAGATGAGACCGGCAGCCATGGCGTACGTAGGCAGGCAGATTGACATCCCGATCCAGAGGCTGGCAAAGTTGTACGCTCCCCAGGAATGCTCCGCTCTGGTAGTTGGCCGCAGACCCTCGTTGTACAGCGGGCTATCTTTCACTAGCTTTTCGCCATCTTTCGTCAGCGTGACGACGCCGCCTGATTCCGCTTGGGTTTTCATTAGCAATTCCCTCCTTTTCCATTGGTGTTTCATGTATTCGGACTGCTGCCCCCCAGTTTGTCTCGAATACAAGTTGTAACATTATATTGGGGGAAAGAAGACCTAATTCCACAAATTTCGCGGGGAACAAACGCTTGCGGATCAAGGGGTGCGATGATGTCCGAGCTTGCGGTCTCAGGTGGAATCTATCGTTTGGCCTATGGAAGATGGTAAAATGAACCAGGGGGTGAAAATGGTGGCAGCTACCAAAATACGCTTGTCCTTGCAAACCAGAATGATCGCACTTTTTACGTTTGTCATTATTCTTATCATTGGATCGATGGGGGCTGTCTTTTCTTCGATTATCGGTTCGTCGATCGAGGAGCAGCTGGGGAAGAAGGCGCTGAGTGTGGCCAAGGTCGTCGCAAATGATCCCGAATTGCGTCATGCGTTCACCACCGCGAATCCGTCTCTCCTGATTCAGCCGATTGCCGAAAATATACGCAAACAGACGGATGCAGAGTTCGTCGTCGTCGGCAACCGCGAAGGGATTCGCTACTCTCACCCGCTGCCGGACAGGATCGGGAAGTCGATGGTAGGTGGTGACAATGAACTAGGACTCATGCACGGCCAATCGTATATTTCCAAGGCGGTGGGCAGCCTGGGACCTTCCTTGCGGGGAAAAGTTCCCATCCGAGACGACAAAGGGGAAGTTGTGGGAATCGTCTCCGTCGGCTTCTTGCTGGAGGACATCGAGCAGGCAATCGGCGATTATCAGGAAAAGGTATTTTTGATCATTCTTCTCGCGGTGCTCTTCGGAGTAGTGGGAGCCATTGTTTTGAGCCGCTACGTGAAGCGCGTCATCCTCGGCTTGGAGCCCGAAGAGATTGCGGCGCTGTATGTGGAGCGCAACGCCGTTCTGGAATCGGTGAGGGAAGGGATTGTTGCCATTGATCGCAACAACAGAGTCACCATGATGAACAAGGCAGCCATTCGCATACTCGATCTTCCCCACGACGATTACCATCGAAAAGAAATTACGGAGATATTGCCCGACAGTCGGATGCCCGAAGTGCTCGAATCGGGGGAGCATCAGCTGGACAGGGAGACGATCCTCGTGGGAAAAGAAATCATTGTGAATCGCATCCCCATGAAATTCGGCGATAAAGTGGTAGGTGTCGTGAGCAGCTTCCGACCGAAATCAGAGATCGACAAGCTCGTCTCAGAGCTGTCGCAAACACGTCGGTATGCGGACGTGCTCCGTGCGCAGACACATGAATTTCACAATCTGTTGTATACGATCTCGGGCCTATTGCAGCTTGGTTCCATTCAGGAAGCGGTCGAGCTCATCACGAGCGAGACGTCAGCGCAGCAGGAGATGCTGCTGTTTTTAGCCAAGCAGATCCCGGATCCTTTAATTGGAGCCCTTCTCCTCGGAATGCATAATCGCGCAAAGGAACTGAAGATTCAGTTTCAGATCAATCAGGATAGCGACCTTCAGGCACTGCCGCCAGCGATCAACCGTCAGCAAGTGGTGGTCTTGCTCGGTACGCTGATTCAAAATGCGTTGGAAGCGGTCAATGAGGCCAATGCCGAACGCAAAGTGGTTGAGTGCTATTTGTCTGATACGGGGGACGAAATCTTGTTTGAAGTGGAAGATTCCGGACCTGGCGTGCCAGAGGGCTTGCGGGAAGTCATTTTCCAGGATGGCTTTAGCACCAAGCCGGGAGAGCATCGAGGGCTGGGGCTGGCCAAAGTGCAGGGGATCATCCAGGAGATGGATGGCTATGTATTGGTGGGCAGGAGTGAATGGGGAGGAGCCCTCTTTACGGTTTCGCTCCCGAAAGAACGGAGGGGTCTCGTTGCACAAGGTGGAAGTGCTTATTGTGGAGGATGATTTGCGGATCGTCGATATCAACAGGCGGTTCGTCAGCAAAATCGAGGGGTTTGAGGTCATTGCAACCGCGACGAATGGAGCGGAAGCCATCGAGCTGTTATCCGTCACACAGCCGCATCTGGTTCTGCTGGACGTGTATTTGCCCGACATGCTCGGAATCGAACTGGTCTGGCATATCCGGCAGCATCATCGCAATGTAGATATCATCATGATCACTGCTGCCAAGGAGATGGAAATGGTGCAGGAGGCCCTGCGCGGCGGCGTTTTCGATTACATTGTCAAGCCGCTGGTCTTCGAGCGCTTTCGCGAGCGTCTGGAAGTCTACCGCGAGCATCTGTGGCAGACGAAGGAGGTCTGTGAAGTCGATCAGGATGTCATTGATCGCATCATGACCCGGAGTCGGAACAGCGGCAAGACGCGGGAGGCGGCCATGCCCAAAGGGATTGATTTGCTGACGCTGGAAAAGGTGATTGAGGCCATCCAAAGAACGGGAGAGAAAGGTGTCTCCGCGGAGGAAATCGGAAAAGAAATTGGCACGAGCAGAACGACAGCACGACGTTATTTGGAGTACCTCGTCGTGGAGAAAAAAGCTCGGGCTGACCTGATCTATGGCACCGTAGGAAGACCGGAGCGAAAGTATCGGCTAGTCCCATAATGATCCATGAACAATATGAACAAAACGTTCTCAAAATTCTAAATAGACCTTATGAACGAAAACTATCCCCAACTATCTCCCCATGTTACGTTTATTCCAAGCTTTTGAATGCGCTTACATAAACGTAAGCAACAAGGGGGATGAAAGCATGAAAAAGAGAAAAGTATGGATTGCCCTATCTGTTTTTTTTACGCTGGTGCTGGCTGCCTGTGGTGGCGGAACCGCGGGACCAGGAGCCTCGGGCAGCACGGGCAGCACGGGTAAAAACTCAGGGGGGCAGACGGCGCCAGCCGCTTCCAGCTATCCTGAAAAGCCGCTCGCTATCGTAGCTCCATCGGGCGCAGGCGGAGGTTGGGACAAAACAGCCCGTTCCTTGGCAAAGGTGTTGAATGAGAGCAAGCTGGTGAACCAGGCGATCACCGTGGAAAATAAGCCTGGCGGTGGCGGCACGGTCTTCATGGCTGAGTATGTGAACAAAGATAAAGGAAATCCTTATCGTCTGTTTGTCAGCTCGCCGCCCATCTTGATCAATAACGATAAAAAAGAGGGGAATACCCCTTACGGATTTAGAGAAGTGACGCCCCTTGCGCAAATGACGAAAGACTTCGGAGCGCTTGTGGTAAAGGCAGATTCGCCTTATAAAGATATGAAAAGTCTTCTGGATGCCATCAAAGCCGACCCAACGAAAATTACTTTGGCGGGTGGGTCAGCGCCAGGCTCCATGGATCACTTGGTGAGTGTTTTGCCAGCGGCGAAATTCGGCATCGATCCAAAAAGCGTCAAATACGTTTCGTACGACGGCGGCGGCGAAGCGATTGCTGCCCTGCTCGGTGGTAACGCGGATATGATTGCTACTGACGCATCCGGCGTAGGGGAGTACTTGAAAGCTGGGAAAGTCCGTGTACTGGGAGTCACCTCTGAGCAACGGCTGACTGGTGTACTCAGTGAGGTGCCGACGTTGAAAGAGCAGGGGATCGATGCGACCTTTACGATTTGGCGTGGAGTATTTGGTCCACCCAACATGCCTGCTGACGCGAAAGCCTACTGGGATGCCAAGCTGAAGGAATTGAATGACAATGAAATCTGGAAGAAAGAACTCGCTGCAAACGGGTGGGAAAGTGAATACAAGGACGCTGCTACCTTTACTACTTTCCTGGAAGAGCAAGACAAACTGGTAAAAGATCTGCTGACATCGCTCGGCATGGCGAAATAAGGGAGAGGAGAGGGCTTCCTCTCCTTTTTCACACGGTTAGGAGGTAGATTGATGAACCTGACTTTTGATCGTTTCGGAAGTATCCTTTTCGCGCTCATCGGGGCGATGTTTGTAGTTGAGAGCCGTTCGATATCCGCCAGTGCGTATGGCAGTCAAGTTGGACCCAATATCTTTCCGCTTGGTCTGGGCATCATTTTGATTCTGCTGAGCTTGCGATCATTTTGGGAGACGCTGAAGAAAAAAAATCCTCAGGCGACGAATGCTTCTGAAAAGGGAAACTACAGACGCTTTCTATCGATCCTGGCAGCGACCTTGCTGTATGTTTTCCTGCTTGAAGTGCTAGGCTACGTAATCTCCACGTTCCTGTTCCTGGCTTTTGCCTTTCGGATGATGGGAAATGGGAGCCTGGTCAAGTCCATAGTGGTTTCGCTTGCGTTTTCTGCAGGAGTCTATTACCTTTACGTCTACTTGCTGCAAGGAACGCTGCCGCCGTTTCCTGCTTGGCTCGGCTTTGGAGGAGGATGAGAAATGAGTGCATTACAGTATTTGGGTGACGGCTTTCTTCTCGCCTTGCAATGGCATAACCTGATATACGCCTTTGTCGGTGTATTGATTGGAACGGCTGTCGGTGTTCTTCCTGGCATCGGGCCGATGAGTGGTGTAGCTTTGCTCATGCCTGTGACGGCATCATTGACATCCGGTCTTGGTCCTGAAGACGCGGCTGCCAGCGCGATCATCTTGCTTGCAGGTGTGTATTATGGGGCGATGTACGGGGGATCGACTACTTCCATCTTGTTAAATACACCGGGAGAGTCGTCATCAGTGGTAACGACGCTGGATGGGTACCAGATGGCTCGTCAGGGAAGGGCTGGCACAGCGTTGTCCATTTCCGCCATCGGTTCGTTTGTGGCGGGGATCGTCGCATTGGTAGCGCTCGTATTTCTGGCTGATCCCCTGTCTGAAATGGCCTTGAAATTTGGTCCTGCCGAATACTTCTCGCTCATGATTCTCGGTTTGTGTGCGGTGAGCGGCTTGGGCGGAAAATCGATGACCAAGGCGCTGATGATGACGGTCTTGGGATTGCTGCTCGCGACGATCGGGATCGACAGTGTATCTGGTGTGGCCCGGTTTACCTACGACATTCCGGATTTGTATCAAGGATTGGAGTTTCTGACCATTGCAGTCGGGTTGTTTGCTTTGGGGGAAGTTTTCAAAACGATTATCGAGACAGACAAGGGAAATTCGGAAATCATCAAGGTGGGACGTGTTCTCCCTACTATTGCTGATTTGAAGCAGAGTGCGGCACCCATCGCCCGCGGTTCGCTCTTGGGCTTTTTTATCGGGGTTCTGCCTGGCGCAGGGGCTACGCTCGCTTCCTTTTTTGCCTATATCACGGAAAAGAAGCTGAGTAAGGATCCCACGCGGTTTGGGAAAGGGGCCATCGAGGGTGTAGCGTCTCCGGAATCAGCGAACAATGCTGCGTCAGGTGGAGCGATGGTGCCGCTCTTGACGATGGGGATCCCAGGTTCGGGTACGACAGCGATCCTGATGGGGGCTTTGCTCATGTACAATGTACAGCCGGGTCCCTTGCTGTTCACCGATCATCCGCAAGTGGCATGGGGACTCATCGCGAGTATGTTCATCGGTAACGTCATGCTGCTGATCTTGAACATGCCCCTCGTCAAGATCTTTGCAAAGATCATAGAAACCCCATCCGAGTACCTGATTCCGCTGATCATCGCAATTTCCGTGTTTGGGGTGTACGCCGTCCAGATCAGCACGTTTGATCTCGTGCTGCTGGTCATCTGCGGAGTGGCAGGGTATTATCTTTCCAAAAACGATTTTCCGCTGGCTCCGCTGGTTCTCGGTCTTGTCCTCGGGCCGATGATCGAAAATAACATGCGCCGTGCGTTGACTACGTCTAATGGAGATTTCATGATCTTCCTGACCAAACCGATATCGGCAGCCTTCCTTGTTTGTGCATTGCTCTGGTTGATTATCCCGATTCTATTGAAAAAACGGGGAAAACAGGTCGTGATCAGTGAGGAAGCGTAATGGCAAAGTGTCCCTGATGTAGAATCTACGGAAGGGATGCTTTTTTTGGCTCGCATGGATGTCTCCTTCCCTATGAAAGGTCGCCAAGGTATGATAGGCAAATAGGACACCTTTTCCAAGGGAAACAGACATATCGGGAGGGCTCGCAAATGGACATCACCCAATTGGACACACCTTCACTGCTGCTGGATGTTGACAAGATGGAAGCGAATATCAAACGGATTGACAGCTTTGCAAAAGAACAAGGGATCGCCTGGCGCCCGCATATCAAGACGCACAAATCCGTTGAAATTGCGAAAAGACAAGTGGCGAGTGGGGCATGCGGAATCACGGTCGCCAAGGTGGCCGAGGCCGAAGTGATGGCGAGGGGCGGCATTACCAACATATTGATTGCCTATCCGCTGGCATCTCGCAAGAAACTCGAGCGAGTGGCCGAATTGCTTCCCCTCGCCACCATCATTCTCACGATCGACTCCGCTGAGCAGGCGCAGCATGTGCAGGCTTTTTTCCAACAAATCGGACAAGACATCGAAGTCTGGATCAAAGTGGATTCCGGATTGAAGCGCTGCGGGGTGGATCCGGGCGAACCCACTTTGCGACTGGCTCAGCACGTGAGTGAAAACTGCCCGAATCTCAGGCTGAGAGGGCTGTACACCCATGCTGGCCATTCGTATGCTGCATCCACCTACGAGCAAATCGAAAAGATCGGCAGATACGAGGGCGAATGCATCGTCGCCAGTGCAGAGCTCTGTGAGCAGCATGGCATACCGATAGAAGTGAGAAGTGTAGGTTCTACCCCGACTTTTCAAATTGCTGGAAAAGTACCTGGAATCACGGAAGTACGTCCGGGCAATGCCGTGTTTTACGATGCGATTCAAGTAGGCCTCGGAGTTGCCTCCTATTCTGACTGTGCCCTTCGCCTGATCAGTACTGTCGTAAGTCAAAGGGCCACAGAGCGGCTGGTATTCGATACCGGGAGCAAATCCTTGTCGCTGGACCAAGGGGCTCACGGAAATGCCACGGTCAAAGGATTCGGTCATGTGGTAGATCATCCGGAAATCGTCTTAGAGCGCCTTTCGGAGGAGCACGGCATCGCTGCCATACAAGGGCGCACGACACTCGGCCTGCTGGATCGCGTCCAGATTATCCCGAATCACGCATGCACGGTGATGAATTTGTTTGATCAAGTGTACCTGGTCAAAAACGACGAGGTCATTGGCACCTGGCCGGTTGACGCACGCGGAAAGGTTCAGTAGCTAGGATGACATTTCCCTTTGTTGACAGAAAAGAAGGAATTGACAGATGATCTTCTGCCTCGTATCATAGGAAAAATTTATGAAAGCTGTTCTGCTTTTCACTTGGGGCAAAACAGTCGGAGGAGACATGATCATGTTAACCATCGCACCTGTCACACTAGAAGGAAAGTTTGTCCGTTTGGAGCCGCTGCGCCTTGAGCATGCGGAAGGTCTGTGGGAAGCGGGTCAATTCGAACAAATCTGGACCTACATGTCCTCCAGGATGAGCAAGCCAGAAGATGCGAAAACCTTTATCGAGCTTGCATTGAATCATCAAGCGGAAGGTACGGAGCTCCCTTTTGTCATCGTGAACCGACAGGACGGGAAGCTGATCGGCAGCACGCGTTTCTTGAACATTTCACGGAAGGATCGTGGTTTGGAGATTGGCTATACTTGGCTGACCCCGTCCGTCTGGAAGACAATGATCAATACGGAATGCAAACTGCTCCTTCTGCGGCATTGCTTTGAGGACTTGGGGTGCATTCGCGTGCAGCTCAAGACGGATTCGAGAAACAAGAATTCTCAGCGGGCGATTGCCAGAATCGGCGGAATATATGAAGGAATCCTGCGCAATCACATGATCCTGCCGGATGGGTATATTCGTGATTCGGTGTACTTCAGCATCGTTGAAAGCGAATGGCCAACGGTCCAAGAAAAATTGAATTTGTTGCTGTTTGGTGAATAAAAGGGCAGAACGATTGTGAGGCGAACGGAAGCGTGTGTACAATAAACGGGTAAGGTTTGTTGCACAATACAAGCTTCATGGAAAAGAGGATCTTCATGAGACATAAAATCTTGCCGGCAGGCTACGTTTTGCTCGCCGGGGATTTGATCGCCTTCCTGCTGTTCGCCTACTATGGAAAGCTGGCCCATCATTTGCCTGTAACGATACTTGGAATTCTGGATACCCTCGCACCGTTTTTAGCGGGGTGGATGGTTGCGATCCTCGTTTTTCGAACTTATAGAGAGAGGGCGTACTCCTCATTCGGACTGCTGCTCCTATCCACCCTTTTCACTTGGACACTAGCCGCACCGATCGGTCTGGTGGTCCGTGTCTGGTGGACGGGAATTCCCATGACCTGGACCTTTACCTGGGTGGCTTATGTGATTACGCTTGCGTTTCTCTTGGGCTGGAGAATCCTGTTTGCCATCGGTTATGAAGTCAGCAGACGATATGCGAGTAAGCTTGCCTGACCGAGGAGAATCGGAGAGTAAAGTAACAGAGTTTGGTTACGCTATCCTTTGATGACATCAAGGGAGGTGGACCGCTTGGGCAAGAACAACAACAGCAAGGACCTGGGGAAAAACCGCGGGAAGACGCTGGACGAGAATGACAAGAACACAAATCTGCGCCAGTCGCATCACAATGACCGCAATGAAGGTACGAGTAAAAGCCGCTGACTTTCAGCGGTTTTTCTTTTTGGAGGATGACGAGCAAATCGGCACGAACCAGGAATCATTATGTTATAATAGATTTTGTTTTTCTACGGCTTCTTCACGCGCGGCGGAAGGGAAGTCGAGTATGGAAAGCGAGTGGAGGATGGAGTATGACGGAACCGATGCAGGATGTACAGCCGGTGACCCTGTCGTCACAGGCGTTTTTAATATTGTGTCGCCTCTTTGACGGATGCTATGACGAGCTGAAACAGAATGAACAGCTGTCTGAGCTGGTCGAGTCGATCGCGGATATGCTGCTTGCAGGAGTGGAGACACTGGAAAAGCAAGAAACCAAACCAAAGAACATCACCTTTCCACTGACGCTGCAGCAAATGTTCCTGCTGAGAAAGCTCGTGGTGGATTTGCTGGCTCTTTCGCCATCGGAGGGGGATGGCAAAACCAAGCAGTGGCTTCAAGAATGCTTGACAGCGCTTTCTGGCGGAGGTATCTCGGATGCCCCCATCTCCTGAGCTCCATGTCATTACGAACGGAAGACAGGATCTTGATGACGTGCTTCGAATGGCAGAGGCAGCCTACGCAGGTGGCATGAACTATCTGCATATCCGTGAAAAACAGCGGACAGCGAGAGAATGCATGGACTGGGCGTACGAATTATCACAAGTAATACCGAAGCAATGCCTGATCATCAATGACCGTGTGGATGCAGCGGCAGCTGTGGATTGTCGCGGTGCACATCTAGCCTACCACAGCCTGACGCCGATTGAAGCGCGCAAGGTCTTGTCTGATGAACAATGGATCGGGCGTTCCGTGCATTCCGCCGAGGAAGCCGTACAAGCAGCGAACGAAGGGGTAAACTACGTGTTGTACGGTCATTTGTTTCCCAGCGGCTCCAAGCCGGGTGTACCTCCGAGAGGAACAGGGAGCTTGCCCGGATTGCAGCGAGTCTGACCATCCCGGTAATCGGGATCGGCGGAATTACTCCGGAAAACGTCAGCCAGGTCTTAGCGGCTGGTTGTGCAGGGATTGCCGTGCTGTCAGGGATTACGGACGCTCACGACGTCAAGCAGGCAGCATCGGCCTATCGCAACGCATTGGATACTTGGAAGGGGTACATATAGATGAAGAACCTGAATGTATTGCGTGAGAAAATGGGTGTGTACTTCGTCGTCGGTACACAAGATTGCGGTTATTCCATGGAACGGACGCTTGAAATCGTTCGGGAAGCACTGCTTGGAGGAGTAGGAACCCTGCAGCTTCGGGACAAAGGAAGCAAGCTTACCCCTGATCAAAAAGTGGAGCTGGGTCGTCACATGCAGGATCTTTGCCGTGAACACGGAACGCTCTTTTTTGTCAATGATGACGTCGAGCTGGCTGTGTACTTGCAAGCGGACGGGGTGCACGTTGGGCAAGACGATATGAACCTGTCGGATGTGAGAGCCATCGTTGGGCCAGATATGTACATTGGCGTATCAGCCGGGACGGTGGAGGAAGCCTTAGCTGCACAAGCTGGAGGCGTCGATTGTATCGGTGTGGGTGCCATGTTCGCAACGTCCTCCAAGGCTGATGCAGGGGAACCCATTGGCCCAGAAGGGTTGACAGAAATCCGAAAGGCCGTAGGGAGTGAGCTTCCTATTGTCGGGATCGGCGGTATTACTTTGGAAAATGCGGCGGAAGTGATTCGTGCCGGAGCAGACGGCGTGGCCATCATCAGTGCGATTAGTCGTGCAGCTTCCCCCCGAGAGGCAGCGAGCGCTATGCAGGGAATTGTACGATCTGTCTAGCACGGACAAGTGGATAAATACATATGGTAGTTAACAAAATCACTCGGCTGTTAGGAATCGCCTTATGGCGACCAAAAGGAGGTGGAGCCGATGAAAAATCGGATTTACCGGATCGGATACGAATGGGTCAGCAAGCGTGAGCTGCTGGAGAGACTGCTTTTGAATGAGAGCGCTCTCGTCGAGCATAAAAGGTTGCACCCTGCGCCAGACGACCAGGAGACCGAAGTCCCGCCAGAAGAAGAACGTCATAAAGTACTCATTCGCAGTCAACGACGCCCGGGAGAATGGGTGACTTTTAATGGCATGTATGAAATTCTGGAGCGCGAGCCGATCCCGTGGATTGATTCGCCCCTCGAATATCACCAGTTTGGGACAGAACTGATTCCAGGCAATATCCGCCGGGAAAAGGCACCGCAAGGCAGGATCCCTGCCCGCACGAAGCTGCAGGTGGCTGCTGTGCGTCAGGATACCGTCTTTGTAACGGTTCCTGGCCATCCCTCGCGGCGCTATGAGATGTTATTGTCCCACGCACGATTTGCAAAGGATTTTCCGACGGAGCTGGAAATGAAGCTGCAGGTTTATGCGTTTCCTCCTCGTCCCGACATTTTTGTGGATTGGCTGTTGAAGGAAGGACGCAAATCAGGAATTATTACGCGGCCGAATCAGGAGCGAGTGGAAAAATCCGCTTTTCAAGTGTGGGATGATCTTCGCCAGGAATATGGAATCAGTGTGAGTGCTGCCTTGCTGGCCATTAAGCAAGCATTGATCGTGCTGGATCGGGCGGGAGTCGAAACTGATTTTCCCTATCCCGTTCAAGAGCGCTCTGATTTATCCCTGTTCAGTGAGGCGGAGCGGGACGCGTTCTACTCGTATCACACCGTCCGCAGTGCCATGGCAGCGGTTGCTGCGCTTTTGACCACCGATCCTAAAGACCCCCTGCAGGATACTCTGCTCATGGATATCATGCTGGAGCAGCAGATGAACCGCCGGCGCGAATAGACGCGTCTGCGGTTCATTTTGGCATTGTCCGATTCCGAGGTATAATGGAAGCGGGAACCAATCGATAAAGGAAGTGATGAGCATGTACGTATCCATGAACAGACTGCAGGTACCGGCTGATTACCAATCCCAATTGGAACGAGCTTTCGGTGGTGGCGGTGAACGAATGAAAGAGGTTCCTGGATTTCTTGAGTTCCTTTTTCTGGCCCCTACGGAGGGGGATGAGTACATCGTCTTCACAAAATGGGCGACTGAGGAAGATTTCAAAAATTGGACACAGAGCGAAGCATTCAAACGTGCGCACGCTGGCAGTAACCCAAATAGTCCCGTCAAATCAGACCTGCGCAACTACATCGTCAAATCTCATTCGTAATTTCAGGGCATTTGTCTCCACGTGGGGCAAGTGCCTTTCTGTTTCTTTGAAATATTTTTGTCCCTACTAGTCTTTACGTCTGCTTTACATCTTGGCCCTGTTGCGTCCATAATAGAAGCATTCCAAAGTTGGAAGAAATCACCACTGCATAGTAAGAAGTAAAGGAGCCAGAGCGATTTGAAAAATCGAATACGCACTTATCTTACTCATCTGGCCCCTGTATTGGCGGCCGAAATGCTTTCATTTCTTTCCAATGGACACCAAGGTATTGCCTCAAAACCAGGGGAGTGTACACATCCCAAATCTTGGCTGGTGCAATTGATTGCAAGACTGGCAGAGACGGTAGAGACAGAAGATTATCGGGAGTTGGAAAAGCATGTAGGAGAGTTTGCGAGCACGTGTGCGGAACAGGGCATGTCCTTGCTCTTCGCGGTGGAGCGTTTGCGAGTGTGCCGAGACAAAGTGCTGGAGTACTTGAATCGAGACTCGGATACGCTGGTACTGACTACCGAAGATCGTGTGGTGTATTATCAAATCCAGCTGCAGCTGTACCAAGTAGTCGATCGGGTAGTGGCTTTTTTACTGGAAAAGGAAAAAGCAGATCCAGAACAAAAAGAGGGAGCGATCCAGCCGAATGCCCAGGGGGATCTTTTCTCAGAGGTAGCAGAGCAAGAGCTCGTTCAGCTCGTTCTTCAATCCAGTGACATCGCTGTCCTGATGATTGACCGTCATTTGAAAATCATCGAGGCAAACTATGCGCTGGCAAGGTTGTTTCGAGTCGATCGGGAGAAAATTTTGGGGACGAACATTGACGAAAGCTTTTGCCCGCATGAAAGTGAGCGTTTCGTCCAATGGGTCATTGAACGCGGCCAGTCCGGTCATTATGTCGCCGAATACAACTCGCAATGGACGACGGTCAGCACGAGCCCGATTTATCATGCGGGTGAGGTGTGGGGTGCGATAGCTGTGCTGCGGAACTTGACGGATAGCAAGCGTTATGAGGAAGAGTTGACGAAAAGGGAAGCATTGGCGGCAGTCGGTCAACTGGCCGCGGGGATGGCGCATGAAATTCGGAATCCGCTTACATCGATCAAAGGGTTCATTCAGCTGCTGAGAGAGCAAGGCGAGCCCAATCGTAGCGAGTCCTATTTTTCCGTCATTTTGACAGAAATCGAACGTATTGACGGCTTGCTCAATGACGTTCTTGTCCTAGCGAGATACAGAGACGACAAGATTGTGACAGAGCATTTCCCTGTCATGGAGGAAATCTACGGAGTGATCCGTTTGCTGGAGCCTGAGGCGAACAGAAGGGGCATCAAGCTGGAGCAGCAGATAGCAGATGGAGATTGGTACATAATGGGATATCGGTCCCGAATCAAGCAGGCTTTTCTGAACATCCTGAAAAATGCCTTCGAGGCACTGGTCAATCGCGGCTCGTTGGTGTCCATCACCGTATTTGCCTCCATCCATCAGCTCGTCATCACGGTAGAAGACGATGGGGAGGGGCTCTCTCGGGATACCCTGCAGAATTTGTTTGTTCCTTTCTTCACAACCAAGCAGGAGGGAACGGGTTTGGGATTGTCCACGACTCAGCGGATCATCAACGACCATGGCGGAGAAATCTTTGCAGACAATTCGCCGAGGCTGGGGGGCGCTCGCTTCGAGATCCGGCTGCCATTGACAACATAAGTCTTTGCAAAGGGGTACAAAAGCAAAAGACGGAACAAATTCCGTCTTTTTTCATGCTTCTTATTTGACCAGCTGCAGGCGAAGCGCCATGGCGACGGCTTGTGTCCGGTCTTCAACTCCCATTTTTTGCAGGATGCGGTGGACGTGGGTCTTTACCGTACCTTCTGAGATGAACAAGTTTTGGGCAATTTGGTCATTGCGGTAGCCATACGCGATTTGCTGTAGGACATCGAGCTCGCGATCCGTCAAGTCATCCAGGAGAACGGAGGCGGATTGGGG
The DNA here is from genome assembly GCF_016811915.1 of Brevibacillus choshinensis. NCBI lineage: Bacteria > Bacillati > Bacillota > Bacilli > Caryophanales > Paenibacillaceae > Brevibacillus > Brevibacillus choshinensis. The sequence continues at coordinate 3,328,162 of NZ_CP069127.1, read as the reverse complement.
GCTTTCGGGTATGGCGCGCTGTGATTGCAGCACTTCCGCCAAAGCCTTGGCAGCAGTTACGGTGTGAAACAACGCTTCCCCTTGGTAAGCGCGACGAATGAGGTCGAGCATCTCCTGCGAATCAGCATCTTTGAGCATATAGCCGACTGCTCCCGCGCGAATGCCATCTACGACATAGTTATGGTTATCAAACGTCGTCAGGATGAGCACTTTCAAGGTGGGGTGATGGAGCATGATCTCCCTCGTCGCATCTATTCCGGATTTGTTTGGCATCTGCACATCCATCAAGATGACGTCAGGTGTCAGTTCCCCAACGAGCTTTACCGCTTCCTCCCCGTCTGAGGCTTCTCCGATCACTTCCATATCCGGTTGCATTTGGATGACGTATCCTAGTCCCTGACGTATCATCGTCTGGTCATCTACTAAAACCACACGGATTTTCTCATTCTCTTGCTGTTTCGTTTCTGTCATCTCCTCATGCTCCCTTCCTGTGTGAATGGTGTCAAGGGGATTTCCACATCAATCTGAAAGCCGTGTGGATCCCGCACAAAATAGCGAAGGCGTCCGTTCAGTTTTTGCAGTCGTTCCGAAATACCGTTTAATCCAAAGCCAGGCTTGACTGCTTTTTCTTTTGTAATGCTCCCGTCATCGCGAATGGAGAAAAAGATGGTGTTCCCGCGGTGTTCCAATGCTACTTCGATTTTTTTGGCGTCGGAATGTCGCAACGAGTTTGTCACGGCTTCCTGTAAAATCCGGTAAAACGTGATCGTCGCTTCTTGAGACAACGTAATGTCGAGATCGTCACTGACGAGCTCCATTTTGACCCCTGTATGCTTCTCCGCCTGGGACAGCAGGGCACGCAGCGGGCTCAGGCCCAGCGAGGTTTTATCCATGGCCAAGGTATGAACGGAGGAGCGAATTTCTTCGAGACTTTGCTTTGCGACTCCGAGCATATTCCGTACGGCTTCCTGGGCGAGAGGCGGCCCATCCTGAAGCATGTATTTCACAGCCTGCAGCTGTACGATGAGCGATGTCAGGCTGTGGCCGAGCGCATCGTGGATATCCCGGGCAATGCGCGTACGTTCCTCCAATACCGCTACCTGCATGGTGTGGAGAGCGGCTTCCTGGAGCTGGTCATGCGCTTCCTGCAGCTCAGAATGGGCTTTTTGCAGTTCTTCGAGATGCTGCTGGTTCATTTGATAAGCGGTGTTTTGAATGCGGTAGCCTCGTGCCCCGATGTAGCACCCCATATAAGTCAAGATGAACGGGATGATGTGCTGAATGGGCAGAATTTCCTCGAAGTACATGGAAAGCGTGGTACAGACGCCAAAAAAGGTCGCATAGGCGAGCGAGCGCTTCCCCTCAATGTGAAATCCGATGAATACGGCCAAGGGCAGCATCATTCCAAAGCCTTCCCCGCCAACAAACACACTCTTCAATAAGGAAAGCGATCCAAGCAGAATCGTAACTAGCTCAATCTGGAAGGGCTTCCAATTCTTTTTAGACGCCCAGAACAAGACGATATATAAAAAGAATAGTACCATAGTAGTGAAAAACTGCAGGGGAGTTTCCCGCATGAATGAATTCGGTATCAACGACAGAATGATTAGAACGGAAAACCAAATGATTAACAGCCGTTTTTGAATGGCTTTTAGACTCATACGCAACAAAGAGACATCCTTCTTTCTCTGTTGGGATTATCGCTTAGTTTCATTCTAGCATGCGCTGTCGTCTATCTCTAGATAGATACCGTCGCCTTGGAAATCAACCAACTGGTAGACTTCACTACCTAGGACTGTAGGTAGAATAAAGTTGGTAAATGTGCACTTTGCAAGAAAGGGTCTAAGGTTGCGTAGTGAATGCAAGGGGAGGCTTTCATGAAAGAACTGATTCAGCTGGCAAAGCTTCTGCGGGAAGCGAGTGCCTTGTTTTCGTCGATTTCGAAAAAGGAACTGGACACCGGGGATGTTACGTGGCAGCAGGTTCTGATCCTGGAGCAAATCGAAAAGGGTCCAAAGACGATGGGAGACATAAGTAAGGCTGTCGATCTTTCATACAGTACGACTTCGGGCCTAATCAACAGACTCGAACAGGAAAATCTGGTGAGGAGGTTCCGAGATAAGAGTGACCGCCGCATTGTGTGGGTCTCTATGACCGATCGAGTTTTTGAACAGGATGGGGTGGAGCGGGAAGATCCTCACGCAATCTCATCTCTTCATGCCCTGCAAGATTTATTTACAAAAGGTAAGAAACTGACTAGCTGATCTAAAAGAGGTGAGTACATTTGAATCTGTCAGAACTCTCGATTAAACGCCCCGTCACCATGATCATGCTGACGGTGGCCATGCTTATTTTTGGCTTCGTGTCCCTCCCGCGTCTGGCGATCGATTTGATGCCTGACTTGAACTTTCCAGTCGCGGTCGTCGTGACGTCCGTTGACGGGGGGTCTCCGAGCGAGGTAGAAAAACTGGTCACGAAGCCCATTGAAAATGCACTGGGAACGGTGTCGGATTTAGATAGCATTTCATCCGTCTCCGTTGAAGGTGCTTCACAGGTCATCCTGATGTTCAACTGGGGGACCGATCTGGATCAAGCCACACTGGATATGCGGGAAAAAGTGGACCAGGTCCGCGGGGCTTTGCCTGATTCCGCGCATGCTCCACGCGTACTGCGCATTGATCCAAACAGTCAGCCAATCATCCAGTTTGCTGTGACGGGTGATCAGGATGTAAACAAATTGAAAAGCATGGCCGAAGATTTGATCCAATCCCGATTGGAGCGGATCGATGGAGTGGCATCCGCTTCGATAAGCGGTGGTCAAGATCGCATCATCGACGTCATCGTCGACCCGGCAAAGCTGTCGGCATACGGTTTGACGCTCGATCAGATCTCTCAGTCCTTGAGCAGCGGCAACCTGTCCGGTTCAGCTGGCTCGGTGCGAGAGGGTGATGGAAAGCTTAACATCCGCGTACAAGGTGAGTTTGCGAATGTAGAGCAGATCGCTCTGACTCCGATTGCCGTAGGGAATGGCGGTTCCATTCGCCTGAGCGACATTGCCCAAGTGAAAGATACCACCGAAGAAGTCACGCAGCTTAGCTATGTCAATGGAAAACCGAGTCTTGGCATTTCCATTACGAAAGCTTCCGGAGGCAACACCATTGAAGTTGCCGACGAAGTGAAAAAAGAGATGGAGAAGATCAAAAAGGATCTGCCAGAGAACATCCAGGTGACGACAACCCTTGATACGTCTACATACATCAAGGACTCCATCTATACAACGGCAGAGCATGCTCTGCTTGGTGGACTGGTCGGGATCATCCTGCTGTTCTTCTTCCTGGGAAGCTTCCAGTCCATGATCATCGCGATCATCGTGTTGCCTGTCTCGATCGTAGCGACCTTCCTGCTCATGTACATGACAGGACAGACGATCAACCTGATCTCGCTTTCCGGTTTGACGCTGGGTCTGGGGTCACTGATTGACTTTGCGGTCGTTATGCTGGAAAACATTTTCCGTCAGCGCGAAAAAGGAAAAGGAATGATGGAAGCGGCATTGATCGGTTCCAAAGAAGTAGGGACTGCCGTTATGGCATCAGCCCTGGCGCAAATTTGCGTATTCTTGCCGATTGCCCTGACAGAAGGGATCGCGGCCGAGCTGTTTGGTCCGCTGGCATTGACCGTCGTATTCTCCCACATCGCTGCACTGGTATTCTCGATCTTGCTCGTTCCGATGCTCAGCTCACGCATCTTGAAAAAAGTGCCGGAGCACGGGGAGCGCAAAGATTACCGAGGAATCAACCCGGTTGTTTGGTTTAATATCGGGTTCCATAAGGTAGAAAAAGCTTATGCAAAACTGCTGGGCTGGTCATTGGGACACCGCAAGACCGTCATGATTTCCGCGGTTGTCATGATGGTGGGCTCTCTGGCTCTTACGCCGATGATCGGTGCTGAGTTCATTCCGAGCATGGACCAAGGGCAGGTATCGGTATCCATCAAGATGCCGAATGGCACCGTCTTAGCCGAAACGGAAAAAGTAACCAAACAAGTAGAAGACATCGTGAACCAGGTTCCTGAAAAGGACATTGTGGCCACCTCGATCGGCAGCAACGGCTCACCGCTTGCGAGCACATTGTCCTCGAATCAGGCGACCATCACGCTGATGCTGGTAGACGTTACCCAAAGGCAGCGTTCTTCAGATGATGTCGTAATCGATTTGACTGAAAAACTGAAGTCTATTGCTGGCCCTGAAATCAAAGTCAGCGCTGCTCAAGGTATGTCGACAGGTTCACCGATCGAACTGACTGTTCGCGGGGATGACCTCGATGTACTCAAAGACATCAGCGGCATCATCAAAGGGGAAGTACAAAGCATTCCTGGCACAAACAACGTGACGACCAGCCTGGAAGAGTCCAGACAAGAATTCGAAGTGAAAGTAGATGCGGAAAAAGCGAGTCTGTACGGCTTGACTACTGGTCAAATTCTTTCGTCTGTGCGCACTTCGTTCCAAGGTACGACCGTCACGAAGTATCGCACAGGTGACGATGAAATTGACATCAAGCTGCAGTTGCCTGAGAATTATCAGGAAGATATCAACTACCTGAACAATTTGCGCATTTCCGCACCAGGCGGGGCACAAGTAGCGCTTTCTTCTGTGGCAACGCTCAGCAAAGTAGACGTTCCGTTGACCATTAATCGCTCCAACCTGACGCGTGAAGTGAAAATTACGAGCGATTTGGCTGGACGCGACTTGAACTCCGTTACGAAAGATATTCAAGCAAAAGTGGATAAGCTGAATCTCCCAGACGGCTACAAACTGGAATTCGGCGGACAAAGCCAAGACATGGCCGAATCGTTCGGCAGCCTTGCACTTGCGATTGTCCTTTCCGTGGTATTGCTCTACATGGTTATGGCGGCACAGTTTGAATCGCTGTACAGCCCGTTCATCATCATGTTCTCGGTTCCACCGACCGTTACTGGCGTACTGCTTGGCTTGCTCGTAACAGGAACGCCGATTAGCGTATCCGTTTTGATCGGTTACATCCTCCTGATCGGTCTGGTCGTGAACAATGCGATCGTACTGATCGACTACGTCAACCAATTGCGTGCTCAGGGCTGGGAATTGCGCGATGCAATCTTGCACGCGGGACCAATCCGTCTGCGTCCGATCTTGATGACCACGCTGACCACAATCCTTGCGATCGGTCCGCTCGCATTCTCCGGCGGATCGGGCACAGAAACGCAAGCGCCAATGGCCGTTACCGTCATCTTCGGTCTGAGCTTTGCTACATTGATTACGCTTGTATTGGTACCAGTTGTTACGTCGTGGTTTGATGATATGGGCAAAAAGCGCCGCGAACGGAAAGCGAAACGGAAAGCAAAAAGAGAAGCCAAGAAAAACGCCAAAAACGCTCCCGCTCTGGAAGTGTAGTACGTTTGTGGGATAAGGAGGGACATATATATGATGAAAGTGAATAAACCCGTAATTCTGGCGTTGCTCGCCATCAGCTTGGTGGCAGGTTGTTCCAGCCCGCAAGCGGCAGAAACACCTACAGAAAAGACGGAGTCAGTTACACCCGTGCAGGTAGAGCAAGTCACGACCGGTGCAGTCACCTCGGAGTCCGGGCTGACTGCCAAACTGGCACCGAGTGAGGAAGTGCAAATCACCCCCAAAGTGAGCGGAAAGATTACGTCACTTCCTGTGAAGCTGGGCCAATATGTCAACAAAGGACAGCTGCTGTTTAAGATCGATGAACAGGATCTGAGCAACAGCGTTCAGCAAGCAGAGGCAGCGTACCGGGTGGCTCAAGCAAACCTGAGACAGACCAACAGCAGTTCGGACCAAGGTCTGGTCCAAGCGAAAAACAGTTTGAAACAGGCTGAACAAGCGCTGGCAGATGCCAAGATCAACCAACAGCGGATGCAGCAGCTGTTTGCGCAAGGGGCGATTTCTTCCCAACAGCTGGAGCAGGCAAACACACAGCTGACAAACGCACAAACCTCTTATGCGAATGCGCAGCAAAGCCTGCAAGCGGCTCAGCAAAAGACTGGCACTCAAGTTTCGGAGGCATCCGTCAATCAATCCGCTGTCAGTCTGCAAAACGCACGAGAGGCGCTGGCGAATGCAACCGTTACGGCTCCAATCAGCGGTTTCGTCTCCAGTGTGAATGGCGCGGTAGGACAAATGGCAGGGCAACAGCCAGTCGTGGTGATCGTGAACACGAATCCACTCTTGGTTAAAGCGAACCTGTCTGAGGCGGATATCACAAAGGTGAAGGTCGGAACAGCTGTCAAAGTAAACGTACAATCCACGGGTAAAACCATCGATGCCAAAGTAACAGCAGTCAGTCCCGTGATGGATTCCGCTCTCAAAGCGTATCCTGTTGAAATTACGATTCCGAATGCCGATAACGAATTGAAATCGGATATGGTCGTGAATGTGACATTCCCGAATGTTTCTTCTGACCAGAAGGACAGTCTGGTGGTATCCCGCAAAGCCGTATTCGAGCGTGAAGGCAAACAGTATGTATTCAAACTGGAAGGCGACGTAGCCAAACAGGTAGAGGTTCAAACTGGCGCTGGCTCCAGCGACATGATCGAGATCACTTCAGGCCTCGCTGCAGGCGATCAGATTGTTGTGAAAGGCCAGACCCTCTTGCATGATGGCGGCAAGGTAAGTATTCAAAAGTAATCAAGCAAAGCAGGGGTACGTAATAAGCAAAAAGAGGCGGGTAGGATCCGCCTCTTTTTTGTTCTATCGATGAGCTTCTCCATTTGCCAAGAAAATGATACATAACAAATATTACGTAAACAATATTGTCACAGATTTACGTCAAAGTGTCCTTCCCACTTTTGACAACCGGAAAGTTTCGCTACAATGAGGGAGATAGTGGATGAAACAATCGCGGAGGTATGTATGACTGGAAATCTTTCCATTTTGTTAGCCTTTGGTGCAGGCTTTCTCTCGTTTATCTCACCTTGCTGTTTACCGCTTTACCCGTCCTTTTTATCATACATAACAGGGATCACCGTCGACGAAGTGAAAAAAGGGAGGACCGTCTTTCAGAAACAGGCGCTCATGCACACTCTGTTTTTCATCATCGGCTTTTCCATTATTTTCATTGCGTTAGGCTTGTCGACTTCGTGGATTGGCAGCTTATTCGTGAACCAAAAGGACCTGATTCGCCAGCTTGGCGGCATCTTGCTGGTCGTCATTGGGCTTGTCATGCTACAAGTCTTCAAAATGGATTGGATGATGCGTTCTTTTAAAGTCGATTTAAAATCCCGCCCATTAGGGTATACTGGGTCCATACTGGTAGGCATGACGTATGCTGCTGGCTGGACGCCATGTGTGGGACCGATTCTTTCGGGGATTATTGTCATGGGTGTGACGGATCCTTCACGGGCCCTTTCGTACACCCTGGCCTATACGCTTGGGTTTGCCATTCCGTTTTTTGTCATGACGTTCTTTATCAGTAAAGTAAGTGCGATCGTCAAATACTCCGACCAATTTATGAAAGTGGGCGGGGGCATCATGATTCTGTTCGGGGTGCTCTTGTACACCGATAAATTGACGGACATTACACGTGTACTGATTCAACTGTTCGGTGGCTTTACGGGATTCTGATTGAGCAAACCAGAGGTGAAGACATGAACAAACTGGTGTTGGCGTTGCTGGTCACTGTGGGTGTGGGCTATGCCGTTTGGCAGCAGCCCCAAGAATCAGCAGCAGTCGTAGCAGAGGTCCAAAAGCCGGTGGTAGGCCATCTGGCGCCCCATTTCACCTTGACGGGCTTAGACAACCAAGTGTATAAGGTTGAAGGAAAAAGACCGAAGCCTGTTCTTCTCAACTTTTGGGCCTCCTGGTGCGGACCATGCCGCATGGAAGCACCGGATCTGCAAAGGCTGTACGAGAAGTACAAAGATCAGGTAGACTTCTATGGGGTCAATGTGACCAATAGTGATAGTCCAGAAGCCGCAGCAGCATTCGTCCAAGCGTACAAGCTGACGTTTCCCATCCCCATGGATGTTGCGGGGACTGTTTCCAATCGTTACTTGATTCAAGCCTTCCCCACGACTTATCTGGTGGATACGCAGGGGGTCGTGAGGGCAAAGATCATCGGCATGATCGATGCGCCGACTCTCGAGCTTGAATTGCGCAAGCTTTTGAATGAAAAACCATAGTAAGCATGAAGAAAGGCGCTGTGCCCAAGCACAGCGTTTTTTTGTTTGGACATTTTCTCGTGGGCCCATGGCGGCTTCTGAAGCGTCTCTGGCGGATTCTCATAGGCAAACCATTCAAATAGCAGCCGATGGGAACTGGCAATGCCCATTTTGAAGTCAAACGTCTAGTTTTGTACCCTTGCCTAAAGAAATAGGTTGTTCTCCTTCATAGACTGGAGTGATCTCGGGCTAAGGGAGGAGAACGGATGGCCAAGGCAAAGAAAATTAAGAAGAAAAAAAACTCTCGTCAACATCCCAATCAATTGAATTTGAAGATCGTGACTTCTAGTACCTGTCAGGTGTGCAAGCAGCAGTGTGCCCGGGGATTGGCATATCTCGAAGAAATGTCCCAGCCCGGTGCGATCGGCTTTGGAGTTCCCTGCATTTTAACCAAGCGCCAGCCATGATGCTTGGCCAGACACTTTTTGGCGAACTTTCCCACAGATTATCCCTCTTTCCATGAAAAGGGGGATTATTTTTTATGGTTTGGTTACGGCACCGCCTTCTATGGCAAGATCGTCTGGCATGTACTATACTGAAGAGACTTCCATTTTCACGACGAAAGGAGGGTGATTTTGTGCGCCCATTGCAAATATCGCCCGAGACAGCTGTAAAACTGGCTGAGAAACTGAATGTACCACTCGAACAGCTCATGCATATGCCGCAGCATATTTTGATGCAAAAAATGATGGAGCTGGCCAAGCAAGAGGAAGAGAAAGAAACCAAAGAGTAAGGGCGAGGAATGGGTGACGATCCTGTACCGCCATTCGCATCGTATGAACGCATGTCAAAACTGTTTCTTGAGACAGGATAATGGCAAACGATGTGGAAACCTTACAAACATACATAGAAGAAATCGAGGGAGGAAACGCGATGTCGACCAATGTGTCCCACAAGTTTCGCACGGGTATCAAACCACAGGCTTTTGTAGATGGCATGACGAAAAATCAGGAGGCGTTCCTGGGATGGAAAGAAGCCTTTTCGTGGCCGAGCGAGGAAGATCGCCAGTTTTTTGCATCCCTCGCCAATCGAGATGACCTGCGCTGCCTGATTCTTGCTGCAGATTGGTGCGGTGATGTGGTCCGCAACATACCGGTTGTTCTGGAAGCACTGAAAGACACGGAGATTCCAACTGAGATCCTGATCATGGAAGAGCATCTGGAATTCATGGACGAAAATCTCACAATGGGCGGGCGTTCCATTCCTGTCGTCATTTTTGCTGACACAGGCGGACACGTACTGGCGAAGTGGGGGCCACGTCCGAAGCACGTTCAGGAAGTCATGATCGCTTTCAAACAGCAAAATCCTGATCGCAATGCTCCGGATTATGATGAAAACATCAAAGTGGCTCGTGCAGAAATGCTCAAGCAATATGGAGAAGGTCCGGGCTATCAGGCGGTTATCGTCAAAGAGCTGAGAGAGTTGTTGTCTTCTATCTAAGGGAATGGCACGATGTGAGCCAACGGGCGGGGGAAGCTCTCCGCCTGTTGTTCGTGAAAAGTGAATCGGAAAGAAAGGTTGAACGATATGCATTACTACGGCAATGAAACGATTATGTCCCTGGAGCAAGTACTGCGGTTGAAGCCCTCTGAGGTCCGAATCCTGGAATGGGTGCGTACATACGAATTCTTGGAAAACAGCTATGGCATCGATGAGTCTGTCCCTTATTTCCTCGACATCAAATGTGAAGTGGAAGGCGTGCTTATTCGTAAAAATCGAATCGTCGATTTTCCCGAATATGTGTGCGAGGCGGAGCAGCGTTTTTCAGACGTAGAAGCTGCATTGACCGTGTTTCATCAGTGGGCAGAGGAAATTCTGCAGAAGATCGACAAAGTCTAATTGGAGACATGGTGACTGTACAGACTTTCTCGTAGGTTTTTTGGAAAGGTATCCCTATTCTTGATTTTCTATTAATCATGTGCTATAATTGTCGTATAGTTTGAAATGCCGGTGTGGCGGAATGGCAGACGCGCGCGACTCAAAATCGTGAGGGAAACCGTGGGGGTTCAAGTCCCTTCACCGGCACCATTATTTACATACGGATCTCTGTGGTCCTGATTTGCGGGTGTAGTTCAATGGTAGAACTCTAGCTTCCCAAGCTAGTAGCGTGGGTTCGATTCCCATCACCCGCTCCATACGAAAAGCCTTGCGTAGCAAGGCTTTTTTTATTTCACACTCTATAGAGCTTGTTAGTAATATTACCCTTTGGGGACGGATTGGGGACCAAATAATTTGGGGTCAAACTTATCAAGCTTAGAGGCAGCATCTTTGCTTACTTTTTTTGTTACATGAGCATAGAAGTCAGCAGTTGTTGAGTATTTTGTATGGCCTAATCGTTCTTGTACAGCTTTCAGATCAACTCCAGCTTCAATAAGGAGTGTCGCAGCAGTGTGACGCAGATCATGGAGTCGAATGAATTTTAAACTATGTCGCTTAATGAATTTTCTCCAGGTACCAGTGGGGGTGGTGTGATGATAGGGTTTTCCATGACCGTTATGGAAGACAAACTGTCTATCTTCGCCTAGCCATTGCACACCAGTTTGCAACTTTTCCTTTTTCCACTCGCGAAGATATTCCCTAAGCTCACGCATATACCAAGCTGGCATTACGACGACTCGCTCCGATTCTGCAGTTTTAGTCTTGCCAATTATCGGCGATCCATTTTCCGTTAGGGAAATACTTTTCCTAATTGAGAGAGTATTCTCTTCAAAGTGAACATCTGTCCACTCTAATGCGAGCAATTCTCCTCGCCTAAAACCTCCGATTATAGCACCAAGAAAATATAACCTCCACACTGCTGGCTCTTTATAAAGTGCCATTATTACCGCTTTTGCTTCCTCTGCATCATAGAATTTCATCTTACGTTTTTCGACTTTTGGCTGCTTCACTCCTTCCATAGGATTTTTTTGAATCAGTCTCCAGTCAGTTGCTTTCGATAAAACGCTTTTAAGCACTTTATAAATATATAGAATAGTTGAGTCAGATAAAATACCATTTTTACCGTCTCGTCTTGCTTCTGGATTCCGTAAGTCATTAAGGAATGTCACTACATGTAGGGTTTTGATTTGCTCAAGCTGTTTGTGCCCAAAAACAGGGTTAATGTGTGTCTGAAGATGAACTAAATAGATTTTCAATGTTCCCGGTGAAAGCTCGCGTTCAGCAAACTTCTTCATCCATTCATTGTCTACAAACGAAGAGAAGGTCATCTTTTCGGGTGTAATGTACTCACCAGCTGAAACTTCCGTTACAAATTTTGCAAGTTCAAGCTTTGCTTCACGTACCCCAGTTGCTTTAACTGTTTTCGAACGTTTAATTCGTTTTCCGTTAGCATCATAACCTAGTTCAACAATAAGGCGGTAAGAGTTTGCACCTCGCTTTTCTATGCTTGCCATTATTCTAAACTCCTCCTAACAGAATGATTTCATCTGTAGTACTTCTTCAAGATCAGAAACCTGTAATAACAAGTACTCTGCATCCCAATAATCTTTCATGTTCTCTTGAGCGCGTTTGCGTAAGGGGGCGAGCTGGATACCAAACTTCCCGATTTTCTCTTCATTTAAAGTTAAGTCACCCAGGGTTACGGTGATGCCCATCTTTTCTGAAATGAAGTCCTCAGCGCTTTGTCTTTCAAAGGGGGTTTCTATAGGCACATAGGCCGTATCTCTATTCCAATTTAGTTCCCCTTTTCTAAAGGTTATGACGTACCAAAGAGGGGAGAGGACTCCTTCAAAATAATCGTAATAGACCGCAATTTTCATTGAATGACTACTCCTTTACTTTTTTCTAACTTTCGGCGAATAGCTGTTAAGAAGAGTTGTTTAGTTTCGTCTGACCAATTAGAGGGATTAGATTTACTATGCTGATTTTGGAAGTACGAGTTGATCGTTTTCTGATACTCTTCTTGATTGATGCGGCTTTTAATTTGTCGAAATCGTTGAACAGCAAGAGGCAGAGGTGTTTTGAAGATTTGCGCCCACTGGTAAGGTACGTTGTGCTCCAAATCAGGCATATCAAGCTCCTTTATCATAAAAAATGGAATCGATGCGTACAGCTGAAACATTGTTGCTTGAGTTTCTTGTAAATCCCTGAAAGCCTTAGGAAGCATTTGCTGATTACCAACATGACGAAGTGGGTGACAAAGCTCGTGATAAAATTCGCTTCTTTGTGTAGCTTCATCTAGCCGAGAATCGATAATAATAATAAAATCGCCGGTACCATCCTCGATCCACCTTGCATGTGACCGGGTTTTAAGGAGGGCGATCTCTCCACCAAAAGATGCAACAACGTGTTCTAAGGAGAGATCATCTGGAGTAGTAATGGAATGCTGCAAATAGGTTGTGGTAATCCATTCCTCAAGTGGAGTCATCTTATACAGTGAAAGGTCCATTAGTATCCCTCTTCCCAAACATATGTTCGTGTATATAGGTGAAAATAATAGCCCAGAGGGCTATGTATGTCATCACAGAGGAGTTTGATTTACTTTTCGCGTTCTTTAGCTCGTTTCTCTTTCATTCTTCGAAAGAGTTCCAGACTCTCTTTGAGGTACTCTACTTCTTCTTCTGTTAGATCGTCTCCGCCGGTAATAAAAGCAAGTCCCATACGTGAATCCTCGTTATCATTGGATGCACTAGGATTATTTAGCGAAAGAGGTTCTTTCCCTGATAGGAAATCAGTAGTGGTTTGATATAAGTCGGCAAGCTTTTTTAATGTGTCAATGTCAGGTTCATATGTATCTGATTCCCATTTTGATACAGTTGTGTTGTCGATACCCAGGCGTTTTGCAACATCTACTTGGGTAAATTTCAATTGTTTTCTTTTAGTTTTTAATCTACTCCCAAGAGACATTGTGGCCACCACCTTTGCTGTTTCATCAAATTAAGAATATCATTTTGATCAAATGTTGGGAATGATATTGATTAAATAGCAAACTAATAATTGACAATTGATCAAAGCTCAACTATTATTAAATTAACAAGTTGAGTAATCATCAAATAAAGGTGGTGAAACTATGAACCTAGCTGAATTGAAAAAGTTGAGGATACAGAAAAGCATTCCACTTCATGAAATGGCGAAAGCGCTAGGACTAAAAACTGCTGGGGGTTACCTAAGAATAGAGAACGGCGAAAACAAATTGAAGGCGGAACATTTACCTAGGCTTGCTATTAAATTCGAGTTGAGTCTGGATGAGCTAATGGCTCACCTTTTTTTAGAGGAAGAACTTGATGAATGCTCAAGTTTTTGAGAGCGAAACGCTGAAAGGATGATTAACATGCAACCAACAACACTAACAGTAACTCAACTAGCTGAAAGACTCGGGGTACACCAGGACACTATCTACACCATGGTCCGGCAGAAGCAAATCCCACACTTCCGAATTCGATCACGCATCTTCTTCAGATCAGAAACTATCGATGCTTGGATGAAAAATCAAGAAGAAAGCAATGCAAGAACAGCTGGATAAACATTTAGAAAAAAGCCCTCGGGAGAGTTTCAAAACCGAGGGGGAAAGATTAGCACATTCTCATTGTACTTAGAAAACCAAATAGAAAAGAGGAGAACACATGGGGAACAGCAGCACAACCATTTCTCTATACTCTCGCTCACGGATACACGACATATGTGAATATGCATTCCGGAATCAACGGACAGGCGAACAAATGACGTACGAATCACTAGGAAAAAAGATTGGAAGGTCGGCCAGATGGGTGTCGGATGTGATTAATGGAAGGGCAACTCCTTCCCGGGAGGACGCAGAGGACTTCGTAAGGATCTGTGACAACCATCGAGCCATTCGTATGCTGAAGCACATGTACGGTGATGCTCCGCCACCTACCGATCCGCGTCTCATGGGGGACTTCACTGGGACGCTTTATAACCTGATCAAACAATGCCAAGACGTTATTGAGGAAGCGCAACGGACAATAGAGTGGGAGCGCAATCGTAGGCCTTGGAATCCCATTTCTGATAACGATGAAAGACTTTTGAAGACCTTCGGGAAGCACATCGAGGATCTTTTCCAGGTAGGTGATGACGTACATATCCTGATGGACGAGCGCTACGGGATTGATCCAGTCGTTCACCAACATAATTGGCTGGTGGAAGCGAAAGCTCAGGAAATTGTAGTAAGTGACCCTCGGGAACTGATGCGCCGTGAAAGGCAGGAGATACTTTTCGCAGGAGGGAGCCTGTTATGACCTTGAACCACGAATGGAACCAGCGTTTACTGAACGTCTTGGAACGAACATATACCTATGATGCAGCTATGACAGATTTGCTCATACCGGAAATTGCTAAAGGCATAACCACTTCAAATGAGCAAAACGAAAATTACCGAGCAAGAATGCTTCACTTCAAAGCAGATTTAAAGGAGGAGACGTTATGAAGGATCTGACAACAGCAGCAGGTGTGATTGAATTGGTGAGCAATGCGGATCGACCAGTAGGACGTAAGATTATCACCCTTGGGGAAATGGTTGAGCTCCAATTCATGGCAGAAAATGAAAAAACCGCCTGCAGCGAACAGACGGCCTTAAGGAAAACATTTTGGATGCTAGTAGTATATCACGCATCCATAGGGAGGACAAGCTTTTGAAAAAGTCAGTGGCTTCTCAAATAGCAGAATTGCAGCGTGAGCTTGAAAATGCAGAACAAGCTTATCGACAAGCGGATGATGATTGGCGGTTGGTAGACACGCAATACGTACAATTGAAACGCTTGCGTGAAGAACTAGATGTTCATAAACGTGACTTGGCTCATGAGATAGATTGGCGTGTACGAGAAATCGCAGCTTTAGAGGAGGCACTCAAATATGAGCGTACCATTGCTTGATTTCCAGAAGTTCGTGGAAATTACTGAACCGTTCAGACAGCGACAACTCGAAATACTGGCATTCGATATGAACGTCAGTAAGATTGAGTGGACAGTACGCGATGTGATCGAAGAATTAGAATTACTGGTTGATGGGAGAGCAACAATGGCGCCTGAAGAGTTCATCGATGGGATTAGAGAACAAGCAAGGCGCTTACTTAAATAGTCGAAACCGGGGCTAATCCCCCTGGTCTGCCGGAGTTGACCTACCGGCACTGATGAGACAGGTCATACATAACGGGGCAAAGAGCGTGGCGCAGTCAGTGGAGCTGCAACGGCCGCGTAGAGGTTGGGACGCGGCAGCCTCGTGACTAAACAGAGAGGGGGAAAAGAAGGAATCAAAAACCACCAATTAGATGAGCTTTTGGGTAAGCACAAGTAAAAGGCGGTGAGGGGAAAGTGTTTAGGTTTTTGAACAGATGGGATTTTTTTATTCCACTGGCCGTAACATTTCTTATTTACCAACTATATTGTCGGTAAATTGCAAGAGAGTTAATGCAAGGTAACATACTCCTCCCAATGCCATCAATTGAGGTATAGAAATGAGAAGTATATCAATGTACATCCTTAACTTACTAGCATAATGCCTGTTATTCAACCGATAGTAAATATCTCTTGTTGGCAAAAAAAGTCTTGCCCTTGTTCTTTCAAACTCTCTGTCAATAAGGACGGAAAGATGAATAAAAATATCATCAATTTCCGACTTGCTCTCAGGATTAACGATTTTGGATTCTAGTAGCCTACACCAGTAAATTATGTTTGGTTCAATCAATTCATAATGTTTATCTACAATTGTCAACAGTTGACTAAGTAAATCCTTCACTCTCTCTTTTCCGATGCTACGGCAATTTTGGTAAAGATATGGCTCCATTATACGGAACATCGGCAAATAAGCTGAGTATAACTGTTTCTCCAAAGGTGCTTTTGAGAATTGATACCTAAAACCATAATAAATCAGAAAAATACTTAGGAAAATTCCAAACCATTGCAAAGCATCACCAGTCCACAAGTATTACCATCTCCTAGAATCAAAATAAAAAGTACTGTGCTTACGAGTTCTTTCGACAAACTGTTTCGACAATGATGATGAAATTCCTACAAATAAAAAGACCCAGCGGGGCAACGCTGAGTCCTTGGCCGATATAGCGATTGGGAATCTACTTCAATCGTATCTGATCGGCCCTCACAAATCAAGAGGAGGGATTGACATAGCAATAGCAGTTGCTTCAACAAAAGAAATGGATCGGGAGTTGTGGCTGCAATTTCGTCGGAAAGGGATCGGGGGAAGTGATGTAGCTGCAATAGCTGGGCTAAGTAAATGGAAGTTCACTGTAGCGGTCTATCTAGAGAAGATTGGACAAACTCCTCTGGAAGATGTTCAAAGCGAGGCAGCCCACTTTGGTTCCATTTTAGAAGATGTCGTAGCGCAAGAATTCACTCTACGTACAGGACTGAAAGTAAAACGAAGAAACGCGATCCTGCAGCATTCGGATTATCCATTCATGCTCGCTAATGTTGATCGCCTCATTGTAGGAGAACGTACTGGATTGGAATGTAAGACCGCCAGCGAATATCTAAAGCATGAGTGGGAAGGTGAAGAGATCCCGCCACAATACCTAATCCAGTGCCAGCATTACATGGCTGTTACGGGGTACACCGCCTGGTGGATTGCGGTTCTAATCGGAGGAAACAAATTCATTTACAAGAGGATCGAGAGGGACGACGAGATTATCCAGTACTTGATCAATCTGGAATCCGAATTCTGGAACAATCACGTTTTGACAAAAATACCGCCGATGGTAGACGGTTCAGAAGCTTCTACGGCCTTGCTGAGAAATATGTATCCGGTTGGGGAATCGGAGAGTGAAACTGAATTACCACTTGAGGCAGACGTAATCCTCGAGCAGCTAGAACAAGCAAAGCAGGATGAGAAGGTTGCAATTGATCGAGTGACGGAACTGGAGAACCGCCTTAAAGCCATGCTTGGCGAAATAGAGACAGGAATTGCTAGTAAGCACATCGTCAGTTGGAAGAACATGACGACACATCGAATTGACAGCAAGGCGTTGGCCAAAGACCACCCTGACATTTACCAAAAGTATCTTAAACCATCTGTTTCGCGCCGTTTCGGTGTGAAGACGGTGTAAAGGAGGATATAAATGGCGACTAATCAGGATATTAAAAACCAACTTTCCAGTAGAGCAAATCAATCAGCCCAGAAGCAGTCACCCGAACAAACAATAGCTGCTTATCTAAAACGAATGGGGCCGGAGATTGAAAAAGCTCTTCCGAGTCACATGAATGCTGACCGTATGGCACGAATTGCCCTGACTACGATGCGTACCACACCGAAGTTGCTGGAGTGCAATGTATCGTCTCTACTTGGAGCTGTCATGCAGGCTGCTCAACTAGGCTTGGAGCCGGGGCTGATCGGCCACTGCTATATCCTTCCGTATGGTCGCGAAGCACAATTCATAATCGGCTACAAAGGGATGATCGACCTGGCGCGAAGATCCGGAAACATCGAAAGCATTTACGCTCACACTGTGTACGAAGCTGATGAGTTTGATTACGAGCTAGGACTCCATCCGAAATTGCATCATAAACCTGCAACCGGCCGGCGTGGTGAAATGAAATATGTATACGCAGTCGCACACTTCAAAGATGGTGGTTACCAGTTCGAGGTAATGGACAAAGAGGAGATCGAAAAACGAAGGTCTCGTTCCAAAGCATCGAAGAACGGTCCTTGGGTTACAGACTACGAAGAAATGGCAAAGAAAACAGTCATCCGACACATGTGGAAGTATCTGCCGATCAGTATCGAGATGCAGCAGCAGGCTACGCAGGACGAAGTGGTACGCAAAGATATCACAAGTGACCCAGTGAGTGTGTACAACGATGCGATTGAGATAGACATTTCATCTGCGGAGTCAGTCCGTATGGAAGAAGAAAAGCAAGATTCCTCAGCTGCAGAAAACGAGTCGCTTTTTGACACGCAATGATCAATCAGCAGCAATGGTTTCTACTCCCGGATATGTACCGCACGTTGGAGGATCCAGAAACACTCAAGCGTTTCGCTGGGGCTTACATGAGAAGGTACTATCCGGAATGGAATCCTATCAAGATCAACGATTATAGAGTCCTGGCTGAAAGGCGGGGGAGGGAACAGAAAGATGATGCCGTGGTTTAGGTTGTATCCAGAGATACTAAAAGACCCCAAGATTCGCAGGTTTACCACCGTTCAAAAGTGGCTCTGGATCACTGCTATGTGTGAGGCAGCTCAAGCCTCGGAGCGTGGAAAGCTGTTCATTGCAGATGGTATTGAGTATGCGGACCAGGACCTCGCTCAAGCTGCAGGTCTTCCGTATAGCGAGTTGGAGTATGTAAGTGGTTTTATCGATATGTGTGTCACGCTAAAAATGATGGAACGTCACGCGGACGGTGGCGTGACACTTCTGAATTTTAACTCCCGTCAGTACGAAAAACCGTCCGATTCTGCTGAAAAAACACGCGAGCGAAAACGTAAGCAGCGTGAAAAAGAAGCAGCAAATAAGAAAGGAAAGCCATTTGAAAGTGCTGGTACATCAACGTTTTCAAGTGATGAACATAAGGGTCACGACAATGTCACGTCTTTGTCACACGAAGTCACGCCGATTCACGCCTTAGATACAGACTCAGATACAGACTCAGATGCAGAATCAAATTCATATTCAGAAGCAGATGATAAAGAACCACTACTACCCTTACCCTTCACAAGAAAAGAACACAAGCCAGATGTTGTGGTGGTCGGTGGTAGAGACCTCTATGTTTTCAAAAGTGTAATTGACCAGTACAAGCACTACTTCGTCAGGGACCTAAATGAGACCATCAAGAATTTACTACATAGCTACCTCGAAGACGAAGTGCAGATGGATATGCTTGCCTGGGCGATGCGAGACTCGGCAGAAAAGGGCAAGGACTGGAATTATGCCAAGGGTACAATCAATAACCTTTTCTCTCGCGGAATTAAAACAGCCGAACAAGCGGATCTAGCAGACCAGGAATTCAAGAAAAAACAACAAGAAAAGCCGTCTGGGAAGATTGTTCAACTGGTGGACAAGCTGCCTGCTTCTGTGGAACGGCAGAGAGAGCTGGAGAGCAGCGGACAGCCAGCGGAAAAGGGGAAGCTTATAACTGATGATCCAGAGTTGGCAGCGATGCTTCATGGACTTCGTGCTAAAAGAGTAGGGAATTAGGGGGAATGAGTTTTGAATCAAATCCAAATCTTTGAGAACGTAGAATTCGGTCACATCCGATTGATCAAAATCGATAGCAAACTGTATGCAGTGGGAAACGACGTGGCAAAGTCTTTGGGCTATGTGCGACCGTACGAGGCTGTCACAACACACTGCAAGGGGGCGGTAACTTACCGTGTCCTAACAGGTGGTGGGGAACAGGATGTCAAGGCTATACCGGAGGGCGATATTTACAGGCTGATTGTGAAAGCCGCGGATCAAAGTAAGAATCCGGAGATCAAGGAGAAGGCCGAGCGATACGAGCGGTGGGTGTTCGACGAGGTTCTGCCGTCCATCCGTAAGACTGGAGTTTACGCAGCAGAGCAAAATAAGGTCGTTGCTCTTAGTGAACGACAAGCACTTGTCCAGTCCCTGAAACTGACAGCTGAACTGGCAGAGGAAATGGATGAGGTGAAAAGCATCACGCAGACCCACGGGCAGAAGTTAATAGAGTTGGAACAGAAAGTGGACGAGCAGATTACTATCGACCATGGGGAACAGCGCCAACTTCAGAAAGCAATTTCCCGGAGGGTATACGAAGTAGAAAGAGATCCGCAGCAGCGTAGCGAGCTATTCCGTCAACTCCATCGTGAAATCAAAGACCGTTGGGCAGTAGCGAGCTACCGTGATGTAAGGCGTATAGAGCTCAGACAAGTACTTCGCTATATAGATGCTTGGATGCCAAGAAGAACCGCATAAACGGGACTACAAGCAACATACGGAGCCAGAGGAGGAAAACTAGAGATGAGCGATACGCAGAAACAAAAGAATAAAGGCCCTGTAATCATCCCGAAAAAAGTCTACGACTGGGCACGTAAAACAAGTTACAGCAGCCCAGTTAACAATTTCAAAGTTGGTGGAGGGAGACCATCATGGAACGGGGGTAAATGAAGTTGCTCGCAAAGAATTTAGCTACTCAGGGTAGCGTAGCCCATGGCTGTTAAAAAGTTCTCGGACATGGTTATAAACTCGTACGTGCATGTTGGGAAAGACAATGGCGACTTCGCCTTCTTCAAGCGGCAGCTTATTTGATGGTTGTTCTATAACGAACGGAATCTGCATGGAGGTCATTGCCTCTTTAAGGTAGCTGACCTCTGACCAAGGGATCGAGTAATAAAAAGACTTTTCCATACAAACAACTCCTTTTGGTCATTATGCCATGAGGAGCTGGGACAAAAAAGTGAATTATCAAAAGCTCAATTATGTTAAATGGGCACTTGGTGTGGATGAGATAGTTAATCTAACTGACCGTAATCTTTTAAGCGCAACAAGGTATCTTCTGTAACAGAGAATTCAGCCTTCCCACAATTTTTGCATACAAACATAACCAAGCGAAGAGTTCCTTTAATTAGATCACCTAGTTCACCAAAAAATAGATTACTGATTGATGATGACCGTTGTAATTCTTGATCACCTAGGAATAGCATCTCACCATGACACTTTGGGCAGTGTTCAACTTTTGGCACAGACTCTTCGTTTAATTCAGGGGTTTTAAAATTTGAAGAATCTTGTTTCTCAAAATCAACTAGTTCGTTCCCGCAATTTGAACAATATCCGTTAAATTCTGAAATTTCGTTGTCACACCAAGGGCATCTCATTGAATCACCTCAAGGACAAAATATACTTCTAGAAAATTATACCAGTTTGTGGGAGAGGATGGTAGTAACTGATTTGAGTAGTTATCACAATGTGAAAAGCGTTAAGTTGCTTTCATAAGAGCTTTCTAATCTTCTGGACGATACGTGTCAGCGCTAGTGCATTGGTAAATAAAAGAAGTATGAAGGGAACAAGAAAATACTCCTTTTTGCTCGGGATAAACACTTCAAGATAGTGGAGAACGACCAAAAGAGCAATATAAAGCAAGTTCAAAAAAAACAAAAAGCGACTTGGTATCAACGTTGAGAAAATAAAACCAATAACAATCAAGATTATGCAGAGTACAAAAAACACTGACTGTCACCTCAGATATTTATCGAGTCTAAGGTGATGATAGCACAAACGGAAATATCATACAGACGCGTTTAGAACTATACTCAATAGTTATTCAGAGAAATGGGGGAGTAAATTGTACTCTGCAGGAGTAAACGGAGCTGTCATTCTTATTTGGGCCATTGTCGGGCTCGGGGGTGGAGCTATAGTTGGGCTAGGAGCTCTTGTCTATCACTGGTCTGCTTAACAAAACGGTAAGTTGGTTTAGTTGTTCAACCACCAAACGGGAACTGCTTAAAAGCAAGGTACAGAACAAAGAAACCAAGAAAAAACATAACCACAAGAAAAAACAATATGTAAATGATTTTTCTTTTCATGGTAATCACCATTTTCGCAGGAGGTTTCAATGCACTGTTTACATTAGAACACAGGATGAAAAAACATCAGAGTACCAAATAAAATTGGTACCCAATCACCAGCTTTTCAAAACACACGATTTGTTAAATGGGAGGGTGAATTGCATGAAAAAGTATCTTGCGATTGCTAGAAGCATCAACGGGCAAGAAAATTATTTGCGGACTGGTTGGGGAAGTGCAGATGCATATACAGACGATCTCGGAAATGCGATGCTGTTTACTTCTTTAAACCAACTTCCCCCAGTAGCTCATTGCGACGAGTATATCGTTGAGGTGCAGGAAGATGACGAAGGAAGTCTGTCAGTTATTTAACACGACAATCGATGTGTTAAGGGGGACTAGCATCCCCCTTGATAAATCATTTAACGGTTGGTTCTTCCATAAACCAAAGAATATATGAACATCTTTTACAAATAAGGATTGGAACCTCTCTATTTGCCCAATCAACTCCGAAAAATGTGGCTCCCCTTGTGTTTAACTGGCGATAGTCCTTGTCGAAAAGGAAATGTTTACAACATGGGCAGGTAATAGTCTGTTCAGCAGCTTTATATTGCAAATTAATCAGTCTCCTTTGCTTTTTTAATAAATACGTTATTGACCCCTAGTTGTTTCAAGAAAATGGTAATTCATACAACATTACATTTGTCTCGTAGCAAATCCAAGAATAAGTGAAATAAGTGGACCAATGACAGCAAGGACTCTTGAAAGCACAACATTTTTTATTAGCTGCGAAAGAAAGAATGTAATAGAGCCAAAAACTGTAATAAGGGTAAGTTGGTAGGGGAAAGGTAAGAAGAATTGAAGGATCAGTGCAAATAATCCGCCTAAAAGTGCAAAACTAAATAATCCTAACCAATAGCTTATTATGTTTTTT
Organism: Brevibacillus choshinensis; assembly: GCF_016811915.1. NCBI lineage: Bacteria > Bacillati > Bacillota > Bacilli > Caryophanales > Paenibacillaceae > Brevibacillus > Brevibacillus choshinensis. Next base: position 3,305,586 of record NZ_CP069127.1, on the reverse strand, counting down.
GCATGGAGGATTTGGAACAAAAAATAACCAAAAATTCCCCCAATAAAAATAAAAGGTGTAATGATAGCGAGCAACTTTATGTTTTCTAATGGATTGTGGATTAGTAGAAAATATACCAGAGTGGAACCAATTAGCGAACCTGTACAGCCTTTAAAATATGTAACCATCTTATTCCAACTCTCTTTACAGTTTTTCCTGATCAATTGCAACACCACTGTTATTTATTTACAAAGACCTGATTTAACAAAAGAGAAATTATGTTGAGGAATCTGTGACAGAAGCGTAAATATTACGTAGAGCAGATTCATTAACATTCCAGCCCTTTTGCTGAGCTATTTCAAGGATGGAAGATAGTTTAAAGAGCCTACCACATTTGAGGGTTTGATAAGGGGATCCAAGATAGCCTCGATCGATATAAACCGATGCTTTGTTTTTGGGCCAAGCAAATAAAGCTTCAATTTCAGCATTAGAAAGCAATGGTTCCATTAGAGCAACTCCTTTTGTTGTTTATAACAACATATTAACAAAGGTGGTTGTTGAATACAACAAATATGAGTTAGCGCTTTAGTTTGGAGCAAAGGGGTGTTTCAAGTCATATAAACGATTTAACAAAGCATCGAGTTGTTGACTAATCGAGATCATGATAGGGTCAGTCAATTTATAGTCTTTTGCTAATTTGTTAGGTTCAGTTCGTAATAGTTCAATTTGTTCGCATAATCGTTCATGTTCGGTAATCATCATCAGGCCCCATCTATACCAAATTGATCCAAATTATAACATTTATAGGTATTTTGGTATAGGTGTTTGGGCTCAGTTGGGTTGCTGATTTAACAAAAATATAAATGGTTATTTAGACATTAAGAGGTAAATAGAAGTATTCAAGTTGAGTAAATGGTGCTGTAATTCTTATTTGGACAGTAGTTATAATTTTAATCGTTTTTGTAGTTTTGATTGGAGCTTATGTTATAACTGGTAGCTGGCTTATGACCTTTTGCATACCCAGATATGGCTGCAAAAAGTTCGGAAATAAAAAGACCATAGATAGATTAGATCTATGGTCATGATGACTGCCAATTTATAGTTATTCACGTACTACCCTAATAAATGTGTCAATCTAATATGATGACAGTCACCGATAGTAAAGATACCACAAAATTAAAAGGATAGATTGAGGAAACATATGTATTGATATTAAATGGCTAACGACCAGTTAAAAGTTGATTGCACAGAATTTAAATCTGCCTAATAGACCAAAATAAATAACTTAGAACGATAAAGCAGAAGGCAAGAATTGCGAGCCCAATCACTTTATAAGCCCAATATTTAAAGACCCAACCCATAAGTAAGAGTATGAAAGCAACTATAAAGGAGACAAAAAGTAACTGAAAAAAGTTCATATGAATCTCCTTAAAAGATAGCCCCCAGTCGGGAGCAAGATGTATGTTCGTGATAACCACATTATACAACGGACAAAGAATAGGGGGAACCGAAATGAGCACACGAGCTAAGGAAGTAAAGATAGATATTAAAACGATGACAATTACTGTCCCAGTTGGAAAAGATCTGAGCATGATCCTACTGGATCCGAAGCAAGGAAAAGCAAAGATTATCCCTCTGGTAGAGCATGGTGAGACCGTGGTAAAATCAAGTCAGGGAAAGATTTCCAAGGTTGATTATCGTGAGAGTGAGTTGTTTTAATGACCAAACAAAGATTTGGGATCGGCATTACGGCAGCTAGTTTGATGCTTATCTTTACCGTGATAGGCTTTTACTACGCGAATCAATCAAGCACTCCATTAATGACATACCAGTGGTTTGTGTACCTTCCACAATTTATTGGATCTTTGTCGTTCATTACTTTTTATGTCGTAGTTTATCGGAGATCTAAAAATAAAAAGTAGCCTGATACCGAAATACGGGAGGGCGTCAGATTCACACCTACTATTGGTGTGTTCTGGCGTCCTTTTTATTTTGCCTGAAAGGAGGACAAACCATGGCAAAGGTTCGTGACTTATTGAAGTTCAAGAAACAGAAAAAGAATGAGCCAATTAGCTTCGCTGAGCACTTGGAACGGGCAAAGGAGCGCCGGCGCAAGTCGCTGCCGAATAAACCGGCCGAAGTTATGAGGTTAGATCAACTGAGACGATTAATGGGGGATACGGGTCCAAGGCAGTTTCTGAAGGACAAGGGAAATAGGTGTAAATAAACGCGCGGGGGAGGGGGTCTAATGCAGGATTTATTGAAAAGTTACAAAGAGACAAGAAGAGGATTGAACGCCGCCTACGACGTGCGTAGAGAGGAGGCAGCGAAGGGAAACGAGGCGGCAATGACTGAACGTCAACTAATCAGTGAGATGCGCGGGGAGGTAGAATGGGTCATTGAGTGGCTTGAGACCGGGAGACGACCAGGAAATAAGCGTGGAATCGAACGGCGAGCTGCATACCAGAGGGAGAAACTCATGGATCCTCTCCGGATGCAGGCATTTGCGGAGAGAGGGAAGGCCGGTAGTCCAGTTAATTTAAGTGAATGGCAGCTCGAGCAGATTGAGGATGCGTTATGTTGTTTAACGGAGAGAGAGCGTGATTGTTACGTGATGGTACACGGCCAATGCTTTTCGTTAGAGCAATCAGCTGATTTATTAAACCTCACGAAGAGTAGCGTGCAGACGTACGTCAATCGGGCACAAGTCAAAATTTCAGAACGTGTAACGTCTAGCCTCTTCCTTGCTTGAAGAGGCCATTCTTGTCATACGTGCCCCTTAATGTCTGGGTAATTTAATATAAATGAACAAATTTACTTACTTTCCTAAAATATTTCTTAGCCCCAGTTAGAAACATTTTACAGATCCCAACGTCTCATATATTTAGATAAGCAAATAGGAGGCTAATTGAAATGAAGAAGCGATTTGTTTTTCTTTTCTCAGTAATCACTTTGTTTTTTCTTGGGTATGAAGGATTTGCAGTAAAAGCAAATGCCGAACAACTCTCTGGTAACGAGGGAATTGTAACATCACAAATAAACAATTTAGTAGACAATAGTTTGATTGAGGCAAACTACAGTAAATTAATGATTAATAAAGGCAGTTCAAAGACGGTTGGACTAACCTACGGAAATGCAATATTAATAGGATCTGCAGCAAAATGGAGTTCCTCTACACCATCAGTCGCTACTGTAACAAATGGAAATATTAGCGCTATAGGGGAAGGAAATGCAACAATTACAGCAGTGTACGATAACCATGAAGTTAGTATAGAAGTTACTGTTTATGATCCAAGTTTGAAAGCAAATTTCAGTAAATTAACATTAAGTAATGGTAAGTCTACAACAATTGGCCTAACATACGACAGTGAGACTCTTCCACCATCAAAAGCAAAATGGGATACGAGCAATTCGTCAGTAGTTACCATAAGTGACGGAGAACTTAAGGCTAGAGGAAAAGGAGTTGCCACTGTATCAGCAAAATATGGCGGTAAGGAAGTTAAAATCAATGTAACAGTTACAGATTCGGAATTGAAAGCGAATATTAGTAAAACATCTATAAATGTAGGGGAAACAAAGGAAATTTTATTAACATATGATGATAAAGCGATGTTAGCATCAAAAGCAACATGGAGTACTACTAAAACTTCAGTAGCTACAGTTACAGATGGAGTAATTAAAGCAAAAGGAAAAGGAACAGCAACTATTAGTGCAAAGTACGCGGGTAAGGAAGTAAGAATCGACGTAACTGTTATTGATGTGAACCTCTTAAAGGCCAACACTAAAAATGTTTCTGTATATGTTGGTGATACGCAAAAAATTAGTTTAACCTATGACGAGAAAACCCTATCGGGTTCGAAAGCAAAATGGAGTACATCAAAATCTTCAGTAGTGACAGTAACAGATGGAGTTATCAAGGCCAAATCAAGAGGAACGGCAATTATTACTGCTAAGTATGCGGACAAAGAAGTGCAAATTAATGTTAATGTGTCTAAGATTATTCTAAAAGCTAATGTAACTAATACATCAATTAGCAAGGGTAAATCTAAGACTATTACATTAAATTATAACGATAAGAATCTTTCGGGATCAAAAGCAAAATGGAGCACTTCTAAATCTTCGGTAGCAACGGTAACAGATGGAGTTATCAGGGCCAAATCAAAAGGAACAGCAATTATTACTGCTAAGTACGGGGGAGAAGAAGTAGAGATTAAGGTTACCGTTAACTAATAAGGAGTTGAGTCTCCTATATTGTGCTAGGTACAAATAATCGGATTGAATAAGATTCATAGATTATGAAATCTCAAGTAAAGGAAAAATAGTGGAACACGTTATGAACAGCCTCTTTCCTAATCGGATGAGGCTGTTTTTTTGTAGGGCTAGCATGGATGCTCTTTATGGGATCTGATATTATGAGGAATTTGCCATGATTAACGATCGGGGCATTGAAGATAGGGTTGGTTCGTACATGCTCATTCATCTGATTATTGCGTATCTAGGTTTCTAAGAAAAGTTTCGACTGCGTGCTGATGGTTAACGGAATATTTAGATGTGGCTAAGCTAAAAATAGCTGATTTTTGTCATACGAAAGCCCTCTATAAGTGAGTAATACAATTTTGTAATAAAAGAATTCTGGTAAAAATTACGAATATGTATTTACAAATTTTGGGGAACAATGTAAATTTATATACATTAATGTACATAAATGTAAAATTATGAAAAAACGGGAGGGTATCATGAAGAAGTATGTAACAGGTTGTTTAGCACTTCTACTAGCACTTACACCATTTACATCAATTGAAGCCTTTGACAAGACGAGCAATCAAAAAACAAAAGCAATTGAAATGGTACATTCCAGTGATGAGCCTAATGAATTGTCTATTACCACGAATTTTGAAAGAAAGAAACTAAAGAACAAAAAAGGAATTATCGAGCTGGACGTAAAGGTAAAGCTTGAACAAGTGACTTCTGAGAAGGTCGAATTTACCTACGTTTTATCCAAATTTAATAGTGATAGCACTGTTGATACGATTGCAAAGGAAAAAGTCTTCCGTGAGCAAATTAAAGAAGAAAAAAAGTTGCATCTTTCTTTTGATTCACTCGAAGTGGGTCAGTACAAATTAGCTTTGCAAGCAACTTCGGAGATTAGTGAAGATGAGACTTGGGGTGCTCGTGAAGATGTTTATTTTACGGTAAAAAAGGGAGCAGTTATTGAAGGATGGGAAACGGATGCTCCAATTGGAATAGCAAGAGAAGATATACAAGTACAAGAAGACGAGTTGAAGCAAGAGGACGAGGTGAAGCAAGAGGACGAGTTGAAGCAAGAGGACGAGGTGAAGCAAGAGGACGAGTTGAAGCAAGAGGACGAGGTGAAGCAAGAGGACGAGTTGAAGCAAGAGGACGAGTTGAAGCAAGAGGACGAGTTGAAGCAAGAGGACAAGTTGAAGCAAGAGGACGAGTTGAAGCAAGAGGACGAGTTGAAGCAAGAGGACAAGTTGAAGCAAGAGGACAAGTTGAAGCAAGAGGACGAGTTGAAGCAAGAAGACGAGTTGAAGCAAGAAGACGAGCAGAAGCAAGAGGATGAGCAGATTCGAGAAGACAAGCTCAAGCAAAATATAAATTTGCTTGCTACAAATATTACTTTATCAGGTAATGTTAAATTTTATGACAGAGACAATAATTTAAAACCACTGCGATTTGCAGAAGCAACACTGCAATATAAATTATCCGGCGATACTTGGTACAACTTTAAAACAGTAACTACGGATTCTAATGGAGCATGGTCACATACATTCGATGTTAGTTACAAGAACTATAACCAGTTTCGAGTTCAATTCTCAACAGTAAGTCCCGCTTTAGGATCGGTCGTAACTACTTCTAATAGTGGTGACACTTATAAATTCTTATCCACTGCGATTAACAAAGTTGATTACCCTAACGGGGGGAATATTGGAACTACTATTATTGCTTCGAATAATGCTGCGCTTTCTGCTGTATGGCTTTTTGATGATATTTATAGAACACGTGACAAATTTATTTCTGTAAAAGATCCAGGGGCAGTTCAGATTGTTTGGAAGGAAGCTAGTAACCCAGGAAATTACTATCTCCCATATGAAGATGTTATTTTTCTTGATTCCAATGCTCCTTTGTCAAAATTTACACCTGTGCACGAAATTGGACATGCTTACATGGATAATATAATGGGTATGCCTCAAAAAAATTGTCCAAGTCCTCACTATCATAATATAAGTTCAAAAGATTTGGGATGTGCGTGGACTGAAGGTTGGGCAGATTTTGTAGCTTTAGCAGTTAATGATAGTTCAAGATATACATGGGCGAATGGAAAATCTGTAGATTATGAAAATACATCAACGTGGGACCAAGGTGATATGGTAGAGGGAAGGGTTGCAGGTGCTCTTTGGGATATGATAGATACGACTAATGATGGATTAGATACAATGAGTACCTCTTATTTAGATATTATTAGAGTGCTTACCACGAAAAAGCCAGCGACCTTCAATGAATTTTGGAAGGGTTGGATAGCTAGTTCATATAGTCCAAGCTATATAGTTTGTTTGAATCAAAATACAATCTATTACTAATCTCTTCGAAAAAAGCACCTTATGGTGCTTTTTTCTTTATATTAAAGAAAAAAGAGTCCTCCAATAAGGAGAACCCCGAATGTATGTTCGCATATACATTATAACATGGGCTATCCAAAAGGAGGATTATTGGTGAGCACACAAATATCGACAAAAAGAGACATATTGATCGAGGAAGTCTGCAGTCATTGTCCGGCCACAAGTTGGGGAAAAAAGAGTGTTTGTCGCGTACATGATCTCCATGTTGGAAAAGTTGAGACATGCCCAGAGTGGGAAAAGTATTGTGATAATAATCGCGAACTAGAGGAGTCAGATCAATCATCTGCTGGATTTACAGATTTGGAACCAGCATTCGAAATCCTCCAACGTACAGAGGAAGACATAAAAGATTACCGATACATGATGGTAGAAATCAAACGGATACAAAACTACATGAACGAAATTGGTTCAGGAACAGTGAGTCTTTACGGAGCTGAGTTTGGACAACCCAGGGGCAAAGGAATAGTTAGTAATCGAACCCATGCAGAAGTTGCGCAACGCGAACGAAAATGGAAACGTTTAGCTAACTTACAAGCATCTGTTGATCGAATTCACCGGGCAGCTGATTCTATAACGGATAAAAAAGAGCGTGTTGTCATCGAAGCTCTGCTGGATGGAGAGCGCAATGTGGTAATTGCTAAGCAGATCGGGGTTAGTCGGCAGAAGTATTATAATATTAAGCGAACCGTTATTATGAAGATGGCTTTGTTCATGTATGGAGATGAAATTACAGAAGGTTGACAGTGTAGACGAAACGGTACAGTTTAGATGATTTCAGCGATAGAAAAGGTTCCAGAGTTAAAATGGGGTCAAGTGAATAGGAAACGAGCCACTCGGGCAGCCGGGTGGCTTTTCTATTTGTGACCTATTCAGGAGTAAAAATATAAATTTTAAAGGAGAGGATTGAATGAGGAAAGTAAACAACAAGAATTCAAAACATCGCATTAAGAATCAGTATCTTGTTGGATTTAAGCAAGGTGTTGACGAGAAAGAACAGCGCAAAATTGTGAAGCAGTTTGGCGGCAAAGTTTTCAAGAAGTTCAGAAACGGACATCTTGTCGCAGTTCAAATTGATGACGAACTGGTTGACGACTTGTTGAACCATGAGTTAGTCGAATACATCGACCAAGATGTTGAAGCAAAGGACCCATCGGCAACAGAGGTTGAGACGAATGGTCATCTGATGTCTTCTGTCTACAATTTCTGGCAAGCAGGATTTACTGGTCGAGGAGTAAAAGTAGCTCTCATCGACACTGGTATGACTCCTCACCCTGACCTTCCAACTCCTCTCTCCACATGGGATGTAGTGAATGACACAACATTCGCAGAGGATGTAAACCCAACAACTTCCGGTCATGGCACAAAGAGCGCTGGCGTTATCGCTGCTCGTAGAAACGGAACAGGAGTAGTTGGCGTAGCGTATGAGTGTGACATTCACATCATTAACTGCTACTTCCAGAAGGATGGAGATACATCTAGTGCCTACACAAGTATTGCGTACACAGTTGACGCACTGGAATATGCGGCAACTCTTGATGTAGACGTTGTTCTGTGTAATGTTCAGTTGTCATCCGGAAGCTCGGACTTGCAAGCTGCCTGTGATGCTCTTGAAGCCAAAGGCATTCCAATCCTTGCCGCTGCTGGTAACTACCCTGACGAGTCTGGTGACACGTCCATTGACACAGTAAGATACCCTGGGCATTACGAAAAAGTAGTTGCAGTAGGAGCCGCTTCTCGCTCTACTAACGCTCCATTCGTAACACGAGCAAGCTATTCTGGTACTGGTGCTTATCTGGACATTATGGGATGGACTGGTCAAGCGGCTACAAGCAAGTCCGGTGGAATTACCGAATCTTACACTGGTACATCTTGTGCAACTCCGTACACCACAGGTATGATGGCGCTCATCAAGCAAGCATACCCTACTCTATCTGCACAGGGATTGCGTGACAAGTTGTACGCTGGCGTTAATCGATTCGGAACGCAAAATGAGTATGGTCGAGGATTGGCTAACTTGTCAATTGACATTCTTCCATCTGGAAGCGCGCTATCCTACCCATTGCTTTCCGCAAACACGACAGAAGACTTCTCTGATTCAAACTTCAACTTCAACATCACAGGAGACTTCGTTCTTGGAACAGATGGAGCGAACAGCGTTCTTCGCACACCTCCTCTGACTGCGCTTGGCTCTGGAACAAGCCGATTCACATTCCAATTGCCATCGAATGCAGTCAACCCAACAATCGAGATGGTAACTCGCGCAGACTGCCGCTGGACTGATGTAATGCTGGTTACTGTTAACGGTATGCCACTGCTCTACCAAAGCGACATCGACACTGGGTATGTAACTCACAGCATGAACTTAGTTGCTGGCAAGAAGTACCTCGTTGAACTGCACTGGGATAAGGGTAACAGTAGTGCAGGGCAAAACGCAGTTTACATTGACCGAATCACTGTTAATGTAAATGGCACAGGTGGTGGAGGTGGAGGTCAAGCTGGCGAATCCATGACTAACCCAATCATCCTGTCTGGTTCTTCCGCTTCTGTAAACATTGCGACTGGTGGACAAATCGTCTACTTTAAATACGTTCCTGCAACAGATGGAACTTACACGTTTGACACAGATGCATCCTTCGACATGAAGATGGAATTGCTAAATTCTGCTGGTGGAAACCTGTACACTGACGACGACAGTGACGGAAACTTGCAACCTCGCATCAGCTACCCACTAATTGGTGGAAACACCTATTTCCTCAAGTGCTACGCATATAGCACTTCCTCTACTGGCTCATTCACTCTCAATGTGACTGCACCAAGCGCAGGAAGCAAAATTACTGAGGACTTTGAAGACACAAGCTTCAACATCCCGTTCACTGGTGACTGGGTTCGTGTGACCACTTCGCCATATGCTGGCTCCTACTGCTATCGCAATGCAGACATCTCGCACAGTGGGACTTCCCAAACAACCTTCAACGTAAACGCTCCATCTGGTGGTACACTTGAGTTCTACTACCGCACTGATTCGGAGACTGGATGGGATAAGTTGACGGTAACTGCTGGCGCGAACACTGTTCTCGATGGCGTGTCTGGAATTTCTGGCGTATGGACAAAAATAACGTACACACTACCAGCAGGAACTACTCTCGTCACCTTCAAGTACGCAAAAGATGGTAGCGTAGACGGTGGAACTGACTCTGTTTACATTGATAATGTTTCTGTGTCTGGCTCTGGCGTAACCGTAAGCGCTGGCTCTGGTGGAGGCTCTGTTCCTTCTGCTCCATCTCTTAGCTACTCTGCTGGCAGTGGTCAAGTAACATTGAGTATTTCTGGTGCTACTGGCGCAACCAGCTACGATGTGTACAAAGATGGTTCGTTCTACACGAACACAACAAGCACATCACCAGTAATCTCTGGATTGACCAATGGAGTACAGTATAGCTTCTACGTTATTGCGAAGAACAGCTATGGCAACTCCCCTGCATCCAACACAGTGTACGCAACACCAACTTCTGGTGGCTCTGCTCCAAGCACTCCATCGTTGACTGTTGGCTCTGCAACAACGTCCAGCCTGACACTGACCTACTCTGCAAGCGGCGCAACGTCCTACGACATCTACCGCAGCGGTTCTCTGATTTCCGGTGGTCGCACATCCACAAGCTTCACAGATTCCGGTCTGTCAGCAAACACCACGTACAGCTACTACGTCATTGCACGTAACAGTTATGGTAGCGCAACTTCTTCCACCCGTACTGGGACTACACTTTCCAGCGGTGGTGGAGGAGTAACACCAACAACCATCATTGAAGACTTCGAAGACACAAACTACAACTTCACCTTCACTGGTGTATGGTCAAGAACTTCTGGTATCAGTGGTGCTACTGGTTCTGGAAGCTTCGCATCCCCAACTACGCTGTCCACTGAAATCGGCACATCGAAAAATATGGAGTTCACAGTAAACGTGCCAACTGGTGCAACAACTGCAACACTACGATTCGATGCTCTGGTTGGATTCGACAGTACAGCAACACCAATCAGCTATCTGAAAGTGTACATTAACAACGTACTCAAACTGACGCTGAATGCCAATAATGGAAACTGGTACATGAATCAACAAATCACTCTTGGAACTGGAGCACAAACAATCCGTTTTGAGTCTTGGAGAAACAACTCCAACAGCAACTACACTCGTAGAAGCTACATTGACCAACTCATGGTTAGCTGGTCATAAGGTACTTGTTTATAAGAAGATGTTCCTGAAGAAATAGATTAAAATCAATATCACGTTAAGAGCCCACTTACTCGATCTAAGAGTACGTGGGCTCTTTTCTATTTTACATGGCATATAAGCTTAAGTGGTAGTGTGAGGGTGTAGAGACTATGCGAGGAGCCTTAACCAGAAACTCGCCTCTGCAAGAATCGTTGGATCGCACAAGCAAATTCTGTAATCGAGTACTGGACTTTGGGAAATTGTCTTTTGTTTTGTCATACGAAAGCCCGCTATATGTGAAAGGACTTTTTTCGCGAACCCTTCCTATCGCCTGGGCAACCGGGCGGGCTCTTTACAATCGCAACTTTTCCCGAATTTTTAGGGTATAAGCTTTCAAATTAGGGGGAATGAAATATGCCAACAATTAACCTTGGACAACAAGAACTCATTATCACTATACAAAGTGTTGCGATCCCAATTGTGATTGGACTAATTACTATTCCTATCTTTATTAACAAGTTTAGAGGAAGATAAAGGCACCCACGGTATTCAAGGTATATCAACTGTACATTCAATGTTAATTGGGTTATATACATCAAGATAACATCAAAATGATGTAAAAGTTTTCTGTAAAGATGAAATTTGACGTTTTAGTGATGTTGCTTCATAATCTGGTTATCCGGTTATTACATAGGGAGGAATCAGATTGTGGGGCGAGTAAACATTACTATTAGTGACGAATTGCAAGCATGGTACACTGAGAGAAGTGAAATTGTAGGAACCTCTATATCTTCGGTTATGGCCATTGCATTATACGAATACTATGAATCAAAACTTGCTTACAGCGTAAAGGAAGAAGACCAGATTAGAAGAAGTTACGAGCTCAATACCGGCATTAAAAGAGGGGCGCCGAGAAGTTCAGGAAGAAAACCAGGTCAATTGAGCCAATCTCAAAAAACAGACGATTTATGATGAGAAGGATATAAAATTTCTTAGCACCTTTTCGGTGCTTTTTCTTTTGCAAAACAAACACAAACAATCAGGTGGTGGTGATCATGTAGTGGCGGTAGATTGGGACGTGATTAGAGAGGAATACGAGAGAACGGAAATTTCCTTGTCGGACTTGGCTGATAAGCACGGGATCAAGTACCCGACCATCAAAAGTCGGAAGCAACGTCAAGCATGGGAGAAGGATGCATCCATAGATGCAAAAGATGCATCTGCTACGAAAGAGGATGCATCCACACGGAGCCGGGCAGGACCACCAAAGGGGAATCGAAACGCTGTCGGCTCTGGAGCACCAAAAGGGAATAAAAATGCCGTGGGTAATTCGGGAGGAGCTGCGCCGATGCGCAACTTGAACGCCGTCACCCACGGCTTTTTTCGGAAGTTCTTCCCCGAAGAGACGTTGGAGATCATGGAGCAGATTGAGACACGCTCGCCGCTGGATATGCTCTGGGACAACATTGTGATCCAGTACACGGCGATCATCCGCGCGCAGCAGATCATGTTTGTACGGGACCAAGAGGACGAGACGAAGGTGCTGAAAAAGTTCAAACCGGGTATGTTCGGCGATGAAAAGGAATGGGAGTATCAGCATGCCTGGGACAAGCAGGCAACCTTCCTGCAGGCACAGTCCCGTGCAATGGCTACCTTCCAGTCACTCATTCGTCAGTACGAGGAATTGTGCAACAAGGGGCTGGCGACCGAGGAGCAGCGTCTACGAGTTGAGAAGCTGAAGCTAGAAGTGGGAAATCTACGTGGGGATACCGACGGCGATGCCCATCAACAAAACAGCGGATATGCCGCTGCCCTGAACGCACAGGCGGCAGATGTGTTTGCGGATGAGGTGAACGAAGATGGCGAAGAAGCGTAAGCGCACCACCTCGTTCAAATTTATCCCATTCAGCTTGAAGCAAAAAAAGCTGCTCATGTGGTGGGCAGACAGTAGTCCATATCGTGATTACGATATGGTGATTGCCGAGGGCGCGATCCGGTCGGGGAAAACAATCGGCTGCATCGATTCGTTCATCACCTGGTCTCTGGAAAAACACCGTCATCAGAACTTCATCGTGGCCGGGAAGTCGATGGGTGCGCTAAAACGTAACGTTCTCGAGCCTATGTTCCAGATACTCACGGCCAAGGGGATCGATTACCACTACCATCGGTCTGAGAATCCCCACATCATCATCGGCACGAATACTTACTACCTATTCGGTGCGAACAACGAGGCCAGCCAGGATACCCTTCAGGGGCTGACGGCAGCAGGCGCGTATCTGGATGAGGTAGCGCTGTTTCCACGATCATTCGTTGACCAAGCAATTGGCCGCTGCTCTGCTGAGACGGATGGTAATGGGGCAAAGGTATTCTTCAACTGCAACCCTGCAGGTCCGTATCATTGGTTCAATACCGACTTCATCGACAAGGCGAAGGAAAAGCGCATCCTTGTTCTTCACTTCACGATGGACGACAACCTGAGTCTTTCCGAGAAGGTGAAGGAACGCTTCAGACGGATGTTCAGCGGCGTTTTCTTCAAGCGGTACATCCTTGGTCTATGGGTGATGGCCGAGGGTGTCGTCTATGACATGTTTGATGAAGATGTTCATGTGGTAGATGAACTCCCAACATCATTTGATCGTCTCTTTGTAGGCGGGGACTACGGTATCAATAACCCGACTTCGTTTCTACTGTTTGGTCAGAAAGGGAAAGACTTTTACGCTATCCGGGAGTATTATTTCGACTCCAAGAAAGTCGGTAAACAGAAGACAGTGGCCCAGCTGGCTGAGGATTATCTGGCGTTCGTTGGCAACAATTGTCCCGAGGTGGTATTCCTCGACCCATCTGCAGCAGCGCTGATTCTTGAATTGAAGCAGAAAGGTGTTACCAATATTAGAGGCGCTGACAACAGCGTGACAGACGGCATCCAGCTCGTGCAGAACTTGCTCACGGGTAATGGAGGCCGTCTTTTTGTTCATCGTTCGTGTGTAAACCTTATCCGGGAGTTCTTCTCATATCTGTGGGACCCGAAAGCCCAAGCAAGGGGAGAGGACGAGGTCATCAAGGAAAACGACCATGCGCTGGATGCGCTACGGTATGCCTTGTATACGATTTGGCACCTGCTGCGCAAAGCAGCTGCACGTGAAGATAAACGGCGTGAGGGGAAAGGAGGATGGATCTGATGTCGAACGCGACTGGTTGGTATCCCATTGGCAAGGCAGAAGGTACTGGCGAGAGCAAGCAGCTTGTTACGGACCAATTCGATCATGATTACGACGAACACAAGCTGATACGGCCAACTTTAGACCCGTTGGCATGTGTTCATGTGGTAAAACAGAGCAATATCATCCCACAGTGTATTGAGGCGTACAAAACAAATATAACCGGCTTCGGTTGCACGTTGGAATATATGCCGGGTGAGAGCGATAAAACAGCAAAAGCAGAGTGGGACATTGCTGATCGGTTTATGCAGACGGCCAATCTGGAGGAGTCTAACGAGCAATTGCTGGGGCAACTGATTGAAGACCTTGAACACTGCGGAAACGCCTATGTTGAAGTGGCTTGGGGCGGTGGACTCCCTGCTGTATATCGTATACCTCCAGAATACATGCGTTGTACAGCGCCACTCGAACTAGTCGATATGAAGTATAAGAGACTGGTACAGGGCAGGGTAGAAGAGTTTACACAGAGCAAGTGGGTCAGACGGTACGCCCAAAAGCGAGGAACGAATATAACATGGTTCCGTGAATTCGGGGCGCCTGGCGAGGGGAATGAAGTCATACACCTACAGCTTGGAAATGGGACATACGGAGAGCCTCGTTGGTCCGGTAACTCGCCCGGGATTGTGGGATCAAGGAAGGCCGAGGAGCTCAACTTCGATTACTTTGACAACGGTCGAATGCTGGCAATGATTTTGACGGTGATGAATGGTGAATTAGCGCCACAGTCGATCGAAGCTCTAAAAGGAGCGAAAGGAAAGAAGTCTCAGGGAGGCATCCTCTATCTCGAAGTACAGGGATACGACAAAGGGATGCTTGGTGATGAAAAGGAAAAGACAAGCATCAAGTTGGACAAGCTGAATGATTTGCTCCAGCAGGATGCTCTTTTTATTGAGTACAACCGGGAAAAACGGAAAGAAACACGTTCAGCATTCCGTGTCCCGCCAATCCTAACTGGCGAGTCAGACGACTACAATCGAGCTACCAGTGATAATGCCCGCAAGATTGTAGAGGAACAGGTATTCCAGCCGTATCGAAAATGGATCATGGATGAGATCTTCAACAAACGACTGCTGCCTGCTATCTCTGTGTACCGAGTAAAGGCAATCCTCCGTAGTCCCAAAATCAGTGACCCAGACGAGCGTAAGGCCATGCTTGATTATCTGGCTGACCGAGGCATTCTAATTGTCCGCGACTTGATTCCGATTGCTGAGGAAGTGCTTGGGACAGTCATTGACGAGAGCCGTTTTCCTGATGGCTATCTGGATACACCAATTATACAGCTGATGCAATCCCAGGCTTCACTCGGTCAGTCGACGGATACGGAGCCGGAAGAGAAACTCGCAACCATCGCCAAGCGGCTACTCCGTGAAACGAGGGAACGCCAGCATGTGTGATCGATGCCTGCATCTGATTGCCAAAGCGGACGACGATGACTTTCTCGATAGCCTGGATCTAACCCATGCGGAGCGTGAGCTTCTTGAAAAGTTGTACAAGGAAGGCGAAGGAACGATTGCGGACCTTCTGGGACTACAGGGCAAGGCGCTTGATGAAGCCATACAGGAATTGAGCGAGGAGTTGGCCTCTGACGCAGACGAGCTATGGAAAGTCATCTTGCAGATACAAGGCGGAGACTACTTTCAGGTGAAGTTTGAACAAGCCGTCTACGACGCGTTCATGCCCTTGTTCCATCTCGCAGGAGAGTCCGAAGCCATCGGAATTAATACAGACGTAACGTGGGAGCAGGAAAACAAAGCAGCGGCCAAATTTGCTAAGAGGCTAAAGCAGCTGGTGCCTGCTATGAGTGACACATCTGCTGACCACATGCTCCGATCTTTCCAGCGTGCCACTGAAGTAGGGAAGACACCTGCAGAGCGTGCAACCCTAGTGAAAGAGGTAAGTAAGCAAGCAGCAGCCGGGGAAGAGGGGCCGTTCACGATGACCAGGGCCGTTACCATCTCCCGGACCTTATCCACGGCGGCAGCCAACGGTGGAAAGTTGGAGGGGTGGAAACAGACCGGCCTCGTGAAGAAAAAGCGCTGGCGGGCGGCAAACAACAAGCGCACGCGGAATGATCACAAAGAGGCAAACGGCCAAGAGGTCGATATTGATAAGCCGTTCAAGGTGGGAGGTGAAAGGCTGATGCATCCAGGCGATCCAGCAGGAAGTGCAAAACAAATCGTGCATTGTCGTTGTACTATGCAGGCTGTTTTCTAAGACGAAAGGAGGTGAAGAATTTGGGGAAAAAGTACGCACTGAAAGACGCGAGGATCACACACATTTCCCTCGTTGATAAAGGGGCAAATGGAAAACCCTTTGCAATCCTCAAGGAAGAAGGAAAAGAGGCGCTGCAAAAGGATATCCGTATTGCTAAGGCAGACAAGGCCAAGCAAATTGTTTACGGCCTAGTGTATGAGCCAGATGAAGAGGACTCCCACGGAGATACAATGACCGCCGGCGAAATTGAGAAGGCGGCCCACGGCTTCATGGAACGTCAAAGCACATACAACATCGATAAGCAGCACGATTTGGATGCCGACAAAGGGTACGTGGTGGAATCGTACATCGCACCAGTAGACATGGAACTAGGCGATCAGGAGATCAAGAAAGGCTCTTGGGTGGCTGGGGTAAAGGTAACAGATGACGATACTTGGGAACAAATCGAAAAAGGCGAGATTACCGGCTTCTCTATGTGGGGAGTTGGGAAACGCGAACAAATCGAAAAAGCCTCTTCGCATACCGATCATGAAACGGTAGAGAAGGGGCTTTTGTATTCCATCGCAAAGGCATTAACCCGGATAGTAAAGGGCGATGTCAAAGACAAGTATGAGCGTAACAAGCAGAACAATAATTTTTGGACTGCCTTGAGCTCATTTGAGTCTACGATCAAACGCTATAACTGGCAGACCGATCGCTATGAGTTTGAAAGCGATCCGGAAAAGGCGAAAGAGGCAATCCAAGAGTTTGCAGACATCCTGCAAGAGATTCTTGGGGCAAACGACATCGCCAAGGCACTAGGAAAACCGCCTGAACAGATTGCCAAGGCCGGCCGAAAGATCTCAACAGCTCGTCTGGACAAATTGAAACAAGCCCATACCACCATTGCAGACCTTCTGGCTGAGGTGGAAGACAAGGAGGAAGATGACGTGAAAGCAGAGGACATCCAAAAAGCAGTAGAGGCGGCTATGTCGCCAATTACCAAACAATTGACTGCCCTTCAAACAGAAGTAGCAGAACTGAAAAAGGCAGAAGGCGGGGAGGGAGACGATCAACAAAAGGATCCGGCCAGCGCCCAGCTGACAGATGCACTTGCAAAGGTGCTGGAGCCTATCAGCAAACAAATGGAGACCTTGGGACAAGAAGTGCAGCTGATAAAAAACGCACGTGGCTCCAGCCAACAACAGCCTGCTGATGACCAGATTCAAAAAAATGAGGACGACAGTTCTTTTGATGGACTGTTGTAAGGAGGAATAAGAGACATGAGAACAAACGGACAAATTATTAGCAAAGCTGCGACTACAACCGCGAGCGACTCTTCGGCTCTTAACTTCAAACAAGTCGAAAAGTTCTTGGACATGGCGTATGATTCTACTGGTTTTCTTAGAGGAATCCGTCACGAAACCCGTACATCCGCGCAAGGTACAATCGATAAGATCGGTGTAACGGGACGTAACTTGCGTTCTAAAATTGAGGACACTGAAGCAACCAACACAAAGAAACCGACATTCCCACAGGTTCCTTACTCGGTTACTCCTGTTGTGCTGCCATTTGAAATTACTGAAGAATTCATTCGCCAAACACAGCGTGTCCGCGGGCAAAATGCGGAAGAGGTTATCTTGCGCCATATGACATTGAACTATGGCGATAACATGCAGGACCTTGGCTTCAACGGTGACATCGCCACTTTGAATACAGATCCGGACTATGATTTCCTGAAGATCAATGACGGATGGTTGAAGCTAGCTCAAACAACAGGCAACTACATCGATTGGGCAACCATTACTGCTGCTGAGAAAACTGGCATTCTCTTTGAACTGGAACGCGCGATTCCTACTCGCCAGCGTACAGGTGGAACGTTCAAATACTTCATGCATCCGAACACGTATTCCAAACGACTCCAGAAGCTGGCCGAAATGGATAACTCGGCTTCTGTACAGCTGCAGATTACCGGCGGTGTGAAGAAGATCAACTCCTATGATGTGGAAGAGGTTGCTCACATGCCTGAAGGTGCGATCCTGTTCACGTACCAGCCGAACTTTGTCATGGTACACACTTATGCCATGCAGATTCGGAAGACTACGGAAGGCAAAGAAGCGATCTACGCTGACAAACGTTTCTACGCGATCCACTCCGACTTTGACCCGATCTTCGAGGAACCGGCAGCGGTTGCCTACGTTGAAGGGGTGGAGTTTTAATGCTCGTTAAATTCACAGGGGAAAACGCCTCGCTGCAAGCCTATGGCTTTCGTTTTGAGAAAGACAAACCGGTCGAAGTAAAGGACGACAAGGTGCTGAAGAAGCTGAAGGAGCGCGGCAATTTCGAAGTGATGGAAGAGAAAGCCGCTCCTCGTAAGAAAGGCGAGGGCACTGTCGCCACTAAACCAGAAGAGGGTGAGACCGATGCTGACGCCGGAGAAAGTAAAGGAGCAGAGTAGTACGAGGGCCGTTCAGGAAATGACTCCTGAGCGGCTTTCCTATCTCGTTGACGAGGCTCAGGTACGAATCGAGTTGTTCACTATACGCCAGTACGTGGAGGACGACAGCCGTTTGGAAGTGGCTCACTTCCGTCTGGTTGAGGCAATGGCTTTGACGGACAATGACGAGACGCTTGGAGCGGAGGCGCGCGGCATAACTTCCGAGTCCGATCAGGGATACACATGGTCCGTCGAAAGGGCAAGCGTCACGACAGGCAGCCCGCTGGTAGATTCCCTGCTGCGGCAGTGGATGGCTTTCACAGCAGAGGCGAGCGACGGTGGAAACGTCAAGGCGATGCTCCTATGAATCACCGCATGAATGATCCGATCATTCTGAAACGAACGGAAACGGGGCAGGATGGGCGAAATAGAATTAGCCCTGTGGAATTACCCCCCCGAACCGTAATGGGCTGTATACGCGGCGTAGAGTCGTCGTGGCAACGTCCAGCGAATGCTGACCCGGTAACCTGGGAGTACAAAGCCACACTCGGTTTTCTACCGAGGGAGGATGTTCGGAAGGATGACGTTCTGGAATTGCCGGGGCATGGTGAGTTTGTGGTCGTTAACGCTACGCCTGGTCGCCGCCTCTTATTCGTAATTGCCCTTCAGGAGAAAAGAGGTGCCGAGTAGTGGACTTCCGTGAATTTCAGAAACGGTTGGAGAAGCTCAACCGAAACATGCCACAGGCACTTGAGCGAATCCTGTATCAGCTTGGGGAAGAGTTGATGAATCACGTCATCGAGGAGCTCGGCAGCCAAGACCTGATTGATACCGGTACGCTCTGGAACTCGTTCTCTCAAGGAGATCCCAACAACGTCTGGGAGTTCGACGCCGACCGCAATTCCCTTACGCTTGAGGTCGGTTCCAATCTTACCTATGCCGAGTATCTGAATGAGGGATACACAATCGACAAGCCCTATTTTGTTCCCGGATATTGGAACGGAGTAGGGAAGTTTATCTACGACCGAGAGGCAAAGGGCGGTTTCATGGTTCGCCCCCGTAGCTTCATTGGCCGCAAGTATTTTGATATTGCCCTGAAAGATTTCCAAGGCGGTATGCAAGCGCTGCTGGAGAAATTGCTGCTAGCTGAGCTAGAAAGGATGGTGAGGTAATTGAATCGGGAATTATCCTGCTTGATTGATCTGATAAACGAGGCGTACCCGGATCTCGCCATCCTGGACAGCTTGAATGTATGGCTATCAGGGAATTTTAAGCCTCCACTTGCGTTCATCCAAACCCAAGAGGTAACCGAAAGAGGCAACACTCTGTCGTCGTACAAAATCATCTCCGACGCTGGGATCGTGTTGCATCATTGCAAAAAGAAGATCGGCGGCCAAGAAGTTTTCGAATCTATTTCGACGGAGCCTCTACGCCAATTATTGCGCCGAGACCGTTATAGCTACCGTGGAAAAACGGATGGGCTGTTCATCAACATAGACAACACGACGATACGAGTCCGTTCGGATAAGAAAGATCGTACGGAGGTCACCTTCCGGTTTGAATACCTGGTTTCCATTCCAAAGGCTCCAGTTGAGAAGATCAGCACATTTGAGTTTGAAGAGGAGTGGTCCTAGTGGCACGCAAAGACCCACAAGCAGATCCCTCTGATCTGAAACGGACTAGAAGGGACTGGATCGAGAGCGCAGCTTACTTAAAAGCCGAGAGGTTTGAAGTGGCAGGCGCTCTTTTTGACGTTAAAGACCATGACCAGATAGCAGAAAGCGAAGTCAAAAAGCGGCTATCTGAATACAAAGGTGGTGTATAAGATATGTCCATCAATCGCGAACGCCCCGGCGTCACTGTTGAGTTAATTGCAAAAGCGCAGGAGCGTGTTGAACCAAAGAGCGGTGTGGTACTGGTTCCTTATCAGTCTGAATGGGGAAGTCCGAACACAGCTATAAAAATGGCTGGATACGAAGAGCGTTATAAAGAGACGCTCGCACTCGTTGACACCGTCGAGCTGGCTGCTGCAGGCGGAGCTACTGTCCTCGGCTACCGTGTCACCAATGGGAACGAGGTTAGCGCCAAGTATGTGCAGGCAAATGCGATCGAGATTGCAGCCCTTTACCCTGGGACATACGGGAATAACCTCCGCGTGACGATCGCAGCATCCTCGGCAGATCCCGGTAAAAAGGAACTGCAGGTCAAAGATGAAACGGGAGTCCTTGAAAAGTTCTCGTTTGCAGATGCTGACGAGCTGGTGAAGAAGACGGCACTGTCCAACTATGTACGTGCCAAAAAGCTGGGAACCGACACAGTGACAGACGCTACTGATGCCCAGTTTACCGGCGGCATGACGGGAACTGCGCCTCTGACGTCAGCCGATTTCACGAAAATCTTCAATGCTGTTTCGGGATCGGACTTTGACACGCTGTACCTGCCTTCTGATGACGCAGCAGTCCAAGCAGCCGCGAAGCAATTCATTTCGGATCGCCGCGCGCTCTCGAAGAAATTGAGCACGCTGGTCATTGGCGGGAAAGAAGCTGACGACCTGGATATGACGAGGCATACGGAGCGTTCTGTCTCCATGAACGCACGATATGTAGTCAATAGCGCGATTGCTGGTGAACACAACAACGGCAAGACCTACAACAGCGTCCAGTGGGCAGCTTGGGTAGCTGGCATGATTGCAGCAACGCCAGCTGATCAATCCCTGACAGCGATCGTTGTTCCGCTGAAGAAAGCGGCAAAGGACTGGGGCCATACGGAAATACTGAACGCGCTCAGTACTGGTACGCTGCTTGCTACCCGTGACGGTGACGTCTACATCATCGAGAGTGCTGTCAACACGCTGTCCACAATCGGACCGAATGAGCGTGAGGACTACGGCAAAATCCGTGTCAGCATGACCATTGACCAAATCATGAACGACCTCATGGCAGCAGGGAAGAAATACAAAGGCAAGCTGGACAACAACGATCTTGGAGGAGCTGTCTTTGTCGGTGCGGTAAAAGCGTACCTGAATGTCCGGGAGCAACAAGGCGCCATTGATACGGGATGGACCTTTACGGACAAGAAAAACGGGGTAGGCGATCGCCGGAGCTTCCTTCTTTCAGCCAAGCCATTGGATGCCATTGAAAACTTTGATGTGGATTGGGAGGTGCTATAGACCATGGCGCAACGTGACTTACTCCTAAAGAATGCCCAAGCCTATAACGAAGACGGGGACCCGTTACAAGGTTTGATGGAGGGCAAGGCCGTACAAAAATTTACGTATCTCGAGGTTCCCCGGCTGCAAAAGGGGACACGAAAGGTGATCGATGAGACCTACATCGAAGTCACCTTAACCATGTCATCTATCGATGCTGATCTGAAATACTTTGCGCTCGAGCAACTGGTGAGAGGAAAGACGCCGATCATCCCCTTCATCATTTGTGAGGCCGTTGATAAAGAAACGGGTAATGTAGAGCGGTTACGTATCTCGGAAATTTCCTTGGATCCGGAAGAACTGACTTTGTGGGAAGCAAAGGCAGAGGGGAATGACCGGGCAACGTACGTCATCACCGGACGCAGCAATCTGGAACCAGACTTCCTGGAAAAATTGCCTGAATACGACGAATAGGGGGAACGAACATGAGTAAATTGGAGAAATACCTTACCAAAGCGCAGGAGCCGGTGCAGCGTCAGACTGGCTCTATTTCGATTGATGGGGATGAATGGAACGTCCGAGAGCTGACTTTCTCCGAAAGCCGTCAATCATTCAAACTGGCCGAGGATGCGAACGGGAGATTTGATACGTTCCGTTACAACGACATCCGGATTGTCAAGGCGACTGAACACGACTTTCCTTGGAATAACATTGAGCTGCTGAAGGCGTATAAGGCGAAAGACAAGTACGATCTGCCTGTGAAGTTGTTTGAGCATAACCAAGCCGGCTACCAGTCGCTGCTGGACAAGGTGAACGAAGTGAATGCCAAGGTGAAGACCGAGCAAGAGGTCGTAGAAGATCTAAAAAACTCATCCGAACCGATGGAGAATCCAGTCACCTCTGTCGGGCATTCCTTAACGGACGAGGACGACCAGTAGACCTCGTAGAGTACGAAGTAGATTTGTACATGCAGAAGCTGTTTATCATGGCTTGCCAAGCTGTGGAAGCAGAGGAGATGGAGAAGGCCAGGCAATAGCTTTCTCCCTTTTCCCGAGCGAGTGAAGGTTGGGGGGAAGTCGAATATTGTCGTTTGTTCCCGATTTGTTTGCACTGACTGGAAAAGTGAGGTGGGGTAGAATGTGGGGGGAGGCGATAATTTGAGCGGCATTATAGGATTAATTCTAGTTTTGGTTGGATTGTTCTTCATGCTTGTGTTATTCATAGAAGGTATCAAAAGTATTTTCGTAAACAAACGAATCGAACCGATAAATGGGTCGATATTTAAAGGATGGCTCGCTGAAACGATAAGCGGTTGCTTGGGTTATATTATAGTTTTAGTAATTTCAATTGGTTTAATTTGGGGAGGATTCTCTCTTATGAGTTGGGGCGCCGAATAGGGCGTCTTTTTTATTCCGTTCGGGGTGAAAGTATGGGCTCTGTGGTTGGAATTACTGCCTATCTTCAAGCGAAGAATGAACTGTCACCACAGTTAACGAAAGTGGCACAGATGACAAAGAATGCAGCTAAGGAAATGCTGCAACTTGACGACGCGACACAAGAAATGATCAAGGAAATGCGAAAGATGAAACAGGCAGCAGAGCAGAGCGCCCGTGGATTCAATCGGGAAATTGATAAGATGCAGCGAGAAATACAAGATTTGAAAAAGCAATTAGGAGGGCTAGATACCACAAGGGCAATGCCAAAGGTCTCCATTGACGACCAGGCGAGACGTGAAATTGCAGCTGTTAGACAAGAAATTAAAGCTCTCGATGGAACAAAAGCAAAAGTTCAAGTTGAAGCGGCTGAGGCTGGCGGCACACTTATGGCTGGCGGAGTGGTTGGTGGAATAGCAGCCTATGGAGGTGCTGGTTTACTCGATCAACTTACTCTAGAAACACAAGCAAATGCACGACGTGCTCTACTGGGAGATACCCCCGAAGAGTTATCGCGATTTCAGAGGCAAGCTCAAGACCTCTCAATGATTAATCCAAATGTAGATAGAACCTACATCAAGGACCTGATGACACAGGCCACACGTTTTGACAGTGGTAACGGTACAGAGATAACGAAGCAGGCATTGCAATTGAACGCGATTCGACCGGATTTGGGTGGAGTTGAGGAATATCAAAAGACTATGTTCGCTATGCAACAGGCTTGGAAGGATATTACCGATGTAGGTAGATTCGGTGATACTCTTGCTGAAATTGCAAATACCACAACTGATATACGCGGCGAAGCCCTTGATTCGATCGTGGAATACTCTACTCAGGTCACTAAGTTTTTGGATACACCTGAAAAATTGGCAGCTCTTACAAAAGAAATGAATGACCTTTGGTCAATTGATAAAGGTTTCGATTCCTTGAAAGAATCAACCATAAAGTTGGATAAACAAGGGGACATGGTCAACGTCCTAAAAACTGCATATGAAGCACAAGGGATGGATTCAGAAAAGGCACAAAAACGAGCGGAAACTGAATCAAAGACGATTTCAACTGCCATCCATTCTGATAGTGTTGCTGACAATCAGTTTGCGGTCGCGGCGTTACTCCAGACATTTGGTGGGATACAGGACCAAAAAGTACGACAGGAGTTATTGAATGAGTTAGGGGCAGGACCAGGGGAAGACATCGCAAAAGCGTACGCACCTTTGCTGCAAGCAGCAGGTCGAATCGGGATGGCGGACGCCAGTCAATTTAATTATCAAGGGAAGTTGGACCAGTCATTCAAAACGTTTCAGGACAATGATCCGTTAAGAGGATTTTTGGAAGCGAAAACTATGCTTTCCAACGAATTGACGAGCCTCGGATTTGTAATTGCAGAAGATTTTGCTCCAGCTATTAAATGGGCCGCAGAGCGCATAAAAGACTTCAAAGTATTTCTTGACTCACTCCCAAAAGAAACAGCAGCAATTGCTTTTGTCGGAGTTGTAGGTACTGCTTCGTTAGCACTTTGGGGATTGTGGGCAGCGACGAAAAAAGCAGCTCGAAGCCTTTTATCTTTACCTTCAGATATGATTAGAAAAAGACTTGGTGGTGACGTCCCTGACATCGATCTCCCTGATGGCCCGGACAAGAAGGGCAAGGGGGCAAGGGTGGAAAGCGCAAGTGGTGGAACCCGCTGAGTTGGGGTGGCGGGGGAAAAGAGGAGCCACGCAAAAAGAACTGGTTAACATCAAAAGAAGCGGCAGACATGGCTTTTGGGAAGAACACGGTAGTAGATGTGCCTGCTAAAGCCGGATGGCTGGACAAGCTGAAGAGTCTCGGTGGATTACTACCAAAAGGTGACTCTATATTCCCCGGAGTGAAAAGTGCATGGGAAGGAGCAAAGTCTTTAGGGGGTAGTCTTTTCCGAAAACTCCCGATCGTTGGTGCAGCAATTGGAGCAGGGCAAATCCTAACAGCTGACGACAAGCTCGACATGGCTGGGAGAGTAGGTTCAGAGGCCCTTGGCGGATGGGGAGGGGCGGCAGCGGGCGCTGCTATTGGATCAATAGTTCCAGGGGTTGGTACTGCTATAGGTGGCATTGTTGGGGGTATTGCAGGTGCATTCGGTGGTGGAGCGATGTTTGATAAGGTGAAGTCTTGGTGGAATGATGCTCCAGCCACGCCGCCTGACATTCATAAACCGATTCCTCCAGAGATAAGGGATCAAATAAGACCGACAGCACCCGTACTTGGGCCACCGATTCCCGTTGTTCCGCCGGTCAAACCACAAGAGGAGAAACCGAGGTCAGTTTCTCTCACAATCCCACAATTATCGATACCATTATACGCAGACGGGGTGCTGCAGGATGTGCCAACGATGTTACGACTGCTCGACAATCCCTCTGTGAGCCAAAAGGTAAAGGACATCATTGAAAAGGCACTGATTGACGCAATGGAGACACGCGGGGGTGTTCCATCATGATTCGGTTGCAAGGGCAATACCGCCTTACCTTTCCCGTAACACCCGGAGAAATCGAGATTAAAGGGTATGGGAATGACATTGAGAGCACGACGTCCATTACATTGATCACGGGAAATCGGATTTCAGGACGGCGGCCAAAGTCTATTTCCTTCGAGTTTTTCCTGCCGGGAGATTTCGATTCTCCACTCATTGAGGTGCAAGGATATCAGGGTCCACGTCCGTGGCTGGCCGGGCTGGATCGGCTGACAGGATCGGAGGCACTGCTTACAATTGATGAATTGGACCTCGCTTGGAATGTGATTATCGGATCTTGTGATGGTCGTTTCAGAGGGAAGAACGTGGACTGGCATGGGAGTATCGAGCTCCCTTTGTTTGTCAAAGAGGAATACGTGTCATGGAGCAATCAAACTCAGGTACTGAGTCCTGCCAGTGTGATTGCCATGCCGAAGGCGGCTAGGCCCAATACGAGCGGAAAGAAGGCAAAAAAAAGCAGCTCGAACTCTCTGGTAAGTCCTGCGTTCCAGACCATTCAACAGCAGCGGGAGCGGATTGATCGGAAACTGGCGAGTGTCAACCGAGCGATCGGGACGTGATAGTATGAAAGTGATTTACGGAAAAGAATCAACGCGTTATGACCTGACTTCCCCGTCCATGGAACTGTCTTGGTCATCCTCACGTGGCCAGATTGCGCAAAACTTAGATATCCGGATCAAGGATGCCCCGCCCCTACAGTCGGCGGGTTTTTTGATGCTCTTTTCTGGCTACGAGCTGAAAGAATCACAGCAGTTCTTTCACGGCCCAATTATCAACCCATTACGAGATGACAAAACCGGGGACTTGACCGCGACTGCCTACGAGCTCAGCTGGTACCTACAAAAGAATCCTGCACCTCGAACAAAAGTGAACGGGGACGCTGGAACAGAGCTGCAGCGTTTGATCAAAGCGACTGGAATCAATTTTACGTGTCCAGCGTTTGGCTTCACCGTCAAAGAGCGGATATCGCCGCAGTCCTTCACATCCCTGTTCACATCATTCACAGAGCAGGCTTACGAGAAAACAGGATTCCGGTACTTTGTGCAGCATCAGCGTGATAAATTGTCCGTATTGCCTGAAGGAGCAAACAGCGTAGTCCCCATGTTCAGGGCAAACATGTTGGAAAGTAGCTCTACAGGCGAGAGCATCGAAGAGGTTTACACGGTCGTGACGGTCGAGAAATACAAAGACGATCAGGTCGCCAGCAGCGTGACGAAAGAAAACGCGAATCTGATCAAGCAGATCGGACGTATGGAAACCGTCATCGATGCTGGCGAGGAAAAGAGCCTCGATTCCCTGGCAAGCAAGCAGCTGGCGAATCTGTCTAAGATCCCGAAAACGCGCTCAATAACCGTCAAGCACGAGGACGACAACGCTGCTCGCCTGCGCGCAGGCTGGCTTATCAAAATTTTGGAGAAAGACAATGTGACGGTAACCGACTGGATCGTCACGAGCTGCAACGCACGCTGGAAGGGCGGACAGTACACGATGGACTTACAGCTGGAAGGGAGGACATAGCCATGCAGACAGCACTCAGTAAAATTTTTGCGGGTGCCCGGGACGGGGTAACAGACACACAAGGCGAGTTCGGGACGCTGCTTTCCTTGTCGCCTCTATCCGTCAAGCTTGACGAGGATCCAACCCCACTGGAACCCGATGAACTCGTAAAATTAAACCCTACGAGCTGGCGACCGGAGGACGTCGGAAAAAAAGTGGCTTTGTTGAGCTGCTCAAACGGTCAGTACCTTTTGCTTGGGGTGGTGGGGTAAATGTTCCCTGAGCTGAACGGTGATGAAACGCAGCTTGTACAGTCGGCAGACGCACCGATCCCGTGGACGTATAGACTGGACTGGTCAAGCAAGCAGTTTATACAAGGACCAGACGGCAGGTACGTGCGGACCCAGACATACAAAGAGTACCTGGAAGAAACGGCACGCAAGATTTTAAATACCAAGCGGTTCCGGTACGCGATCTACTCCGAAAACTACGGGGTCGATTTTCAATCAGACATAGGAAAGATGAGATCCCTCGTCTCTCTCCCGGTGATTAAAACGCTGGCTGAGGAAGCCCTGGAAGCACACAGCGAAGTAAACCGCGCAGAAGTGCTGGACATACGGATTGTAGACAATCGGATCAGATTCTTTTTGCAAATGGAAGGAATACGGGGAACAGAAGAAATGGAGGTGGACGCATGGCAACGATCGTAAAACCTGAAATGCCGATCTTGAGAGAATCGGCTGACGCAATCTATCAGCGGCTCGCGAATAAGTTGGTTGCGATCGCAGAGGCCCGGGGAGAAGCTCCACCAGCAACGGAGGAGGGGGAAATCTTTTATGATTTGCTTTACCCGATCGCGGAAGAGATCAGCGAGCAGCAGCAACTACTCGAGTACGGCTTTCTGCAGGCGTTCCTTCCCTGGGCGGACGACGTATTTTTAGATGCTCACGGTGCGTTTCTTGGTTTGACCCGTAAAGATGGAGAACTGGATGATCCTTACCGCGATCGGTTGATCGAACGCGCTCGAACAGAGGAAGGGAATGGGCGTGCCAATGATTACGCGATTTGGGCAAGGGCCATAAACGGCGTAGGCGGCGCGACAGCGGTCGAGAAAGCGAGAAACGATCAATCCATCGATGTCTATATCACGGATATCAACGGGCAACCCGCGACGCAAGCCTTCGCTGACCAAGTAAGGGCAGCGCTGGAGGAAAAACGGATCGCACTGCATGACCTGAAGGTACTGCCTGCAACTGTGTTCACGTTGACCGTATCGGTGAAACTTACGCTGCAGGAAGGAGCCGTATTGGCTGATGTCATTACGCTGCTGACTGCACGGATAAAAGAATACCTGAAAGGGCGCTCGCAGCTAGTTTATCAGCAGATTGCAGCGCTCTTTTTCGTTGATGGCGTTGTGGACTTCACGAATTACACCTTGAACGGGGGCACAGCGAACCTCACGGTGCCGGGTAGCCAGGTGGTTTCCCTCAAACTGGTGGTGACGACATGATATTAGAGAAATACCGTAGCATGCTCCCGCCCTACTGGTACGAGAACCAGGTTGCCGATTACCATTTCGAAGCTGCGGAAAGTGAAATGGTCGAGCAAATCGCCAAGATCGAGCAGCTGCGAAATCAATTCTTTCCCATGACGGCGACATACTCACTGGATGTCTGGGACTGGATCTACTTCGGGACCAAGCAGTTCACGCCCGACGTACAGCGGCGGCAAGCAATCAAGGAGAAATACTGGTCTCGAGTGTCCTTCACGCCTGCAGTGCTTCGTAACCTTGGGCTGGATGCCTCCACACTGAAGGTCGTCACGATGGAAGAGGTATTCGCTACGAAGCGTATCCGGTACACCTTCAAGCAAAAGGACATGGTCGATGTATCAAAGCTGGTGAAGTCATTCGAGAAGATTCGGCCTGTTCACGCTGTGGGGATCGACCTCTCGTTTACGGGATCGGAGACGATACAGCTGGTTGACACCGTAACCATGGCGACGAAACGGTACCGAAAGGTCCGAGCAATGCGTGTCGGACTTGCGCCGATGATGAGGGGAAGTGAAATCGCGCTATGATCGCAGATGATTATCTCAAGCTGGTTGCTCAGGACATTCAAGCCAGGGCAACCACCGTTCTGATTAATAACACGACATCAATTCCTGTTCTGTCCGTAACCGTGTCGGGCAAAGTCGTGACGGTTCGAACCGAGACAGTACAGAACGTAACGGCCATTACAAATCTGAAGCTGAAGACCGCCGACGGCAAAGTCATCATCGATAAGGCTGTAAACCTGACGATGCCAGCCACACAACAGCAGGACTTTACCTTTAACATCGAAGTGCGAGGAGGAACAGCATGACTTACCAAGCTAAGACGAACTGGAAACCCGATGATCCTGTCATGGAGACTGACTATATTCGAATTGAGCAGGGGATTGCTGATGCCCACCAGCTTGTGAAGGACCTGGCTAATGAGCTAGGCGGCAGCTTCGTAGTTTCAGGGCTAACCTTTACGTACACTGGACTCACAGCCAACTACGCCGCGGGCGTTGCCTACGTTAAAGGTCAAAGGTTCTCCATCCCTGCAGGGTCGATCGTGCTGAATGCGAACCAAGGGCAGTACATCTATCTCGATACAGATGGCGTGATCAAGAAAAGCACGTCCCAGGCTGTTGCGGACTCTGTATGCCCTTTGTGGTATTTCTCGACAAACGCGTCAGCAGTTCTTTCTTATACAGACAGGAGAAACATTCTTTCCGATACCATTACGGTGGATCAAACACAGGTGCCGTCCAGCAACACCGCAAAGTGGCCGAAGTTCTTTTCCTATTTTGCGTACTTGTTCAAGTCCGTTACAGGAGAGGCCGACTGGAAAACGACGCCGGTAAAAACGATTAAACAGCTGTGGACGGATCTCTCGAACCACATTGCCGATACAGTCTCCCACGTCACGGCAGCAGAGCGTACTGCATGGAATGCCAAAGAAACACATGCAGGAGCGCAGGCAAAAGCGGATGCAGTCCAGACGAATTTGACTAATCATATCAACGCCACGGACCCGCATCCTGGTTACGCACTGGATTCGGACCTATCGGCACACGTATCCCAGACGAACCCGCACAAAACAAGCGCTTCGGACGTCGGGGCAGTACCCGCAGCAGGGGGTAAGATGACAGGAAATCTGGAGATGAACAGTTCCAGACTCGCGTTTACGGGACCAGCGAACTTCAACACGTTCCTCAATGTGGCCTCTCATAGTGCCCAGGCTTCTGCCACAGGCGCGATCGTTATCAACACGCCGATCAATACAAGCGTGGCGGTTCGTGCGAAGATCGAAGGATACTGCTATAACTCAAACGCATCGTTTGAATTGGTCGTCGGCTTATACAGCAATGGGACCACTACAATACTAAACCCTGGCTACCTGATGCAGGGCAGCTTTCGTCATACTGTAAGGGCAGCTCGGGATGCAAGCGGAAAGATAGTTATCATTCTCGGCAATGTAACGGATACGTTTCCAGAAGCAAAAATCAGCGTCTCACGAGTAGATGTATCCAAAGCACCAACGCTGACTCAAGGTGACGGTTGGTCTATTAGTTATGGTGTAACTGACCTGACACCATATTCAAACCAGACTACCTTAACGGACAAAACTGGCTTCGCCCTGGCTTCGGACCTCACAGCGCATCTAAGCGCCGCTGATCCACATTCGCAGTACCAGCTAAAAGGGACCGCGAATACTGACGTAAACAAAACAAAGGCAGTACAATTGCAAACCGATACCCGTTCCCTGGTCCTTACCTACACAGGAAACCAGCTGACGAAGGTCGAGGAAATGGACGGGGCTACAGCTGTAAAAACGACGAATCTAACCTACAACGGGGATGGTACCCTGGCAACTACGCAGGAAGTCGCAGGCGGGACAACGGTCACAAAGACCCTGGCGTACACCAGCGGTAAACTGTCCGGCGTAACAAAGGCGGTGACGGGTTAATGGACGCTGTAGCTTTTGCTCTGGCGAAGTCGATTAAAGTAAGCGACGATATCCTAATCAAGAAATCAAACATGCCACTCGCTTTCAAGAATGGCGGCGCGGGCGGGGTGAACGGAAAGGCTTACGTTTTTGCTGGGGAAACATCCAGCACAATTGTAGCCAATCATTACGAGTACGACCCCACCACCGATACCTACGCAGTAAAAGACGGCTCGCCGGGTGGCCTCAAGAGTCGAGGGTTTTGTGCTTCCCTGACAAAAGTCTATTCCATCGGCGGCGCAATCGGCAGTATGGGCGGGGACGAGCGTAATCTGATTTACGAATACGACCCAACAACAAACATCTGGACATCGAAAGCGCTCATGCCCGTCGCTATGAGGGGGCCGGGGGTGGCCTATAATCCTAACGATAGGATGATATATGTAGCGGGTGACAATAAACTGCCTATGTATCAATACGACCCATCCAAAAACGTATGGGCTACGAAAGCGTCAATGGCTAAGGCAAGGAACGGTAATGGATTAGCTGCGGTAGGTGGAAAACTGCTTGCTACCGG
Organism: Brevibacillus choshinensis; assembly: GCF_016811915.1. Classification (NCBI taxonomy): domain Bacteria; kingdom Bacillati; phylum Bacillota; class Bacilli; order Caryophanales; family Paenibacillaceae; genus Brevibacillus; species Brevibacillus choshinensis. The sequence goes on along the minus strand of NZ_CP069127.1, from coordinate 3,273,774 downwards.
CGGCATTGGCGATAACGACTATACCGCCGAATTGTATAACCCAACCACCAACAGTTGGTCGCCAGCGGCAAACATGCCACGAAACCGTAGATGGCACACGTCTATGGGTATTGGTGACAATGCTTATCTATTCGGGGGATACGATGATTTTGTAAACACAAACGATATTTTGAATGTTCATATTTACAATGTAGTGGAAAACAAGTGGACATTCGGAACGACTACAATTTGGGAGCAAGCTGTTGGTATGATGCCTGCACTAGTTGGCGACAAAATTTATACATTCGGGGGTGCGGGCTATAGCAGCTCGGTGGTGCAATCTTTATGCCACGAATACACGCCACGAAAAATAGACGGACTGGATGCCTTGCTAGGCTGGCTAGCAGCAAACTAAAGGAGGAAAACAACATGAACTATAAAGGCGTAGTATTGACATGCACCCAGGAAATTCTGGACGACTTCCTGGCAAATCTACCCGTATCCATCGAGGTACGGGAATTTTCGGAGAAGTACAACGGCGTTCAAATCGAGAACCCGACGGGCGTAGTTGAAGCGAAGTATTACGTCCTGCGAGTAGGCGGTGCAACCTTCCTGCAAAACCATGACCCGTTCGAACCAGGATTTGCGCCAATCCTAGACGCAAACGCGGCGGCGATTATTCAACGCCACAAGGAAGACCTCGTCGACCAGATCGTACTTACCCAGTTCGCGGTCAAACCAGCAGACATAATCAAAGAACTAGAGGATAAGCTGTCACAAGAGCAGGAGAATAACCTGAACACGATGGAAGCTCTAGCCGATGTTTACGAACAACTCCTAGCTTTGCAGAATCCAAACGGAGGTGCTGTATAGTGGTTGCTATCTACTACAACCTGATCAAAGCCGGTCGCAGAACAATTGAATCGGTACCAGCCAATCTGCGGGAGGAAGTGCAGGCGATGCTCGATGCTGACAACGCTACCACTTAGGATTGGCATCTGGCTCGTCTCTTTGAAAGGAGGTGATATCATGGTAGCGATTTACGTAGCTCTGATTGTCGCAGGACGCCGCACATACGAAAGTGTACCTGCAAACCTGAAACCGGCTGTAAAAAGCGATCTGGAAGCAATCGGATTGAGCTCAAAAGGAACACCGCAAGTGTAACGCCTTTTCCAAAATGGAGAGGGCTCTTTTTTGTGGTGAGTTACCATGTGGCGCTCCCTTATATCAAATTTTGTTGAAAATAGTAGAAGCTAGTAAAAAATTACTATTTGGTGTAAACTCTATTTGCCCATTGTATGAATCTTTAGAAAGGAGTCCGTTTTATCCGTTGATGGAACGCCGTGTGCGATGAAAGTCGCCCGCACGGTGTAGGCTCGAACGAAAACCTCAGAAACAGAAGGGAATAAGTCGAGAATAGCGATACAACACCACCGACTGTAACGGGAGTCACGAATGGTGCAACATATGGTCCAGAAGGTGTTACTCCTATCTTTACAGAAGGCAACGCAACCTTTGATGGCAAGCCGTTTTTTGTGTCAGGTACTTTGGTAAATGCAGAAGGTTGGCATACTCTCGTAGTAACAGACCAATCAGGTAATACAACCACGGTTACTTTTACGATTGATAAAACCGCCCCCACTGTATTGGACGAATATCCTGACGTAAAAAATGATTTGGGAAATTCTATTAACCTATTGCTTGGAACAGATGAAGATACCACTGCTTATTTCGTAGTTCTGGTAAAAGGTTCCTCAAGCCCTTCAGAGAATCAAATTATTGCTGGAACAGATATTGATGATATACATTTGGTGTTAAGTGGTAATGCTTCTCTAAATGCCAATACTGAAGAAGTCATAAACATCAATGGCTTGGATAAAGACAGTTCGTATGAGATTTTTGTAGTGGTGATCGACAAAGCCGGTAATAAGTCAATGGTACATGGTTTTGTTCTCAATCGGCCTTAATAGCGCAGATGATAGTAACCACCCCTAGGAGAAATCCTAGGGGACTTTGTTTATCACCATGACTGACAGTGCGCCTCGTTCCTAACGGGGCTTTTTATGTTTGCCCCAAGGGGGTGAGGAGGAAGATGAGCACATGAAATTTCTACAGAGCCTAGATAATGTAGCAACCCCGGCGAACGGATGGGCAGCTACAATCGGTGCTATGGTAGCACCATGGTTTCAGTATCTTTATGGAAGTAACCGTCAGGATATCTTAGTGGTTCTGCTTTTTATGATCGCACTTGATTGGGTAACTGGAATCCACGCGGCCAAGAAGGACAAAACCTATTCATCTGAATATGGACTCGGTCGTATTCCGAGAACATTGTTTCTGGTAACATTGCCGGCCCTTGCAAACTTGTTAGACCGGGTAATGGGTACTCCTGGTTTTCTTTTCTTCGGTGTAACGTTTGGCCTCATTTATCACACATGGACAAGCCTTACGGCAAATGCACATCGGGCTGGCTGGCCTATTCCAAAGTCGATTGTTAGCCTCGTTGGGTCTGAGATCAAAGCGAAGGCAGAACGGGCAGCACGAAAGGAGACGAAGTAAACATGAAAATCATCAACATGTTGATCACCAATAAAACTGCACGCCCCGGGACACGGATCACTCCCCGGGGCCTTGTTATTCACTGGACTGCCAACGAAGGGAAGGGAGCCGATGCCGTGGCTAACCGGAATTACTTCGACAGGCCTACTACAGAAGCCAGCGCCCACTACTGCGTAGACGATAAGCAGATCGTCAGATGCCTGCCGGAGAATGAGATGGGCTATCATGTCGGTGCCAAGTTGTACAAGACGGACGCACTCAAGCGCCTCAGTTCCTACCCTAACAACTGCACGATCGGGATTGAAATGTGCGTGAACAAGGACGGTGATTTCCAGAAGATGTACCAAACCACGCTGGAGCTCGCAACGGACATCCTGAAACGATACGGCTGGGGAGTGGATCACCTCTGGCGTCATTACGATATCACAGGGAAGAACTGCCCGGCGTATTTCGTTACTGATAGCTTTGCCGAGCGATTTTTTGGTCAATCAGCTGAGAAAGCGTGGGAGAAATTCAAGGGCGATGTGCAGACGATACTCACAGGGAATCCACAGAAAAATCAACCAAATGTGGTTAAAGTATCAATTGAGATCAACGGAGTGCACCTACCTGCTCAAGGATACCTAAAGGACGGAGTTTCCCATCTCCCTGTTCGTGCTGTTGCAGAAGCATTCGGTGGAAAGGTCGAGTGGTGCGCTGAAACCAAACAAGTGAAAGTGAGCGGCCAAGATCTGACTGAGACAATCGAGTCGGGTGTTTCGTATGCCCCGGCCCGGGAGCTTTCAGCGGCGCTAAATCTCCAAGTGGAGTGGCATGGCACCACCAAAACCGTAAAATTGAAAGGATGTGTATGTGAATAAAGCTCGAACAATCGGTTCTCTTCTTCGAGGAATAGTTGCCTCTGATCGTTCTTTTCATCGCTGTTTAGGTTGCCATGATAATACAAAGGTTGACGAACTATGTATAAAGATGGCCAGTACATTGATTGATCTCTGATCCTTCCGTCAATCTCGGAAGGATCATTTTCACATAAAAAGACTTCACTACTATAAGCAGTGAAGTAAGGCAGTGAAACTATTATCCGTGACTATTGTACCATAACTTATTGGTTATTGAGAATGTTATTTACAAAGATCTTTCAAGTAGGCATGAAAAGGTCACACAATAAAATCTAAACGGAAAATTCCATATAATTAAAAAATATTCAACATAAAGAAATGGTATTTACTAGAAAATGAAATTTAGTTTACAATATTCTACATGTTTGTACAAATATAGTTTTCTTTGTTTTGAGAGGGGGAGTCTATATAAGAGTTATCAAAATTTTGTACCTAAATAGAAAAAGGAGTGATTGGGTTGACTAAAAAACGCAGGTGGTTAAAGGGACTGATAGTAGCAGGCTTATTAATGGGAAACATGACGGCTTTTCCCTTAAGTAATGCAAAAGCAAACCAAACTACCCAACTGGAAGTAGGGGTTATGAAGCATGATCAAAGCCAGGTTGAGCAGGGAGAAGAAATCCCGGAGGAAGCCGATTTAGAGATTCCGATATTAAAATTGTCAGACTTACCTCATAACAAGTATTTCTCTAGGATGACAGGGCGAAACCACATTCAGCTCTCAGGAAACGTGAGAGGGATGAATAAAGGAGACGAACTCACGATTAATGCTCAGGTAGACTCCAACGAAGCCTTCGTTATCGATAAGTTGAAAGCAAATGGATCTAAACAGAAGTTTAAGACTCACAAAGTTGAAATGGACGAGACTCTTGAAGATGGTGAACATATTTTAAGAGTGTGGGCAATGGATCAAGAGGGACGTGAATCAACAGTAGCGGAAATAGAGTTCATAGTTGACACTCAAAAGCCAACTGAACCGACTATTAAAGAAGTAGAGGAATTGGAAAGTGATGTCGGAGTAGAAAAGCTGCTTGACATACAATATCCTGAGGACGCGGTTGAAAAATACTATCAGATAGATGACGGCGCTTGGGAGAAATATGATGGCAATATTTTAGTTGAACTTGGCGACAGTGCTGAAAATTTGTCCAAGACTGTTAAAGCTAGAGCTGTAGATATTGCAGGAAATGAATCAGAAAATCAGGCTGTAATTTTGCTTGCTAGGAAGGCTGCCCCGGTATTAACTGTGACTCCAACATTGGTAGAAAAAGGTGGAAATGTTACTTTATCGTGGACGGGGACCTTTTTGAGTTACCAGGTTCGGATTGGGACAGAATATGACAATGCTAACCTTGTAAAAAAATATGTATCAAATACCTCCTATACGTTTAACACGATTAATGTCGCTCCTAATACTACACTCTATTGTAGAGTAGTAGGTATTTCGGACGAAGGAGAGGTAGATTCGTTAGTTAAAACGTTTACTGTGAAAGGTCCTTCAGATACTCAACCCCCTACTGCCCCCACTTTAACGGCTTCAAATATTGGGGATACCAATGTGACCTTAAGCTGGACTGCCTCATCAGACAATGTAGGTGTGATTGGGTATGACATTTACAGAGATGATTCGTTGTATACAAGTGTTGCTTCTTCACAGAGAAGCCTTAATATTACGACTTTAGGTTCTGCAAAGACATATTATTTCCAAGTGAAGGCAAAAGATGCCGCTGGAAATACCTCTGCAAGTAATCAAGTTCGAGTGACAACGACTGGTACAGACACCCTACCACCTTCAGCACCGGTATTAACAATCTCAGGAGTAACATCTACATCTGCAGTCCTAACATGGACAGAGTCCACTGACAATGTTGGTGTAGTTGGCTATTTAGTGAATCAAGGTACAACAAATCAAATTTTGTTAGCGACGGTTTCACCTGATGTAAGAACATACACTGTGACAGGATTACAACCGGACACTTACTATTATTTCAATGTTAAAGCGATAGATGCAGCTGGAAACACTCGGACAAGTGGCGCAACCCTTGCGCGAACACTTGCAGATACTCAAGCTCCTACTGCTCCAGTTTTGTCATCACCCTCAAAAACCGATACAACGGTGACACTTTCTTGGACAGCTTCAACAGATAATGTTGGTGTAACTGGGTACGATGTATATGTTAATGGGGTATATAATTCGACGACTGCTAACCGCACAATCGTGATACCACAGTTACTCCCCAATACATCCTATAGCTTTATTGTAAAAGCAAAAGATGCAGCTGGGAATGTAGCATCTAGCAATACGATTACTGTGAAAACTAACCTTTCGTTACAACTTGATAAATACAAAGTAGTAGAGGCTCCAAGTAACGATGGTGCTGTCACAGATACGTTATTGGTCACATTACCAGGAGGAACGTTTACCACAGACGTTGCGAGTGGAGTTCGAGTAAACAATCTCCCAGTAGGCCTTGTAATTAATGTTACTCGTGCAAGTGATACACAGCTTACAGTGTCTTTCACAGGAAAGGCTATTAATCATGCTAATTTGAACGATGTAACAAATGCATCTGTTACCGTACTTCAATCCAAAATTACCGGTGCTACTTCTGATGTAACATCAGGTTTGGTTACCTTTGATTTTATGGATCCTACTGCAACATTAAATCTATCTACGAATATCATTCATGAGTCACAGGTTAACGATGGTTCTATAAACGAAAAGATGGTAGTGACTGTTGAAAACGGGGTGTTAGCGGCAGATCTTTCGGCAGGGGTATCTATTACAAATCTACCTGCAGGGCTAACACTTGTTGTCACAAGAGACAGTGACACTCAATTCACTATCGCATTTAACGGAAAGGCAATTAGTCATACCAATCAAAATGACGTAGCTAATGCATTCATAACTGTTGAAAAAAGCAAAATCAACGGTGCAACGGCCAATATCATTTCTGGAATGTTCAGTTTTGATTTCACTGATCAGAACCCGGTGGGGACATATGTCTACGAATATGATAACCAGAACAGGTTAATATCCATCACTAAAAATGGCGCAATATTATATGAATTTACTTATGACGCCAATGGTAATTTGAAAAGCAAAGTAAAACATTAATCGCTTCAAATTCATTGACAAAGGGAGGGTAACATGAACAGAAAGGTACTGAGTTTATTATTGATTTTAAGCTTGTTATTAAGTAGCGTTTCTCCTGCAGCTGCTTTTGCTGAAGAGGGGAGTTCAAAGATAACTTCGCAATCCGAAGCAAAAGTAAAAAAGAAAAAAGTAAAATCAACAGTTGAGTGGGTCGCTGATGAAGTAAATGAAAATCAGATCGAAGATAAAGATCCATCTGAAATTCCTGATCTCACAGATGATGAAATTCGTGAGATGTCCTGGGATCAACTACCAGTAGCTGATGCGATTGAAATTTATCACCAGTTCGATCGAACTACCTTACAAATTGCTTCTTATTTCTACTCCAACCTTGATAGATTTCTTTCTCATGAGGAAAGATTAGAAACATCAAAGTGGCAAGACATCGAAGTGATGAAGAAAATCGAGGCTCTTCCCCAAGAGCGTTTTGCTAAAATTCAGAGTCTTACACCAGCGATCGGTACTATTTACTCTGAGTGGAAGTCAAATTCAAGCACGGGGACAGTAAAGGCATTAACCAGCTCAGTACCCCCTGAGGTAAAGTACACAGAGAAAGAACAGAAATGGAATTACGCGACTGAAAACTCGGCTAATCCAGTAAACGATTTATACCGTGAGGCAAATGTTGTAGAAACAGACCTCGTGCTCGAGGGAAAACATGGACTGGATTTGGTTTTGCAAAGATCCTACCATTCTATGAACAGTAAGGTTCTATGGCCGGGTTACGGCGAAGATGATAACGTAACGTATAAAAAGAAAGTCGCAAATGACGAAATCCCTTTCGCAGCAGGTTGGGATTTTAACATACCGAGCTTTTCTTTCATTTCGCAAGAATTGACGACAGCTTATGAAAATTTTCGAGACAGTGAGCGTTATTCAGCTGACACAGCGTGGTTTGAATTCACCAGGTTCAAATGGTTCATAAATTTAGATGACGGTACAAGTTATGAGAGAAATGGGTTAAGTGGGTGGAAGAATTACCCTTATAAGGGGCTGGATTTTACTTACGACTCGGATGGACTCCATGCAAGATTAATCAAAAATGGCATTACGTATATATATGACTTGGAAACCCAAAATGGTGGAAGTGTAACGATCACCAAATCTAACCCTCAAGGAGATAAAATTAAGTACTGGATTCCAAGTACTAATTCTAATATTGAAATTACTGATAGCGTAGGTCGTGTTGTCGTTTTAAGAAAAAATGGTCCATATGGTGGGATCTCTGATTTAGAAGTTTATTCGGATAGTTCGAAGCAAAACTTAATTAAGCATATTCATTATGACATGACCGCCATGACTGATTATCTTCAGTTAGATCGGGTAACTGAAATTTCTCCAATTAATGAAACGAAAATCGTTTCAGAATATCAATATCACGATCCAAACATTCTTGGGAAAGCAGAGTTTAACTACAATCGATCTTATGATCTACCTAAGAATGATAATAACGGTATAGACTCTCAGACTTATATTAATCGTGATAATCAATACCGAGACGAAATCAAATACCTGTTGTTAAAAGAAGCGTCCTATCCAGTACAAGGATTAAAAATGAATTATAAATATGGGACCTATAATCCTAACGCTAATATGTTACAAAGGGGTGTCGTACGTCTCTATCAGGATGATTATGCGATTTCCTATATTTCATATCATCCAGTAACATCCGTTACTTATTCATATATGCCGATGAATCCAAATCCAGTTGATTCGGCTGTATATCAAACCTCATTTAGTAGAAATTATGAAATGGTTAGTCCTGAAATTTGGAAAGTACCGAAATCGATGATTCTACGACTAGCTTCGGTCGCAAGTCGTAACGGAGATCGAATCGTTTCAAAGGAGCAACCAACTGGCCAATTAGGCTATTTGTTTGAAAATACTTATACAGTAAACCCACAAGGTAACCATTTACTTAGCCTTGTGAAACAGACGGCTGCAGCTCCCGGAACAGTTTTAAATGATGGTGGTAAGCAGTATAAATATATCCCAATTACTTATACTAGCTACCACTATCAGAATAATAATGTAAAGCCAAATTATGAGCAGACTTTCGTTGATGCTCAAGGAACATCAGTAAATCAAAATGTGTACAACTATCTTCTACACAATACTGTAGTACGACCATCTGATTCTGAAATTGATAATTATGCTAACGAGACTTACCGAGAGTACGATGACTATGGAGATATCACGTATGAAGAGGATCCGCAAGGAAATGACACCTCTTGGGAATATTTAAATGTAAGTGCGGGATTTAGACTACCATCGGCTATAAAATCTCAAGCTAATGACAACCCAAATCATTACAAGCAGACGATTTATACGTATAATGCTGACCATTTATTAGAAAGTGAAACAATTGAGGATTCGTATCCGGGAAAAGAATACACTGATAAGGTAATCCGAAACTATACGTATCAGAATAAGTTACTTTCAAAGCTTGAAGAGACTAGCTACGGTGCTGAACAAAAAACATTGACGAAGACTTTCCCGGCATATGATCGTTTTGGTTTGCATCCAACAACAGCAATTGTTCAAGTTAAATTGGCTACTGGTCAAAGTGAAACAGCTTTGACAACCATGTATGAATACGACGATCTTGGACAATTAAAAAGCCAAAGTTACCCTGACGGCAGTCAGGTTGGATATTCGTACGATTTACTCGGGCGCATGAAGTACGAAGGATTTGTTGCAAGTAATGGAGACTTCCGAATAACACAGTATGAGTACGATGATTCAAAAAGAAAGGTTACCAAATTATTACCCGACGATACGAAAATTGTAACGGTGTTTACCCCTTTTGGGGATACTGAGTACCAAGCACAAATTGGTACAAACGGTCAAGAGCGACCACTACTATTTAACAAGTACATGATTGATGGAAAGCACTTGGATAAGTCTTATCCTTATGCGCTTCCAGAACGAAAAATCTCGTATTCATACAATGCTGACGGTTCACTCAATTCGAAGACTGATCCAATTGGGACAACCTACTACGCACGCACAAATGTAAGTATCTACGGGACCAAGTACATTCCAGAAAGTTCAACCGTCGAAAGACAACCAAACGGACTTGAACAATATATATTTACGAATCGTTATGGAAATCAATCAAAGCAGCTAGCTAAAACAGGTGACGGGCTGCAGCAAGTGATTACTGAATTTGATTATGATGCTTTTAGTAATCCAACGAGAAAGAAGGAAACATCTCAATCTGGTGAAAGTAGAACCTGGCAATATAAATACGACCTGCGTGGCAAGCCAATCAATATAATTGATCCAGAGTCTAATGTCTATGGTTATGGATATGACTCTTTAGGAAACCTGGTAACGTTAAATGAGAACAATACCTTAACGACTCGTTATGGGTACAATTCACTGTCTCTAAAATTGAAGGAAGAGTATGTGCCATCCGGTGCTCAAGAGACATTCAGCTATAATGAAGTAGGTAATGTCAAACAATTTGTAGATAAGTCTGGCAATCGTCACGAGTATGTGTACACACCATTTTATGACGTACAATCGATTACTACCAAGAATTCCTCCGGAAGTGTAACCAACAAAGAAACCAGGGAGTATGACCCACATAACTCACTATTGCTTACGCTGACGAATAGTAATGGATCGGGAACAGCCAACAACAGAGAAATTGAGTATACGTACGATGCATTTAATCGTATGGATAGCCAGACCGCCTTTAATCGCACCTATACGATACGTTATACGGACAGCGACGAATTGATGGATAAACTAACTTATCCAGATAATACGGCAGTATCTTATACTTACGATTCAGCTGGTCGGTTAACTCAAGTGAGTAGCGGTGTTTCTGGTAGTATCACCTATGATTACAATACAACAAGCACAGGAGAAGTCATCACACTTACGTATCCAAATGAAGTTGAGATGGAGCAGAAACTCGATTCCTTTGGACAAATTAATAAATTGAACCATCTTAAAGATGGAAATTTAACTTGGGATGAGTCAACTGAATACAATTTTGGTAACATTACTACAATTAATCGAAATTCCCAAACCTTCTCTTACGAATACGATAAGATTGATAGACTTGATTCAGAGACAACACCTAGTGTTTCCAATACGTACACATACGATGAAAGAGGAAACCGACAAAGCTTTGATGGATCCTTACCAGAGGATGGCAGTTCAACATCACTGACCTTCGATGGATTAAACCGTTTGCGTAGTTTTAAAAACAAGACCACGAATGACAAACTAGACTACACGTACTATGCTGATGGTTTCCGGGCAACAAAGATTGAAAACGAAGATGAAACGAAATACGTTTACCTTAATGGAAAAGTAATTGAAGAACTAGATGGATCGGGTAATGCAATCGCTCAGAATATCTGGGGCAACGGACTGCTTTTCCGTAAGGACTTTAACACTAACCAGAAGGGGTATTACGGGCTTAACAGTCACGGAGACGTAGTATCGGTGACCGATGCCGCTGGTAATGAACTGAATCATTACGATTACGATTCTTGGGGTAATCTTATTTCTCAGACAGAAGGTATGGCTAATCCCTTTAAGTATAGTGGGGAGATCTATGATGAAAAAACTGGATTCTACTATTTAAGAGCTCGTTACTATGACCCAAGCATAGGACGATTTATTTCAGAGGACTCGTATAAAGGGCAAGTTGACAATCCACTGTCACTGAATAGATATACGTATACACATAATAACCCATTGAAGTTTGTGGACCCTAGTGGACATGAAGTTGAAATCGGTGCTTCATCAATTAACAGGCCTGGAGATACTCTTTTTGATGATAAGAAGAGAGAGGCTATGTTAGATATCTATAAAAGATATGGATTAGAAGCTGTTCCAGAAATGTATCGTGATGAAGTTCAAATATTTTCAGGGGATGCCCTTCCAGGTTCCGCAGGAGTAAGAATTGTTCGGGGTGTAGGCAAAGCTGTTATTACAGCAATTAACGGGGTAAAGGTCGCAAATAATGTATTAAATACATCCACTAGCTCTTTCAGAAATGGTGCCTTGACACATATAATTGAAGGTGCCAATGGAGGAGGATTTCACTGGCTTCCAGGATCTACAGGTGCTGCGAGAATAGTTCAGGGAACCAAGTCAACTCCGAATCAGTTTGGAGTATATACAGCACAGGTGGAATTTAATGGTGTATTAAAGAGTGGTAACGGCGGGTACTCTACCTTTTTTCCTGATAACTGGTCTAAAGACCAAGTAATTAATGCAATTAATGAAGCTTATTCAAACAAAGCTTTTCTAAATGGTAATACTTATGAAGGTGTCACCCAAGCTGGAATGAAAATTGGGATGTACCTTGATAATGCAGGAAAAATAATTAGCGCATTTCCAAAGTATTAATTAATTTACAAAGGAGATAAACATGAAGATTAAATATGAAATAAAGGTAATTGAATTGTCAAACGGGATAAGAACCTTATCAGTTTCTCTTCCTAAACAAATGGATGCAGTATCGGATTTCCTTCATTCTGATGTGCAATGGGAAGGTGATAGTAATAGGATATTAAACTTAATTGACAAGGTGTTGAATGGTTTCTCTAATTACGAAATAGCTCAAGGAAATGCATGTAGGATTGAAATAAAAAAAGATAACACAAAAGTTGTGAACTTCTTATACGAGAATCTTGAGGAACATGAAAGAGTTGAATCTAATATTGAAACCCAGGACTTAAGAAGTTTAGTAGTTGAGTGGGGGAAAAACTTATTGAATTTAAAAAATAATAACAATTAATGATTATGACCCCAAGCGAGTATAACACTCGTTTGGTTTTTTTTTTGAATAGTGTAGAAAAAAAATTATTGGAAAACTCATTAAGAATTACGTAATCAAAAGGAGAATAATGACTAGAATTGAAGTTATTAATCATGTTGACGATTTGTTGACCAAATATGTCAACATGTGCCTTTCAGAGTCATAAGCTATCAGAAAAAATTTAGTTAAACCATGAATTTTATTGGCTTTGACCCGACTATAACAGAAGTGCTACTAACCCAAGTCTCACTTTGACAGAGTGGGGATGGTTAAATAAAAAGCTAGGATTGAATAAATTATGATAATACCCCTTGATGTCCAAGGGGCATTATTTTGCTTTATTACGAAGATAAAAAAGCAAGTATTAGAAACTCACTTGCCCAATTAAGAGGATATTTGAGTATTGAATGGGTTCCAGCGGACATTCCGGCTGTGAAAGAGAGTTACTAAATTAGTCCTTGGGGACGAATTGGGGACCAAATTGGTCCCCACCTTTCATTTTAAGACATAAATGATTGGATTGACAGCATACTAATCTCTTGGTAAATCAGGGTTTACACTTCTCAATCATATTGCATCAAAAGGGGAAATCTATATTCCCAAGCTAGTAGCGTGGGTTCGATTCCCATCACCCGCTCCATAGAGAAAGTCAAAAAACCTTGAGAAATCAAGGTTTTTTTGTTGTTTGAGACTTTGGCCCAATGCACAAATGAGATGAAGCTGCCGCGGCGAACGGCAGCTTCATTGCGTTAACGGTCAGCCTTCAATAGCTCTTGTTTTTATGTTGGAGATAATGGTAACATTTGATAGGAACGTGTGTTTGTTTTCTTCGTTTTCCAACGTATAGGGGGAATAGGCATGGTTGAAATCATTGAAAAAGAGCAATTTTCGGTTGTTGGAAAATTAGGAAAGGGGTTTGCTAATGAAGCTCCCCAATGGATACCATCATTAGCCATCCATCGTCATGTGCAAACGGTTCCTGTTTGTTTCGTTAAGGAGTCGATGTGTACATGATCCAATTGACGAACCGCCAGGCACGGCAATTTCTGCTATTGAAGCACGGGCTGTTGGGCGAATATCATTTTACCGGAAAGCAGGGAGTATTGGATTTTGTGCGGCAGGTAGGCTGTATTCAATACGATCCCATCGATGTTTGCGGAAAAAACGCCGAACTGGTGTTGCAGTCGCGAATCAAAGGATTCACCAAGAACATGCTCGCCGAGTTGCTGTATCAAGATAGAATCCTTGTCGATTATCCCGACAAGAATCTGGCCATTATCCCCGTCGAGGACTGGCCGTATTTTGAGCGGTACAGACAAGCCGCCCGACAACATGCCAAGCGCTATCCCGAAATGGAAGCGTTGATAGAGCAAGTACGAGCTCACATCCAAAATCACGGTGCGCTAAGTTCGGATGATCTAAAATTGGATGGAAACTTCGTTTGGCGATCGGCCATCCATTGGAGCAGTGGAAACAATTCATCTCGGTCGGTTCTGGAGCAGATGTATTCGACAGGCGAGTTGATTATCCATCACAAAAAAGGAACACGTAAATATTACGATATCGCGGGGAAGTACATACCGCCAAATCTGCTGAATGCGCCGGAGCCGCTGGAGAGCGAGCTGGAGCATCACAAGTGGCGGGTACTGCGTCGAATCGGCGCTGTTGGCCTTTTATGGAATCGCGCATCCGATGCCTGGCTGAACATATGGGGATTGAAAGCGGAGCAGCGCAATGAGGTTTTCCGCCGACTGTTGCACGAAGCTCGCATTGCTGCTGTTGCCGTAGAACAAATGAAGGATATACTTTATTGCCGCGCGGAAGACTTGCCGCTTATTGAAGCCGTTCAGCAAAATCCAGCGCCGAAATGGCGCTGCGAGCTGATTGCCCCACTAGATAATTTCATATGGGACAGAAAACTGATCAAAGAATTGTTTGGATTCGATTACACCTGGGAGATCTACACGCCTGCAATCAAACGGAAGTTCGGCTATTATGTGTTGCCTCTATTATACGGAGAAAGCCTCATCGGACGAGCCGAGGTAATCGCGGAGCGAAAATCCGGGACGCTGGTTGTCAAAAACATCTGGTACGAGAACGACATAAAGCCAACAAAACAATTGCGGACAGCCTTGAACAATTGTTTTCAAAACTTTGGAGTATTCAATGGATGCGAGACGATTTCGATAGAGTCTATGAACTGATATTTCGAGTTCCCCGGTAACATTTGCCGACAAGTCTCCGCGTACGAATCAGGTATTGCCCGCTTTACGATCATCCTTAACCAAGTTGCACATGACTATTTGAATCCGCCCATTCGAATATGGGGAATAAAGGCATTGGGCTCCTGTCGCTCCAAGAAGATGAAAGGACGCATTTTGTCTCTTCAGCGAATGACAGCACAACCTTAGTGAATACTAATGTGAAAAGGGAGCGCGAGCATATGAGGCAGCTGGCTTTCTGGGAAAACCAAGAACGCCGAGCCCTCGCTTGAGGACTCGGCGTTCGCATCGCATTCATTAGCCAATAAATTCTTGAACCCAGTATCCATTCACATAGCCTACACCGATTTTGGTGAAGGAAGGATTCATGATGTTTTGACGGTGACCTTCGCTGTTCATCCATTGGTTCATGACTTCATCAGCGGTGCGCTGACCCATCGCAATGTTTTCTCCAGCGGTCATATAAGATACACCGAACTGCTTCATCATGTCAAATGGAGAACCGTACGTAGGGCTGGTATGGTCGAAGTAGTTGTTATTGGACATGTCAGCCGCTTTTGCCTGTGCTACTTTGTTCAAAGAAGCGTCGAGCTCCACTGGTTTCAGCCCTGCTTTTGCACGCTCTTGGTTCACCAGGTTAGCGACTTGCTTCATGACAGCGGAAGCGTCCACTTGCTGATTGGTTTGCTCTGCAGGTTGTGGAGCAGCTACCTGTTGTACAGGCTGCTGAATAGTTGTCGCGTATTGCGGTTGAACAGGTTGCTGCATCACGGGTTGATATCCGTATTGTACGGTATATGGAAACGATTGGGTTGGTTGTTGAAGGGCCGCGGCAGAAGCTGTGTTAGAAAAGTCGGAAAGAACAAATCCCAATCCCAAAGTCGCGATTGCAATCGTACCAAGGCGTTTCATATTCACATCGTCTCCTTTTTTTGGCCTACGAGGTTAGTTGACGGATTCGGATTGAGGAAAAACAACCCTACGCCCTTTGGCGATTCACCCCATGCAGATCTCACATCTGCAAAAGAAGATCCCCCGCACTTCCATTCGAGAGGAAGTTTCGGCTGTTTTGTTTGGCATGACCCAGAATAACAGAGATTCTACGTCGAAATAAATACACAAAAAATGGTATGAGTACTAGGTGTAATGGCCGCAAACGTTGACTGCATGCGATTTCTTAGGAACGTTTCTTTTCTGATGTAAAATATAGCAGGGCAAGGACAGGCAAAATCAATCCAAACCATAAGGCTGCATTCCATCCCCCTACGGCGTAAGACCAACCAACAGTAGCTTTCGCAGAAACACCGGCATCCAAAATAAAGGCTGATACAACTCGCTCAGTGATCCCAACAATTAAACTGGACTGAGATAGAAGAGGCAACAAAACAGAGACGATGAAGGCAATGAGAGCAACCCCAGTAACGGGTGAAACGCTAGGTTACTTGTATTTAGTCTGATCTATTAGGTTGTATTTGTATGATGGCTAATAGAATGACTGCCTCACTAGGTATTTACCATATAGAACATTGGAGGATTAAATGTCCTGGAGCAAATTGAAGCAAAATCTGGAGAGTTTTCTCTGTCCTGCGTTATATGAAAGGGTTGAATACCGTGCAACCGGCTATCGTTATTTACCAGATAAAGCAGGACTTTGTTATATTTCGGTAGACAAAAAGAATGTACTCAATATGAATGATAAAACTACCTTAATCAAATGGTATCAGACGGAGCTGGAAATTAAGAATGATCCAAATATCCAAATTCCAATCAGTAATGAAGAAATTGAAGCTGTCAGAAAAGATGCCAAGGGAATAGTTCCAGAGGATCGTCTAAAAGTAATTGCAAGAAATAGAAAAATATCAGAATATGCAGAGGAGCTTTTGTTAGCACAGGTATCATTAAGTAAATCAAATTTTAGCGTTGTTGCTAATAAATTTTTAGCCATTTCTATTGAGGAAAGCCTGGAGAGCAATGATATATTATTGAATATCCTGGCTTTGGTGGACAGACGAGTTGGAAAAAAGCGAATTTTAAACATGGCCGAGAAAATGAAATTAAAGCATCCAATTGTGCAGTATTTTTATGAACTACGACTTAGTACCTTATGAAAACACATCCCTTTTTAAGATGCGCCGGAATTAGCGGTAGTCTTGGACAAAGAAAGAAAAGTCCAAATCTACCGCTAATTTACTATATCTTTCTAGATAAAAAATGAGTGAAGTGTAATTGCAATATTGTTTAAGGAAGGGGAACCTACATGAAACGTACCTTTACATAATGGCTACGATAGCAATAATTGCAGGATGCAGTGATCACGCACCAGGCATAAAGGAAGACCCATCCGTGCATCTAGATACACGAGTAGTGGTTCTAAGGAGCCTGGAAGGGGCTTCCCCGCCATCCTCAGCACCGATCTTTATTGCATCCGGAATAGCGGGAGCCCGGCCTGAAAAGACGTTTGTCCCGTTAATCATGTATTATGTCGTTCCGATTTTCCTGATCGGTTATTTCATCGCGCTGGGTGTATTGCCAATTCCTGTATAAAGGCAAAGGAGGAGTGTTTTATGAAAAAGACGCTTGAGGTACTTTTCGTGGTCAGTCTGGTACTCTTTTTACTAGCGGGCTCATTATTAGTAATAGGTCAAGTGCTTGGTCTTCTCTTGCAAAATGGTGAACTTATTTTGAAAAGCCAGGAGCTCTTGGCAAAGCCTACATTTGCAATTAGTGCAGTAGCTGGCGTCATTGCCTATTTGTTGAATCAGAAGAAGAAGCAAAAGGTAAGTGAGGGGGCTAGTGAAGCAAACGTGATTTCTTCGTAAAGCAAGCACGCAAAGGTTGTCATTCGTCGAAAACCTTTGCCGGATTTGCTGTGCAATCGGGCATTGATTTGAAGCCACAGGATTTCGACGTTCAATGAGATCGCGCCGAAAGCGTTATTTCATTCGAACGCCGTGAGGAGTCGAAAGGAAAGTCAGCGGGTTGCCCTCGCAGTGGGAGCCCCTGGCTTTTTTCGTTTTTTGCGGCGGGTAGACCGAACTGTATAAAACTAGCCCCCCCTGCGGATAATTGTGGTAAATGAATGGACTTGGGGACTGACAGATGAAGGGGTATTCTAGGTATGCTCGAAAGAGAAAGGCCACTGGACCGATGCATTCTTTCCAGCTGGGCTTGACCGCCAACCTTCAGCAGTTGCGGCAAGAACTCGGGTACAGTCCCGATTTGACCATCCGCGAGTGGGAGCTGGGGGAACAGGGCATCTGGGTCGCTGTCGTCTATACGAACAATCTGATCGATATGCAAACCGTCAATGAGTTCATTGTGCGTTCCTTATCTGTTTTCGGGACAGATGATTTTGCCGCCAGCTTGTTCTCCCCCGAAGATACGTTCCGCTTCATCAAAAGTCGCGCCGTGAAGGTCGGCGAAGTAAGGGTTACCGAAGATTGGATGGACCTCGCAGTATCCATCGTTTCCGGTGATACTGCCATTCTCATCGACGGCTGCGCAAAAGCGGTGGTCTGCGGGACGAGAGGCGGCGAGTGGCGCTCCATTTCGGAGCCGACGACAGAAGTAACGATCCGCGGTCCCAAGGATAGCTTCAATGAATCGATCGCGACCAATATCACCTTGCTTCGCCGGCGGATCATGAACCCGGATCTCTGGCTGGAAACGATGAAGATCGGCAATGTGACCAAAACCGATGTCGCCGTCATGTACATAAAAGGAGTAGCGGATGAAAACATCGTGCAGGAAGTCAAACAAAGGCTCAAGGAGATCAAGCTCGACTCTGTACTGGAGTCGGGTTATATCGAGGAGCTGATTCAAGATCAGACCTTTACTCCCTTCCCGACCATGTATAATTCCGAGCGTCCCGATGTGGTGGCCAAAAACCTGCTCGAGGGACGAGTGGCCATTTTAGTCAACGGTACACCGTTCGCCTTGATTGTACCGACAGTGCTTGCGCAGTTCTTTGAATCCGCAGAAGATTACTATCAGCGTTACGACATCAGCAGCTTTCTCAGATTAATCCGCTATATAAGCTTTTTGATCTCTCTTTTGGTTCCTTCCATCTACATTGCGGGGGTGACCTTTCATCAGGACATGATTCCGACCAGCCTGCTGTTCAGCCTGGCTGCGTCCCGGGAAGGTGTTCCCTTTCCAGCCTTGGTCGAGGCATTGATTATGGAAGTGACGTTTGAATTGTTGCGGGAAGCGGGTATCCGCCTGCCCAGGGCGGTCGGACAGGCCGTTTCCATCGTAGGGGCACTCGTGTTGGGTCAGGCCGCGGTACAAGCGGGCATCGTTTCGCCGGCGATGGTTATCGTTGTTGCGATCACCGGCATAGCCAGCTTCGCTATCCCTTCCTACAACCTGGCCATTTCAGCACGCTTGATCCGATTTTTGTTCATGATCTTGTCTGCCTCGTTCGGCTTTTACGCGCTGACATTGGGAATGATTGTCCTGACTGCTCATTTGTGCAGCCTGCGGTCTTTTGGCGTTCCGTTTCTGACGCCCTTTGCGCCCTTCCTGCCTTCCGAGCAGAAGGATTCGCTGATGCGCTTTCCGCTGTGGTCCCTGTTTACCCGCGTCAGGGTGATCCAAACCCAAAAAGTCAAAGGGCTAGAGGGGGAACCGGATGAGCAGTAAGAGAATCGCCGTCATCGCATGCTTCATCTCCCTGCTGCTTTTGACCGGCTGTTGGAATCGGAGAGAGCTGGGGGAGCTGGCCTTTGTCTCCGCGATTGGGATCGATCTTGTGCCGGGTAAGGACCACCTTCGCGCCTCTTACCAGATCGTCATCCCCTCAGAAGTGACCTCTGGGCCGTTGGGAGGGGGAGGAGGAAAGAACTCCCCGGTTGTTGTTTACAGCGAAACGGGGAGCACGATCTTCGAGATCAGCCGGAAAGTGGCTCCGAAAGTGCCCAGGGACATGTTCTTTTCCCACGTCCGCCTCGTTGTGATCGGGGAATCGCTGGCACGCAAAGGAATTAACGACTTGTTCGACTCGCTGGAGAGGTCCAATGAAATCCGTTATACAGCCAGGGTCGCCATAGCTCGAGGTACGACGGCGGAGAATGTGATCAGCACCTTGACCCCAATGGAGAAAATCCCGGCCAATGCCAATGTGGGCAAGATGGATTTCTCGGAAAAGGATTGGGGGCACAGCATCCGGGTCAATTACGACGACGTCATCAATAAATTGACCACCAAGGAAAGTGAGCCGGTAATCAGCGGGCTTACGCAGCTGGGAGAGGCAAGCGGAGATCGTATAACGACACTGCAGGAGTCCAAACCGTCGGCGATTACGAAAAATGGCGGTCTTGCAATGTTCAAGAACGGCAAGATGCTCCGTTGGGTGGAAGGGGACGAGGCGATTGGGACCGTGTGGCTCTTGAATAAAATGAAAAGCACCGTCCTGAATGTCGACTGGGAAGGGACGAAGGCAGCGCTAGCCATCAAGGTGTCACGATCCCGGACGAAGATCGATGCAAAATGGCGCGACGGCAAGCCGGTCATTCAAGTATCGATCAAGGAAGAAGGAGACATCCGAGAGGCCAGGATTCCCGTCCCCATCGAGGATGATCGGGCCATTGCCAAATTGGAGCAGAACTTGGCGGAAGAGACGAAGAAAAGGGTACTGGCTGCTATTCATCTGGCACAAAAGGAGAAATCGGATATTTTCGGGTTTGGTGCAGCGGCGAACAGGGCAGATCCGCAGGCGTGGGATCTGATCAAAGGCAAGTGGAATGAGCTGCTCCCTTCGATAGAAATTGACCTGTCAATCGAAGCCTTTATCCGGCAGCCCGGTATGATTACTTCTCCTCACCATCCCGAAAGCGGGAAATAATAAGCGCAGGAAAGGAGGCGAAGACGCATTTCATGGAAAAGGCACGGATCGGCCCTCTGCAACTGTTTGCGCTGATGTTCCTGTTTGAATTGGGCACAACCGTGGTGGTTCCGCTTGGGCTGGATGCCAAAAAAGATGCGTGGCTGTCCATCCTGCTCGCCATGCTGTGCGGTTTCGCTCTCCTTCTTGTATATGTGGCGCTTTACCGCCGCTATCCGGCGCTCCTGTTGACCAGTTACGTCAGGCAGATTCTCGGGAACATCATCGGCTGGCCCATCGCCTTTTGCTACATTTTGTTTTTTGTGTACGGGGCGGCAAGGGACTTACGGGATGTAGGCAATCTACTGTACAACGCCGTGTACGATCTTACCCCCATTTTTATGCTGAATGCTCTCATGTTACTTGGGACGGCCTATGTTTTGGCCAAAGGGATCGAGGTGCTGGCGCGAACAGGGGAAGTTTTTTTCATCGTCATCGTGCTGCTGGGGATCGTCGGAAACCTTCTCGTTCAGTTTTCCGGAATCGTGAACATCCACAATTTGCTCCCCTTCTTAGAAAAAGGCTGGGAGCCGGTAGTAAAGACGGCCATTTTTCGGAACTTCATGTCGCCTTTTGGTGAAGCGATCTGTTTTGCCATGCTCTTCCCTTATCTCAAAAATGAAAAGGGAGTACTTCGGGCCGGAATGGCTGGCATGTTATTGAGTGGTCTAGCTTTGTGCCTGACCATCTCCGTGGAAATCGCGACGCTGGGAGCGGACATAGCTCGCCGCTCGACCTTTCCGCTGTTGACCACGATCAGCAAGGTAGACATTGCGAACTTTTTGCAGCGCCTGGATGCCATTGTCGTATTTACATTGATTATTACCGTTTTTTTTAAGGTGGCCATCTTTTATTATGCGGCAGTAATCGGTACGGCAGATTTGTTTCGCGTAAACGATCATCGGAGACTGGTCATCCCGATCGGAATCGTGATCCTTTTCATGTCCATCATGATTGCGGGCAGCTTTTCGGAGCACATCCAGGAAGGGAAGTTTACGGTGAGAACCGTATACTTTGTCTTCTCCTTGTTTATCCCCCTCGTTTTGCTTTTGCTTTCTTTCTGGAGGAAACGATCTCTGTCACGAGGAACAACGACAGAAGAGCCAGCGAGGTCAGATACTCAGCCCACCCCATGAAGGTGAAGGTATGCCGAATATTTCGCAGCGATTGGAAAAGGCTCAGGCCCATGAGTGAGTCGATTGCCATCAGGAATCCGACGCTCATCAAGGCAACCAGGACAAAAATTGCGATCCGTTTCATGGGAAGTCACCTCTCGGATAGGGATTGGTAGAAATCTGAGTATCCTTAGTTTGCAACGGTCTGATCGGGGCCATTCGTTGTTGCGGAAGGGACTTCCTTGTTCGGCATTGTCGATCGTGTTCGCTTGCTATCACAATAAGGGGAATGGAGAAGGAGAGGAGTTTGGCAAAAAGGACATGACTCTATAAAACTCTGGAATCGGTACTTGCCATCTGAGAACGAATGAAGAACTGCCGCGGAGATGATTGTCGGTTGACGGACAAGGAGGGGACAAGCGGTACAGCTTAGTCGCAAAAGATAATTTCGATTATACGAAAAATTTTGTTTTCTACATTGACAAAAAAAGATGGGTAATTTTATAATAATAACCAATGTTAGCGCTTCACTATTTAGAAAATACTACCGAAGGAACTTAGCCAATGGAAGTATTACAAACCGTTCTAGTCACAGGGTATTCCAAAGCACCTCAAGGTACTTCGATGTATGAAGTTTACAAGCACGCAGGCATCGTATTGGAAGTGCATCTAGAAACGCATAAGATTGTTGGCGTCGAATTTACTTTTGTCGCCAGCTTGACCAAGGATTTTTTTGAAAGACTTGTTGTCGGGTATGAGCTGGACAAAGGCTTGGAGCCATTGATTCAAAGGATCCAAGAGCATTACTTCGCACCATCTCAACAGGCGATCATCGTGGCGCTTCAGGCGGCTGTACAGCGTTACTGGGATTTCCTCGACAAGAAAAAATAATACGTTGGTTATGTTGAAGTGGGAAGACAACCTCTTTCCATGATCTCATCAGAACCGAGCTAAGCAAAGACTCTCAGGAATCTTTCTGATTTCTGGTACGGTCACGTTGCTTTATGCTCGGTTCTTTCATTTTTTAGGAGGAAACATGGAGAAATTCATTGATGTGAAAAAAGCAGCAGCTTTCATCAAGGATGGGAACTCTCTGATGGTAGGGGGATTCGGATTGGTTGGAAGTCCATTGGCCATCATTGCCGAGTTGGTCAAGTCATCCATACGTAATCTAACGATAATCAGCAACAACTTGGGAGAGCCGGGAAAAGGGCTTGGCGAACTCGTATTGGAAAAACGCGTAAAAAAAGCAATCGGCTCTTACTTTACGTCTAATCCGGATGTTGTCAAAGCGAATCAGAGCGGTGAACTGGAGATCGAGTTGATGCCGCAGGGGACGCTTTCAGAAGCAATTCGCGCCGGTGGAGCCGGAATCGGCGGCTTTTATGTACCTGCTGGTGTGGGGACGCAAATAGAGGATCGAAAAGAAGTGAAAGTCATACAGAGCAAATCGTTCCTTTTTCAGGAAGCGCTTCGTGCAGATGTAGCGATTATCAAAGCGCATAAGGCCGATAAGCTGGGCAATCTCGTTTACAGAAAATCGGCTAGAAATTTTAATCCAATCATGGCCACCGCTGCCGATATGGTCATAGCCGAGGTGGATGAAATCGTTGAAGTGGGAGAGCTGTCCCCGGAGGAAATCGTAACGCCTCACTTGTTCATCAACTATGTGACGATGAAGGGAGATGACCGCTCATGAATGAGAAAGAGCTGATAGCAACGCGGGTTGCAAAGGAATTGCGGAACGGGGATATCGTAAACCTCGGCATCGGAATCCCAACCCTGGTCGTAGAATACCTCCCAGAAAAGATCGAAGTGTTTATCCATTCGGAAAATGGAATCCTTGGCGTGGGTCCTGCCCCCACTGCGGATGAGGTGGACAAAGATCTGGTGAATGCCGGTAAGCTTCCAGTCACCGTTTTAAGAGGCGCTTCCTATTTCGACAGTGCCGAGTCTTTTGCGATGATTCGCGGAGGACATGTGGATGTGTCTATCTTGGGTGTTCTGCAGGTGGATGAACAGGGGCGAGTAGCAAACTGGGCCGTTCCGGGAAAAAGTGTGCTTGGCGTAGGAGGAGCGATGGATCTGTTGGAAGGGTCAAAAAAAGTAATTGTCGCTACGACGCATACCACGAAAGAAGGTAGCCCAAAGCTGGTAAAACAAACGACGTACCCGTTGACCTCGATTCGCCGAGTTGATCTGATTGTTACGGAGTTAGCGGTGTTTGAGGTCCGGGACAGGACTCTGGTTCTGACCGAACTCGCCCCCCATGTAACCCTTGAAGAAGTGAAGAGCAAGACAGAAGCTCATTTTGAAGTGCAGCTGGCAAAGGAAGAAACGAGTGAATATCTAACCAATACGCATGGTCATGAGGTGGATAAATGGTTGTCATCGTGAATGCATTACGCACACCGATAGGGAAATACGGAGGAGCTCTGGCTCAAACTACTCCGGAAGAGTTGGTAGGGATTGTCATGAACAATAACCTCTCACATTCCGGTTTTCGACCGGAAATTGTCGATGAAGTGATTGTGGGGCAGACCAAGCAAAGTGCCCATTCACCCAATATTGCCAGAGTGGCTGCACTCAAGGCCGGATTTCCGGAAACAGTGCCTGGGTATACGGTACATCGCCAATGCGGTTCAGGAATGCAAGCGGTTTGGAATGCCTATACGTCGATTTTGACCGGCCAATCCGAGGTTGTGTTGGCAGGAGGTGTGGAGAGCATGTCGATGGCACCCTATTATTTCGTGGGAAACAGATTTGGATTGAATCCGGGGAATATGACGATGTTCGATTCCAATACAGAGAGCCAGCCCCGTTCGCAGCCTGTCGATCGATATGGAACATTTACGATGGGCGAAACCGCCGAGATATTGGCTGAAAAATATGAAATTTCCCGTCAGGCTCAGGATGAATTTTCGTATCAGAGCCAAGCAAAAGCCAAAAGTGCCATAGAATCGGAAAGGTTCAACGACGAAATCGTCCCGATCGAAGTAAAGGAAGGTAGAAACAGCGTTCGTTTATTTGCTGTCGATGAACACCCGAGAGAAACGAGTCTGCAAAAGCTGACTGAGCTATCTCCCGTATTTAGAAAGAATGGAACCGTTACAGCGGGCAACTCGTCCGGTAGGAATGACGGAGCAGCGATGCTGCTGATGATGAGCGAGAAGAAAGCGAAGTCTCTGGGCTTGACCCCGATGGCGAAGATTCGATCGTTTGCTTCGGCCGGGGTATCCCCAAAAGAAATGGGGATCGGACCCGTGCCTGCAACTAAAAAAGCACTGCAGCTTTGCGGTGTGGATCTGAGTGATGTTCAATTGATCGAGTTAAATGAAGCTTTTGCGGCACAGAGTCTGGCAGTGCTCAAGGAGTGGGGGATCTCAGGCAGCAACGTAAACGTCAATGGAGGAGCAATCGCCCTCGGTCATCCGTTAGGCTGCTCCGGTGCCAGAATCATGGTCACCCTCGTGCACGAAATGCAAAAACAGGATGCCAAATACGGATTGGCCACTCTGTGTATCGCAGGTGGCCAAGGAATTGCGACGGTGATTGAAAAATGGAACGGGTAGTGGCAAAAGACTATGTGTTTCACCGTGATTTTTCCAAACAGTACCCCGTGATTACCCATGCTGAGGGCGTTTATCTGTATGACGAACATGGAAAGCGTTATCTGGATGCCTCTTCTGGAGCAATTGCTGCCAATTTGGGGCACGGGGTGACAGAAATTGCAGAAGCGATGGCAGAACAGGCGAAAAAAGCGGGGTTTGTTCATACCCTGCGCTTTGAAACAAAGGTGCTGCACGAATTGGCAGCGGAGATCGGGAAGATGGCTCCCCCTTCATTAAATAGGGTTTATTTTACCTCGGGTGGGTCGGAAGCGAACGAGAGCGCGATGAAGCTCGCGCGTCAGTACCATCGAGATCGCGGCAAGCCGGAAAAGCATGTGGTCATCGGCCGCTGGCAGGGCTACCACGGCAACACGCTCGGATCATTATCCGCAGGTGGCGATAGTAAAAGGCGCAAACCGTATACAGCGACCTTGGCTAAATTCGAACATATCCATTCACCGTATTGCCATCGCTGTCCCTACAAACGGTCAGAGGAAATCTGCCAGAGAGAAAAGCTGTTGCCTTGCGCGGAGGAGCTGGAGCGGCTCATCAAAGAGATTGGACCTGAATCGATTTCTTCTTTTATCTGCGAGCCGATCGTCGGCAGCCAACAAGGGGCGGTAGTTCCGCCCGACGGCTATCTGCAGCGAGTGCGGGAGATTTGCGATCAAAATGATATTGTCTTCATTGTCGATGAGGTGATGACCGGTTTTGGTCGAACGGGCACTGATTTTGCCAGCGAGCAGTTTGGGATCCAACCGGATATCATCACCTTTGGCAAAGGTGTATCGGCAGGGTATGCTCCCCTCGCAGGAATGATTGTCTCTGATCGAATCGTAGATAGCTTAATTGAAAACGGAGACGGTCACTTTATTCACGGCTATACTTTCAGCGGTCATCCGGTATCGGTTGCTGCCGGCCTCGCTGCTGTTCGTTATTATCAGCGAGAGAATGTGCTTTCCAATTGCAGAGAACAAAGCGTTTATCTGTTTCAGCGTTTGAGCGAGCTGCAGCAAAAGCACAGCAGTATGGGACAAATCAGGGGAAAAGGTTTGCTAATCGGCTTTGAACTGCTGATGGACCGTTCTCAGGACCGGATGTTTCCCCCTTCATTCGGAGCTGCCGAGCGGTTAAATCAAGAGGCAATAAAGCGGGGAGCGACATTCTATCCGGGATCTGGAACAATCGATGGAACGAATGGAGATCATTTGTTGATCGGGCCTCCGCTTACGATCACTAGGGATGAAATCGATGAGCTTATCGCCATTTTGGATCAGGCACTTACTGCTTTTGAGTTGCAGGTACACAAATTAATAGGGAAAGAGGAATGAACCATGACGAACAGCACAAAAAGTATGAGCGAGCTTCAACAAAAAGCACTTCGCCACCTGTCGCCGGTAATGACGCGGGTTACGAACCTCGTGGTTAAGAACGCGCACGGGGCAAAATTTTGGACAGTCGATGATGTGGAGTATATCGATTTTGTTTCCGGGGTAGCAGTCAATGCACTGGGACACACGCATCCGGAAGTGGTCAAGGCTATTCAAGATCAGGCAAGTTCTCTGATCCATCTCGGGCTGAATTACGGTTACTATGAAAGCGTTGTCAATTTGGCGGAAAAGCTTGCAGAGATTACACCAGGTGATCTGGATACCGTCTTCTTCAGCAATTCGGGGGCTGAGGCGATTGATGGTGCCATCAAATTGGCCAGAGCGGCTACAGGCCGGCCGGCACTCATTGCCTTTGAAGGCTCATTTCACGGCCGAACGATTGGAGCCACGACACTGACAGCTTCCAGCGCCAAGTACAAAAAGCACTATGAACCACTCATGGGTGGTGTCTACCACATTCCCTATCCATATGCGCTTCAGCTGGGTAAGGGCATGAGTGAACAAGAAGCGGCTGCCTATTCGCTTGATCGATTGCAAAAGTTATTCGAGCTTCAAGTGGATCCTGCTCAGGTAGCAGCGATCATTATAGAACCCTTTATGGGAGAGGGTGGTTATGTACCCGCACCAGCTGCTTTTCTGCATCAATTGCGCAGAATCACGGAGAAACATGGGATTTTGCTCGTTTTTGATGAAGTTCAAACAGGATTTGGCCGAACAGGAAAGATGTTTGCTGCAGAACACGCCGAGGTGACGCCGGACATTCTGGTCCTGGCCAAAGCGCTATCCGCCGGTATGCCTCTCGGAGCGATCGTTGCCAATAGGGAGCTGCACGAAAAATGGCCGGTAGCCGGACATGGATCGACGTTTGGAGGTAACCCAATCTCTTGTGCGGCAGCACTTGCGAGTATTCATGTCATTGAACGAGAACAGCTCGTTGAAAGATCGGCTGCGCTAGGCAATCAAATTGTAGAGCGGCTAAAGCAAGAGATTGGCCATCTTACCTCAGTCGCCCAGATTCGCGGCACAGGGCTGATGATCGGGGTTGAATTCCAAGATGAAAATGGAAATCCCGGAACCAAGCTTGTTGCAGCAATTCGTGAAGAGGCGCTGAAAAACAAGCTGTTGGTCACAAGCTGCGGAGTATACGGGCAAACGATACGTCTCATGCTGCCGCTGAATATTGCGGAAGAGGACCTGGATAAAGGCTTAACCATTTTGGAAACAGCGATTGTAAAAGCAGCTACCGTATAAAACCATTAGGGGGACGATATCTGATGAACAAAAAGAGAATGATTGTCGGGTTGGTATTTGCCCTTTTTACACTGCTTCTGTCTGCTTGCGGCGGCAAGGAAACAGGCACCACTGAAGCATCGAAGTCGAGTGAAGCTGAAACCGCAGGAGCACTGGGGAAGATCAAGTCCTCTGGAACGATCAATATCGGCATTGAAGGGGCGTACCCTCCGTTTAATTTCTACAACGACAAAAACGAGCTGGAAGGCTTTGATGTGGATATTACGAATGAGCTTGCCAAACGCATGGGAGTAAAGCCTAACTATATTGCAACTCCCTGGGATAGCATCATTGCCGGACTGCTCTCGAAAAAGTACGATATCATTCTCTCCAGCATGGCGATAACAGAGGAGCGGAAAAAGAAAGTAGATTTTACGGATCCTTACTATCATACGGGCGCTCAGCTCTTCATTCCGGAATCTTCCGCCATCGCCAGTTCGACAGATATTAAAGGAAGAAAAATCGGCACTGCCATGGGGACAACCTTTGAGAAGAAAGCAAATGAGCTGGGTGCCGAGCTGGTTACCTACAAAAATGACATGCTGAGCTTTCAAGACATGGCGAACGGCCGGGTAGAAGGGGTAATTACAGACCGTGGGGTAGGCGCCCGGATCATTAAAGAAAAGAACTATCCATTCAAGCCGATTGGTGATCCATTACTCAAGGATGCTGCGGGCATCGCCTTGAACAAGAATGAGGAAGCACTGAGAGTAGAACTGAACAAGCATTTAGAAGCAATGCTTAGTGATGGCACCTACGAACAAATAAGTAAAAAATGGTTTGATCAAGACATTCGGTAAGGGAGAGTTGTCATGCTAGATTTCACACTCGTATCTGACTTCATACCCTTCCTGCTGCAGGCAGCTCTGGTGACATTAGAATTGTCAATTGTATCTATCATACTTGGGCTGCTGCTCGGATTAATCGCTGCTCTGATGAAAATATCCAAAGTAAAGCCACTCGTCTGGATAGCCGATTTTTATATCTGGGTCATTCGCGGCACACCTATGCTGGTACAGCTGTTCCTCGTGTATTTTGGTCTCCCGCAAGTGGGGATTGAACTGGGACCTTTTACTGCGGGCGTGATTGCCTTGGGAATTAACTCAGGTGCCTATATTGCCGAGATCTACCGCGGTGGAATGCTTTCCATTCCCAAAGGGCAGACAGAGGCGGCGCAGTCTTTAGGCATGGGTTACGCGACGATTATGAAGCGAATCATCTTGCCGCAGGCCATTCGGGTAAGCATCCCGGCCCTTGGCAATCAAGCCATCAGTATGCTGAAAGACTCTTCGCTTGCGTCTCTTGTGACCGTTTCTGAGCTGATGATGGTCTCCCAGCGCTTTGCTGCGACCAACTACGCGTTTATCGAGTTTTACATTACGGCTGCCCTGCTGTATTTGTTTTTGACGACCATTTTTTCTTTCATTCTCAAGAAGATTGAATATCGCCTTTCTGTAAGCGATCACTAGGAGGAATAGAGTATGGAGGTGGCAGCGATGAAAACAGAAACGGCAGAGCCAATTATTAAAATCCATAACTTGCATAAAAGCTTCGGAGATTTGGAAGTGTTGAAAGGCGTTGACATCACCATTCACAAAGGCGAAGTGGTCTCGTTGATTGGCGCTAGTGGATCGGGGAAGAGTACGTTGCTTCGTTGTCTGAACCGCTTGGAGACGATCACAGCTGGGAAGATCATCATAGACAACATCGTACTGGATGAATCAGTCAAACACATCAATCAAATCAGGCGAGAAGTTGGAATGGTTTTTCAGCAGTTTAATCTTTTCCCGCATATGACTGTTTTGGAAAATGTCATGGAAGCGCCCATTCAAGTGCTTCACAGAAAAAAAGAGGATGTCAAAAAAGAGGCACTCGTCCTACTGGAAAAAGTGGGCTTGCTAGAGAAGCAGAATGTCTATCCCAAAAAGCTTTCCGGAGGTCAGCAGCAAAGGGTGGCAATCGCCAGGGCGCTAGCGATGAATCCGAAAATCATGCTGTTTGATGAACCGACTTCTGCGCTTGATCCGGAATTGGTCGGAGAGGTCCTGAATGTCATGAAGCAACTGGCCAATGAAGGGATGACCATGGTTGTCGTTACCCACGAAATGGGTTTTGCCCGCGATGTCGCTGATCGGGTGATTTATATGCACAACGGGATGATTGAGGAGCAGGGTGATCCCAAAGTGGTTCTCTCCAATCCCAAAAGCGAAAGATTAAAAGGGTTCTTACGGCTTGTTAATTAAGGCGACGGGAAAGGCAAGGTGCGAAAAATGGCAGACGTACAGTTGGCGACGAATTTTATTGATGGCGTTTGGAAGTCCGCCGATAACGCTGAGAGCTTTACAAGTAGAAACCCGGCGACTGGAGAAATGGTCGGGACGTGTGTCATGTCCAAAGAGCTGGATGTGACACAAGCCGTACAGGCTGCAAACGAAGCGTACCAGGCATGGAAAAAAAGGCCTGTTCCAGAGCGTGCAGACTATTTGTGGAAGGTAGCAGAAATATTGCTGCAACGAAAAGAACATATCGCAAAAATGATGACGCTGGAAATGGGAAAGGTGTATGCGGAATCGCTAGGTGAAGTAGACGCGACGATCGCTTCCTGCAAATACATGGCAGGAGAAGGGAGAAGAATGTTCGGTGAAACCATCCCGACCGGCTCCCAGGATCGTATGGCTATGACAGTACGGGAACCGTTAGGTGTGGTAGCTTGCATCACTCCGTGGAACTTTCCTATCGCGCTGGCAGCCTATAAGATTTTTGCTGCGCTTGTAGCCGGAAATACAATCGTCTGGAAGCCGGCGTCAGATGTTGCTTTATCAGCAAAGCTGTTTACGGAAATATTTGAATCCGCGGGCTTGCCTGATGGCGTACTGAATCTCATCCTCGGCACCGGCAGCAAAGTGGGAAACGCGCTGGCCCAGCACAAGGATGTAAAAGTAATCGCATTTACCGGTTCAACGGAAGTAGGCATCCATCTGGCGGAAATCGGCGCTCGTACGCTGAAGCGAATCTCGCTTGAACTTGGCGGGAAAAACGCCGTAATTGTTATGGAAGACGCCGATTTGGATCAGGCAGCTGCAGGCATCGTGAAAGCGGCATTTACGACAACCGGTCAGCGCTGTACAGCAGCCAGTCGGGTAATTGTCGTGGAATCGGTTCGTGAGGAATTGGAACAACGGATCGTCGCACTGACTGAAAAGCTAAAAGTAGGTAACGGCTTGGAAACAGGCATCGACATCGGTCCCCTAGCAAATGCTTCGCAGTTAAAAACAGTAGAGACCTATGTAGAGATTGCCAAACAAGAAGGCGGTCGCTTGTTGACAGGCGGTTTTGCTTTGAAGGAAGCCGCTTATCAAGGAGGCTTCTATTATGCACCTACTGTGGTTACGAATGTCAGAAGAGACCATCGCATTGCACGAGAAGAAATCTTCGGTCCCGTACTGGCAATCATTTCGGTTGAGCATTTTGAGGAAGCGATCGAGGTAAATAACGATACGGAATACGGACTGTCCACATCGATTTATACGAATAGCCTGCACTATGCCAATCGGGCTTCGCGAGAATTGGAAGCCGGGCTTGTTTACATCAATAATGGAACTTCGAATGCCGAAACGGGGATGGCATTTGGAGGCGTGAAAATGTCCGGAAACGGTCATCGTGAAGTGTCTCATCACGCTTTTGATTGCATGACCGAATGGAAAACGATTTATACCAATTTTTGAGGAGTTTTCCAATGGATAAAAACGTTGACCGCTTAACGCTGCTCTCTTTGAATGTAGAAACGACGACAACTGAAACAGCGTATAAAATGAACCAGGTATACCATACGTTGCATGACTATATCTTTGGAGCATTGGATCGTACAAGCAGATCTTCGCGTGCTCACAGGGTGTTGATCGTGGGCGGTGGTCTGGTCGGCATCATGACCGCATTCTTCCTTTATCAGGAAGGCTACCAAGTGACCGTGGTAGAAAGCAAATCTTTTGGTGCTGCTGCTTCTGGCAGAAATGGCGGTGGGGTGCTCGCTCTCGGGCGTGAATTGGAGGAGGTTCCCTTTGTCAGGGTTTCCATGGACTTATGGGAGCAGTTATCAGAGGTTGGGATCGATACTCGGTTCATCCGCTCGGGACATGCAATGGTGGCAATGAATGATGTGGAAGTGGAAAAGCTGGGCAAAGCGCATGAATTATACCGAATCGCCGGATTGGAGACCATGTTCCTTGAACCGGACCAGGTAATCAAATTGCTCCCGGATATCCATCCGCAAAACAGAGGAGCGTTGTTCAGCCCGATCGATGGCCAGAGTTACCCATTTACGACCATTGCAAGCATGATCGAATGGCTGACACAGCGCGGTGTGAAGTTTATCAGCCACTGTGAAGTAAAGGATTTTACCGTGAGGGGCGGGATGATTACCGCCGCGCAAACCGAACACGGGGGACTCACTGCAGACACGTTCATCCTCTGTACGGGGCCTTGGACGCAATTTGCGGGAAAACTTCTTCAGCTTCATCTGCCGATCATTCCGCGCAGATCGCAAATCATGGTAACGGAAATTCTGGAGCAGAGACGAATGGATCCATTCGTATCGGGAAACGGACTCTATTTACGACAGACGCATACCGGCAATATTTTGTACGGCGGCGGCGGTCCTTGGGAAGTGACGAGCTTTGATGTAACGAACACGGCAAAAGCAATCAAGCTGCTGTCTACCAGGTTTGTCGAGCTGTTTCCTGAATACCATACGAAGCACCTGATCCGCTCATTTGCCGGAACGGTGGAGATCACACCCGATCACTTTCCGCTGTTCGGAGCGATTACAGAGTATACCAATCTGTATGTTTCCGGAGGGTATAACGGACACGGTTACGGCATGTCGGCAGTTATGGGAAAGCTGCTTTCCAGGATGATTGCCGCAGAGCATGCCGACAAGGAAATCCCGCTGCGGATCAGAGAATTGATTGGCCATTTTTCTCCGTCTCGTTTCGCATCTGGGCAAACGACAGACTCAAAACATGGGGTGAACCGTTATGGATAGAGCCGACTACCTGATTTGCCGATGTGAAGAGGTCAGCCGCCATGAGATTGATGCAGCGATCAGGCAAGGTGTCCGTACATCACAGGAGATTAAGATGAAGACCAGAGCCGGAATGGGAACCTGTCAGGGGCGAGTATGCCGGAGTCTGCTAGAGGCATTCGTGAGTGAAGAATACAGCAAAATAGTCGAGCATCCGAGTTCGCTCACCATCCATCATCCTGTGCGTCCCATCCATATCGGACAGCTAGTTGAGAGGGATCAGTCATGAGAGTCATTTCGCACCCTGTCTTTACACCGAATAAAGTAGAAGAAGTATCGTTTACGTATGCAGGCAGACCGTATACGGGACATAAAGGAGAAAGCATCGCCGCCGCCCTTTTGGCCAATGGGGTTCGCACTTTGCGGCATTCCGAAAAAAGCGGAGAAGCACGCGGACTTTACTGCGGCATCGGCCATTGCTACGAATGCCGAATTCATTTGGCCGGCGCGGGTGAAATTCGCGCCTGCATCACACCTGTCGATGAGGGAATGATTCTAACACCAAAGAGAGGGGGGACAGGCTGTGAAAGTTGATGTTGCTGTAATCGGTGGAGGTCCGGCAGGCTTAACTGCCGCTAAAGAAATTGCTTCACGCGGCGGTTCTGTCGTCGTCGTAGATGAGAACAGCACATTCGGCGGCAAACTGTTGGGTCAGCTGCACGAGGAACCGGAAGGAAATCACTGGTGGAAGGGTGGAGAAATCGCGGCGAAGCTGGTCGGGGAGGCAAAAGCTGCGGGTGTAACACTCATGCCGCAAACACAAGTATGGGGATTGGAAGCAGGCTGGAATGTTTTTATTGCCGATATTTGCAACCGTAATCTCCCGTGTCGAAATATTCAGGCAAGAGCTGTCTTGCTTGCTACCGGGGCGGTCGAAAAACCGCTGGCAATGCCTGGCTGGACCCTGCCTGGGGTGATGACGGTTGGAGCCGCTCAGGTTTTGACGAATGTGTACCGAGTGAAGCCAGGGAAACGGGTTGTCATAGCGGGAGTTGATGTTTTGTCATTGACGATCGCCCGTGCCCTGAAGCTGGCAGGTGTAGAGATAGCAGGAATTGTTCTGCCTGGACAAAGCGATTTTACGGAAGGACGATCCAACCCTGTGGGCGTCCTGAACCAGCTGCAAACCATGGCCCATCTCGCTCCCAATCCAATGCTGCGGGCGGGCGGGGCTTTTCTCAGCAGCAGGTTTGGCATTCAGCTTGCCGCACGCTTTTATCCCAACAACGGACTGAAGGTGTGGGGAATCCCGCTCCAACTGAAAAAAGCGCTTGTCGCTATTCACGGTGAAGGGCAGGTAACTCACGCTGAGATTGCCTCGATTGATTCTACCGGTAAGATCATTTCCGGGACATCGACTGCTGTTCCCGTTGATGCCGTATGCCTATCAGGCGGGTTGACCCCGCTTGGAGAATTGGCAGCAACGGCAGGGTGCAAATTTGTTCGCATCGATGGATTAAGCGGGGCTGTTCCCCTGCATAGCCGTACGATGGAAACAACCGTGAGAAACTTATACGTTGCGGGGAATGTCACGGGCGTTGAAGGAGCCAAGATTGCCATGGAACAGGGGAGAGTCGCTGGAAAAAGCATTTGTAGACAGCTGGGGATCGGACAGGTCGGCGAGCAGGATGTGCAGATTGCTATACGTAAGGTGGAGGAGACGCGAGAGAAGAGCGACATCCAGTTTCACATGAATATTAAGGAAGCAAGGACCCAGCTGCAAAAGCTTTGGGAGCAAAATCAGCATCTGCATGCTTCCTACTAATGGCAGAAAAAGAGGAGATTACATGAGCAAACTACGTATCGGGATCGCTTTTTTTTATCATGAATCACATTCGTTCAGCCCGGTCAAAACTTCCATTCAGGATTTCTATAACGAAGGCTTCTATAAAGACAAAGCCATCATTACGGCATATAAAGGCACAAAAACAGAAGTAGGCGGTTTTATTGACATACTGGAGGAAAAGAACGCTGAAATCGTACCGCTGGTTACGGCAGCGGCTATTCCATCTGGCATCGTAACAGAGGCAGCCTATCTAGAAATCAAACGGGAAATGCTTAAATCAATCGAACAGGCAGGTGCTTTGGACGGGCTCTTGCTTGCTTTGCACGGTGCAATGGTAGTGGAAGGAGAGTCTGATCCGGAATGTGACTTGCTTTGCCACATCCGGCAGCTTGTCGGAGACACGCTGCCGATCGCTACTACACTCGACATGCATGCCAATGTGAGCGAACGAATGATTGCGCAAACACCACTGCACTTTGGGTTTAAAACATATCCGCATATCGATATGTACGAGCAGGGAGAGCGGGCGGCTCATGCCTTGCTGAAACAAGTGGAAACAAATGAACGGTATTTTGTTTCTTTCGTGAAATTGCCGATGATGCCGCCAAGCATCAATATGCGGACAGCGGAAGGGCCAATGCACGACTTGGTAGAATCAGCGATCCGCTGGGAGAGTGAGGAAGGGATTGTCAGTGCTTCGGTCATGGGAGGGTTTCCCTATTCAGATATTCCCGAAGTGGGTGCAAGCATCATCGTGGTAGCTACGGATCAATCAAGAGGAGATCGTGCAGCCAGCTCGCTTGCCGAAGAGTTTTGGCTGAATCGAGACAGATTTATTATGGATTTGCCTGGCGTCACAGAGGGAGTATCGCAGGCGCTCTCCTTGAAATCCGAAAAGCCAGTGGCAATTGCCGATATCTCGGACAATCCGCTTAGCGGTGGAAGTGGTGACACAACCGCGCTGCTCAGAGAAATGATCAACCGCAATCTCACTGATGCCCTATTTGGCGGTTTGTACGACCCTGAATCGCTTTCAAGCAGCGTAGAAGCAGGGGAAGGGGCGACCGTATCGCTAGCTCTCGGCGGCAAATGTTCACCGGAGTTCGGAGAGCCGGTTCAAGTGGTAGCCAAGGTCATAAAGCTTTCTGATGGTAAATTTATCAATAAGGGCCCCATGAATACCGGCCTCATGGTGGATATGAAGGGAGCAGCACACATCCAGGTAGGCGAACTAGATATTTTACTTACGGGAAGAGCACTCTCGGCCAATGATCCTGAAATGTTCCGGCATATTGGATTGGAGCCGACTAAGAAGCGAATTCTGGGCCTAAAAGTGAAGAATCACTTTCGCGCAGCGTTCGATCCATTGGTCAGTCAGATCATCTATATCGATGGTCCGGGAGTCGCATCCAATCAACTGAAAAGTTTTTCCTATGCCCATATTCCGCGCCCGATTTGGCCGCTTGATGATGTGCAAACCTGGCGTAAATAAGGAGGAGCAAGAGAAGGATGAATGACAATCTGTACTTGGAGATCCCTGATTCTTTGACGCCGGAGAAAATCAAGATGATGTGTGCGCTGGAAGCAGACGCATTCCCTGAGGATGGGGCAATTGACGAAGTACTGCTTGTCCCGGTAACGAGAAACGGGCGGCTCATCTGGCTGCGTGAAGCAGGAGACGAACGTCCCGTCGCAGTCTGCGAATTGTTGCGGGATTATAAAGAGCCAGACATGGCTTATATTTTTGGCTATTATGTACGCTCCGACAAACAGGGCAAAGGTTACGGGAGGATATTTTTTGATTACCTGTTTGAGATGATGAAGCAGGACGGCTTTACCAAGTCGTGTCTTACCGTGAAGCCAAGCAATACAGCTGCTGTCAAATTGTATGAGAAACTTGGATTTCGTATGGAGGAGACTCGAGTAGCGGAATACGGCGAAGGCTCAGATCGGTACTATATGGTGAAATATTTCTAGGTTTTGGACTCTCACTTTTACGCGAATGAGTAAGATTTCTTTATTAGAAAGGAGGACTACGAATCGATTATGGCAACCTTTATCGCAAAACGTGTATTTTCAATGATTCCGGTATTGCTGGTTGTGTCCGTGGTTGTCTTTCTTCTGGTTCACCTGGTACCCGGTGATCCGGCAGCCGTCATGCTTGGGTCGGAAGCGACTCCTCAACAGCTGGCTGAACTGCAGGAAGAGCTGGGGTTGAATAAGCCTCTGCAGGAACAGTTCTTCAACTGGTTTGTTCATATGCTGTCCGGCGATTTAGGCAATTCCTTGGTTTCGAACAAAGAAGTTACCACTCTGATTATCGAGAGGCTGCCGGCTACCATGGCGCTCATCCTCTACGCCCTGTTGATATCAGTCGTCATTGCAATTCCATTAGGGATTATCTCTGCGGTACGACATAACACGCGCTGGGATTACACCGCTATGCTGATAGCATTAATAGGCGTTTCGATTCCTAATTTTTGGGCGGGACTACTGCTGATCATGGCCTTTTCTTTACATTTGGGGTGGTTTCCTTCAACAGGATATGTAGAGATTACGAAAAACATTTGGAGCCACTTTGAACATCTTGCACTGCCCGCTTTTGCCCTCGGTTTTTTACAAGCAGGGATTGTGACCCGTATGACGCGCTCCAGTATGCTGGAAGTCCTGAAGCAGGATTATATCCGTACGATCCGCGCCAAGGGCGGGACGGAAAAGGTGGTAATCCTAAAGCATGCACTAAAAAACTCAATGATACCCATCATTACCATTATTGGGATTAACTTTGGGTTGCTCCTGGGAGGGACGGTCGTCGTTGAGACGATTTTCAGTATACCAGGCATTGGTCAGCTTTTGGTCCAATCTGTTTTTAACCGGGATTATCCGGTGATCCAGGGAGTAATCCTGTGCGTGGCAGTGATCTATGTTCTGATCAGTCTAGTCGTTGACCTGCTTTATGCTTACTTTGATCCAAAAATTGACTACAACGAGGGGTGAGAATCGGTGGAAATCGTACATAATCCAGTAAAAACGACGAAAACAAGTCGATTTAGAGATCATATCAGGACAACTTGGCGAGCGTTTTCCCGCAGAAGGACAGCCGTCCTGGGACTGGCAATCGTGAGCGTTGTTGTTCTGATCGCAGCCTTGGCTCCGCTTCTCACACCTTTTGACCCTGTAGAGGACGTGGATTACGGAAATCGGATCGCCTCTCCTTCGTCCACGAATTTGTTTGGAACAGACGAATTTGGCAGGGATATTTTTAGCCGTGTGCTAATGGGAGCACAAGTCTCCATTGCGATCTCAGCTGCATC
This sequence comes from Brevibacillus choshinensis, assembly GCF_016811915.1. Taxonomy (NCBI): domain Bacteria; kingdom Bacillati; phylum Bacillota; class Bacilli; order Caryophanales; family Paenibacillaceae; genus Brevibacillus; species Brevibacillus choshinensis. Next base: position 3,235,699 of record NZ_CP069127.1, on the reverse strand, counting down.
AGTGACGATTTCAGCGGCTATTGGAATTATCGTTGGACTGGTATCAGGCTATTACGGAAAAGTGATCGACAACGTGCTGATGCGATTGGTAGACGGACTGATGTCCTTTCCCCCAATCCTGTTTGCCATCGCGCTTATGGCCGCACTGGGTAACAACACAGGCAACATTATTGTCGCACTGGCAGTGGTGTACGCCCCTTTGTTTGCGCGACTCGTGCGTGGTACGGTTTTGTCCGTTAAGAAGCGGGAATACGTGGATGCGATTAGAGTGATGGGTGGTTCCCACATTCGGATCCTATTGAAACACATCTTGCCAAACTGCCTGTCGCCCTTGCTGATACAGATGACTACCTATTTTGCGTATGCCATTTTAGCTGAAGCGTCGCTCAGTTTTATCGGTCTGGGGGTGCCGCAGCCAGAGCCAAGTTGGGGAAACATTCTGTACGATGGCAGACAGTACATGCTTGAAGCACCTTGGATCACGATCTTCCCCGGAATGGCCATCGCCATTACGGTGTTAGGACTGAATCTGTTCGGTGACGGTTTGAGAGATTACCTAGATCCTCGCATGAAATGAGAGTAGATCCACACAGAGGTGATGATTGGGAATGAGCAAACGATTGTTGGATGTAAAAGGATTAACGGTGCAGTTTGACAGCCCGGTCGGCCCAATCGAAGTTGTCAGCGACGTTCATTTTCACGTCAACAGGGGCGAGACGGTAGGGTTGGTAGGAGAAAGCGGATGCGGAAAGAGTGTAAGCTCCCTGGCGATCATGGGGCTGATCCCGTCGCCGCCGGCAAAGAAAATCGGGGGAGAAATCTGGTTTCAAGACAAAAACCTTCTGGCCGAATCCCGAGACCATCTAAGATCCATTAGAGGAAACAAGATTTCGATGATTTTCCAAGATCCGATGAGTTCGCTTGACCCAGCCTTTACAGTTGGCAGCCAAATTGATGAAGCGATGCAATTTCATCAAAAAGTTCAATCCAATGAGGCTAAGGATCGCTCCATTGAATTATTGCGTTTGGTGGGAATCTCCAACCCTGAGCTTCGCTATCACGAATACCCTCATCAATTGTCAGGAGGAATGCGGCAGAGAGTCATGATTGCGATGGCGCTGGCATGCAATCCCCAGTTGATCATCGCGGACGAACCGACAACCGCCTTGGACGTGACTGTTCAGGCACAGATATTGGACCTGCTGAACGACTTGCGGCAATCCTTTGAGACCGCAATCATTATGATCACACATGATTTGGGGGTGGTTGCCGAGACGTGTGATCGGGTCTTGGTCATGTACGCAGGGCAAATCGTGGAAGAAGCTCCTACTGAGGTATTATTCGACAGGACTGCTCATCCCTACACGGAGGGTCTTTTGAAATCCATTCCCAAAGTGAGCGGTGCCAAGGTCAAGCTATATTCCATCCCCGGAAGCGTTCCTAACCAAAGCGATATGCCGAAAGGATGCAGATTTCATCCGCGATGCTCCTATGCCACTTCCCGCTGTCAGGAGCAGGATCCACCAATAGAAGAGCTTACGCCCGGCCATCGAGTCAAGTGCTGGCATAGTGATCAAATTTTACGCAGAAACAGAGGTGGCGTATAGATGACGGCGATTCCGTTGCTAGAGCTTACTGATCTGAAAAAATATTACCCAATTCGGCAGGGGCTGCTCCGTAAACAGAAGGGGTACGTAAAAGCCGTGGATGGGGTCAGTTTTAACCTGTTTCCTGGTGAAACTTTCGGCCTTGTTGGAGAGAGCGGCTGCGGTAAAAGTACACTTGGACGCGTGATTGTTCAACTGATGGAAGCGACTGCTGGAGAGATTCGGTTTGGTCAAAAGAATGTAGCTTCGATGAGTGCGAAAGAAAAACAGGCATTCAGACGGCAGGTCCAGATGATATTCCAGGATCCTTTTTCGTCCCTCAATCCACGTCAGAAAATTGGGGATATTCTGGAAGAACCGTACAGTATCCACTCGAAGCACAGCAAACAGGAACGAGAGGAAAAAGCGGCTGCTTTGCTGCGAAGAGTAGGGCTGGATCCGCTGCACGCTGAGCGTTACCCGCATCAGTTCAGTGGGGGACAGCGCCAGCGAATTGGGATTGCAAGAGCACTAGCGTTGAATCCGCAATTAATCGTATGCGATGAACCGGTATCAGCACTGGATGTATCGATCCAATCGCAGATCATTAATCTGCTGGAAGAGCTGCAAGAGGAATCCGGAGTTTCGCTCCTCTTTATTGCACATGACCTTAGTGTGGTCAAGCATATCAGTCACCGGATCGCTGTGATGTATCTGGGAAGCATCGTGGAGATGGCCACTGCGGAGGAATTGTTTCTCAATCCGCAGCACCCATATACTCGTACGCTTCTTTCCTCTATTCCAGCTGAGCATCCACGACTAAAGCGGGAACGCATCACCTTAGTGGGGGAAATACCCAATCCTGCAAATCCGCCGATCGGATGTAAATTTCACACCCGTTGCCCTTATGTTGAGGATATCTGCAAACGGGATGTCCCGGTTTTGAAGGAAATTAGCGGTCACGCGGTAGCATGCCACTTGATCAAATAACAAGGAGGGTTCTTATGGGAAAGATGAAGCATTTTCGAGTGGTCATTCTGTCTGCTTTGGTATTGCTGCTGGCTTGGGTTACGGCCGGATGCGGAGGTAACGCATCGTCAAATAACTTGGCGGGGCAAAACTCGGAAAAACCCGCTGACACGCAAGCAAACTCTGGAACGCCAAAAACAGGCGGGACGCTTATTGTTGGAACCAGCGCTGATCTGACAAAGCTGGATTTGCATTCATCCACTGTATTGTCCGATCGCATTCCTTTGCTGCACGTACAGGAAATGCTTGTCACCATTGATGAAAAAATGAATATCATCCCACTGCTTGCAGAAAAGTGGGAGACGAGCCAAGACGGCAAAACTGTCACCTTCCCGCTTCGCAAAGGCGTGACTTTCCACAACGGAAAAGAAATGAAATCAGAAGACGTGAAATACTCCATCGAGCGGTTCATGAAAGTCGCAGCTCGCAAGGGAGAATTCTCGATGGTAGAGTCGATCGAGAGCAAGGATGATTTCACAGTCGTCTTTCATCTGAAAGAACCTTCAGGCGTGTTCCTGGCATCCCTTGCCAATCCGTATAATCCTGCCGTCATTATGCCGAAGGGAATTGCGGAGGAACAAAATGACAACATTGTCACTCCCATCGGGACAGGACCCTTCCAATTTGTCAAATGGGAACAGGGAAAACAGCTGGTCCTAAAACGATTTGACAAATATATGCCTGCTGCTGGTGAGACCAGCGGTTTCGGTGGGGCAAAAAAGCCATACGTGGATGAAGTCGTCTTTAAACCGATCTCTGAAGCTAGTGTTCGCCTCACCGCACTCGAGACAGGCGAAATTGACCTAGCGACTGACATTCTCCCGAAGGATGTGAAAAGGTTATCAACCAGCAAGGACTTAGTGTTATCTCAAGAAACCTCCATGAATTGGGGTTATCTATTCTTTGGATTTAAAAAGCCGCCATTTGACAATCTCAAGATGAGGCAGGCAGTGGCGTATGCCATCAATAAAAAAGAGATTGTCGATGTTGCTACATGGGGTCTGGGCAAAGTGGCCAGTTCACCTGTTTATCCCGAGACGGAATGGTATTCGGACGCGCATGCTGCAGATTACCAGCAGGATTTGGAAAAAGCGAAACAGTTGTTAAAGGAAGCAGGGTATAACGGTGAAAAAATTACCATCTCGACGGCCAAAGCTTATGATCATCACCAAAAAGCAGCCTTGACCATTCAAAGCCAGTTAAAAAAGATTGGAATGAATGTAGATGTAGAAGTACTGGAGTGGGCTTCCTTCATTTCCGAGCGTGCGAATGCTGGGGACTACCAATTGGCCGTCAGCCATATCACGCCTCGTCCTGATCCGAATCAAATCTACTACGCATACACACACAGCAAATCCAACTTTAACGGCTACCATAATCCGAGGATGGATGAACTGTTGGAAAAAGGATTGACGACGGTCGATCAGAAACAGCGCAAGGAGATTTACAACGATGTACAAAAATTGCTGCGTGAAGATCTGTCGTTTATGTCTACCTACTACTATCCAGTTATCGAAGCGCATCAGGCCTACCTGAAGGGCTATATCCCATGGAGCGCAGGCTACCCGCGGTTGTGGAACGTATGGTTGGATAAGTAAACGCGAGAATCATGACAGGGGGATTGGATGCGAGACCATCAGGAGTTCTTCTTGGGCACACGCCTTATTTTTGGACCTGGATGTGTGGAAAAAATGGGGGACGAAATCAGGAAACAGGGAAGCAAGGATATCTTGATCGTAACCGATGCGGGAATCGTCAAATCAGGAGTATTCGATGCAGTGCGGCAAGTTTTGGATGCTAGTCGTATAGGCTATGAAGTATATGACCAAGTAGAGCCAAATCCAGATGTCTGGCACGTTGATAGATCCTATCTTCTGATGCATAATCGAACATTTGATTTGATTATTGCAATTGGAGGCGGAAGTGTTATCGATACCGCAAAGGCTCTTGCCTTGCTTCTGACAAATAAGGGATTCATCAGAGACTATGAAGGAAGAGGAATCTTCAAAAATGATGCAATCCCGCTATTCGCGGTTCCGACAACAGTGGGGACGGGAAGCGAAGTAACAAGAGCCTGTGTGATCAGCGATCATGAAAGGCATCGTAAAATGATTGTAGGAGGCCCGTCACTTGCCCCGAAAGTTACATTTCTCGATGCAAATCTTGTCACCAAGCTGCCCAGCCATCTCGTCGCAGCAACAGGAATAGATGCATTGACCCATGCGATAGAAGGTTTTGTTTCCAAAAACGCGAACCCCATTACGGATGCGCTGAATCTGTATGCAATCCACTTGATCTCCTCTTCCATTCGTCCTGCCGTTGCGGACAGCAGCAATTTGGAAGCAATCAACGGGATGTTAATGGCTAGCACCATAACGGGGATCGGCGCCGGTAATGCATCATTGGGCATTGTGCACGCGATATCACATGTGATCGGAGGACATTACGAGGTTTCTCATGGGATGGTAAACGGGATCCTTTTGCCGCATGCCATCAAATGGAATTGGATCGCCAATCCCATGAAATTTGCAACCATTCATGATGGATTAGCCATGAACCCTATTCAAAGATCAACAGAGGAAAAGGCAAAAGGAACAGCAGAAACGGTACGCTCCCTTTTACAGGACATCAATCTGCCGCAGAGCTTACGTGAAGTTGGGGTAGATCATTCGAAATTGGATGAAATGGCAGAACAGGCATCTAAGGACGGATATTTACTCTTCAATCCTCGCCGGCTTTCAAAAGATAACATCAAAACGATTTTACAATCAGCCATGTAAAGCAAAGTACAAATGTTCCTCAAGAAAGGGAGTATGAAGATGAAAAAGTACCTTTTTGCCGAAATGACTTGGCCTGAAATCCAGCAGGTGATTCGTGAGGGACGTGTAGCTGTGGTTCCTGTAGCAATGATTGAAGAACACGGTCACCACCTGCCTGTTGATACAGATTTGGTATTGGCCAATGAAGTATGCGTTCGCGCTGCCAAAAAGATTCCGTCTGAAATGGTTGTCATCCCACCTATCAACCACGGCTATGCACCTCATCAAATGGACTTCCCTGGAGTCATTTCGATTAGCTCGCAAACATTCATTAGCTACGTCACGGATGTTTGTAGAAGCCTTGCCCATCAAGGTTTTAAAAAAATTCTATTGCTCAACGGTCACGGTAGTAACGTATCCTTGCTTCAGGTAGTGGCACGCCAAACGATTTTGGAATATCCAGATGTGATGTGCGCCTCTATATCCCATTGGGACACGCAGCCCGTAATTGAATTGGCTGAAGAAATTCGGGAATCGGAGAATCCAGGAGGTATGAATCATGCTTGCGAACTCGAGACTTCCATGTATCTGGCTATAAGGGAAGAACTCGTACAGATGGACAAAGCGGTTCGCGACATGGATAAATTTAAAACATCCAAGTATTTCTGGCTGGATTTGGTTGGCAAAGGCGAAGGCAGACCGGTTATCATGATGCCGTACTGGAGCTCTATTTCCGAAACGGGAACGTTGGGGGATCCAACGGTTGCGACGAAGGAAAAAGGGGAAAGACTTCTCGAAGCTGCTGTTGAGGGGCTAGTTGAGTTTATCCGAATATTTAGGGAACGGCCGCATCATACACGAGTGATTCATCATGATAGAGAGTGGAACATGATGAAGAAGCAAAGCGAATTTCAATAATAAAGAGTCTTAAACAACGCTCCCCTGAGATTTTATTGACGGGAGCGTTTTTGCATAAATAGGTAAATTAGGAGCGCTTCGGCTGCCAAGCGACCGTCTGGAGTCTGTTGTTTCCCGACTAATCTTTTTAGTCCTGCACCTGCATCCTACATGAAATAATCGAACAACCAAAGGATAAGTCCAAGAAGTACGGCCCCGATGAGATACTTCATCCAAACAGGCTTTTTCTTTGGTTGCTCCTGAGTTTGTCCGTCCTCCTGAGGGTCCCCTTTTTTCAAAAACATTGGTATTTGAGAAGCAGCAATAGCAGCTATGCCTGCAAATATCCAAAAACGCATGGTTTTCTTTGCTTCATCTTTTCCCATGAGATTCAACCTCCTATCTCTTTGCAGTATGTCCAAATTTGGTAGGAGTACATGTGAAGAAAGGACATTAATGCTCTGCTTTAGCTCGACAATCCGTACCAACCTCATCGCACACCTAGGTGTACCAGCGATGGCTCCAGCTCTTCAGATATCCCAAAGCGGGACTTGGAAGTGGAACAATAAATAACCCGTTACAATTGCTGAAGCTAAATACCCCCAGTAAGGACGATCGTGATGTAGTTTTAGAACACAAAAAGTAATGAGATTGAACCAGATTGACCACCAAATAGACCAACCATTCGAGTAAAGGATAGCCCCAGTGTGTAAAGCAACTACCTCAAGTACAACGTAAAGAGCAACGTATTTTATGATGTGAACAATTTGATTTCGTATTTTCTTTGGTTAGTTGGATAAAAAAGTGATGACTGTAGCTGGGAAAGCGATTAAGCAATATAAGAAAACAGTGAGTTCGGGGCTTAGATACGCACTGTAGCTGTACCTCCACAAGAAGTAATCCTGATCAATGGCAAGTAAATAGTAGACCAAGTTTGCAAACGACATAAAGAGCATTGTGGGATGGTACTTTTTCCAATTCTTTAAGTCTGCCCACTTCCAAGCTGCAAAAAGGGACCAGAGATAAATGGTTATATGAAACATCCAGGGCTCATCTCAAGATTGTGATAATCTTATTAATCCCCAAACAATACTTGTGAGAAGGGAAGTGAACGTGACAGAATAGGATACTTTCCGTTTGCCGAACTTGTATTCCGTGAAAAAAAAACGTGAATCCAATCGAATAGTCGCTGAAACGCTTTTAGAGGGACGGGACCTTAGTTTCATATCATTTATGAAAGCAATGCATCAACATGAAAAAGAACGTAATGAAAAATTGGACCGATTAATTCAAGTAATCGAGAGTCAGGGAAAAGACAAGAAAATGGATCGAGCAATCGAGCAAATGGAGAAGCAAATAAATAGTAATTAGCGCCTGATACCAAGATTTGGGGGGGCGTCAGATTCACACCTAATATGGTCGTGTTCTGGCGTAAATTACACGCAAATAAATGAAACGAGATATGGAAGTACATACTAATTCAAAGGGTAGAATTTTTGTAAGGGAGCAGGGGACATTATGTTATTTTGCATTGGATCGATCCTTGTATTTTTCTTTCTCTGCCTGATTGTCCCCAGGCGCCTTACTTGGATAGAAATATTGTCAACTACTTGGTTTGGTTTGTACTTTGAAGCAATGGTAAATGTGTATCTTGATTTAAAATATGACCTTTACGGTTATTTTAACAAGGGAGTTGACATCATTACACTTATCCCACTACTAGGCATTTACCCACTCTTAAATTACCTAGTACTTACTCTTTATCCATCGGGCAAAGGTTTCATCAAGATCGCTTCTTATTTACTAGCGTGGGATTGCTTTTCTGTCTTGTATGAACTTGTATCCATACAGAATGGCATTTTTTATTACAATGGATGGAAGTGGTGGTATTCAGCCCTTGCTTACCCCCCGATATTATTAATTGTGTGGAGCCATCTTAAATTTGTTAGATGGGTGATAGCAAAATCAACTGAAAGTAAGCTATAAAGGCAATGACCTCATCGCGTATGGATGAGGTTTTTATATTGTCCTGCGTACCATCCATTCATCTCAAGAGGCCGTATTCCCTTACCTGATGAGCGGCTTACCATCATTCATCTGCCTTAATTCTGTAGTGACAAGTATTTTTATTCGCATGAAAAAGGAGCGAAATAATTCGTGTTGAATGTTCTTGTTTTGTTCGCATATAATACGAACAAAGGTTCTACGCGGAGGCGAACGACTTGATAAAGGAACAAAATAGAGCAACATCACAGCATCAGCATAACCAGATCTTTGATTTCGGCGGTGACGGTCATGCAACACAGCGCATCCTGCACCCGTTAGAGATGGTGGGTGACAGCTTGAAAGCGTATAGCCTCACAAGTAAGGAACAAAGGTTTTTTGTAATCGACAACATCCTGGCAATCCAGCTGTTGGTGATCCGGAATGTTGTCTGATATCGAGAGAAAAGTTTTACGGGTTATCGCGAATTACTCTGCTGGACGCAGACGTACACCCAGAATCGATGAGCTGTGCATCAAGACGGGCCGGAATAGGGGAGGTATCATGAGAGTGTTAGAAGTTCTTGCAAAAGAGGAGTATATCGAGTGGCAACGCTCAAATCCTGATCAGATCGCACTGTTGGAAGCGTGGGAAAGAAAGGGGGGATCATGGCAAGCAAGATAGCAAACCTATTCGCAGAATGCCGATGGTGTTGCCAAAACAATGGGTCCTGCATCTAAGTGCTAACTCAGGATGGAAATGAACTAGAATAACCTGAAAATCAACTGGTTGAAGAAATATAAAGATAGAGATTAGGAGCTTTGTGGGTCTGCTCTATGTCTGCTGACAAGGTTCACGAATGGATATTAGAAGGAAAATAACCCTTCATCAAAGAACTCGAGATAACAAGCCCCATCTCTACATTTTGAAGAGGCGGGGTTATTCATTATGCCGTCAACGGAATGCTCCGTCCAATTTTTAACACATCATAGACAATTGCGTATGATGTAGACGTAATTTATTTTACTTCTGAGTTGTTGTTCCGTGTGAAGCATTTCGATCGAGGGAAGGGCCTTTTCAGGAATAAGCCATTTTCTTATCCCCCGAAAGGATGACAGAAATCTTACCGCCTCACAAGTGCTGGTGATGATCCTCAAATCGGAGATCACGAAATTCAATGGCTTGGTAAGGTAATCATATCCGGTTAAAGCCTCGAGTAGAGACTCTCTGTATTAAAGCAGTACATGCACCTTAGAAGAAGACGCGAGCGGAATTCTCTTAAGGAAGGGTGAATCTCGATTGGCATGCCCCTTTTTTCAAACCGCGGTCGAATATTTGACAGGGGGTACAGCCCCAGCCAGCATAACCTCCGCAGATCTAAATGGAGACGATTTTATCGACTTAGCAGTGGTTGATATCGTTTCCGGTGATGTTTCCATTCTGATCAACAATGGTTCAGGAGAGTTTTCTGTCTTACAGACTATCTCATTCGGCATTCTGTTTCCTGGGGTTTTACTCGGGCAAATCGCGGCAGCTGATTTAAACGGGGATGGTCATATTGATCTGGCTGTGACAGACCAGACCTCCAATAACCGCGTATTTATTCTACTGAATAATGGAGACGGTACCTTTGCCGCACCGGTAGCTTACAGTACTGGAGCGTTTCCTGCGGTTTTTCAATCCTACTCGATTGCGATCGGTGACTATGATGGCATGAACGGTCCTGATCTAGCAATAGCAAACATAGGTCACATTACAGGAAACAGCTTCGTTACTGTCTTGTTGAACAATGGATCAGGTGTATTTGCGATGGCGCCAGGAAGTCCTTTTGCCACTACGCCTGGTTTAGCCCCTTTTGATATTGTCACAGCTGATTTTACTGGAGATGGCATCCTTGATCTGGCCACTGCTAATCGAGACACCGATGATATAACTGTATTTAAAGGGAATGGGGATGGTACATTTCAAACTCCTGGAGTGAGTTTCTCTTTGCTTCCTGGGGGATTAGACCCCATTAGTCTTGTGGCGGCAGACTTCGATGGTAATGGGTCCATTGATCTTGCGGCAGGAAATGTCGCTACGAGTAATATAAGTGTTTTCCTAAACAATGGATTAGGTTCGTTTACGCAAGCGCCTGGAAGTCCCTTTTCTGCGGGTACCGACGCTATTGAGTTTGACATTACAGCGGCTGACTTTAATTGTGATGGAGTTATCGATCTGGCTGTATCCGATACAGGTACGAATAACGTCTCTGTTCTTCTAAACGACGGCTCGGGCGGTTTCTCGGCACCTTTTGAGTTCCCAACAGGTGCAGGTCCGATCAGCATTACAGCAGCTGATTTTAATGGAGACGGAAGGATTGACATCGCAACTGCAAACGAGGATTCAGACGATGTTTCCGTTTTGTTGAATGGATGTGTGCAACCACCGACTTGCCCTCCTGACATAATAGTCCCATGCCCCATCGTAAACTATCCAACCCCTGTAGCCTCCTGCCCCGGAGTCACCGTAACCTGTTCTCCGCCTTCCGGTTCACTTTTTCCAGTAGGAGAGACCGAAGTTACGTGTACAGCAACAGATATCTTTGGGAATACCGAAACATGTTCATTTACCGTAACGGTGGTAGACCTTCCTCCCGCCATTCAGTGTCCTGATGACATCTCAGTGTCGATTACACCAGGGCAAACGTTTGCTACGATTACGTTTCAAACCACGGCCACTGATCAATGTGGTGTCACCTCCATCACATGCCATGGGATGACGCAGACATTTTCTCCTCCAGCTCCGCTTGCTGTTGCAAGTTTTACAATGGACTTCCCTCTGGGAACGACCATTGTCGGCTGCACGGCGACGGATCAGTCTGGAAATACAGCTTCATGTACGTTTACTGTTACCGTTTCTTTAGCTGTCACCAATAATGTCATGCCTCAAGTGATTCGCGTAAAAAAGGTATACGATTGGGTAGTCGTTCAAACCAAGACGAGAATTACTTTGGATTTCAATAACACGGATCGTAAAGGTAATCAATTTGAGGAATGACTCCTTTTTAGGAGTGGTCTAGAATTGCAATTGCAAATGGAATCAAGTCCGATTTTTCCAACGGATGGGAAAGGTCGGTTTTTTTCCGGGAAGCGATTCACTCATTTTACGTTAATATGATATCAGCTTCCCAAGAAAGCCGCCTCAGAATGAAATGAGGCGTGATTTTTGCTTCTATGTTTTGTTAGTAGGAATAAGGTGTTGATTGTAAAATGGTATATATATCCAATTCAACTGTTTATGTTTATAAATAAAAAGTTTACTGCAAGGGTTGATATGAGAGCGTTTTATCTTTTTTCGATGTTAGTTATAAGTGGGTGTAGTTCTGAAGTAAACAGCCAGTATAAAGAACAAATCAAGGTCTTAGTTCATGAAGAAGATTTAGTAGATTTTCAGAGCAGTTCAGCAGCCATCAGCCAAAAAAGAAATCGAAGAAATTTTTAATGCTTTCCTCCCGACAATTCGAATATATGGCGAAATTCAAGAATTTGATCCGTATAAATCAAAGAATCTTATCGGTAAAGTTCAAACATTTCCTATTAGTGGTAAAATATACATTTAAATAACGATTCTTCCACTTAGGAGCTGAATCGATGACACCCCAACAACAAGCAACTATACAATCTATGATCAACTGGCTGGAGGACGAACACGAACTCGGCCATAAGCCAGCAAAATCGAAATTGCCGGTGAATTTGAATACTTTGTATGTGTAAGCATCCAGTGTAGTAAATAGGATGCAGCGAATGTTTTGGGTCAGTTAGCAAAGAAAAACATAGAAACGTAAAACTATGTTTCCGAATGTAATTACTCCTAACTGACGGTACCGATGATGTTCTCATTTGAATCGATGGATTAAAATGGGAATGCGCTTTGCTTGGAAGAAACCGTAATTCTTCCAGAAGAAATTAACCCATTCATTTCTGTTCTTCGACATTACGATATACTGGTTACTGCACTTCACAATCACTGGCTTTTTAACAATCCTGGCATCATGTTTATACACTTTGAATCCATTGACGAGCCCGTCCAATTTGCCTATAAAGTTCGTCACGCCCTTTCAGTCCTGAGACAGTAACTTTTGACCCTTTATGGGTTTTTTTATGATCAGGTATTTACATTGCCTCGTTGCTAAGGTTTTTCTACTAGTCAGCGTGTTGATTTTCATAATATAACTTACGGGCAGATTAACGAAAAAAAGGCGGCAGCCTAGGACATATTTTTGGTCCCTGTCTGCCGCCATTTTTCTAAGCGCTTTTACTTAATCGAACGTGAAGGGCGTCCTAAAATTGTTACAGGAAAATTTCTTACTTTCATTAAGGTGCATACACCATTTATGATTTGGGGTTGAATTCCCAATACGTCTGTCGATTATAAAACTTTGTATTATGTAAAGGATTCAACAAAACACACGTTACGATTAACAAAAGAGCAAATAACTTTTTTCTTCACATCTTCTCCATACTGACCCTTTAAGATAGAGCTACAGCAAAATACGTACACAATAACGTGAAAGAGGAGTGTCAGTGACGATGAAAAAACGATTAGTTTTCATTAGTGTTTCTATTTTTCTTGCTTTAACTGCATGTGGAAATAATGCAAGCCAAGAAAGCCCTTCAAATAACCAGCAAGGCTCTCATCAAGGTCATTCAGGCATGACTCATGCCAGTACTGGTGAAATCCCTGCAGGGTTGAAGGCGGCGCAGAATCCGACCTATAAAGTCGGCAGTCAGGCCATCATTCTGAACGACCACATGGAAGGCATGAAGGGAGCAACAGCGACAATCGTGGGAGCTTATGACACGACCGTATATGCCATTTCCTATACACCGACAACGGGCGGAGACAGAGTAACCAATCATAAATGGGTGATCCACGAAGAAATTCAAAATGCGGGGGCGGAGCCGTATAAGCCAGGGACGGACGTCGTAGTAGTAGGGGATCACATGCCAGGGATGAAAGGAGCGACGGCAACCATTGAATCAACCGAACGAACAACGATCTATATGGTTGATTACACGCCGACAACGGGGGGAGAACCAGTAAAAAATCATCAATGGGTAACAGAGAGCGAGCTTTCAGCGAAATAAAAGCGATTGGATCAATTTTTCGAATGCGTGGAATTATTTTGTCTAAATCCGGATGAGTTGAGTTAAGGGTCCTACCTTCCTCTGAATCTCATTGCAGGATCTCGCCCACCACCTCTGCGTGGGCGAGATTGCAGTGAATTTTGACATGGCCGTCCGGATGGAATTCTATCTTTATTTGTGGGCAGTACTGTCCATGAAACTAATAAACATTATAGACGTTTTCACACTCTTGCCCGGTCGGCTCATAAAAACAGTGAAGCTTGTATCGTCCCACGTGCGGCTGATTATACCACGTCGGTGGACATGCCTGGGGGGCTTCGGCCGTTCCCGGGCGAAAATACCAGAGAGAGTATTTGGCCGGCCAATACCGCTCCCCATTTACAACACGTCGCGCCAGACGCCGTTCTTTGTCTCTCGCCCTTTGGTAGTACATGCCATGCTGCAGAGCTTCAAACGCATGCGGTTGGTTGATCATTTGGGGAATTGTCCGGAGTCCTTTAAAATCAGAGCAATTCGCTCTTATTCGGTTAACTCCAACATTCCCAACAAGGAGCATACCCATTTCGCCTTCGCCCTCAGCTTCGGCGCGAAGCAACCTTGCCAACATGTCAATATCACTGTTCCTGGCTCTTACGACTGCCATCAGATCACCTCTTTACTGTTCTAGGCACATCATATTACAGATGAATCGGATATGTTACGCTGCCTTTTTCTCATAATTGCTTACACGAGCTGATCGCAGAAGAATGTACTCTGATGCAGGAACGGAGGAGTCATTTTTATTGGGGGCACTGCCTTGGGGGTGGAGCTGCAGTTGGAGTAGGAGCTTTCACGGTTCTAATAAGAGGCTTACAACAAAAGCGGCAGTCTAAGACTTTCTTATCAATGTCTTAAACCACCGCTTTTTCTTTTTGGAACAGTCTATTCCTTTGAAAATGATTAGCCCTAGCTTTTTACCGTTTAAAAGAATTACGAATGCTTTTTAATAAAGTGAAGCAAAGTTTGCCCTAATGCTGTTAAGATAACACCTTTCCCATCACATTTTGGACACGATTCCTTTTCATTGTTTACGAGAACGTATGATTGCCCATTACAATTCGGACAAGACAGTTCTAAATCATCTGTTGATATAGTGACGGACACCTATCTCACCTTCCTTTTTTAGTAGAACTGCAGATGGATATGTAAATGCAAGTAGAAGCGTCAAAATCTTTATCCAGAAGCTACGTCGTATCGCCACCTTACCCTTTTGGATATTTTACCATTCTTGGTAGTGGTGGTGGTCATTATTCCTTAGATTTGAATGAATGCAATGTGTAGGGAGTTATGCACTGGCGACATCATGATCAAACCGCATGTCGATAAACGCACGCAGGGCATTGCTGATAAACGAATCCTTGCGCATGATGAATTCTGTCTTCATATGGCGCAACGGATCGGGGACATCGTGGGTGTGGATCATCCCCTCGACAACGTACCGGGACGTGACGGTCCGAGGGAGCAGGGAAATGCCAAGCCCGGCGGAAACACCGCCGATAATCGCTTCTATGGTCCCGAACTCCATAATGACGGGAGAAGTCAGGCCGCGTGAGTGCAGAAAACGCTCCAAGACCGCCCGATACGAGCAACCGGTGCTGTACACCAAGATCGGTTTCAATAGCGCTAGGTCGAGGTCTTCAATGGCCGTAGACGAAGCAATGACGAGCTCTTCGTCAAAGGCGGGAATGGACTGAAGCTCCGGGTGGTCGCATTCGCCACCGATGAAAGCTCCGTCCAGTTCGTAGTGCAGTACTTTCTCCATCAAAAACTGGGTATGCCCGGTCGTTAGCGAAAGCAGCACATTCGGGTACTGCTCGTAGTACGCAGCGAACAGCTTGGGTAACCGGACGGCGGCCGCAGTCTGCGTGGACCCGATCATCAAAGGCCCGCTAGGCTCGCTGGTGGAAGCGAGTGCCTTGGTTGCTTCGTCCAGCATCCCGATGATTTTATCTGCATAGGCGAGCAGCGTTTTCCCGCTTGAGGAGAGAGTCATTCCTCGGTTATGGCGAAAAAACAGCACCGTTCCAAGCTCCGTCTCCAACTGCTGAATACGTGCGGTGACATTCGATTGCACATAGCCGAGTTTGGTTGCAGCTTTTGTTATCGAGCCTTCACGGGCGACCATTTGAAAAATGCGAAGTTCCGAGCTCTCCATGTGATCGATCCTCCGATTCTGTCTGATATCACCTTAGATGATGGCAAACATCTGTAATGATCATTATATAAAAAACCAAACCTCCCTTACAATATGGCATGTAAGCATTTCACGTAAGGAGGAATTCATCATGCACAAGCTCAAGTATGCTTGCCTGATAGTCGTGACCACGTTTTTGATGGGGATCGCCTTTCCTGTGGGCAAGATCGGCCTTGCGTATGCGCCGCCGTTTCTTTTAATGGGCATTCGCTTTGTGGTGGCAGGTGGCTTGCTTGCATTGCTTTGCGCAAAAAGGCAACAACCGCAAAGCCTTAAGCAGTGGCTGCAATCAATCGTCATCGGTCTGTTGCAGTCCGCTGGTGTGATGGGATGCGTATTCTTCAGCATGCGTTGGATTACGTCAAGTGAGTCAGCCATCCTCACCAGCACGAGTCCATTGATCGTGATTCTGTTGGGGACGTTTGTATCCGGAGCAGTTTACCAGATGCGCCAGTGGTTCGGCGTGGTAATCGGATTGGTCGGTGTAGCGGTTGCAGTCGGATTTCATCTCGGTCTGCAGCCAGGCACTTTCATCAGCATCGCGGGCGCAGTCATTTTTGCTACGGCTACGCTGCTCATCAAGCGGTGGGCACCGAATTTTGATAGGTATGTGCTTGCTGCGTATCAGATGCTGGCTGGAGGACTCGCCTTGCTCATGATGAGCATGGTCACGGAGCAGCCTTTCTTCACGGTGACAGCTGGATCCGTAACGGTCGTCCTATGGCTCTCGATTATGTGCTCGATCGTCCAGTTTTCGCTCTGGTTTTATCTGCTTCACCGCGGTGATCCTGCGAAAACAAGCTCGTTTCTTTTTCTCGTACCGCTTTTCGGGGTTCTCACCAGCTGGCTTCTGCTCGGCGAGCGTATCGAATGGTACGTCGGTGCAGGAGGATTATTGATTGGCACTGGCATTTTTTTGGTCAATTGGGAGGGTGCCCGACTGGGTGCGATAACGACGAGACGAATGGCTCTTCATTCAAAAATGGTCAAGGAGTGACTGAATAATGGATCTGACAAATCAAGTAGCTCTCGTTACGGGCGGGGGCACCGGAATCGGTAGGGCAACAAGCATCGAGCTGGCACGGCGGGGGGCTTGTGTCGCCGTGAACTATTCCCGATCCGAGGTGGACGCAGAAGAAACTGTACATCTGATTACGAAAGAAGGCGGGAGTGCCATCTGTGTAAAAGCGGACGTATCTGACGATAGGGAAGTGCGGCAAATGGTCCGTACGATTGTAGAACGGTTCGGGACCGTCGATTTGCTTGTGAACAATGCCAGCATCACCCGCCATATCCCAATGGGTGACCTGGAAGAGCAAACGGAGGAAGTGTGGGATGAATTATACGATGTCAATGTCAAAGGGATGTTTTTCTGTGCGAGAGCGGTAGCTCCCTTGATGAAGAATAAGAAACGCGGGGCGATCGTAAATGTGGGGAGCATAGCCGGTCTGACCGGAGCAGGCTCGTCGCTTCCGTACGCCGTTTCCAAAGCAGCGGTGCACGGGCTGACAAAATCGCTCGCCCATGCCCTAGCGCCGGAAATCAGAGTAAGCAGCATCGCCCCCGGAGCGGTCGCGACAAGATGGTGGGCCGGGCAGGAAGAGCGGATGCAGCAGCTGGCTGGTCACCTGCTGCTTCAACGGATCGCGACACCGGAGGATATCGCCAAGCTAATCTGCGCAGTGCTGGAGCAAGAAGCGATGACTGGACAAATCATCACCGCCGATTGTGGCCAAATGGGCCGTTAAATGGACAAAGGAGGGAGAGGCAATAGGGGGCATAGCATCGCCTCCACCATTTGAGGATTCTGGAATTTTTTAGGCTAAGCTGATCAGCATAGCAAGAGGCTGTCGGTGTCATTCGGCAGCCTTTGCTTTGGCAGCAATCGTTATACCTCCCATAATAGCGCTCTTATGGGATCAACATATTGGGAAGAATCTTTTGCGTAAGTTGGATGCGCTTTGTGATCTCCAGTTTCGAATAGATGGAGTTCAGATGCTTCTTTACTGTATTTTCGGATATGAAAAGGAGGTGGGCGACTTCGGTATTCGAACGCCCAGCGATCACGTGTTTGACGACCTCCCATTCACGCTGCGCAAGAATGGACGTCACACCGTTTCCCAATAAAAGAGTGGATGTTCTTGATCAGCGCTTCGGTAAGACCTTGTTCCGCATGGATAAAATCACAGCTGTCTATCGCAAGAAATGGAATGTTCTTCTGCTTGGATACATGCTTGCACCCGAAGGAAGGTTGTTTTTCCAATTCCTCCCGTTCCAAATACATGCATGATCATGCTTTTTTCTTGATTGCATTCATCCAAAATACCCAGGTACCTATGAATCTCTTTACTGCGGCCAACTACATATACCCGCAGATAGTTGATCTCATTATAGCAGGAAATGGAAAACTACCCGAACGGATAGTACCCATTCGGATCCTATTTCTCGACCCATTTGTTTGTTCGCTAATCGGCTGGATGTCTATAACATGGAATGACCTAGGTGAGCAGGTGGGGGGGAGAAGAGGTCGACTCCCAAGTCATTTATATGCTGAAACAGCTATAGAGAGGATAGCAGCTTGATGGTATAGAAAGTCAGCTGCGCTATGCCGCCCAGCGGAATAAAAGTTGTTCGTCACAAAAAAACAGTCGCAGAGTACCAGCGGTCATGCTGGTTCCCTGCGACTCTTCGGAGCGTCTTCGTTCATTTGCCTTCCTCATCGGCCGAGGGACCGTAGAGGCCAGGAACCGGAATATCGAGAAGCCGCAAATAAACACCGAGCTGCGCCCGATGGTGGACCATGTGGCTTAATCCGAAAGTACGAAGCGCGAGCGCTCGCGGTTGGCGCAGGATGATATGGTCGCCGTTCCGCAAGGTCCATTCCTCGCCGAGCGTTTTCTCGTCACATTCGGCTAACAGCTTTTCAAGCGTGACGACGTTCGCGTCGAATTCAGCTAGGACGTCATCGCGCCCCGCCAAAGGTTCCCGTCGAAGCGGCACGGTCGAAAGATCGAATTCTGGGTAAAGAAAAATCGCGACTTGCCAGTTCAGAAGGTTGATCAGGTGTGTCGCCAACCCGCCCACCGTCATCGATTTCACGTGTGGCTTCCACGTCATATGCTCCTCAGGCAATCGCTCCAGGATGCGGCGCGTAGTGGCCAGCTCATGCAAGGCGTCTCCGACAATCAATTGTGTCCCCATAAATTACCTCTCCTTCCTTTTATGGTTAGCATACTATAAATACGGTCAAGCAGAAAGGCTTGTCTCATTTGTTTGGCGCCCGGCGACGGTGCAGAGACGTAATAAAGTGGCAGACGGGGTCACTCTCGAAAGCTTCGGCATTATAGTGCGGAGGCTTTTTCGCATGCAGGTAGGGAACAATTACATTGTCTTTGATTGTAAAAATGCTGTTGACAGGACACTAAATGGTGTCGTATTCTCAAAGTAACACCATTTGGTGTCCAATTGCAAGTCATTTGGTAAGCTTGGGATCTGAAAAGTTTCTTTTCATATTCTTTCTGAGGAGGAAAAAAATGAGTAAGAGTATCGGTGCGCAAACAGTCGTGAAAGTAGAAAACCAGCCCCGGGGAGGAATAATAGCTTATTGGACAGTCACATCCATACTAGCAGCGTCAATGATGTTGAGTGGCATCGGGCAGCTGATGCAATATGGAGGAAACATTGAGTTAGTGACGGGTCTTGGTTATCCAGTATACGTCTTGACTATTCTCGGGATTTGGAAGGTGCTTGGAGCCATCGCTCTCGTCGTGCCTGGTTTTCCCCGGCTTAAAGAATGGGCTCACGCAGGCATCTTCTTTTTAATGATTGGTGCAGTTTTTTCTCATGCGTTTGCTTCCGATTACGGATTTCCTATGATCCTTCCCATTTCATATGCCGCACTAAATATCGCCTCGTGGGCGCTGCGTCCGAAGAGCCGCAAACTTTAGGGAGGTGGTGAAAATAACGGTTGTCCCCTCGTACCATCCATAGAGTCCTAATACAGAAAATAATAGTTTTGGAGGGAGTGTCCTGAGCGAGAACAACCAGCTACGGGATGTGTTTGACGCGATTGCAGATCCGACCAGGCGCCGACTGATTCGTCTGTTGGCAGAGGCAGAGGAGATGCCGCTTCATGAATTAACGGCACAGTTTCAAATGGGCCGTACAGCGGTATCCAAGCATTTGACAATCCTTAAAGAGGCAGGACTGGTGCTAGACCGAAAAGTCGGCAGAGAGACGAGATTTAGACTAAACGCCTCTCCACTCAGGGAAATTCAAGATTGGGTGGCTTTCTACAGGAAGTTCTGGAGTGCGAATATGTTGCGTTTGAACCAACTTTTAGAGGAGGAAGAAGAATGAGTTTAACATTATCCTTGGATTTTCAATACAAGACATCGATTGAGAAACTTTGGTCTGCCTTAACCGATTCAAGCAAGCTGGCCAAGTGGGTGGTCAACATCCACAGCGGCCAGGCGATGGAAAATGATTTTAAGCCCGTCGTCGGACACCGGTTTCAGTTTCGCACTCAGCCGACCGAATATTGGGATGGCATTGTTGACGGTGAAGTACTTACCGTGGATGAGCCAAACCGGTTGTCCTATACATGGGCGAGTGGGGGAGAGAAGCACACGATCACCTGGACGCTGCAGGATTTAGGGGACGGAAAGGTTAACCTTCATCTCGAACAAACCGGAATCTCAAATGCTCAAGCATTGGGTGGAGCTAAGTTCGGCTGGAGCAAATGGTGCGGTGAGCTTGAAGGGGTGTTGGAACAATAACCTGAGTAAGCTATGCTCCTTTGAAAAAATTGGGGGAGTACCGGTATAAACACAAAGCATATGCAACGTTAATCCATTGAGAAAAAGATTGAAGGGGACACTGCTATTCTGCAGCGTCCTTTTCGATTTCATTTACCCTAAATTTTGTGAAGAAAAACTGGGGTGCCTTCCTTTATACTTTACTTAATCGTGACTAGAAACGAATAGGCAAGCAACTAGAGGAGATCCGTGCGTAATGAAATCAGACCGTATAAAATTCCCGGTGGGATTATTGGCCGGTTTACAACGGCTAGGGATTGCCCCACTCGACTTAGCTCGCAAAGCGCGCCTGCCGCTCACCATTCTTACAGAACCAGCGGAAGTCACCACTGCCCAATATTTCAGAATCTGGCAAGCGTACTCAGATCTAATTGGTGACACTGCTACCGGAATCATCAAGCTTTTAACCAACTTTGAAACGACACAATATCCACCGACCGTTTTAGCCACCTACCATGCTCGTGACTATCGCGACGCTCTTATTCGAATGGCCCGGTACAAACAACTGTGCCCTCCGGAGAGCTTGCGCATAGCAGAGGAAGGCGAGCGCTGTACAATCGAATTGAAGTGGATGCAAGGCGAGCAACCGGGACCACCCGTGCTGGTTGGAACCACGCTAGCCTTTCTTCTAGAGCTTGGGCGACGAGGTACGGGTCAGCCTATAACTGCCATGTCCGTGGAATTTTCTCAGCCGATGGGGGACGTAGCTGCTCTTGAAGCTTACTTCGGTTGCCCTATACGGATTGGTGGCACTTCTAACCGCTTAACACTCCATCGAAGCGATTTGGACCGTCACTTTCTTTCGTATAACAATGAATTGCTGGAGATCTTGACACCTGTTTTGGACCGATCGTTGGATGAACAGTGCAGTCGTTCAGTCGCTGAGATGGTCAAGTGGATCTTGAAACGAAGTCTAACCGGAGGCCGCCATGATATTCGAGCGGTTGCGAGCGAGCTCGGCATGAGCGATCGTACCTTGCAGCGCAGACTTACCGATGAATCCACATCCTTCAAGCAACTGTTGTCACTGGCTCGACATGAACAGGCACGAGAATACTTGGCAGACCCCAACCTCGATATAAAAGAAGTGGCTTTCTTGATTGGGTATGAAGATCAGAATTCGTTTTACCGGGCCTTTCGCCTTTGGGAGGGCGATACACCTTCAAATTGGCGTTCCGAATACTTTAGGTCAGATCCGACCGCATAGAATCCCTCACCTAACCCGTTCCAACCGGGACTTTCTTTTGGCGGGTTATGCAAGTAATTTGACGTCGTACGCTAGTTACCGAACGATCCAGACAATGTACGATAATCTCTATTCGGAGCACAAGGATGTTCCAAGAGGAACGTCTAGTCAGCTTGCCGTGAATGACTACAAAGGAGACTAGTGTTATGGATATGGGATTAAGGAACAAAACTGCTTTGGTAACTGGATCGACGAAAGGTATTGGGAAAGCTATTGCCATTGAGCTAGCCAGAGAAGGCGTCAATGTCCTCGTAAATGGACGGAATGATGAAGAGGTAGAACGTACTGTAAATGAATTGAAGTCGGAATTTCCGGCTACTTTTCCTCAGAATGCTACGGCGGATATTGTGGAGAGGCAGCAAAGAGAAGCTTTGTTTGAAAAATATCCCCATGTGGATATTCTCGTTAACAATATGGGTATTTATGAAATCATGTCCTATGAAGACGTTGACGATGAGATATGGGAAAAATACTTCCGAACAAATGTCCTTGCCGCTAATGGATTATCTAAATTTTACTTACCCAATATGTTGAAGAATAATTATGGACGCATAATCTTTATAGCAAGTGAAGAAGCGATCATGCCGTCAGGGCAAATGCCTCAGTATTGCATGACGAAATCTATGCTATTATCGTTGTCAAAAAGCCTATCGAAACTAACGATCGGAACAGAAGTCACATCCAATACGATCATGCCAGGACCGACGCTTTCCGAAAATGTATATCAAATCATTGATCGTTTGTTTCCTGAAGAGATGCCATTTTCGGAAAAAGAAAAGAGATTTATGGCTGCAAACCTGCCCCAATCCGAATTACAGCGGTTTATCAAGCCTTTTGAAATAGGCAGGCTGGCTGCATTCGTATCCAGTCCTTATGCAACCGCATTTAAAGGTTCACCCATTCGTATGGACGGGGGCATGGTGCCAACTATTTTTTAACATAAATTCTGTATGATCGAAGCAATAGGAAGCTAACGGAGTTCGTTAGCGTAATAAGCTCTTAAAAAAGCTAGATTCCCAACACTGATGACAAAAGTCGGCGAATGCGCCGGCTTTTATCCTTTATACTACCTACCCGTCAGTTTAACTTGGTAACCAGTCTAAAACTTTATTATCACTGCACAGCAACGAAATCGCAGACAAGCACTTTTTTTAATTCACTTTTAATTTTTCACATGTATAGTTTTATTCTGGACAGATCCGTGATAAATCCTTTTTCATTCCAATAGCATTCCGATAGGCTAAAAAAGGTGGAGAGTGCTCAAGATACGTATAGGGACCTTTTTCTATTAAGTCATTCCTTGCATGCAAACTGGCCCGAAATGGAGGTTCAAATATGAGAGTTTTACTTGCGGAAGATCAGCTTCTTCTTGGCAAAATCATCGCCCATATGCTAGAGGAAAAGGGCGGACATGACGTCACGTGGGTAACGAATGGCCAAGAAGCCTATAACCTGATCATCGACTCCTATTACGATGTGCTTGTCTTGGATTGGATGATGCCGCAAAAAGACGGCGTCACCTTATGTAAAGAATTGCGCGAACAAGGGTATTCAGGTGCGATTCTGATGCTAACCGCAAAGGATACGCTGGAGGAACGAATCGAAGGGCTCGATGCGGGTGCTGACGATTATTTAGTCAAGCCGTTTGAGTCAGATGAGTTGCTTGCCCGCTTGCGTGCGCTGTCACGCCGGAATTTTGCCCCGATCCAAGAGGACATCATCGAGGTGAAAGGAATCAGGATGAATCGGTCCAAGCAATCCATCACACGCGATGGCGAGGAAATCCAATTGACAGGTAGGGAATTTGCCTTACTCGATCTATTGGTGCGCAATCAGGGAACGGTGTTGACCCGTGACTTGATCCTCGATCGCATTTGGGGGGGCGAAATGGAAGTTGCAAGTAATTCGGTTGATGTGTACATTACGTTGCTGCGAAAAAAAATAGATGCACCCAGTCAAAAAACACTGATCCGAAGTATCAGGGGGTGGGGTACGTCATTGAAAAATCATAACAGAGAGCTATTTCGAGGCACAAGAAAACGGTTGACTATCATCAATAGCGTGATGCTGATGGTCTTCCTTTTGCTGTTTATAATCGGTACGTTCGGTTTGCTCTTTTCTATTTTTTATAATGAACAAAAACTGGAACTAAAAGCGCTTACCCAGCAAGAGGTAGAGGAATCTCAAACGGTTGCACCGGGTGAAACAAAACCTGATCATGCGAATTCAGCCAATCAAGGAATGTATTTCAATTATTTCTTGAAAGAAAACGGAGTATTGCTGGTGGGGGACGAATTTGCACCCGACATGCGGGAAGCGATCATCGGATATGCAAAAGGGTGGAAACCGAATATCGTTGAAATCAAATACAAGACAATCGTAAACCAGCAGAAATCCGAGTTGCACGTTTTGATAGCTGCTCAAAATGTTTATCATGATGGCCACTTGATGGGCACGGTTTACTTTGGAAAAGACGTTTCGTATTTGTGGAGCATGTTCCAGTGGCTTTTGGTCGTGTTGCTCGGGATGTCCGTGCTCTTTTTAGGGGTGGCCATCATGACTGGCCAGTTTTTGACGAGGCGCGCCATGAAGCCGATTTTGCGATCCTACGAATTGCAGAGAGATTTTTTGGCGGATGCGTCCCATGAGCTAAGAACGCCGATCAGCATTTTGAAATCTGGGCTCGAAGTGATTGGGATGGAGGATGGCGATAAGCTTTCGGCATTCTCGCAGGAGCTCTTGCAAGACTTGCAAAAAGAAGCGAAGAGCGCGGCAAAAATGGTGGGCGATCTGCTGCTGCTCGCTCGTACCGATTCCGGGGTACAGGAAATCTCGATGGAAACCTTTGATTTTTCTGTAATGGCAGGGCAAGTGATCCGTTTGATTCAAGGGTTCGCCCAATCACGGCAAATCCGACTGCATTTGCACGTGCAGGACTCGATCATGCTGCATGCAGATCAGGAAAGGATCAAGCAGCTCCTGTATATTTTGCTGGACAATGCGGTGAAATACACGCTGGAACAAGGAGAAATCACGCTCACCGTCAAGACAACGACGGTCGACTACAAGCCCAAGCTATGCATCATGGTGAAAGATACAGGGATCGGGATTGAGTCCGACGATCTTTCGCAAATTTTTCACCGGTTTTATCGTGCAGATAAAAATCGGTCCCGGCAATCAGGGGGGACAGGGTTGGGCCTTTCGATCGCCAAATGGATTATCGATGCTCACCGGGGAACCATACACGTCGAAAGCGTATCTGGCGTTGGCAGCACCTTCACTGTTTTTCTACCGATAAAGTAGGCGCATGCGAGAGCTGATCGGCTTCTACGTGACACTGCTTGGTTGTATTCCGTGGAATTTGTATCTGACCTACGGCGGATAACGTTTAGGGGAAAATTGGAGCTGTATCGAGCCCTGGATGAAACCGATCAGCTTCGTCATTCTCGGCGTACTTGTACTGGTGGTGTTGACGTTTTTGTTTCGAAACGCCCGAAGAATACAATAGTAAAGAAGACGCCCTCGCTGTGAGAACATGCGGGCGTCTTTTCTTTTAGATTGTCCTAAACAAACAACATGATGGTTTTGAAAATACACGGGAACGGTACAAGTGATTAACAATGGCGTCTTCTTTGCATATCAACAAACCGCTGTGAATGTAGAGATATATGAGGGGCATTTTCATTTGTTTTTAATGTAAAGATAGTAGTATGTCTACGTGACCGTTTAAAGAGAGGTGATCTCATAGGAATTGAGATGGTAATCGTCACAGTCACTTTTTCATAGATAGGAGATACATTAAAAATGACAACTACTAAGAACGTGTTACGTTCAACAATCAGTAAGATTCCTCAATTAACTCTTCTGTTCTGGGTTATGAAGATTGCTGCTACAACCTTGGGAGAAACGGGTAGTGATTTAGTTACGGTTCCTGGAGCAGAAGATAACTATTTGATACCGTTTCTCTTTTTCATTGGCGTTTTTGTGGTCTTTTTGATCATACAATTGTTCGTCAAGAAATATATCGCTCCCGTTTATTGGACTGTAATAACTTCCACAAGCCTTGCGGGCACAGCATTTTCCGATTATATGGACCGCTCATTAGGTTTAGGATATATGAAGGGCTCTTTCCTACTAATCAGTTTGCTGATTATTATCTTTCTTTTTTGGTATTTCACAGAGCCAACATTAAATGTTAAGAGTATTGCAACCAAACGAGTTGAAGTGCTTTATTGGGTTGCCATTTTAATTTCGAACACATTAGGTACGGCTGCGGGAGATTTTTTATCGCACGAGGCTGAAGGAGTCGGTAAGCTGGCTGGCGGAGGAAGCTTCCTTGAGCAAGGTTTGGGGCTCACAATCGCTCAAGGTGCGATGGTAACAGGAGGGCTAATTCTAGTCGTCGTACTCGCGTATTTTCTAACGAAAATGAGCCGAGTTCTTCTATTCTGGTTAGCATTTGTATTGACACGTCCTTTTGGAGCAACTTTTGGAGATTACTTGATTAAACCCCATGAAAAAGGTGGGCTTGGATTAGAGAATGGGACAGAAATTGCTTCTGCCATTTTATTGGCCATTCTTGTAATCTGCATCGTAGTAGAGTACGCAACACGTAAAAAATTGTCTTCGAATAGATCGCCATCAGTTGAACATTAAATGGCGGCTTTTCATTCAGCAAACGGCACATTGTTCCATTCTCTTCATCCCCAATAGCCGAAAGTGAAATCAAACGACCCCAAATTACATCGCAGCCTATACTGCCACGAACCATGATGAAACCATGAAAGGCACCCCAATGGGTGCCTTTCATGTAATATGAAGATAATTTTGGTGGTCGGAAATTCAAACAAATATTCTACGGGTTCAATAGCTTTTTCGTATTTTCAGGTCAGCTAGGTATTCCAGGAGAGTGTGCAAAGGATCAAGTCATAGGATTACATGTATTTAAAGGTTCAAGCGTCGTTCCGTTTTTGTTAAGAAGGAATGAATCAATCACACGGGAAGTTGAAGAGCACTTCGAACGAGGTTGGGCGGTAAGTATGACTGGGAGAATGGACTAAATAAATCAGGATTACGAAACGAAAAGAGGGGAAGCCCTCAGTACGAGTGATGGAATGTCAATTGCTATGAAGTAGACAATCAATAACGGTCGACTGAAAACAGTCGACCGTTTAGCATGCTTATTTATTTTCGCCGTTTACGATGCTAAGAGAATCGGTAAG
This sequence comes from Brevibacillus choshinensis, assembly GCF_016811915.1. Classification (NCBI taxonomy): domain Bacteria; kingdom Bacillati; phylum Bacillota; class Bacilli; order Caryophanales; family Paenibacillaceae; genus Brevibacillus; species Brevibacillus choshinensis. Next base: position 3,208,798 of record NZ_CP069127.1, on the reverse strand, counting down.
TGCTGACGCGCACTGGCGAGCGTCGGGGTTTTTTGAACGTACGGCTGCCAATGCAGCATCAATGGTTTCATCAATTTTGGTCCATGCAGGGCCATCCATTTTTCTCAGCGCAGGCTCCGCTACATCCCATTGGCGTTCCAGATCATCCGCTCCTTTTTTCGCTGAAGCAAAGTCGTTTGCGTTTACATAGGTAAGCATCCTATTTTCTATTGTAACAAAATCGGTTAATTTTCCAGCTAATGCAGCTTGTTTCGTATCGGTTTGCGATTTTCTAGCTGCAGTCGTTTGTGTAGAATCGGTTTGTGAGGATGATTGATTTGCTCCATGTAAGACACGAACCGAATCAGTAAGTACAGATTTGCACTGGCTGGCATCAGGGCTTCCTGTACGTACAGCTGCCAATACATTGTCAATCGATTCATCAATCTTAGTCCATGTCGTGCCATCGATTTTTCTCAGCACAGGCTCCGCTACATCCCATTGATGTTCCAGATCGTCGGCCTCTTTTTTCGCTGATGCAAAATCATTTGCATTTACATCGGTTAGCAAATCATTTTCAATTTGAATAAATTCGGTTAACTGTCCGGCTAATGTCGCTGGTGCAGAAGCAGCTTGCGATGCGATATGGTTGCTTAACTCGACATAACCGCCTATACCAACAGCTAAGAAAATACAGAGTACTGCTACGGTTTGCATCAGCGCACTTTTCTTGCTTCCATTTGTTTGCTTCGTATCTGCTGCTTCCGTTTTTGCCAAACGATCAAATTTTGTCACCGCAAGAAAAACGATGATCGCTAAAATCGCTATAAGGAAAATGACACTTGTGACGGTTGTCCCCAAACCTAACCCGCCATTCTTTTTTGCTTGAGATAGATAATCTCCAATTGATGCTCCGAGTGGACGAGTAAGAATATAAACAATCCAAAACGCTAACACTCCATCAAGGTTCAAAAAGCTCCAAGCCAAAAATACACAAACGATGATCAAAATGACGATTATTCCAGTGTATAGATAACCGAGACCGAGTTGCTCGGAAAACAAATCGCCGATAGCTGTACCAAGCGCAAAGGTGAAAAGAATGGTAAGCCAATAGAAAACCTCACGTTTCCTCGTGTAAATCGAGTGAATGGAGAGTGTTTTTTCACTCCGATACCAAAAAAGAAACGTTAACCCTAGCAGTACGGAGAATACTGCTGTACTCGTCTCAAGCGGCACTCCGACATTGTCTGTCAAATTATCAGTAACCAACGTCCCAAACACGCTGATCAACACAACGGTTAGCCAATAAACGCCCGGAATATATTTCGTTGCTCGGAATTGTAGAAATAAAACAATGAAAAACGCGATTCCTATAGTGACAGTCGTAGACGTTAAACCCAATCCGAGATTAAAATTGAGGAAATCGGCAAATGTTTCACCGACAGTCGTGCATAAAACCTTAATAATCCAGAAGAAAATCGTGACCTCAGGTACCTTGCTCAGTAAAATTTTCATTTTGTTTTGGTTGAGTGCCATACAGATGTTCCTTTCCAGGCAGTGCTTTTTCACTGCTTATTTTCATTCACTGTGTTGTGAGAGCAAATTAACTGTAATACAGGAGAATTAAAAGAAGATTAAAAAGCTATCACACCAACAAGGTCAATGAGTGACGATTATAAATAGGAGAAAAAGATTGAGGTGGGAAAGGGTATTTCGAACGTTGTTTCAGATCAAACCAGTTGGTGAGAGTGATCCAATCCTTCACATGAGGGTATGTACGTATCGAGGAAAGAGCATTCGTTTCAAAGATGGGGAAGAAATTCGCAAAGGTGATTGTGTCTCCGAGATTCACTTCGATAATGAATGGTTATATAAGCCGGGAAGCAATTCGCGATCTTCTGTGCAACTCGCTATTCAAATGATTCGACAAACTAACGCTCGTTCCCCAAAATAACGAAACTACTCGCTATTCATTCTAAGGATCATGAGGTAAAGGGTGTGTACGGAATCCATCATTTCCCATGAGACGTTGTGGTAGCAGATCGCTTCTTACAAAACGAAACAGCGAGTAGCCCTCTGACTTTGGTCAGAGGGTCGACTACAAGCGTATGGAAAGCAACGGAAGAAGGAACATACGAATTTTATTGTACGATTCCTGGTCATAAAGAAACGGAATGGTAGGGAGCGTCGTCGTGTTGTGAGAATGGAGGGGAAAGGTATCTGGCCTTTCCCCTTACTACTGTCAGGCATTGTTCAGGCATGTTAAAATCTCCTGGATATTGAATCAGAAAGCAATCATTTCCACCATTTTCGTTATGCTAGTGGAATGCTTTGTTCGAAGCAGAAGACATTCTCTGGATCGTAGGCTTGTTTGACTTTTTTCAATTTGGCTATATTCTCACCGAAATACGCTGTCGGCCAATCAGAAATCAGCAGATCGGCATAGTTGCGGTATGCACCTCGGGTAAAGGGAAGCATGGCTGTACGAAATTGTTCAACCCATCGAATATTCATTGCCTCGTCCCTATCATTCTCCCAATAAGATAGGTATTGTACCATAAATAGGGCATTGCGGTGCACAAAAGCAGTCGCGTCAGGGGGTACCATGCCAATCGCACCGCCAAAGGCGTCGAATATGACGGAATTACTCGTGCCAGGGGCAATGGACAAAAAATGGGTCAGTATGGAAAGCGCTTCGTTTGAGAATGGCTCGTACACGTATGCAGATGTATTTTTAAACTTAGAATGGCGGGTTACGGCTCCGGACAACATGCGTGCTGCCGTGATCCAGGAGGCGGATCGGATCGAGATCGTCTTGGGCGGCACCGCCTCCTGCAAAGGCCGTAAAAGCTGGCGAAGTTCTCTTTCCAAGCCCACGAAGACACCACGGGATTGGATATCGCCGTGGTGTTGTGCAGGAAGCAGGAGCGAGGAGGTTAAGCGGACATCAATATACGGAGCCCATTTTTGCCAAAAACGCACCACTTTTTGAAGTTCAGTAAAGTCCCACGTCATGGTGTAGTGTGCGACATCACCGATCGGGTGCGCACGGAATGTAAAGGAAGTGATGACGCCGAAACTCCCGTCTCCGGCACCGCGGCATGCCCAAAGCAAGTCGCTGTGCTCCTCTTCGCTGGCTTGAATAATCCTTCCCCACGGGTTTACCATCTCGACTGCTAGTAAATTGTCACAGGTCATACCAAAAAGTCGAGACAAGTAACCATACCCTCCGCCAAGAGTCAGCCCGGACATACCGGTTGTCGCGCAGGTCCCACTTGGAATAGTCAGTCCTTGTTTCCACAAGGCTTCATATAGAGGCAGTATCTGAAACCCCGAACCGACATGCGCAGTGCCGCCAACTTTGTCAATTTTTAGATGAAGTAATTTGCTGACATCGATGACAAGCCCTCCGTCAACAAGAGAAAACGCTTCATAGCTGTGCCCGCCGCCACGCACTCGAAAAGGCATCCTATGTTTACGTGCCCATATAACAGCGTTGGCAACATCTTGTTCATCCATGCAGTAGACAATTACTTTTGGAAATTTGGAAAAGCGGGTGTTGAAATCTCGCCTTGCTTGTTCATAGCCAATTTCGCCCTCCACAATCACACGTCCGGTCAATCCCTCCGTCCTTGGCACGGCAACACCTCCTGCAAGGAATTTCTTAAGCGAAACGAAATCATATTTTGAATAAGTTGTTAAGCATAAAATATTCAGTGACTAATCAAAATAGAGCAATTGTAGGGAGCACGTCCTCTTTTAGCTGCGCGGTCGCTTGGTCGATATAGATGAAGAGATATCGTTTTGAACAGAAGAAAAAGCACGATTGACAAAATTGTGGAGGGGGATAAGAGCGGAGAAGGCACGTTCACCATTACCCGGCACTTTCATTTCAGGAAATGGAAACACCAAAGAATCAATAGATGATGACCTTCTTCCGAATCGAGGTGCGGACTGGTGTTGACGGAAGGGGCGTTGTAGGGAGATACGAAATTTGCAGATAGATGTGTTTCCTAGGAACCTACGGCTGGTTAAGCCATACACAAATAGTTAGGCCATTTGATTTCGTTGGTGACCCGTAATTCTTATTTGAATTATGGGTTTATTTCATGTTTAAATCTGTTCAAATTAATAGGTGGTTTCGAGTGCTACATGTATATCGTGCATGTACAATAAAAAGTTCCCTCAAAGCGTAATCCGTTCAGAGTCAGGAGGGCTTCTATGGAGATGTTTTATGAATGAATGGAGCGGATTACAAAAAGTGCGTTCATTATTGTAAACCCGTAAAATCAGAGTCATTCAATGAGACCATCTAACATTGTCGATGCGGCAAAACCGGAAGACATAACCGTACAGTTGATTGGATGTGGTTGTACATGATGCATTGGAGTCATACAGCTTCTCATTGGTCAGCATTGTACTGGACGAAACCCAAACAAGCATTGCTTCTATCCATCACCCAAGCGTGTGGAAGGGAGATCCTTTTTTGAATGAATGATTGACAATCATACTACAAAGGTAGTACATTATTTTCGAGGTGAATATTTTGAAAATTCAAGAATCAATAAACGGCTTGAAAGAACTCGGGTTTACCGAATACGAGGCAAGGATCTATCTCTCACTGTTGCGATCCCATCCTTCCAACGGCAACACCATCGCCGTTCAATCCGGTGTGCCGACGCCAAAGGTGTATGAGACGCTGCGCAAGATGCAGGAGCGGGAAGTCGTATTCACTGTGCCAGGCGGCGACAAAGGAAATCAGATGCGTTACAGCCCGCTGCCCTATGATGATCTGCTCTCCCGTTCCAAACAAGCGTTTTTGGGAAACGTGGACTTTTTGCAGAAGGCACTCACGGAAATTTCAGCGATGAGTGATACGAACTGGACCGAGCTTTTCGTGATAAATGGGTACGCGGCTGCCATGGAGGCGGTGCGGTCGGCTGTGACAGAGGCGAGGGCAGACATCATCATGAGCCTGTGGAGCCCGGAACTGGACTTTCTCCATGAAGCACTTATGGATGCTCACCGACGCGGTGTCTCGATCGTCACTTTAACGTTTGACCAGGGGAGGAAGGTACCTTGGCGCCATTTTCAACATCACCATGCCGACCTGATCCGCGCAAGGCACACCGGCGAGCTCAATATGGTGCTCGACAAAGAAAAAACGATCATCTTCCAATCGTCACAGGAGCGCCCGCACGCCGTTGTCTCCAGCCATCCTGTGACGATCAAGACAACTCTTAACTACATACGCCACGACATTTACGTCAATCGGATCGTGCAGGATTTCGGGGAGGTGATGATGCAACGCTACGGCTCAGGACTGGAGGGCCTCATCGACGACTTCTAACAGCAAGGCGCCGATTCATCGCTGGAGGTGAATCGGAGGAAAGGAATGAAAGCGATTACAGGGAGGGAATGGCATGTCCGACCACGTTTCCAATGACGACACCGAGTCAGGCACAAAATCTGTCAAATGGCACACACTGTTTGGTTCGTTTTTTAGCTACACACTGGATGCGATGGACTTCATGTTTCTTGCTTTGGCGCTTCCCGTCATTATCAAAGAGTGGAATATGTCGCTTGGCGATGCCGGCCTCTTGGGTACTTCTACATTGATTGGAGTCGGCCTCAGCAGTATCGTGCTCGGATGGTTCTCGGATAACTACGGCAGGAGGCTAGCCTTACTGGTGAGCTTGGGTGTCTTCGGGCTCTTTACGGTGGCGATCGCGGTATCACAGACATGGGAGCAGTTTATGATCCTGCGTTTCCTCGCGGGCCTAGGCCTCGGAGGCGTATGGGGGATCGCATCGGCCTATGTCTCCGAGACATGGTCAGCCAAGCACCGGGCGCGGGCTACTTCATTTGTACTCAGTGCATGGCCGGTGGGATACGGACTTGCGGCGTTGCTGGCTGCATTCATCCTGCCTCAGTACGGGTGGAGAGCGCTATTTGCTTTCGGGCTGGCAAGTATTCTCGCCATGATTTATATCTACTTCTTCGTCCCAGAGTCGAAAGTCTGGCTGGAGAACAAGAGCAAGCGTGAACGCGAGCTGAATCGTCCTGCCAGAGTCTCGGTCAAAGAACTGTTCAGTGGCGGACTTGCAAAGCGCACGATCCTCGCGACTTTCGTCTCCTGCTGCACGCTGACCGCTTATTGGGGAATTAATACATGGCTTCCTACATATTTAACCAAGGAGCGGGGATTGTCCGTAGACAAGATGGGCGTGTTCCTGATCGTGATCAACATCGGGATGTTTATCGGGTATCAGCTGTTTGGCTATGTCGCAGACAAGATCGGCCGGAAAAAAATCTGCTTACTCTCTTTCTTCGGCGCCGCGGTCATGATTCCGCTCTATGTCTTCACACAGAACGTCACGGTCTTGTTTTGGATGGGACCCTTGCTATTCTTGTTTTTCTCACAGGCGGGAGTTTTCGGCGCGTATTTCGCCGAGCTGTACCCCACGCATTTACGCAGCATGGGCGCTGGCTTTTGCTTCAATGTCGGACGCGGGCTGTCTGCCTTCGCTCCGTTTTTGCTCGGGCATATTGCGACCCAGTACAGCCTGGGGACCGGTTTTGCGCTATGTGCGATCACTCTGATCATAGGGGCGGTGCTCACAGTGTTCTTGCCTGAGACAAGCACACCGGCGCAAGCGGCCTCCCAGGAGAGGGAAGCGACTGCATAGATACAAAGAGGAGGAGAAGAACTTGACACGAAAAACGCGTCGAATCATCGATCTCAGTGTAATGATGGATCCGGTGGCGAAGGAGCCGTCACCGCCGGACATCCAATATGGCGATCATGAGAGCGGAGCCATCCACGCAGCAAAGCTGTTTGGACTATCCCCCTCTGATTTCCCGGAGAGCAAGGCTTGGGCAAATGAGACCATCACCTTGACTACCCATACTGGGACGCACGTGGACGCTCCCTGGCATTATGCCCCCACTTCGGAAGGCAAGCCGGCCAAAACGATTGATCAACTGCCGTTGGAGTGGTTTTACGGTGATGGGGTTCTGCTGGACTTTAGCGACAAGCCATCTGGCTATGAAATTAACGTGAGCGATGTGAAGCAAAAGCTGGAGGAGATCCAGTACACGTTGAAGCCATTCGATATCGTCCTGATCCGCTCAGATGCGGACAAACGCTTCTATGAGGACAACTACTACCAATCACACGCTGGAGTGTCGGCAGAGGCGACGCACTGGCTTATTGATCAAGGCATCAAGGTCATGGGGACAGACGGTTGGGGATGGGACATCCCGTTCTCGATCCAGGCGGCTGACTACAAGCAAAATCCGAGAGAAGGAGTGCTCTGGGCAGCGCACTACGTCGGAAAAGAAAAAGAATATTGCCAGATCGAAAAATTGGCCAATTTGGATCAACTACCAAAGCCGTATGGTTTTACTATTGCCGTCTTTCCGATCAAGATTAAGGGAGCGAGTGGAGGCTGGGCCCGTCCCGTCGCGATTATCGAAGAGTAGAAGAGAAGAGGGGGAGTACCTGTGAGATTTGCCACTTTTGTAAACGCCGGAGGAGATGTACGAGCAGGCTGGATGACCCAGCAGGGCATCGTGGATATGAATGAGGCGAGTCAGGGTGAGCTGCCTGCGAATATGCTGGACTTTTTGGCGCGGCAGGAAACGTATTTGCCACTAGCGCAAAAACTCGAACGGGAGGGGCACGCCCAGACCTATTCCCTGAAAGAGGTGAAGCTGCTGTCTCCCGTGCCGAATCCACGCAGTGTGCGGGATTTTATGGCATTTGAACTCCATATTCTAAATGCGGCCAAGCGCTTGGGACAACAGATGGTGCAGTCCTGGTACGAAATCCCCGCGTTTTATTTTACCAATCATCAAGTCATCTCAGGCACTGGTACCAGAATTGCAAAACCACCCAGCTGCCAATGGTTGGATTACGAGCTCGAGATCGCGTGCGTCATCGGCAAGGAAGGCAAGAATATTCGAGCCGTGGATGCAGAAGAATACATTTTTGGCTATTCAATCTTAAATGACTGGTCGGCGCGTGATCTCCAAATGAAGGAATCCAAAATCGGTCTGGGTCCTGCCAAGGGAAAAGACTTTGCCACCTCGATAGGACCGTATCTCGTGACTAAGGACGAATTGGACCCGTATCGCATCGGTGAGCGGCATAATCTGGAGATGGTCGCCAGAGTGAATGGAACGGAGCTCTCCCGGGGCAATTTCAAAGACATCTATTACACCTTTGGACAGATGATCGAACGGGCTTCAGATGGCGTTACGCTGTATCCGGGGGATGTGATTGGCTCCGGAACTGTGGGAACGGGATGCCTGCTTGAATTAGGGCCTGACGTGCATCGCTGGCTGTTGCCGGGAGACATCGTGCAGCTGGAAATCACCGGGCTTGGCATATTGGAAAATATCATCGAGTGAGGAAGCAGCAAAGCCCCCTTACACATGTCGTTTAGGGGAATTGGACACCCTTCATTATGCGCGGCATTAGATATAACCACTTGACCGGTAGGTTTTCTCTGTTTAAACTGATGGTTAATACAGGATGTCTCACATAGCAAGCCGATCAGTTAACTGAAGGCTCCAGTACGCATGTACCCGATGCAAGCGTAACGGAGTCTTTTTTGTTTGCAGCCTTTTTTGAGGGGGTTGGGACCGTGGAATATTTTTGTCAGACCTGTCAGCAAGCTTTTGAAAAAAGGAAGGAGCTCTGCCCGCACCTCCACGAATTATTCGTCTCATTGCAAGGGCAAAAAATCTGGCGGATACGCTTTCTCCATCGTTACGCGTACGAGTTTTACAGCGATGCTCAAATCCAGGAGCTTCTTGCTGACCAGCCATTAATCGTGTCAGAAGTGTTATGTGTTGAACATTTCGACTCACGTACGTTTTCAGGCTTGAATGCGCTCGGAACGAGAGTGTCCATCTTCGAGTAGGAGCTAGATAGAGGGGGAGTAACGTGAACATCGAAAATCTCGAGGCATTCGTCTATGTCGTGCATCACAACAGCTTTCACAAAGCCGCAGAAGCTTTGTTTTTATCGCAGCCTTCGATCAGCGCGAGGATCCAGTCATTGGAACGCGATCTGGATACCAAACTGTTTCTGCGTGAAGGCAAAACCTTTTCGCTGACAGAGAAGGGGAAGGAATTCCTGCCTTATGCGCAGCAAATCCTGCAGTCCTATCGCAAAGGCAAACAGCAGCTGCGAAGAAACCACACGAGTATGCGTAAGATTTCCATCGGCAGCACGGTTTCTGTGTCCTCGTATATTTTGCCGGAGGTACTGCCCCGTTTGAAAGAGCAGTATCCAGATATGCACATCAAGCTTACGACAGCCTCAAGTGAAGCGATTCTCGAAAAAGTACTGCAGAAGGAGGTGGATATTGGCTTCGTCCGCAATATCGGCCATCCTTTGGTAGAATCCGCCTTGTTCTATGAAGACCCGATCCAGCTTTACGTGCATAGGGGACATCGGTTTATCGAACAACCGCCCGTTACACTGGATGAACTGGCTGGAGAGCCGCTTATCTTTTTTGAGTGCGGTTCCTTGGATTGGATCAAGCTGCACAGCTTGTTTGAGACCTTGCAGCGTCCTCCTGTCATCGATGTGTATATCGACAATCAGGAGACGGCCAAGAAATGCATAGCCAAGGGGATGGGCATCGGATTTTTGCCCGATCTTTGCGCGCATAAAGAAGTCATCGAGCAGCTGTTGTTTCCTGTCCGCATCCCCTCATTGGCCAGCCTCACGCTTCGCACCAATGCGATCACCTTGAAAGGGGAAGGAATGGCGCTGCGTGGAGTGTTTCTCGACCTGATTCGGACATCGGATATTGGCACTTTTGTAAGATCGAAGGTTTCTATCAATCGATAGAAATCCCTGATTGTGCAATGCATTGACGCGCGAGATGCGAGGTGATACTCTTTGTAGCATTAAACCAACTAAAAACATCGGAATAATAAGATTCGATGGAAAGCAGAGCAGAAAGGAAGTCGGCAGATGAAGTTTGCTTTATTTAGTCTCATGATGAACATCCCCAATGCGGTAACGGGAGAAACACTGACGACGCAGCAAAAATTCCAAAATGTGCTGAAGCAGGCTGTACTTGCGGAAGAGCTGGGGTTTGAGGCGTATGGAGTGGGGGAGAGACACGGGGAACCGTTTATCTCTTCAGCGCCTCCCATAGTCCTCACTGCCATCGCTGCGAAAACATCGCGGATCCGATTGCTCACCACCGTGACTGTACTGAGCGTCCTCGATCCGGTACGAGTGGCCGAGGATTATGCGACATTGGATCACTTGTCGGGTGGGCGCCTCGAAATGATTATCGGCAAAGGGAACGATCCGCGTCACTACCCGTTGTTTGGAATCAAAGAGGAAGAGCAATGGGAGTCCATGGCTGAGAGATATGGACTACTCAGGCGCTTGTGGAACGAGGAGCAGGTCACCTGGGAAGGGAAATATCGACCGCCGCTCCATCAAGTGACCACGCAGCCCAGACCGTATCAAACGTCTATTCCCGTTTGGCATGGCAGCGCGTCCAGTACATTGTCCACGGAGTTGGCAGCCAAGTACGGAGAGCCGATTTTTTCCTCGAATGGATTTCACCATTTGGAGAAATACAAGGCGCTGATTGATCATTACCGGGAACGATTGGCCTTTTATGGGCATGATCCGCAAAAGGCTGTGGTCGGAGCTGGAGGAGGGGCCCTGTATCTGGCTGATACCCGGGAAGAAGCGATCAAGCGATATCGACCGTACTACGACGCTTTTCATGCAACAGCGGCCTCGCAGCACAACCAATCGCCATTCACGGATCTGGAAGACAATATCAAGAATGGACCGTCCCTAGTAGGCAATGCAGAGATGGTCATCGAAAAGATCCTGCGGTACCAAAAAGCATTCGGGCATCAAGTGCTGAGTATCAGCGTGGACGGTCTGACTGAATCAGAGCAGCGCGAACAGATCGAGCGGTTTGCCTCTGAAGTCATGCCTGTCTTGCGTCGTGAAATTCCGAGCACCGTCTGGGACCAAGACTCACTCGTACAACAAGCAGCTTCCTCCTTTTAGACGCTTGTCCCGACACTTGAAAAGAATGAATCGGGATATCACCAACAGACAAAACCAAGTAAACATATAAAAAAACTTATAAAAGTAAAGGGTGTTACGAGGATGAGCCAAATCGATATTCAAGCGTTTCTCCAAACTCACAGCCACCTGCATTCGGCTATAGAAGGTCTATCTGACGTAGAACTGCGCTGGAAGGCAAGACCTGAGGCGTGGAGCGTGACGGAAGTTCTCACTCACTTGCTGGATCATCATTTGATCGTTTCCTTTCGCATACGGGAAATACTTGCGGATTCTCCTGTGCAACTGCCTGGATTCCAGCAAGACAACTGGGTAAACGGGCAGCATGGAAACACCAGCCATGCTGAAGAGATTTTGGACACCTATAAGGCGTTGCTTCATTATAATTCGCTGCTTTTCAAAAGACTGACGGAGGCGGACTTGCAAAAGAACGGGATCAATCAAAAAGGAGATACCGTTCGCATTCCGGATATTGTCGGAGCCTTTATCAAACATGTCCACCACCATATCGGTCAAATCGATCGGATCAAGCAGTCGCAAGCGGCACTGCTAACCGAAACGAACTAGACAGTCGGAAAGAGAGAGGAGCACAAGACGTGGAGAAGAAGCAGACAAAGAAATGGTTACAAAGCACAGCGATTACACTGGCAGCTGCCTTGCTGCTGGCGGGATGCGGAACCGATCAGGGGCAAGGAACAAGCTCCGCGCAGGCAGTGAGTGCCGGCAGCGCCAGCGAGCTGACCTACGCTCTCGCCACTTCGCCTGATTCCCTTGATGCTGGTGCCAGTGGCTTTGCCGTATCGCATCGGGTATTCCGAAATATATTCGATAGTCTCGTCTCGCAGCAAAAAGACGGTACCTTCCAGCCCTGGCTCGCAACGGGTTGGAAAAAGTCAGAGGATGGAAAGACCTATACATTTACGCTCCGGCAGGATGTAACGTTCCAGGATGGCACGAAGTTCAATGCTGAGGCCGTGAAAGCCAACTTTGACCATATTTATTCGGGTGGCAGAGGCCAGTCGATCGCACTTCTAGGTCCGTTCCAATCAGCAGAAGTCGTCGATGAATACACCATCAAAATTATACTCTCCAAGCCATTTGAACCCCTCCTCAGTGGCCTGAGCTCCGGCTTTCTGGGAATATCCTCGCCAAAAGCGATTCAGGAATTTGGGGATCAATACGGAAAGCATCCAGTCGGAACGGGACCCTTCAAGTTTGTAAAATGGTCGGAAAACGATGAGATCGTGCTCGAAAAGAACCCGGATTACAAATGGGGGCCGCCAACTGCTGAAAATAAGGGTCCTTCCCATCTCGACAAGCTCATTTTCAAGATCATTCCGGAAGAAGCGACGCGCATCGGCAGCGTGCAAAGCGGTCAAGGACTTGCCGCCGAAACAGTACCGCCGCAGCTGATTTCCGCCCTGCAAAACGATGAAAAGCTCAAGGTGGATCAGTCCATTACAAATGGGACGGCTTTCTCCCTCTATTTCAATACGAAGAACGAACCGTGGAACGACGTGAAGGCGCGAAAAGCCGTTCATCTCGCAATCGATGTGGATACGATTGTAAACACGCTTTATCTGGGAACTTATCAGCGGGCGTGGTCTCCGCTTACTCCAGGAATGCTCGGCTACGATGTAACACTGGAGAACAAGCTCGCACCGGATGTCGCAAAAGCCAATCAATACCTGGATGAGCTCGGCTGGAAAAAAGGGGCAGATGGTATACGTGAAAAGGACGGAAAGAAACTGATCATTCGTTATCTCGAGCCGTCTCCGAATCGAGAAAAGCGCAATGACATTGCGGCCATTGTCCAACAGCAGCTGAAGCAGATCGGGGTTCAAGTCAACCTCACGATTACCAAAGACACCAATACTCCGATCTCCAAGGGCGAGTACGATATTTTTGGGAATTCGCAGGTAAAGGCAGATCCGGACATTTTGACCAATCTGCTGCGTTCCGATCGCATGTTTACAAAAGGCGGGACGAACTGGGCGCAATTGTCTGATCCGAACATCGATAAGCTGCTCGAGCAGGGATCTTCGGAAAGCGATCCGGAAAAGCGAAAAGCGATTTACACAAAGATACAGCAATACATGATCGAAAACGCGATTGCCCTGCCGATTTACGTATTTCCGTATACGGTGGCTCACTCCAAGTCAGTGGAAGGTCTGAAATTTGACCTCCTCGGCTACCCGCAGTTCTATGACGTCCAGATCCGGAACTAAACGGAAAAGGGGGGACGACTTGTGACTGGAACCATCGCAACCCGCTTGCTGACAGCCGCCCTCGTGGTCATTGGCTCTTCCATGCTGGTATTTGTGATCATGTACGTTTTGCCTGGCGATCCCGTGCTGCAAATGCTGGATGGAAATGCCACATCACCTGAGGCCATCGAGCAAGTACGGAAACAGCTAGGGCTGGATCAACCGTTCTACGTGCAATTCTTGCAGTACTTTCTTCACTTGCTGCAGGGCGATTTTGGCATATCCCGAATAGACAGCAGTCCCGTACTGGCGAAAATTCTCGAACACGTTCCAGCTACACTGGCATTGACATTGGTGAGTGCGACCGTTTCGATCCTGGTAGGTACGATCCTCGGTGTTCTTTCCGCCATTCATCGTAATGGGTTCATCGATATGCTCGCCCGCTTTGTAGGTTTGTTTGGGATCTCGATGCCGACGTTTTGGACGGGAATCCTTCTCTTGCTGTTGTTCTCCATCCAGCTCGGCTTGCTTCCGATAGCAGGGTCTACCGGATGGAAGTCACTGGTGCTGCCAGGGATCACGCTGGGACTGGTGGGAGCTGGTCTGATTGTTCGGATGGTGCGCAACACGATGCTGGAGGTGATCAGCGAACCCTACATTGTCACGCTGCGTGCTAAAGGTCTAGCGGAACAAGCCGTGATGTATCGACATGCCCTGCGCAACGCACTCATTCCTGCGTTGACGGTCATTGGGGTCATGATCGGAGAGCTGCTCAGCGGGACCGTGGTCGTGGAAACAGTCTTTGCTCGTCAAGGAATCGGGCGGATCCTCGCAGATGCGATCATGGCAAAAGATTTGCCAGTCGTGCAAGGTGTGGTCTTTTTTACAGCGATCATCTACGTGCTGGTGAATTTTCTCGTAGATATCTCGTATTCATTCGTCGATCCGCGCATCCGGCGCTCACAATAAGAAGGAGGGAGTAGCGTGAAGGAAACGATGATCGTGAAGCCTATGCGAACGACGGTTCGGTGGAGGTGGAATCGAGTACAGCAAATCACTGCCTCACAGCTTTTTGTGTCTGTGGCAGGATTCATCGTAGCTTTTCTGATCATTTGTGCGGCTGCGCCACAATGGGTCGCACCGTATTCACCGACAGCGATCGATCCAGCCAATCTGCTCCAGCCTCCGAGCTCATCCCATCTCTTCGGGACGGATTACTTTGGGAGAGATGTGTTTACGCTGGTGATTTACGGTAGCCGGGACTCTCTGTTGATAGGCTTTGCCTCCGTACTGGTCGGTGGTTTGACTGGAGCTGCGCTTGGCACGATTTCCGGCTATGTGGGTGGATGGGTCGATCTCGTCATCATGCGATTGATTGAGGTCCTCATGACGATTCCGGGTATTTTGCTCGCATTGGCTATAGCCGCCGCCACGGGTCCAAGCACCATCAATGTTGTCCTGGCGATAGCGGCAGGCACGATTCCGAGGTACGCGAGAGTCATGAGGAGCCAGATCCTCACGGTAAAAAACCGGGCATTTGTTTTGGCTTCGCGCTCCATCGGCAGCTCGCCTGTCCGCATCTTTTTCAAGCATGTGCTGCCGAACTCGACGGCTCCCTTTTTAGTGATGGCCACCATCGGAATGGGGACATCCATCTTGACAGGGTCTGGACTCAGCTTTTTAGGGCTTGGCGTGATCAAGGAAATTCCGGATTGGGGAGCAGTCTTATCCCAGGGTCGAGGCTATTTGACAGTTGCCTGGTGGGTCTGCACCTTCCCGGGGCTGGCCATCGCGTTGTTCGTCCTCTCAGTGAACATCATCGGGGACCGTATCAGGGATGCATTCGACCCGAAAAAAAGCCAGGGTTAAAACGGAGGAGACAGCATATGACCCAAGCATTACTGGAGATTAACAGGTTGACCGTCGAATTCCCGACAGCCAATGGTGCCTTGACTCCTGTCACAGATGTTTCGTTTCATATTGGTCGTGGTGAGACGGTATGCCTCGTAGGAGAATCGGGGAGCGGTAAGACGATTACCTCCAAAGCCATTATGCGGCTGATCGATTTTGAGCGTGGTCGGATTGCAAAAGGGAGCGTGAAGCTCGATGGTTCAGAGCTGACGAATATTCCCCAGCGGATTCTTCAGTCTGTTCGCGGTAAAAAGGTCGCGATGGTCTTTCAGGAGCCCATGTCTGCTTTTGATCCAGTATTCACCATCGGCCATCAGTTGGTCGAAACCATCCGGCGTCATGATAAAAAAAGCGGAAATACAGCGAAAATACATGCCATTGAGTTGCTCGGGCGCGTCGGATTGCCTGAACCGGAGCTTCGCTACCATCAATATCCGAACGAATTGTCAGGCGGGATGCTTCAGCGGGCGATGATCGCGATGGCACTCGCATGCGGGCCAGAGCTTCTTATCGCGGATGAACCGACGACTGCACTGGATGTCACGATTCAAGCGCAGATCTTGAGTCTTTTGATGGACTTGCAGGCTGAATACGGCATGTCCATACTGTTGATCACCCACGATCTGGGCATCGCTGCAGAAATGGCGGACCGCATGATCGTGATGTATGCAGGCAGGATCGTCGAGCAGGCGGCGGCAGATCGGCTGTTTGCCGAGCCGCGTCATCCTTACACGGCGGCATTGCTTCGTTCGATTACGACTCTCGACAGTGATCGAAACGCGCCGTTGCATACGATCGAGGGCACGCCTCCCAATGTCTCCGAATTTCCGAGTGGATGCCGGTTCCATCCTCGTTGTCCGCTTGCCACAAGCAAATGCAAGGCAGAGGCACCTGCACTCATCGGGGATGGTGCGCACGATGTCGCTTGCTGGCATTCTGATTTGCTGGTCAAGTCAGAAGAACAAAAAAGGAGCGAAAGCAAGCCGGGTAGTCGATTGGAAATGCAAGAAGAGCCCCGTGCGCAAAAGAATGATTCTTCTGAACGCAAGATCGTGCTTTTTGATGTGGAGGGACTGACCAAGCATTACCCGATCAAAGGGTCTTTTGGCAGGACGAAAGCGGTTATCCATGCAGTGGATGACGTTTCGTTTCAAATTTACGAAGGGGAAACATTTGGTCTTGTCGGGGAATCGGGCAGTGGAAAATCAACGCTGGGCAGAGTGCTGATTCAGCTGGAAAAAGCGACAGCAGGTCATATTCGTTTTCGCGGGAAATTGTTGACCGACAGTGACGGTGGAGAGCAACGCCAAATCAGGCGGGACATGCAAATGATTTTTCAAGACCCCTATGGCTCGGTCAATCCACGCTGGACGGTGGGGGAAACCATCGCAGAGCCACTTGATGTACATCATGTGGCTGCCAAGGGGGAGCGTCGTGCACGAGTAGAAGAATTATTGTCGATGGTCGGCTTGAATCCGGCTTGGGCAGACCGTTATCCCCATGAGTTCTCCGGTGGCCAAAGACAGCGCATTGGAATCGCTCGGGCAATCGCACTTAACCCACGATTTGTTTTGGCAGATGAGGCAGTCTCTGCTCTCGACGTATCCGTACAGGCGCAGATCATCAATCTGATGCAAGAGCTGCAAAACAGACTGGGATTGACGTACCTGTTTATCGCGCATGGGTTGAATATTGTTAGGCACGTCTCCACACGCATCGGAGTCATGTACTTGGGCAATCTCGTGGAAATTGCCACAGCAGAAGAGTTATTCAGCCATCCAGCCCATCCATATACGGCACTTTTGATCGCTTCCATTCCATGGGCAGATCCTGCGCGAAAGCGTTTTTTCACGCCGATCCAGGGGGAGATTCCTTCACCTGCCGCACCGCCAGCGGGATGCCGGTTCCATACACGTTGCCCCGCTGCGACTGCCCGCTGCAGAGAAGAGGCACCGGTCATGAAGACCGTCAGCACGGGTCATTCCGTCGCTTGTCATTACCCTATTTAAGGCAATAAATGTGCGCGTTGACACAAAGGAGGGAAAACCTATGAAGTTCGCAGTCATGAGTCTGATGGCCAATAATCCGAATCCAGTGACGGGAGAAACCTTAACTGCCCAGCAAAAATTCCAGAATATCATCAACCAAGCGAAGCTCGCAGAGCAATTGGGATTTGAGGCTTACGGAGTGGGAGAGAGGCATGGTGCCCCGTTTCTATCCTCCTCGCCGCCTGTTGTCCTGACAGCCATAGCGGCGAGGACATCCCGGATTCGGCTCCTGACGACCGTCACGGTGCTGAGTATTCTCGATCCGGTTAGGGTCGCTGAGGATTATGCGACGCTCGATCACCTCTCGGGTGGCCGCTTGGAGATCATCATCGGCAAGGGCAATTTCGCCCAGCACTACCCTTTGTTCGGGATCAAGGAAGAGGAGCAGTGGGAGTCTCTCGCCGAACGGTACGCCCTTTTGAAACGACTCTGGACCGAAGAAAATGTGACGTGGGATGGAAAATATCGACCGCCCCTGCAGAATGTCACGACGCAGCCGAGACCTTTCCAAAAGGAAATTCCCATCTGGCATGGCAGTGCATCCAGTACATTGTCTACCGAATTGGCGGCAAAATATGGCGAACCTATCTTTTCATCCAATACCCTGCATCGTCAGGAGAAATACAAAGCCTTGATCGACCATTACCGCGAGCGACTGGCTTTTTATGGGCATGATCCGCAAAAAGCGATCGTAGGGGCAGGAGCCGGAGGCAGCATCTATCTGGCCAACACGACGGAAGAAGCGATACATAGATTCCGTCCCTATGATCAGGCATTTCGATCCCGATTGACTCAACCCCATGATATTCCTCCATTCAGGGATCTCGAAGACAATGTAGCAAATGGCCCCATTCTGGTTGGAAGTCCGGAAAGTGTGATCGAAAAGATCCTGCAATATCATGAGGCATTTGGTCACCAAGTGCTGACGATCAGTGTAGATGGTCTTCCCGCATCGGAGCAGCGTGAACAGCTGGAGCGATTCGCGCAAGAAGTCATCCCGGTTTTAAAAAGAGAGATTCCGAGCCATGCTTGGGAGAGTGGGCCGGTGCTTCAGGAAAGTGCAACAAGGTAGCTTTTCTCTTACCTGGAGTCTTGCTGAAGGTGCAGGCGGCCACTCTTATTAAGTCGGCTATCTACGAATTCAACATTGGTACAAAGTTACTAATACATTCAGTAAAGTTAACTCAAAGGGGATCTTTATCAGGTCACCGACCGAGGTTGCATAATCTGGCCGCAACAAAAGGGAGTTGTACAAAAGATCCGTACAATTCCCTTTTGACTTATTTCAATTGGTTGATATCTACCTGTTTTGCTTTCATCAATTCAGCGACAATCTCTTGTTGCTGCGGAATCTCCTCTAAAAACGTTACCTCGTAGCACATATCGTACTCTACCCAAAAATAACCGTTTTTACAAGTGTAATATTAATTTGTCAAGCTCCCATTATTTTCACAGATCGGACCGGAATAGAACACTCCAGTCAGAATGCTCAGGATACCGACAAACGACGGGAATACTTTCGCCTGAATAATCGCGTTCCCGAGAATCGACCCGATCAGCCGAGAGCACTGGAAGTTACGGAATCTTCTGCCGAAAAATAAGGCGGCAAGAAGTTTGAACGGATTCAATAGAAACTAATAGAACGAATAGAACCAAAAAATGAAGAAGGAGGTATTGGCTATTAGGAAATTGCCAGTTGGCACGGAAGCCCCAGAATTAGAAAACAATCGGCACAACACTCAGAGGGAGTCTTAGGGTTATTTATATACGTACGATTTTCATTTTCTGGTTTTATAAACGATTAAAGTAAGGAATTGAGCAATCCATACACTCAGGTATCGATAACTCATTACAGTAAAGAAGATTCATCTTAAACAAACTGTTATACTAAAATAAAAATTCTGTTATAACAAAGAAAATTAATGTCTGTGGTTGTATTTGATGATATAGTAATCTGTATTACACTTGTTAAGTGATCTGTTTTATACGACAAACAGACTTCGGTTTGAATCGAAGCGTTCATTACGAGCAGAATTTGGAGGGGATTTGTATGAATAATCATTTACCTATTATGCCAACTCGAAGTAACAGTGGTATTCACTATTATCAAACATATGATAATAGCCTTGCTCTTTGGCCAGTCCCTTACGAAACGTTCTATGCGCCTACTCGCTATGGTCAAACGCATATCATTGCAAGCGGCCCCAAAGGTGCTCCACCACTTGTATTGCTCCATGGAGCATTATTCAGTTCCACCATGTGGTACCCTAATATTGCGGATTGGAGCAGTAAATACCGAACCTATGCCGTTGATATCATTGGTGATAAAAATAAAAGTATTCCAACTGATTTATGCGGCACAAGAGCGGGTTACGCCAATTGGCTCCATGATGTTTTTAACCAATTAGAAATCGAAAAATCACATGTCCTGGGGCTTTCGCTTGGCGGGCTTCATACCTTGAATTTTGTTTTACGAATGCCTGAAAGAGTCAAAAGGGCAGTCATTCTTAGTCCTGCAGAGACATTTGTATCATTTGATCAAGATTTCTATAAATATGCTCTGGGCCTTGTAGAGCCTAACGGTGTTGAGAATTTTTTAAAGTGGATGATGGAAGATCGCTGTGTGTTACAATCTGATTTTGCAAAGCAGTTCCATGCAGGAGTAATGTGGCAGGATGAAGTAAGAAACCCGAAGCCCAAAGCGGACGGATTTCCATATGTTTTCTCTGATGACGAATTAAAATCTATTACTGTTCCCATCCTTTTATTACTTGGGGAACATGAGGTCATATACAATCCGCAATCCGCCTTCAAGCGAGCTTCTACCCTTGTTGCTGGTATTGAAGCAGAAATAGTGAGCGGTGCTGGGCACGTTTTATCGATGGAACAGCCTTCATACGTAAATGAACGTGTTATGAGATTTTTAGGTAGATGAAAATACTAGAATAAGCTCGTGGAAAAGGAGGACACCCGTAATGACAGAATAAACAAGAAAAAACAGATTATCGTTGGACAACTAAAGCCTCATGTAAGATTATAGGATCATGCGGTTTTAAAACAGGCTCCTGTGTAGCAACTATTTCGCTCTCCGCTGTATCCGTATACGAAGTCGCTATCGTCTGACGTCCCACTCCCAAGACAAAGGTAAAGAGGGAATGAATTCTACGGTAAAAATGCTTGTTCGTGCAGACCAGATCCTGCAACTGCGCTGGATGCTCAAATTGTTACCAACGACACTTACCTGAATCGTGACGCTACTGTTAATGAAGGAAGGTTCGTGTCTAGCAAATAAAGAGGACAACCTGAATGGCTGTCCTCTACCCTCATGCCTCTACACATCTTTCAAAAGTCTCTCCAACTTTTTCTGCTGCTCCTTCCGCCTTTTTCGTTCGTGGCGAGCCTCTTCCCCTAATGCCTTCAGCAGCGAGTAACACATCAGTACCATGATGATAGCAAAAGGCAGTGCAGCGACGATAGAAGCCGTCTGAAGTCCTTCCAAACCGCCGCTCAAAAGCAATACAACGGCTGTAGCTGACTGGAGAATACCCCAAGTGATCTTAACCCGATTGGTCGGGTGCAGATTCCCTTCCGATGACAGCATGCCAAGCACAAATGTGGCAGAATCGGCAGAAGTGATAAAGAACACGATAATCAAAAAGAGGGCGACTAAGCTCAGGATTTGCCCGAGTGGGAGCTGCTCCAAGGCCAAGAACAAGGCAGTGGAAATATCCTGATGAACGGCAGAACCGATCGGAGCCTTGTCAAACATTTCGAGATGCAGTGCAGTTCCTCCAAAAACGGAGAACCAGATAAAGCTGAGCAAGCTTGGGACGAGCATGACGCAAATGACGAACTCTTTGATGGTTCTGCCTTTGGAGACACGTGCAATGAAGGTGCCGACGAAAGGTGCCCAGGAAATCCACCACGCCCAGTAAAACAGTGTCCAGTTTGCCACCCAGGTTCCTTGCGTGAAAGGAGTGAGCCGCAAGCTCATCGAGATTAAATTATTTAAATAGCTGCCAAGAGTAGTCGTAAAGGTGTCGAACAAAAAGGCGGTCGGTCCCATAAAAAGGGTGAGCAGCAAAAGGAAGAAAGCCAAAGCTAGATTGATATTGCTAAGGATTTTGATTCCTTTATCCAGCCCGGATGTAGAGGACAAAAGGTAGAGCACAGTGATGACTGCGATAATGATGATCTGAACGGTGGGGTTGGAAGGGAGCCCAAAGAGATGGGCAAGACCCCCGTTAATTTGCAGGGTCCCCAATCCCAGCGAAGTAGCGACACCAAAGGCGGTGGCGATGATGGCGAACACGTCAATTCCTTTGCCGATGGGGCCATTAACCCGGTCACCGAGCAAAGGAAAAAATGTGGAAGAGATGAGCCCCTTGGCCCCCTTTCGGAATTGAAAGTAAGCTAGACAGAGAGCGATGACAGCATAAATGCCCCAAGGATGAAGCCCCCAGTGAAAAAAAGCAAAGCGCATGGCAGTCTGTGCTGCCTCTGGCGTCTGACCAGCAACACCCGCAGGAGGAGAGAAATAATGGGAGATTGGCTCCGCGACTCCCCAAAACACAAGCCCGATCCCCATTCCGGCACTAAATAGCATGGCAAACCAGGTAGGGAGAGAAAATTCCGGTTCATCGTCATCTTCCCCAAGCGTGATTTGCCCGTACTTGCTAAAAGCGAGGAAGAGGCAAAAAGTTAAGAAGCCGAATGTCACAATCAAGTAAAACCAGCCGAAATTTGTGGTTGTGAGAGTAAGGATCTTTGACGCCGCCTGAGAAAAGAGAGCGGGACTGATGACTCCAACTGACACGATGGCGAGGACAATGAGTAAGGATATCAGGAATGTCATGTAGCTCCTCCGAGAATGTGAGTGACAAGAGAATTAAATGAAAAGGTGCCAACGAAGGTGTATCATTCCAAGAAAATGAATGATGGCTGAGTACCGAATAGACCAGCCTTTATCCGGTGTGTATTCCCCATTTTGTACGAATGGCTTTGGCGGTAAACATGTAAGCTCATACGAGTAAAGGATTTGGAGTGTTGGATCCGAGAATCGAACGCCCAGTATATCTCTGCCATTTCTCGCTGATATTGATTTCATCAGAGCTAGCACCCTATAGAATCGGAAGTGGACAGTATATTATCCTGCTAACTATAGCCTTCCAGCAATACCCAGGGGATTGGGAAATTGAAAATCAAAATGAGATCGTGCTGAATCACACTACCATCGTTTTAAAAGGAAAGTTGAATAATAGCGATAAACACGGAGCGAAAACATTCCGCTTTTGGGTCGACAAAGATTCAGGGCTCCTCATAAAATATGAATGGTACGATGGAACAGGTTAGCTTTTTGCATCCATTACTCCAGGTTAAAACATTTCATAGATGAACATCAATCTTGATGAAGTACGTATTCTAAAGCAACAACTGTTCCGTCGTAAGGTCTTTTCCTCAGAGGTAATGAGAGGATTAAAAATCCAGGAGTTTATACGAAGGAGATCTCCAATGAGCATCAATCATAATGCTGAAGCAATCCGAGAAGCTTTGAGATGGATACGTTCGACTGCCGAAAATGATATTCGTATAAGAGAAGGAGGGAAATCGGACGGGACTTCAGCCTTTACCTCATTAAAAATAGCGAAAGATTTCTTTGGTATTGCTGACGGTGCCCTTCGGTTGCTCGAAACGCATCATTCAGACATATCCGTAGAAGTTTCGGTAAATAAATTGGTTTCTTTCCTCACTATGCTTCCTGATTTTAAACTGGTTACTGAAATAGATGGCTCGTATGGTCATATGGGAGCGACCCTAACTGATGCCATCCTACAATCAGGGATCGATTACAAGTCAGTAGTAAAGCCAAGAGTCAACAATATCAAAACACAATATCCCTCTGCCAGCACAACAAGTGGATTTTTGAAAACGATGAGCGAACACGGTCTGGATAGGATGATCAATTTTAAGGGAGCCAAAGTAGAGAGAATAAAGCAGGTCGCAGAATTTCTACAATCTGAGCAAATTGAAACAGAAGACGAATTCGCTGTATGGTTATCGGATGATCAAAATGTGATTCGCATTAAAAAGCTCAAGGGTATTAAAGATAAAACAGCCGACTATATGAAGATCTTGGTTGGCCAGCAAGGGAATGCAGTAGATCGACATTTGATCCATTTCCTGGAGCAATCAGGGGTTCCTTTTGAAAGCTATCAGAAGACGAGCGAAATCATTAATCGCGCAGCTGATCACATCGGGGTAAATCGTTCGTTGTTTGATCACAGCATTTGGAAATACATGTCGGAAAGGTCGTAGCGAAAGAATGCAAAAACGTCTAATAATTCGGAAGATGAAAAGGCATAGCGGCGGGGCGTCGTCATACCGTTGGGCTTAAATCGGACGGCACGGTGGTAGCTGTGGGTGATAATGAATATGGCCAATGCGATGTAAGCGGCTGGCGCAGCATTCAACTGCCTGGAAATTCGTTTTCAATATGAATAAGAAATACACAGCAAAGGAGTCATCATGCTAATAGGCAGGGTAAAAGTAACAAATGCAGAGGTTTGATGCAAAAAATACCCACAACCTATAGAGGCTGCTAGTGTTACTACCGGCAGCCTCTGATTAACGAAAGAGCAGGATCGCTTCAACCGGGAAACAGTCAAGCTTATATTCTTGAACTGGCATTAGCTATATTTCCTCGTAAGTTTGCCTTTTGACTTTCTCAACTTTTCAGTGCCCATCCGTCCCACGTAAAAGTACCTTTGGGACAAGCCGAATATATAAGAGCTCCCCAATCAGTTCTACAATTGTTTGCGTTACGATTACTGCTGAGGCAACCCCGTTTAGAGGTTCCGGCAGCGCCAGTGCAAAAGGAAGAACGACAAGAGAATTACGGGTTCCTGCACTAAAAATAAGAGCCCGCCCTGCGCCGGTATCTAAATGGAATATATGAGAAACGATACGCGCAAGAATCGGTGTAATGGCCATATAGGCTACATAGACCGGAACCACCTGGATGATAGAATCAAACGAGGCGTATAGTTTAGAGATTTGTGATGCAACGACAACAAAAAGGGTTAACGCCATAAAAGGTACAGGAAGCCATGCTGTCACATCAAGCCAACGCTCTCCTTGTGGTTGTCGCCATGCCCACCATTGCGTAAGTAGAGCAAGTCCCAGCGGAACAACAATAAGACCTAAAAATGCTTCGAAAAATGGCCCGACGCTCACAATCTCTGCAGCATTCTCGCCCATAAATAGCCATAAATAAATAGGCAATAAAAGCATTTGAGTGACAAAAAGGATAGGTGTTGAGACCAAAACAAGCTTCTCGTTGCCACGTCCAAGATGTGTAAAAACAATCACATAGTCAATGCAGGGGGTGAGCAAAACAAGGAGTACACCTAGTCGTATTGCTGAATCGGCTGGAAGAAACCGTGTTAACCCCCAAACAAGGAGAGGTACAGCTATGTAATTCGTAATAAGCAGCGCATAGATGAACTTTCGATTTGTTAGTGCCTCTTTTAAACGGAAAAAAGGGATTTGGGCAAACATTCCATACATCAAGATGCCAAGTACGATTGAAATCATGCCATCTAAGCTTTCGCTGGATTCTGGCCATAACAAGCCTATTCCAGCGGCTATCAGTAGTACGAAAGCATAGAGCCAAACTTGATTATTTTCTAATTGTTCTCTTGAAATCACTTCCCGACCCTGTCCCTTCCTGATACGAACCCGTATTTTCTATCTTCTCCAAGCATTCGGACCACGTAAGACATTTGCACCGTAACCCGCAATCAAGGATCTGTATCATGGAATTGATCTGTTTCTTTCGCTCTTCCAACTCCGAGCGTTTTTGTCTCGCCATCAGCTCCCAGCGTTCTGAAAGTGAATGGCCGGCTTCAAAGCCCTCTAATAAAACAGCTATTTCCTGAATACGAAAGCCAGTCTGCTGCGCCACTTTAATAAAATGGATACGGTCAAGCAGCCCCTCGTCATAGCGGCGCTGACCGTTTTTTCGCTCAGGCGATGGCAGCAAACCAACGGATTCATAATAACGAAGTGTCGATGCGTTCAAATCTGCTCTTGCGGCGAGCTGACCTATGCTTAGACCTGACATAGCTACACCTCTTGACTTAAAGTTCACTTTAAGTTTTATGATTCGAATATATCCCATGAAGGAAGTGATGTAAATGAAGAAGGGGATTCGGGAACGCTTCAGCTTGTTACAGAATGGGTAAGAATGGAGCGAAAATGCTGCCCATTCTTGACGTTTACGGTCATTGCGAGCAACGAAGAGGAGCCGATACTGCTAGAGCTTACGGGAACCGAAGAGGCAAAAGCATTTTTGCGCACGGAAATTCAAGAGAAGATTGAATTCATAACGAAAGTGGACGAAGAGCATTAAGAAATGGAGCAAGGTAATGGGGGCATTAGCAAAACAAAAGCGGCAGAGGCTGCAGGAGATGATCCGGCAGCCTCGATAAGCTTATAGACTTCTCTCCAATAAGGCTCCAACTTGTTTCGCCATGATTTGCGGTGGATGCGGCATGCCATTTCTAATCCACCACTCAATTACCCCTACATAAGCGGTACCCGCATATTGCAACATGACTTCTTCACTAATATCCGCATTTCTTCCGCTTTCTCTATCAATCTCACCTTTGAATCCTTCCATAATATAATGAAGAAGCCGAGTTCTAAAAGAGGGGGCTCCTTTACTGGCTAACATAGTCGAAAAAAATAAATAGTTTTTCTCAAAGTACTCAAAAAAATGTACAAGAGCATTGCCCCAATCCAGTCTACATGCCCATTCATCCATCTCTGCTAGTTCATTCATGTGTGCCTCGATCAGTTTATCCAGCAAATCATATTTGTCCTGATAATGAAGATAAATGGTTCCGCGGTTTAGGTTAGCCTTGTCCGCAATATCCTGAATGGTAATCTCATCGAAACTTTTTTCGCTCATTAATTCAATAACAGCTTTTTTCAAGGACTCTTGCGTCTTAGCAATTCTCCGATCCACTTTTGCCATCGATTATTCACCTAGCTTTTTTGAGATAATGAACAATTTTGATTCCATTGTTAATATATCAACGTTTCGCGTGTTTTTAACCATTGAATGTCGTTCTCTTGATTATATAATAATGAACATAAGTTGATTAAGCAATGTATTTTGTTTATTCGCTTGTAGTTGTATGAATTCGAGTTGATAAGAAAACGAAGGTTCCATTCATTACTGGTGCAAGACGAGGGGATGGGTGAGTGATCAGGTCCTCGCAACGAGGCGCTGTCCCGAATATACCTCCCTAGCTTAGGCGATTGCATGTCCCGCAAAACCAATCAATCAGAATTACAGGAGGATATATATGATTCATGCCAATGCACGTGCTGTATTCAATCCGGAAGGTCCGTTCAAACTGACCGAGATCGAACGTAGGGACCTCCAGCCGCATGATGTCCTCATCGAGATTAAATATGCGGGTATTTGCCACTCTGACATCCACACGGCTCGCGGCGAGTGGGGACCGGTTCAATACCCTCTTGTTCCAGGGCACGAGATCGCTGGCATTGTCGCCCAAGTTGGTTCGGAAGTGACCAAGTATGCCGTTGGCGACCGCGTAGGGGTTGGCTGCATGGTTGACTCCTGCGGAGAGTGCGTGAACTGCCATAAGGGAGAAGAACAGTATTGCCTGAACGGAATGACTGGCACCTATGGGGCTACAGACCGGTACGGGCAGTATACGCAGGGTGGTTATTCCACGCACATCGTTGTAACGGAAGACTTCGTGGTTAAAATTCCTGATGGTATGGAACTTGACGTTGCCGCTCCGCTCTTGTGCGCTGGCATTACAACGTATTCTCCGCTGCGTCATTGGGGAGCCGGTCCCGGCAAGAAGGTCGCTGTTGTCGGACTTGGCGGGCTTGGCCACATGGCAGTGAAGCTCGCTCATGCCATGGGTGCGGAGGTCACAGTTTTATCCCAATCCTTGAAGAAGAAAGAAGACGGTTTGCGACTTGGCGCGGACCATTATTATGCGACGAACGATCCGGAGACGTTTGCGAAACTGGCCGGTACGTTCGATCTCATCGTAAATACAGTGAGCGCGAAGGTTGATGTGAACGCCTACCTTTCGCTGTTGGCTCTGGACGGCACGATGGTCAACGTCGGTGCGCCAGCCGACCCGTTGTCCGTTCAAGCCATGTCACTTATCGGTCATCGTCGGTCGTATGCTGGCTCGATGATCGGCGGTATTCGCGAAACGCAGGAGATGTTGGACTTTTGCGCTGAACACCACATCGCTACCGAGATCGAGGTGATTTCCGCCAACCAGATCGATGAAGCCTGGGAACGCGTACTGGCTTCGGATGTCCGGTATCGATTCGTGATCGACATCAGCACGATGGAGAATGAATAACCGTACGTACCACCAAAAAAACCTCATTTCGCAATTTACCGTGGGCAAGTTGAAACATTCTTGAGAGATTGAAGAAATTTGTTTGGGGCACTCCTACTGGTGTGCCTCATTCCTTAAAGGTGGGGCATTTGATCCAAATCATGAAATGGGGGATTACAATGTCAAAGGAGCGTAAAGTTGCACTTGTCACCGGAGGGAATCGAGGAATTGGGTATGAACTAGTCAAACAGTTGGCTTTGAAGGGATTTCAGGTCATTTTGACTAGTCGGGATTCTGAAACGGGGCATGAAGCCGCCCAAAAACTGAAGGTGTCGACATTGGACGTATCCTTTGTGCAGATGGATGTAGACAGTCAAGAGAGCATACGGCAAGCTGCGATCACAGTAAGTGAGTGTTTTGGAAGATTAGACGTATTGATTAATAATGCTGGCGTGTATTTGGACGAAAACGAGAAGTTGATGGAAATGGAACCCTCCATTCTGGAGGCAACGATGGCAACGAATTTCTTCGGCGCTTACCATGTCATCCGTTCCTTTATGCCTATTATGGAAAAGCAAGGTTATGGAAGAGTGATTAATGTTTCTTCGGAATATGGGGCGTTGAGGGAAATGTCCTCCCCAGGAGTTGGTGCATATAAGTTGTCTAAGCTTGCCCTAAATGGATTGACTCGATTGGTAGCTGCAGAAATCAAAGGCGATATTCAAATCAATGCGGTCGATCCGGGATGGGTGAGCTCAGATATGGGTGGACCATCGGCTCCGCGAACTCCCAAGCAAGCTGCTGAGTCGATCCTTTGGTTAGCCACTACTGGACCTGAAGGACCGAATGGAGGGTTCTTCAGAGACGGAAAACGAACGGATTGGTAACGGACATGAAGTTGGGAATTATACGGAAACATAAGAAATTACTGATCTTTATATTGACCCTCGGTGCCTTCGGTATCTTGAATACCGGAATGGGGGTTAGGCACTACGCGAATCTTCCATTTGAGGCGATCGAAAAGGGCCCACATTTGGCTTATATCACTTTTCCATACGTTTGATGCCTTTCTTGAACGGGTATTGAAGTTATTAGATCAGTGAATGAGACATGTGGGGGTAGACACCGTGAAATTAACGACCTTTAAAAAGTTATTGCTGGTATCCATTCTGTTACTAACAATTCCTAGTATGGTGGTGGGGATTTTCAGCTTCACTTTCAGCAGAGACGCCCTTAATGAAAGTGGCTCCACCGGCTTGAAAAATAACGTCCGCTTGGTTATTGCCATGATCGATTCATTACAGTCAGCAGTGGAAAAAGGTCAGCTCACACTCGAAGAGGCACAAGAGCAAGTAAAAGTTCAAATACTGGGAGAGAAAAAACCAGACGGCACTCGCCCGATCAATAAAAATATCGATTTGGGGGAAAACGGATACTTTCTAGTACTTGATCAGACAGGATTGGAGGTTGCCCATCCCACGCTAGAGGGCAAAAATGTTTGGGAATTGAAATCGGATGATGGTTTTTATTTCATGCAGGAAATTATCAAACAAGGCATGAATGGAGGCGGGTATACTTATTACAATTATAAACTGCCAAAATCCGAAGTCGTGGCGCCGAAAATCGCATATTCGGAAATGGATCCGAATTGGGGATGGATTGTGACAGCAGGCTCATACATGAAAGATTACAACAGTAAGGCAAATAGCATCATTACGATGATTGTTATCACAATCGGGGTATGCTGGGTATTGGGAACTTTTATTGTCCTTTTATTTACCAGGCATATTTCCAATCCGATCAAACAGATTTCCCAGCAAGTCCGAAGAATCACAGATGGTGATCTAACGGCGGAACCGCTCGTTATTAAGAATCGCGATGAGATCGGGGAATTGGGAAAAGATTTTAATAAAATGTCGAGCACATTGAAACACATGATTTTGCAGTTTTCGGGCAATGCCCACCAAGTAGCAGCAACCTCGGAACAATTATTGGCAAGCACGGAGCAAACAAGTCAAGCTTCCGATCAAATATCGAATGCCATTCAAGATGTGTCCGCTGGTGCGGAAAAACAAGTTTCCAGCATGAAGGATGCAAATGATTTCGTAACCGAAATGGCAAGGGGATTGAGCGAAGTTACGAATAATATGCAGAATATGTCTGAATCGACGTCTCATGCTTCGCAACTCTCTCAAAGCGGTAATGAAGTCATCAGAAATACGATTACCCAAATGAATCTTATAAATGAGAAGGTTTTATTTTCTGCAAATGTTGTAAATACGCTTGGGAATCAATCAAATGAAATCGGAAACATCGTCTCGATCATTACTGAAATTGCGGCACAAACAAATCTGCTGGCGTTAAATGCGGCGATCGAGGCCGCCCGCGCAGGGGAGCAAGGAAGAGGCTTTGCGGTAGTAGCTGATGAGGTGCGCAAATTGGCCGAACAATCTGGAGCAGCGGCTGGTCAGATTCGGACACTCATTCAGGAGATTCAAAACGGTACCCAAAAAGCAGTCGAGGCGATGAACGGAGGAACTACAGCCGTATCCGATGGTCTTGTTTTGGCCAATCATGCAGGATCCGCATTCATAGAAATTTTGAGAGCAGTGGAAGATGTGTACACGCAAACGAAAGAGGTTACAGAAGCTGTCAACCAAATACATGTGGGAGCACAGAGTATGGTCGGTTCCATCGATGACATTTCACATGTAACTGAAATATCTGCTGAACTTGCGCAGACTGTGGCAGCCTCAGCTGAGGAACAGTTGGCATCGATGGACGAAATTACAGCCGCAGCCCATACCCTTTCGAAAATGGCGGAAGAGCTGCAGGGTTCTTTGAGCAATTATAAAGTCTAAGTGTTAAGTTGCAAAATGCGTTTTGAGATCCCTCTCGACTGATTAGAAAACGACTAGCTAAATAGACAGGGAAGTAAAGAAGAAGACGATAACAAAAGCATCAGAGGCTGCTGGAGATGATCCAGCAGCCTCTTTAAGCTATTAAGGCAGTATTTCGGAATCAGAAGCTGTAATCAGGTGTCACTAAGACAATCGGCGAGCGAAGATTAGACTGTTGTACTAACTAGAATGGATTGTCTGAGTAAGTGCATCAATTAATGATCTTAGAGAGTGTGCTGTGGCAGAGTCTGTCAGCTCTCCTTGTGGTTTCACCTTTTTGGTGACGAACGGGATCTTCAGTGTACCACCTTCCACTATTTTTGCGGTCATAATGGAAAGGGTAAGAATCAATGAATCGTGCGCTTTATCGCCACCAAACTGGGAAGGGGAGGCACTAATGACTGCTGTCGGTTTATACATAAATTCACCTGAAGATACGACCCAATCCAGAGCGTTTTTTAGAACACCCGGTACTCCATTTGCATACTCCGGTGTACAAATCAGCACTCCATCAGCTTCCTTCAGCTTCATGCGAAAATCGTAAACCGAGTCTGGTGCATTTTCATCATCAAAATCCGGATTGAAGTGCGGGAGGTTACCTAATCCATCATAAATAGTAAATGTAATATTTTCATTCGCGATAGATGTACAAGCAAGCAAAAGACCAGTATTCGTTGAACTTTTACGCAGGCTCCCTGATATGGCGAGGATTTTTATTGAACCATTCATTCTATCACCCTATTCTCTCATTAGATTCACCTAAAATTATACAGTTTTTGATTTTTGAAAGAGAGTTTTTTATATTTTAACACCTGCTGTTCAAAGAAAATTGACTGACAAAGACGTCACCGATCTTCACGGTGACGTCTTTCTGCTTTCGATGGTCTGTCATTCAGCGCAATGGCGTAAAGACACGTGGCACGGGCTCATTCAAACCCGTTCCAAACGACCGTCTGCTCCACCGGGAAGCGGGTAGTAGGCCGGGCAGGTCTGGCGGCTTTGCCGATGGCCACGAGCAGGACCGGAATGTATCGAGGCGGGACATGGAACGTGTTGACGAAGGCGTCGGCGTCGAAGCCAACCATCGGGCCGGAATCGAGATCTTTCGCTTTTGCGGCGAGCATGAGCTGCATGGCGGCCAGGGAGGCGTTTCGTATCGCTTCATCGCGCCGATACGAGGACGATGCACCGGCCGCATATGCCTCTTCGATTTGAGTGAACAGGACTTGATGGGAATGGTAGCCCGCGTAAGAATCTTCGCCATCGGCCTGGATGACGGGGCCGTACACCGCTTCTGTATTCCGGTTGGCCTCGAGGTCTCCGAGGATGGCGATGGTGACGGAAGCGTCGACGACTTGCTTTTGACCGTTCGCGATCGGGAGCAATGTTTCCTTGGCAGCAGGGTCGGTAAAAGCGACGAACTTCCAGTGCTGAAGATTCCAGGACGACGGAGCTCTGCCAGCGATCTCAAGCAGCTCCTTGACTTCTTGTTCGCTCAGCTTGTGTGAGGCATCGAAATGCCTGACGGAATGACGTTCACGAAACAGGGTGGAATAGTCGGCTTGCAGGGCAGATGACATGATCCAATCGACTCCTTTGTCTGTATGAAGAATGGGCGCGGACTCTTGCATGTATCACCTTGTCAGGCTTTCTCGTGGCTTGAATCCGTTACCTGAGATGGTAGTTCGATTTGCGGCTTAGAACAATCGGATTTTTTTCAAAGTGTCTCAATACAGTTGACCGCGTATAATAGAGGGGCTAGGGGAAAGCGAGGGATCGGAATGAAAAAATACGTGGAGATTCTCTCCGATATCGAGCAACAAATCAACGAAGGGAGATTCGCCTCGGGCCAAAAGCTGCCATCTGTCCGCAATGCCGCCAGGATGTATGGTTGCAGTGTCAACACGGTATCGCGTGCGTATATGGAATTGGAAAAGCGCCATGCCATCTATTCCATTGCCCAAAGCGGCTATTACGTGGTGGAAAAGCCCGGGAGCCGGCACAACGCTACGGAATGCAAGACGATCGACTTCTCCGCTTCGTCGCCGGATCCGAGCCTGTTTCCCTATTTGGACTTCCAGCATTGCTTGAATAAAGCATTGGACACCTACAAGTACGACCTGTTTACGTGCGGAGATGCGACAGGACTGGAAACTCTCCGCCACACGCTCGTTTCCCACTTGGCGGGAGACCAAGTTTTTGCCAAAGCGAATCAGGTGATCGTCATGTCAGGGATTCAGCCGGCACTGGAAATCTTGGCGAAAATGCCGTTTCCGAACGAGAACTCGACCATATTGGTGGAACAGCCAAGCTACGATATATTTTTGCGTTTTCTGGAGGCGGAGCGCATACCGGTGATCGGAATTGCCCGCACGGCTTCCGGTATTGATTTGCGGGAATTGGAAGAGAAGTTCAGACAGGGCAAAATCAAGTTTTTCTACACCATGTCGAGGTACCACTCTCCTCTCGGCACCTCGTACAGCGTCGACGAGAGAAAAAGGATTGCCCGATTGGCGAGCAAATATGACGTATACGTCGTGGAGGACGATTACATGGCCGATCTGGGCGAAGAGCCGGGCTCCGATCCTATTTACGCCTACGACCATACCTCCCATGTTGTTTATTTGAAAAGCTTCTCAAAAATCATTTTCCCGGGACTCAGACTCGGCGCCGCCGTATTGCCGGAAACTCTGCTGGAGACGTACCTCGAACACAAGGGATATGCGGATACATCGCAGCTATCCCAAGGGGCGCTCGAGGTGTATATCAAAAACGGCATGTACGAGCGGCACAAACGCAAAATAGCCAGCCAGTATGCACTGCGGATTCAGATGCTGAACGATGCGGTCCAGAGGCATAACGATGCAGGATTGCTAGAGATAACAAAGGTCCAATTCGGTGTGTACGTGCAGTTCAAGCTGCCTCAAACGGTCAATCTGGAACGCCTGATCGAGCGACTTGCGGCGAGAGGGATTCTTGTCCTCTCCGGAAAGCGATTTTATTTATCGGACTTTTTGGAACGGGAGAAGTTTTTGCGGATCAGCATCGCACGAGCGCAGCAGGAGCAAATCGAGGAAGGAGTAAAGGGGATCATCGAAGAAGTGAGGCGGGGGCGTAATCAAACCGGATGAATCAGCCATGGCGAAGGAGTTCTTTCACTGACCTTCATTTTTCCCATTATCGAAAGTGCCCCAACAAATGGTATACTAAAATGACATAACCCGAAACCAATACGTGATCGTGCGCCAGCCGCGGCTGGTGCGAGTCGGATCAACATGCGTTTTGCATAGATATGTAACGTAGCTGTATCCGAATTGCTTTCGATCGCTTCGATCGCTTCCCTATACCCATTCAAGATAGATCCAGGAGGAATGTAAGTAGAATGAATGACATACATCAGTTCGAGCTCCCGATCGGCATCATCGGAGAGAGAATTCGCTCCAAACGTAAAGAGGCGAATCTGACCGTGGACGAGGTCGCGGAGAGAATCGGTTTGAGCCAGAGCATGGTTTCCCAGCTGGAACGAGGAAAGGCGAAGCCCTCTCTGGATACGCTATGGAAATTAAGCATCATCTTTGACGTCTCCCTTTCCTATTTTTTCGAGGGGATCAAGAAAAGCTCCGTATTCCTTTCCAGACGCGAAGAGCAGGAGATTCTCACGATGAGGCACCCGAATGTGCAATATCGGGTCTTGGCTCCTCTGACCGGCACCAAGCTGGAGTTCTTCGAAATCATCGTCAGCCCTGACCGCGGAGAAAAAATCGTGCCCTTGCCTCATCAGGGGGAGGAAGGCGGCATCGTGCTGCACGGAGAAATGGAGATAACCATTGGCGATGAAACCTATTTGCTGAAGCAAGGGGACAGCATCTACTTTGACAGCACCAAGCCCCATGCGTTCCGCAACCCGGGAACGGAGCCCGCCATCGCTATTTGGACGGGGACTCCATGGGTGCCAATCGATGAAAGCTAATCGCTACGGTATGGACAGGTTGAATAGCAAGAGTGTTTCCCTCGTGGTGACAAGGATGAAAGCCGTCTGAAAGGATGGGCTCCCGTTGTCGGCCAGGAGGGTATTTTATTTGGACAGAAGCTGTCGAACACGAAACCATTGCGCATCCTGCGTGCGACACACTGGGAAGCCCTGTAGAAGACTGTTGGGATTCGGAAGCGATCGAATTGAGTGAATTTAGAAATTATAAATATGGGTAATAAAAAAGTAATGTGAGTAATTTTTGTTCTTGATTATCGCAATACAATTGCTATTATATTAAATATAATTAATTTTTAGATAGATGAGGAGGCTGCACTTTCGAATCGACGAACCGATGTTTTGACACGGGGGAGCAGTAAAACAAACGATCATAAGGGAGGTTCACTACATGGAGTATGGCATTCTCTCGCTTATCCCGCCGCTAGTAGCCATTATCTTCGCTTTAAAGACCAAGCAGACCTTATTGTCTTTATTCGCAGGGGTTTGGGTAGGGGCCACGATTCTCAATGCATGGAATCCGGTCGAGGGACTCGTCAAAGTTATTTCCGACTTCGTGGTCCCGTCTGTC
This sequence comes from Brevibacillus choshinensis, assembly GCF_016811915.1. Taxonomy (NCBI): domain Bacteria; kingdom Bacillati; phylum Bacillota; class Bacilli; order Caryophanales; family Paenibacillaceae; genus Brevibacillus; species Brevibacillus choshinensis. The sequence continues at coordinate 3,173,711 of NZ_CP069127.1, read as the reverse complement.
AGCGACAAAGGAAACGCATCGTTGCTCATTCTCGTTTCCCTTGCCGGAGGATTCATCTATAGCCTGAAAGTTTCGGGAGCAGCCGAATCTTTTGCAAGAATCATTACGAAGAAGATCAACACGAAGAAAAAGGCACAGTTAATGACGTGGGCATGCGCGTTCCTGTTTTCCTATACGGAGCCGATTCTGATTCTGGGCACAGTGATGCGGCCCATTACGGACAAGGTTAAGGTAGCGAGAGTAAAGCTGGCTTATATTCTCCACTCGATGGGCGGTCCACTCGCTTCGTTTTCTCCCATCAGCAGCTACGGGCCCTTTATCATCGGACTGATCGCCCCGCAGCTGGTGGCTTTGCAGCTTGGCGACAATCCATGGTCCGTTTACCTCGATATGTTCGCCTTCAACCTGTACGGACTGTTTGCCATGCTGACGGTTTCCTTCGTGGTGCTCACCGGGTTTGATATCGGCGGCATGTACCAGGCGCAAAAAAGGGCTGACGATACGGGAGAGCTGATCGGGGAGAATGACGTCCCGATGGTTTCGGAAAATGAGGAAGATGCGCTGCCGTCCGGTTATCGTCCGAGCTTGTGGAACTTCCTTGTTCCGATGGGGCTTCTTTTCATCGGGATCTTCTCGGTGATTTTTTGGACAGGGGAAATTGGAACGAATGGTTTTGTAGGCGCTTTCTTGCATGGAGATATTGTCACTGCCATTTCCATCGGATTTTTGGCAGGAGCGGTCGGAGCGTCGTCGATGGCGGTTGTGACTCGCCTGCGCACCTTTCAGCAAGCGGTGGATGACTGGGTGAAGGGCGTCAAGCAGATGATGAACGTCCCTCTCATTTTGGTCATGGTCTGGTCGATCGGTGCGGTCACCAGCAAAATGGGCGTAGGGGGATACATCACTCAGCTGATCGATGGCTTCCTGCCTGCAAGCATTGTTCCAGCCTGCGTTTTCGTGATCGGTGCCCTCATTTCGTTCGCGACCGGGAGCTCGTGGGGAGTATGGGCCATTCTCATGCCGATTGCCATTCCGATGGCGCACAGCATGGGGTTGTCGCTTCCCTTGGTCATAGGAGCAGTCATCAGCAGCGGCCTGTTTGGAAACCACTGCTCGCCGATCGCGGATACGACCGTCATGACCGCAACAGCCGCCGCTTGCGACCCCATCGAGCACGTCCGTACGCAATTGCCGTACGCGCTCATTATCGCAGCGACGACGGTTTGCGGCTTCCTAGTCGGGGGAATGACGGGGCAAGCGATTCCGAGCTTGTGCGGACAGGCTGTTTTGATCATAGCGATCTTCTGGATCTTGAACAAAAAAGTGAAGAAGAAAGCACGGGCCGCGAAAAACATAGAAAACGTGGCGTAAAGAAGTTGGTGCAGAGCCAATAGCCATACGCCAAAAGCCAAAAGGAGGACTTTCACATGCTGGATATCATCATTTACAACGGTACCGTGATCACGATGGAGGGAGAAGGAGTAGGCGCCATCCCAAACGGAGCTGTCGGGATCAAAGGCAATCTCATCGAAGTCGTGGGGGAAACGTCGGAAGTGCTTCAGGACTACAAAGCCCACCGCTATGTGGATGCACACCGGAAAGTTGTCATGCCGGGTCTCATCGACGCTCATATCCATTCCGGGATCGCACTATTGCGAGGATTGTCACAGGATACGGACAACTGGATGGAAAAAGGGCTATGGCCCTTCCATAAAGTGCTGACCCCTGAAGATCGGGTCGCGGGCTCGTTGGTCAACATCATCGAAGGGCTGAAAGCGGGTACGACGACCTTCTGCGATTACGACGAGCCGATGCGCGAGATTGTGAAAAATCATGCGATGCTCGGGACGAGGGCCAGGGTCACCGAAATGGTAAACGAGCTCCCGGACGATTTGAGCGATGTGAAAGTGGGCGAGCTGTACACCTTTGATTCGGCGATCGGACAGCGAAAGCTGAAGGAAAATATCGCCCTCCTCGAAGAATGGCACGGGAAAGAGAATGGACGCATCACTTGCCTCCTGGGTCCTCAGGGGCCGGACATGATGTCCAAGGAACTCCTGCTGGAAGTCAAAGAACTGGCCAACAAGTACGACACGAGCATCCATATGCACGTGGCCCAGGGAGATCGGGAAATCAACCAAATGATCAAGAGGTACGGGAAGAGGAGCATCCAATTTCTAGAGGAACTGAATTATCTGGATGAGCGTCTCATGGCCGTGCACCTCACCGAGGCGACGCGGGAGGAGACGCACGTATTGGGCCGTTCGGGTGCTGCCATGATCCTTTGCTCGGGAAGCATCGGAATTATCGATGGCATCGTGCCGCCGGCTGCGGAGTTTTTGGAGGTAAGCAATCGACTGGCACTCGGATCCGATCAGGCGCCTGGCAACAACTGCAACAACATGTTCAACGAGATGAAATTCACAGCCATCTTAAACAAGTGCAAGGTGAAGGACCCGCGCGTCTTCCCATCGTGGAAGGTACTGCGCATGGCTACCATTGATTCCGCAAAAGCGATTGGGCTCGGGCATGAAATCGGTTCTTTGCGAAAAGGGAAAAAAGCAGACGTGATCATCGTCGATTTCGATAGCCCGAACCTAGTACCGATCATCCAGGAACCGATTCGCAACATCATTCCGAACTTGATTTATTCCGCGAAAGGCAGCGAAGTAGAGGCGGTGATCATTGACGGGCAGTTTGTCATGGAGAATCGCGTCGTGCTCACGGTGAATGAGAAGCAAGCGGTGAGGAAAGCGCACGAAGCCGCGGCAGAGCTGGCCGAAAGAGCGAAAGCTTCCTTTCACAAGATAGACACCCCGATCGCCAACATGATGAAAGACGGATATCTGTAAGAAGGTGCGGGTCACGGCAGAGCCATGGTACTATCCGTCGTCATTTTGATCGCCGCCTTTTTCCTGGCGAATTCCGTTTTTGCCTACCAGGTGAAGTACATGTGGGAAGGTTTTTCCGATATCGTGAAGTATCAGCTGTATGTACTGCCTGTATTCTTCATCGTCAACCTCTTGCTTGGCGCCGGCTTTAAGATCGGATACAAATAGTCGAACAACATGACAGAGATCGCGACATTGCTCGTCGTTTCTTAATTGTTCTTTTCGGAGGTCCCTTCTTTAAAAGCCATACTAGGATTAGAGTTTGTGGCGGGAGGGCTGACGCTGGTGAAGATGTAGCAGTCCACTGCATTCTTGCACCAATGCAAAAGCTTAAAGTCGAACAACCCCTTAATTAGAAAGGGAGCGGGACCGCAAGAGCGGAAATCGCCCCTTTTCTAGGAAGGGGATTTTTTATCTGATCTCGCCTCCGCCCCTTTTCGAATCCATGCCTTTGTGAAATCAATCCACCCAAAGGAATCGCGGTAAAGACCATGAAGCGCAGGATGATGCTTCGATACCCGGTTGATGTGGTAACCGAACAAGACCCAATTCTCATGGCGCATTTCCTGTTCGATTCGATCCGCGATCCGATCACGCAAATCCCGGGACGGCAGTTGAACCATGCTGTCCAGGTATTCCTCCACCCAAGCATGCTGCTCAAGATCGAAAAATCGATGCACAAAGCTGGCTTCATCCTGCAGCAGCCGCAGATATCCCCATTCTGTATCGTCCTCCAGCGCTTCGTTGATGAGAAGCAAATCCGCCTCTTGGTCCGCATCGGTCGTATAGTATTCGGACAGCGAAAAAGGATGGAGAGAGATGTTCAGCCCGATCGATTCGCATCGCAGCTGCAGCCATCTGGCGTCGTCCCGCAATTCCTTCCTGTCCAGATAGTACAGCTTCAGCGGTTCACCCCGATACCCGCTTTCTACAAGAGAAGTCGCCGCTTCTTCCAGCGTGGGCCTCCCGTAGTGGGCATGCTTGCTTTTTTCGGGGAAAAAGCTGTCCGCCGGTGCAATCCGATTTCCTTTCAATTCTTGGATGATCGCAAGTCGGTCGAATAGCAGCCGGACGGACTGACGAAAAGCTCGATGATGATGAATCCCATTTTTTCTAAAATTGAAAACGATGACTTGGCAGCCCTCCAGTACCGCTTCAAATTCACCGCTAGGCGAGTTGATTGGAAGCGGAGCGCTCCCCAGCCTCGGGAGCTGATACAGATCGTCCGGGGCGTCCTTTGGCATCATCCACCACTCGACCCGATCCAAGAGAGGTCTATTCAGGAAATAATCCTCATGCGCTTCCAGGACAATCGCCTGGTCTGTGAACTCGGCGATACGAAATGGCCCCGTACCGATCATGGTTCTTTCCGAATACTCGACGTCATAAGGGATGATCGACATATAGAACGAACCGAAAAAATGCAAAAACATGCGATTGGGCCGACGCAGGGAAAAGGAGATCACATGGTCGGATTCGATTTCGACTCGTTCGATCTCCCGGTACTGCCAGCGCGATGGAGAATTCACATCCTGGAGTCGTTCCAGCGTATACCGGACATCTTTGCTGGTAAGCGTTCGCCCGTGGTGAAAACGAACACCCTTCCTTAAAAAGAACGTCCACCGGCTTCCATCTTCGTTGCATTCCCAGTCATGGGCGAGTGCCGGAGTGTAGGTATTGGTCCTGGGATCGAAGGAAACCAGCGTATTGCAGATTTGCCGAAGAATAAAGGCTTCAGCCGAGCTGGATACAAAAGCGGGATCGAGGGATGCAGATCTCCGGGTCATTTTTACCCGAAGCACGTCGACGGCAGCAGTGTCTTTCTGTTCCACTCGATGGCCAAACTGCTGGTCGAGCTGCCCACGCAGATTATTGCGCAAGGGAAGGGGTAAATCTTTATGGTAGATCAGATCCATGACCTCTTTGATTTTGCCCTTGTCCAGCAGGTCCAGAAAGTGTTCGCCCACCACATCCTCCAAATCCCGAAGGAAGCGCATCTGTGAAAGGTTGCCCCGGCCTACACCGCCACGCCATTCAATAAAGCCATCCTCGATCAGCTTGCGCAGGGTCATCTTCACGTTTCGCGGCGTACAGTACAGAATTTCCGCCAGCTCCTGGACCGTGATCGAGACGATTCCGTCCTTGGCACGTTTTGCCTGGGGTGACATCAGGATCGTCATGTAATGCTCGTTGGGGTTCATTCTTGGTCCTCCGTTTTTAGAAAAGGGTGAAGTTTTGGCTTAGATAATACCCTTTTTCTTTCACGCATTCAAGCTACGATTAGAAGAGTGCGACACGGAAATCATAGCTGTGTCCCGAAAATACGCAAGGAGGAACGGAAATGAACCACCGGAAAGTAGGAAGAAGCGGACTGCTCGTATCGGAATTGTGCCTGGGAACCATGCTGTTTGGCGGGTCAACAGAGGAGGGGGAGGCAATCCGCATGGTGCATCAGTTTCTTGATGCTGGCGGAAACTTTATCGATTCGGCGGATGTTTATACAGAAGGAGTTTCCGAGCAGATTGTGGGGAAAGCGATCCAAGGGCGCAGAGCCCAGGTCGTGCTTGCTACGAAGGCGGGGATTGCAGTCGGACCTCACCCGAACGACAGGGGCTCTACCCGGAAACATCTAGTGGATAGCGTGGAGGCAAGCCTGCACCGTTTGAATACCGACTACATCGATTTGTTTCAATTGCACGTATGGGACCACGAAACCCCGTTGGAAGAAACGTTGCGGACGCTCGACGATCTGGTTAAGGCGGGAAAAATACGATATGTGGGCTGCTGCAACTTTCTCGCATGGCAGCTGATGAAATCGCTGGCCTGCAGCGATGCCAAAGACTATGTACGCTTCGTTTCCATTCAACAGCAGTACAGCCTGGTGAGCCGGGAAATGGATCGGGAGCACATGTCGCTGTGCCAGGAGGAGCAGGTAGGGATCATTCCATGGGGGCCGCTAGGAGGAGGTCTTTTAACGGGTAAATACAGTTCGCTTGAAAAGCCGGACGCCGGTCGATTCTCTCTCGGATTAAGCGGGGAGTTTGATTACCAGAACAAGTTTACGCCGAAAAATTTCGAGATTGTCCAAGCAGTGAATGAAGTGGCGCGCCAAACGGAAAAAACGCCGTCACAGGTCGCATTGAACTGGTTGTTAGGCAAAAAAGGAATTGTGTCCCCAATCATAGGGGCGAACAGCTTTGCTCAATTTGAACAAAATATGGGAGCTGTCGGTTGGTCGCTCACGCCTGAGCAGTGGAGCTATCTGGATGACATCAGCCGTTTGCCAAGCGAATATCCGGGCCGCATGCAGGAAAGATTCAGGCGGACTTGGTAGGCGGGGCCGGGAAACGTGATGAACGTAGAATGGAGGGGCTCGATGCCTCTCAGATAAGGGCTTTGTACGGTCATTCGGTTCCACAGAAAATAGTAAAAACAACTGGCATTCCCCCCTCCATTCTCTATCATGGAACTTCCAGAGATTCCATCAAGAGGATTATCGCGGAGGGGATTCTACCGATGGGCAGGCAGTATGTGCATTTGTCGGTCGACAGAGAAATGGCGATGCAGGTCGGAAAACGGAAGGACCGCAAACCTGTCTTGCTGCAAGTAAACGCTGAGAAGGCCTCGATAGAAGGGATCGCGTTTTACCAAGGCAATCATGCTGTATGGTTAGCGGATCGTGTTCCTTCTACGTTCATTACTCTCCTGGAAGAATCGGTTGAACCTTGAGCGGCTCAATTCCCCTCAAGGCTTTATTTTTTGACGAGGACAATCTTCATCCTTATCGCCCATTCTGCTTCCGCGTACCGCCGCTCCTGTAACAGCCCCGATGGCTGAAACCTTCAAGGAGCAACTGATCACCTCACCACCGAGCTCAATAAAATCAGCTGCAATCTAAGACTTTATTTACGATTCCTCAGACTACCGCTGCTTCGTTCCTAATTGTCACTCGGCGCCATACCCGGTTTTTCTGATTTTTTGTGAAGGAATTGCAGAATATGAACAGAATCTATCTGAATGTTTTAAAAATAAGGAAACAATAAGGAGTTGGTATCATGAAACGAACTGGTAATAATTGGTTAACCATTGCGCTGTCTCTCATCCTGTTTGTCGGCTTGCTCGTTTCCGGCACTGATGCCATGTCTGCGGAAACCAAGAAAGGTCCAGAAATGTATGGGCAAGTGGAATCCCGACTCGATGCGATTCTGAAAAATGGCTACATCCGTGTGGGGACGACGGGAGATTACAAACCTTTTTCATACTTGAATCCGGCAACAGGCGAGTATGAAGGACACGATATCGATATGGCGAAAAAACTGGCGGACGATCTGGGTGTCAAAGTCGTCTTTGTCAAGACTACATGGCCCACACTGATGGATGATCTGCTGGCAGACAAGTATGACATTGCAATAGGAGGCATCACCCGCACCCTTGAGCGCGCAAAAAAAGCTCAGCTCTCCCGTCCGTATATCAATTTTGGAAAGTCTCCGCTGATTCGAATGGCTGACAAGGATAAATTTAAAAGCTTGGCTGATATTGACCAGCCAAACGTGAAAATCGGGGTCAATCCAGGAGGTACAAACGAAAAATTTGTCAAAGAAAACTTGAAAAACGCGCAGATCATGGTATTCGAGAAAAATCTGGAGATTCCCGGAAAAGTGGCCTCAGGAGAAGTTGATGTAATGATCACCGACAGCATTGAAGCGAAATCGTATGCGAAAGAGGACCAACGGCTTTACGCTCCGTTGACTGACCAAACGTTTACAAAGAGCCAAATGGGAATTTTAATGCCTCGCGGGGACTTTGTCTTCGGCAATTGGGTCAATGTGTGGATGGAGGAAATGACCCTCAAAGGGGATTTGGAGAAACTAACGAATAAGTGGATGGATTAACAAGGAAAAGTAAGAAAACCTTTCAGTTAAGGAAAACGTGGGAAAAACACCCGCTCCATTGTCTGGCTCCTACTGTTTGGCGTGAGTATTGCTTTTTATTCGTGTCCCAATCGGTAGGCTTACTTGGTATAATAGTGGAGTGTAATGTAATTCACTTCTCTGATGAACCACCTATGTAAGGTTCTGTACTCTAGGAATTTCTGGTTATGTTGATTCAGCCCGCAGGCTGGTAGGTTTTTTGTAAACCTACCTTCTCAGCGGGCTTTTTGCGTTGTCAAAAAACCAAAGGAAGACTAGTTATGAATGCAAGAGATTGGGATCGGAAGCGAAACGAGTGGCTAAGCAAAGTCTTGAGCTCTCTTGCTCCCGGGTCAGAAAAACCGATTGTACTCTCGGATCACTTTTACGAGCAAGGTCGTTATTATTCCAAGAGGGATAATGTCAATTGCCTCATAACCGGCAAATGAATATTATCTAGCTTGATGCCCTCAGTACGAAATCCCCAATTCCTTCAGCTTTCTATAGAAGGTCGTCCTTCCCATTCCCAGCTTGGAGGCGAGCTTAGTCTTATCCCCATAATATTTATCGATGTATCTGGTCATAATGATGCGTTCTGCTGCAATCAAGCTCTCCCGATAGCTTTCCTGCAGGTCGATCTCCAAACTTTGACCGTGGTTTCCTATATCCGCTGAGCGGTCCTCCATGCATTCCCTGATGATCTGTTTGCAGGTTTCGAAATCTTGAACTTTCTCAGGCTCGCAGAGGATAGAGAAGCGCTCCAAAATATTGTATAGTTCGCGGATGTTGCCTGGATATGTATACTTCTTGAGCTCCGCGCACAATTTTTCAATGCACGGTTCGACGTGCTGATAGAGCTCTTTGTTTTGATGCAGCAAAAATTGCTTGGTCAACAGCGGGACATCCTCCAGCCGTTCCCGCAGCGGAGGGATATTCAGCTTCAATACATTGAGGCGGTAGTAGAGATCCGCACGGAATTTGCTGCTCTTCACCAGAGGCAACAAGTCCTCATTGGTGGCAGCGACGACTCTGATATTAATAGGGATCACCTTGTTTCCCCCGACCCGAACCACTTCTTTTTCCTGCAGAACCCGTAATAACCGGGCCTGAAAATGCAGGGAAATGGAATTGATCTCATCCAGAAAAACAGTGCCGTTGTGGGCAATTTCAAAAAGGCCCTTTTTTCCGTTCTTGGAGGCGCCTGTGAACGCTCCGTCTTCGTAGCCAAACAGCTGGCTTTCCAAGAGCGTTTCCGGCAAGGCTGCACAATTGATGGCGACAAAAGGCTGCGATTTGCGGTCACTGTGATTGTGAATGCTCTGAGCCAAGAGCTCTTTACCTGTTCCAGTCTCGCCGATGATCAGGATCGTGGAGTCGGTCTGTGAAAATCGTTTGGCTCGTTCCACGGTTTGACTCATGGCTGAATTTGAGCTGATGATATCTGGAAAATGCGATCGGGCAATCTGTCCTTTCGCTTCATTCTCCAGCCGGTACTTCTGCTCGATGTTCTCGATATGCGTCATGTCCTGAAAGGTTAGCACGTTGCCGATTTTGACATTCTTTTGATAGATTCCCGTTTTGGTCGTATTCAACCGGATATGCCTGAATTTGATGATCTTGTCCTGGAAGCTCTCTTCATGGGCAAGCTCCAGCAAGGAGAGAGGCGAGAGAGCAGCGGATAGGTTTGTTCCTAGGAGATTTTCGTTTGGGAGCTGGAGGAGCTGGCGGGCTGAATCGTTGACGATGGTAATCTCGTCGTTACTGTTGGTTGCGATAATCCCGTCGCGCACGGAATTGATAATGGCCATAAAGGCCTGATTGCGTTTTTCTTCCTCTTTTTTAAAATGAATGATTTCCAAAGCGCGCTCGATCGACTCGATGATGCTCTTCTCGGTATAAATGAGTGTCCCATGCATGCCGAACTGCTGGGCATACCTGACCGCGAGTCCCGTTCCGATCACCGTGCCTTCCTCGTCCGAAAATCCCCTTATTTTCGAGTGCAGCTCTGCCGGAGTCGTGTAGTTGATATATTCGAGCTTGATATTCAAAAGATCTTGCAGAGCAGAGAAATCGTATCTCAGATCCGCAAGCTCTGCCATGGCGATCGCGATCCGGCGCGAATACGGGATGGATTGGTTGACGGCTATGAGTATGTCTGAAGGAGTCAAATGTAGGTGAATGATCGGGATGCTGGTTTTGCCTCGAAGCAGGCTCTCGATAAAACGGCCCGTGATGATGATGTCTGTGTCGATTTTCTCGATCAGTGACAAGATGGACGGAACCAAGCCAGGGGAATCGGCCTGATTGATTTCCAGGAGCTGCAAATGAACATTCAAACGATGTGCGAGCTTAGCGGTAACACGCTTGGCCAGGTTGATAAAATCTCCTTGTCCCACAATAGCTATCTTGGTAGTCAAGCTGTTCCCTCCTGGTCAGAGAAATGGCATTTGCAAATGTCTGATTGGTACCTATTTTAGTACGTTTGTATCAAATATGGAACGGATCCCTTGTTCGTAATAGAGTGCAAATGATATTATCTGAATATTTTCACTGTTGGCACGTTAGTTGCAACGTCGATTCTCGTAAATGAAAGGGGGAGCTATCATGTTTACTGTGAAACCAAGAGTGCAAGGAGTAACGCAAGAGATTCTCAACCTTTACAAAACGGTCAGTCCATCGACCATCGGGCATTTCACGGATTTTGGTTTTCTCAATGGGCTTACGCCGCTGTTTCGACCGATTCGGTTGGTAGGCAATGCCGTGACGGTACGGATTCCACATATGGATGCGACGGCGATACGTCACGCTTTGGACCAGGTTGAGCCAGGAGATGTACTCGTTATTGATATGTCAGGTGACGAGAAACGCGCATGCTGGGGTGAGTTTTTGACCTATGCAGCTGTCACGAAAAAAGTAGCGGGCGTCATCATCTCCGGTTGCGTGACAGATGTTCGCCCGATTATGGAACTTGGCTTTCCTGTTTTTTCGCTCGGGGTGAGTGCCCTTACGACCCGGACACTGGGGATCGAAGGAGAGGTCAACACAACCGTGAGCATATGTGGAGTAGCCATTCATCCGGGGGATTTGATCGTCGCGGATGACGACGGCGTTTTTGTCGTGAGTCCCGAGAAAGCGAAAGAATTCGGGGAGAGAGCGCTCGAAAAACAGCAAAAGGAACTTCAGATGCGCACCGAGCGCGGATATGACAGACTCTTTGAATCCCGTGTGACACCAACTTGAATTCAATCCAACGATAAAGGGGGAGATCAGTAGATGAAACAGAAGCGGATTGCAAAATGGGCTGGTCCCATCGTATTGGCTTTCTCGTTGCTTGTAACCGCGTGCGGTGCGAACGAGACGTCTTCGCCAGGAGCCGAAGTGGAAGCAAAAGATTTGATCGTAGGATTGACGGGAGATCCGGTAAGTCTGGACCCACATAATGCGACAGATACGATTTCCAGCCTGATTAACTATCAAATATTGGATACACTGGTTGCCTTCAATGACAAAATGCAAATCGTACCGCGCTTGGCGGAGAGCTGGACGGTGTCCGAGGACGGGAAGACTTGGACGTTCAAGCTCAGACAGGGAGTGACTTTCCAGGATGGCACCCCGTTTAATTCCGAAGCAGTGAAAATCAACTTTGAGCGTTTGGCCGACAAAGGGAAGAAGCTGAGTCGACGTGTGCTGGTGGGGCAATTCATCGAAAAGATCACCACCAATGGCGATTACGAGGTCGTCTTTCAGCTGAACACCCCGCAAGGACCTTTCTTGAATAACTTGGCGGTTACAGCGAGCGGGATTCTCAGCCCCAAGTCGATCCGAGAAAATGAGCAAGGCATTGCAAAAAAACCGATCGGAACAGGGCCATTTTCGTTTAAGGAATGGACACCCGGAAACCAGGTTGTGCTGGAGGCAAATCCGCAATATTGGGGCGGAAAGCCAGGGGTAAAATCCGTCACCTTCAAACCGGTTCCGGAAAATGCGGCACGTGTCATCATGCTGGAGACAGGTGAGGCAGATGTGATCGAAAAAGTACCTGCTTCTGAATTCGAGAGACTCAAATCGAATGAAGAAGTGCAAGTCGTCTCCAGACCGACGAATCGGGTGCTGTACGTGGGCATCAATACGACTGTCGCTCCCTTTGACCAAGTAAAAGTACGCCAGGCTCTAAACTACGCGATTGACCGGGAGACCTTGGTCAACAAACTGTACGAAGGACGGGTAAAGCTGGCGACAGCATCTGTGGCCGCCCAAACGTTTGGTTACAGCGATGTGGGTGCTTATTCTTACGATGTGGAGAAGGCAAAGCAGCTGCTGCAGGAAGCTGGTGTCAAGGAAGGTACCAAAATTCGCTTGATCCTCGCTGCAAACGTCATTCAGGACCGTCCGGCCGCTGAGTTCGTCCAAAATAACCTTCAAAAATTGGGTCTGAATGTGGAACTGAAGATTCTCGAATTGGGATCGTATTTGGAAACGCTGAAAGATCCATCCACTTATGAATTGTTCGTCCGAGGTGCTTCTGCTTCCACGGGAGATGCTGATTCCGTACTGAGTGACGGATTGCTGTCTACGAGTGCCACGAATTACTCCCACTACGCAAATCCAAAGGTCGACGAATGGATCAAAGCCGGCGCTGCGCAGACCAAGCCAGAGGAACGCCAAAAATCATACGCCGAAGCTCTCAAGCTGATCAAGGAAGAGGCACCGTGGATCTCCCTTCACGAGGATGTGGGGTACGTAGGCATGAGGAAAAACATCGAGGGCGTCGAGGTTCAACCTACGTATATCTGGGACTTGCGCAAGGTAGTGAAAAAATAAGAGGAGAGTGATCCTATATGTCCTTTCAAATCGTGATGGCCCAGCTTGGTTCGACGGATGACAAGAAAGTGAATCTGCAAAAAGCGGAAAAGGCGCTGAAGGAGGCGACAGAAGTATACGGGGCGGATCTGGTGGTCTTCCCCGAGGCGTATATGAGCTACTTCATCGTTGGCACACCGCGCGAAGTGAAGCTGAATGATGCCGAGGCTATCGACGGCCCGTTCGTAAATGGAATGTGTGAACTGGCGCACAAATACAGTGTGTGGATCATTTTCGGCATGCGTGAGCGGGCGGAAGACCCGGAGGATGACAGGGTGTACAACTCCGTCGTCCTGGCAGATTCCACAGGGAAGGTCGTTAGTACGTATCGGAAAACGCATTTATACGACGCCTTTGGGGCAAAGGAATCGGCGTCGATCAAGCCAGGTGATTCCTTGTTCCAGCCGATCGAAACGCCATTTGGAAAAATTGGATTGCTCGTCTGCTACGAGCTGCGCTTTCCGGAAATTTCCCGGTATCAAGCGCTTCATGGGGCTGACATTCTGATCGTTCCTTCTGGATGGGTAAAGGGACCTGTCAAGGAAAGACATTGGGAGAGTCTCGTGACGGTGCGGGCATTGGAGAATACGGCATACGTCGTTGCGTGCAACCAGGTGAACGACCACTATATCGGACAGAGCCTGGTCGTGGATCCGATGGGGGTAGTCCTGGCACGTGGGGTGGAGATAGAAGGACTCATCCCTTGTCGAGTCGATCTGGCGCGCGTGCAAGAGGTACGGGAAAAGCTGCCTTCCCATTTGCACCGACAGCCCGCGATGTACGCCTGACGAACGACCTCTCATGAATGCGAATGAATCACAAGAAAAGGAGGCGTCGAGTTGCTGGGATATATCGCAAAACGTTTGCTGCAAATGATCCCTACCTTGGTCGGTGTATCGATTCTCTGCTTTATCATCATTCACTCGGTACCCGGGGATCCAGCCAATTTGATTGCGGGCGTGGATGCTACGGCGGAAGAGATTCAGATTGTAAAGGAACGCTTGGGACTCGACCGCCCCTTGCATGAACAGTACGGAAGCTATGTCATGGGGCTTCTGCAAGGAGATTTGGGCAAATCGCTGCGCTCAGACAGACCTGTGGCAGAAGAAATCCTGTCCCGCTTTCCAAGCACGATCATGCTGACCATGCTCTCTGTCGTCGTCATGGTCATCGTAGGTCTTTTCGCTGGTATCATGTCTGCGATTAGGCCGAACAGCATGAGGGACAACGCGACGATGATGGTTTCCCTGTTCGGGATATCGATGCCGGTATTCTGGTCGGGGATCATGCTGATCTTGGTTTTTTCTTACTACCTGCAATTGCTGCCCTCTGGCGGAAGCACGCAGTTCAAGCATTACATCCTTCCTGCACTCGCGCTGGGACTATCCTCTTCAGCGGTACTGGCTCGTTTGACTCGCTCCAGTATTCTGGAGGTGATTCATCAGGACTTCATCCGTACGGCGCGTGCAAAAGGAGTCAAGGAAAAGCTGGTCATTTACAAGCACACCCTGAAAAATGCTTTGATTCCCATCATTACGATTGTGGGGCTGGAATTCGGCCACTTGCTTGGTGGAGCCGTTCTGACCGAGACAGTATTTTCGATGAATGGAATCGGACGTTATATTATCCAATCGATTCAGTTTCGGGATTATCCGGCTATTCAGGGGAGCATTCTTTTCGTCGCTGCGATTTTTGTCATCGTGAATCTCGTAGTCGACTTATGCTACGGTGCGGTAGATCCTCGGATTCGATACGACTAGAAGGGGGAGAAAGCGATGAGCGATACGGAAGTAAGCGTACAGGTAGCCTCCCACCCGACAGAGGTGTCCTACCAGCGGCGATCTCCATGGGCATCCATGATGCGCCGATTTCGAAAAAACAAGCGAGCACTCGTAGGGTTCTGGATGGCTGTCGTCTTTGTCGGCATTGCTCTCTTGGCACAGGTGATCGCCCCGTATGATCCGATCGAGCAAGACATGAATATGATCCTGCAGCCTCCTTCCGCCAACCATCCATTTGGCACGGATGAGTACGGGCGGGATATTTTGTCCCGGATTATTTACGGATCACAAATTTCCTTGATGATCGGGATCGTGGGTGTGTTGATCTCCGTCGTTATCGGCGTAGGGCTGGGAACGCTCTCTGGCTATTTTGGAGGTAGGACGGATATGTTCATCATGCGGATCATGGATATCTTTATGGCTTTCCCCAGCTTTCTGCTTGCGCTGGCCATCGTCAGTGTCCTCGGTCCGGGAATGGTAAATGTCATGATCGCGATCGGGATTTTCTCTGTACCGACCTTTGCCCGGATTTCCCGAAGTGCGGTCATCTCCGTAAAGAACAAAGAGTTTATCGAAGCGGCTAAATCGATGGGAGCGAGCCATGCCAGGGTGATCTTCAAGCATGTGCTTCCGAACAGCGTGGCACCGATCATCGTTCTATCCACCATGCGTATTGCGACGGCGATTCTCACGGCTTCTGGACTGAGCTTTCTCGGGATGGGCGCTCAGCCTCCGACACCGGAATGGGGAGCGATGCTGAGTACCGGCAGGGAATATTTGCGTACTGCTCCACATGTGAGCACGATCCCTGGATTGGCGATCATGTTCATGGTGCTCGCCTTTAATATGCTGGGAGACGGTTTGCGAGATGCGTTGGATCCGAAGATGAAGCTGTGAGAAAGGGGGATAAGCATTGGAGCGCAAACTACTCGAGATCAAAGGACTAAAAACGTATTTTTACACGGATGAAGGGGTCGTGGCTGCCGTCGATGGCGTAGACATCAGCATTCGCGAGGGAGAAACGGTCGGGATCGTGGGAGAGTCCGGCTCCGGGAAGAGTGTAACCTCTTTGACAGCGATGCGATTGACACCAGGCAAAGTGGTAGAAGGCTCGATCACCTTTAACGGAAAAGACATCCTGGCGTTGTCGGAAGAAGAGATGAGAGAGATTCGGGGAAACCAAATCGCGATGATCTTCCAGGAGCCGATGACTTCCCTGAATCCGGTTTTTACAATCGGGGATCAGATCGGCGAGGCTGTTCGTATCCACCGTCATTACAGCAAAGCGCAAGCAAGAGCGCGAGCCGTGGAAATGCTCAAGCTGGTTGGGATTCCAAGGGCGGAGCAAATCGTCAACGAATATCCGCACCGCTTGTCAGGCGGGATGAGGCAACGGGTCATGATCGCCATGGCGATGGCTTGCGATCCAAAGCTGTTGATTGCCGATGAACCGACGACAGCTCTGGATGTGACGATTCAAGCGCAGATTTTGGACCTGATGCGTGAGCTGAAAGCCACAAAAGGAACCGCGATTCTGTTCATCACTCATGATCTGGGGGTAGTGGCAGAGATGTGCGACCGGGTCGTCGTCATGTACGACGGAAAAGTGGTGGAAGAGAGCGATGTCATTACTCTTTTTAACCAGCCGCATCATCCGTACACGCAAGGTCTGATGAAGTCCATGCCCACGCTCGATTCGGAAGAGAAGCGACTGTATTCCATCAAAGGAAGTGTACCTGCCCAAGGAAGCCTGCGCATCGGATGCAGCTTTGCTCCTCGCTGTGAGCACGCCATGGCGATTTGTCGCGATCAGTCTCCTCCATTGGAAGAGATTGAATCGAGACATTTCAGCAGATGCTGGCTTCACGCATCTGGGAAAGGAGGGGACAGGGGATGAAGCAACCCTTGATGGAAGTGACGAATTTAAAGAAATACTTCCCGATTAAAAAGGGGATTTTCAGTCGAACTGCAGGGTATGTGAAGGCAGTTGACGGTTTGGATTTTTCCATTCACAAAGGGGAAACGTTAGGCTTGGTGGGAGAGAGCGGCTGCGGAAAATCGACGACGGGTAGATTGCTCCTGCAGCTGCTTGCGCCTACGGAAGGCGAAGTCAAATACGAAGGACAAAACCTGGTCGGCATGAATACATCACAGCTCCGCAAGCTGCGCAGGGATATGCAGATGGTCTTTCAGGATCCGTATGCGTCGCTCGATCCCCGCCTGACGGTTGGCGATATTATCGCGGAGCCTTTGGAGATTCATCAGATTGCACATGGCAAGGAAAAGGACAAGAGAATCGACGAGTTGCTGAATGTCGTCGGATTGAGCAGCTATCACGCCAAGCGGTACGGTCACGAATTCAGCGGCGGGCAGCGCCAAAGAATTGGGATTGCCCGAGCGCTGGCCCTTAATCCCAAGCTGATTGTGGCAGACGAGCCGGTATCCGCCCTGGACGTGTCCATCCAATCACAAGTGATCAATTTGATGCAAGATTTGCAGGAACAATTTCACTTGACCTACTTGTTCATCGCCCATGACCTCAGTGTCGTTAAGCATATCAGTAACCGGATCGGTGTGATGTACCTGGGAAGAATCGTGGAGCTGGCTGACAAAAGGGAGCTGTTTGATTCCCCGATGCATCCGTATACGAAAGCATTGCTGTCGGCCGTACCGACTCCAAATCCGTTGGTCAAGAAAGAGCGGATCGTTCTTCGCGGAGATGTGCCAAGCCCAGCTAATCCGCCAGCCGGATGCACATTCCATCCGCGTTGTCCGGCTTGCATGGACATATGCAAAACTGTTAACCCTGTCTTCCAAAATAGGGACGGTCGATATATCGCCTGTCACTTGTACGAATAAAAATAGGAGCGAATACGGGAGGGACAACTGCCATGGCAGCTGCAACGAATCGGATGAAAGAGATGAGCTGGACGACGTTTCTGGAGCGCAAAAGACAGACGGATCTGGTCATTATCCCAACAGGGGCATGCGAAGTGTATGGTCCTCACTTACCGATGGGATCGGATATGCTAGTCGCAGCCAAATTGGCCGAGCTGGTGGCCGGGCGGGTACATGCCATCATCGGTCCGACCTTGGAAGTGGGAGATTCATCGGCCCTCGATGATTTTCCTGGTACGATTACTATCACACCTGACAGCTTCAAAGCGTATTTGAAAGACGTAGTGGACAGTCTGATCAAATGGGGCTTCAAAAATTTTCTGTTTATTAACGGGCATGCAGGGAATGTGGCGATGGTGAACCATGTCTCCCAGACGCTGCGTCAACGGCCGGAGCTTCGTTGTGCCCAGATTGACTGCTGGCGCTTTATCAAGGCTCAGGATCAGGGCATTGTTGAGTCCGGAGAGGTGGCACATGGTCACGCGGGGGAAGCAGGCACATCTGTCTTGCTTTACCTGTACCCAGAGCTGGTTGACCTGGAACAGGCGGTAGACGAGGTGCCAAAGCAAAAGGATCTGTTTCCCGAAGTAATTAAATACGCGCGTTACGGCACAAAAACAGAGTCTGGGACGATCGGCTATCCGAGTCTGGCCAGTCGTGAAAAAGGAGAGGCACTGGTGCAGCGCTCCGTAGATCGCATTGCCCGGTTCCTCCATGAAACATGGAACGTCTCTTATAAGTGAAATTAGAAAAGAAACCAATCTTATGATTCTGCTAACGGATTCGATAGTTCAAAAAAGCGACGGCAGCCTCTAGAATAGCGGCTGTCGTTTTTCGTTGAGCGAGAGGATTCTTTTATCTCTCAGATTACAGACAAACTCCTAAGTTCAGAGTGGAACTTAGGAGTTCTCATTTTCAGCTAAAATTCTACTAATATTTACATAACTCGATATATCTATGTGGACTCCTGCTAGTAGTTCGTTCAGCTATATACCCGGAGACAGAAACAGAAGCGCATTGAAATTTCCATGAAGAGGGAACTGCTAGAGAGGAGTAAAGTACACCTGCGCGGAAGTATGCATTAGTTGGGATCAAATTTCTTTAACCAAGTCGAAATGGTCATCGCAGCGCGTGCGCATTCCAATGGAACATTGAGAAGAAAAAGTGTGAGCTGTAGCACCACACAAAATATAATCAGAGTAAGATTTCCCTAAAAAAGCTTTTTATAAGGGGTCATGGCTGTAAAGGAGTAGGGCGGCAAAGAAATGCAGCTACAAGCAAAGTGTTTCCAGCCGCCGATAGAGTTTTCGGAGATGGGGTTCTTTCGAATCGAGATGAAATGGATTTGGATTCAAACTGCCGTTACGATCTAATGCCTTATCTTACATCATTATCCTTTGCAATTGGATAGGTACCGTTATTCTCAGACGAATTGGTTAGCGTTTGAAAACTGTTGAGGATACTCTTCATCTGTTTTATGTCCTCGTTTAGTTGATTTGGGGAGTTTACATGCTTTTTAATATTTGAAGCAAGGCCCTCCATTTGGTCAGCAAGCCTGTGAACCAAGCCAACATCGAATTGAGTCATTCTAATCACTCCTCAGTGAATGTTTGTAAAATCCTTGCTTATTTATACCCGTAAGAGAAAGGAAAAATCCCCGAATCTCGAGGACTACAGTCTACCGATATGTTTGCTTACTTCAAAGCCCGAAAGACTTTTCTTGGTCCCGGATTGATTCGCTTCGTAATTCGAGGGAATCCCAATATCTGGTCCAACACTCCTTTCTTACGTAGTTTTTCCAAACAAATAACAAAGAATTCCTTTTAGAGCGGTTTAACACAACCTTCCAGTAAAAACTGGCTGACCTCATAATACGTCGAATTCGATAGCTTACAGCCTTGTTCACAGTTGAAAAAATGCCTAATTAACATAAGAATAATTATGTTAATTAGGCAGGCAACTATAACAGAATGGTCAAGAAAAATGAAACCAACCATACTGAAACACTAGTCAGGAAATACCTCAAAATGCTGGAGGATTTTCGGGCAAAAGGAATATTGGATCCCAAACAAATTAATAAGTAAACCAGAATGACCAAATACCCTAAAGGAGTGGGACTTGGAGGCCGGCTGCCATCAAGAGCTCCGCCAGTCATTATGACAAATATGAAGACATAAACTCCCGCGATCCCGAGGAGAATGTTCAAGATGACAGCAGATAGTTTAATCCACAAAGGTATTCACCTCGAATAAGTTGTTACTTGTTTGACGCTCTTTACTGAATAATGTTGTCTCGTTTTACAAAATAAATGATTACCCAATGAGTCGGGGAGACACGACTAAAGAACGATTAAATCGTCTCTTTAAGCAAGAATGATATTTGTTCCAGCTCCCCGATAACTCTATTTTTTCCAGGCTCAGTGTCCGCCCAGTTATTCTTTCCAATGCCTCTATGATCTGAAAGGCCCATTACATCCAGAACTGAACCTTTGGGAGCAAACTTCTCACCAAGCAATCGTTCCAGTACGATCCGGGTTAAACTGATGGAGGTGGCAGAATCCGTGATAAAATTACTATTAGGGTTCATTCTAATCACATTCTTGGCAGGATGTTCATTATCTGAAGAAGATCAGAACATGAAGCTGTTAATGAAGAAATCTCCATATCCAGAGACGATTGAAGTACTCCATCAAGAAGAAATAGAAAAAGGAATTTCGCCATGCGTTCATTTCAGAGGATTCGGAGTATGTGAATATCAGTGGAAATGCTGAACTAAATCCAAATGATGGCTTCACTTGGACCATGATTCATGACATTGCCATACCGATCGTGACATTCTCGGGATCATTACTGACAGTAAGATAGAAAAGGTTTTGGTACGACAAAAGACAGGGTATAAACAAGCAAAGATAATGGAAACGGAACAAGGACGTATATGGTTTACCTATTTTGATATTTTGGAAAACCCTGACCCTGGAAAACCAGACCCCTTAAAGATTGAAGCCTTGTCGAGCAGTGGAGTTATCGTATGGAAAGACGGTATTTATGAGGATAATTTTAGTGGAGAAGCCGATGAATAAAACTGAAAAATCAGCGAATGGGAAGCCCAAACAAAATCGAGGCTGCAGGTAATCATTCGAGTGTATGAACGAGCAGGATATTTGAATGAGAAATGAGAAATAGATCATGCAAGGCTATGGGACGGAGGGGAACGCAGTGGAAGGTTATGACGATGAGCTATGCAGGTTTGAATCGGACGGCGCAGCGCCGCTGCCTGACACGAAAGAACAGGGTTATGTCGAACACGAAGGTGCTCGAATCTGGTACGCCACATACGGAACTGGTCCAGTTGTGATTTTGCTTCATGGTGGTTTAGGACACAGTGGCAATTGGGGCTATCAGGTTCAAGCGCTGGTGAGGAGTGGCTATCGCGCGATTTTGATAGACAGCCGAGGCCACGGCCGCAGCACGCGCGATGAGCGGCCGTATACGTATGAACGGATGGCATCTGATGTTTTGGCGGTCATGGATTCATTGAACCTCGAAAAAGCGGGAATGGTGGGCTGGAGCGACGGCGCTGTCGTAGCCATGATCCTCGCCATGAAATCACCCGAACGAGTCGCAGGCGTTTTCTATTTTGGCTGCAACATGGATCCGAGCGGTGCAAAGGAAATGGCAGAGATGAGCCCGATCATCAGCCGGTGTTTTCGCCGACACGCGATAGACTACGCGCAGCTATCGGCCACGCCTGACCAATTCGAAGCTTTCTGTGCCGCTGTAAATCTCATGATGCAAACAGAACCCAATTATTCGGCGCAAGATTTGGCTCAGATCAGCGTCCCTGTGGAGATTGTACATAGCGAACATGATGAATTCATCAAGCGCGAGCACGCTGAATATCTAAGTCGCAGCATTCCAAACGCGGTATTCGTTACCTTGGAAGGTGTGAGTCATTTCGCACCGCTGCAGAGGCCTGAGTCATTTAACATCCCGATGCTTGCCTTTCTGGGGAAAGTTTTAGGCAACGACAACGAATGCAACGAACGGGTTCGTTAGCGTACTAAAACAGCGGCGGGTTCAGTCTAAAACAAATTTTTCTGAGCCCTGCTAGAAGTTCCCCCGAATAGGATAGGGGCCTTATTTTTCATTCAAAGCTTGTCGGGTGTGAGACTCGGCATGATTTTCTGGAGATAGAACACGATAAATGGTCAGGAATGGAGGGCAGACATGAAGGGTTGGCTGCTATATAAGGCCGTACTGGTAGCAATGTCAGGATTCTTAATGAATGGGGATATTTCAGAATCCGGGTCAAAAGTCGTAAACCATCCTCCTGTGTTACGGGAAGAAGTGACGGATCCTGAGCAGATTTTCCCTTGGGTCGTGTATGAGATAGATGTAAGTCATGTGTTTTCGGATGAGGATGGGGATGAGTTAGTATTTACTGCAATGTCGCAAAGTGAGTCGGTAGCAAAAGTGGAAGTGGAGGGAAGTATGATAAAAGTGATGGCACAGAAGACGGGGAGGGTTACGATCATAGTGACAGCAAGTGATCAAAGAGGTGGAACTGCCTCAACTGCGTATCGATTTATCGTGACGGAATGATGGAAATGGTTTACGGAGACCATGGATAGCAGCGAGTGTATGCTAGCAGGTTAGGTGGCCGCCAGCTACTTCTTGCGTTTCCTTGGGGACAGAGCCGTCCGATGAAAATCTTGCGTATCATTCTCGCTGCAAGTTCCTAAAAACGGAACACAAAGTTCCGTATCGGGACAAAAGCCAGGGGTAGACGTACGTAACGCCTCAGTAAAATGAGGATTCTGCTTACTTAGAAAGGCAAAGTAGCAAACGATTTCGTGATTGCGAATCGCTAAACTGTTCAGCTGAAATGAAAGTGCGTACTTTTTATTTACATGCTGATAATACAACCCTTTCTTCGTAAACGGAGGCGGGTATACCCGAGCTGGTAGAGTCGGAATAATATCATGCACATTGAAGATTCGAATACTGTTCTTTACCGACTGGTTAAAACGGGTGGCGAAGGAAGGATCTCCAACGCGCGGGCTGCCATACGTATACACGACAGGTTTTTTAAATTTCGTGTTAACGGAAATATCCAATGCAGCGAGGACAGCCAAACCTCCACCTAAACTGTGACCAGCAACAAGCAATCTTTTTGATGCGGGCAGCTTTTTCATGACGCTCATTAATTCGTTTCTTGTCGATTCATAAATACAGGTAAATCCTCGATGTGTTTTTCCTGCGTTTTTGACGTAAGGATAAGGAACTTGATATAAATCTTGGTCCGACTCATTGTCGTCAAAAGTTCGGGTTCCACGAAAGGTAACAACAATATCCTCTTTTGATTCTGCAATATAGCCAAATACTTCCTGTTTCGGATCTTCAACTCCGGCAAACGCACGAATGGTGTATCGAAGAGTAAACCCAACCGGCAAGATAAGAGTCTTTGTTTCGAAAAGCTGATAGGATTGATGGAGCATGGCCGACAGCAAGATGGCATCTTCGCTGTTATAAATCTGATCGACTTTAGTGCCTTCCATCTATGAGGCTCCTTTCGCATTGGCTACCTGCATGCTCCCTGAAAGGGTACACAGAATGTGGTATCGGGACAAAAACCCGGATTTTCTGTGCACAGCGAATGGGTAAAGTCAGGATCGAGCTGGCTGAGGGCTTTAAAATAACAGGCAATCGCATCATTGCGAGGCGTATTGTTCAATTGGAAAGAGATTGGCACCTTTGTTTTCACATGTTGGTAAAAAACTCCTTGTTCTGTAAATGGAGGGGGATATTCTCGATCTGGAAACGTAGGGTAGGGGTCATGGATGTTTACGATACGCATACTATTGTTAATCACTTGATTGAATCGTTGCGAAAACTCTGGATCTCCGATACGTGGACTGCCGTAGGTATAAACAAAAGGTTCATGAAACTTCGTATTTACCGCGATATCTAACGCGGCTAACACTGCAAGAGCGCCCCCATAATTGTGGCCGGTTATAAACAAATGTTTGTTTGCCGACAGCTTGCTCACTTTCCTTATGAGTTCATTCCGGGTCGAACGATATAGACATGTAAAGCCACGGGAGGTTTTCCCTCCGCTGCTGACAAAAGAATACGGTACTTGCAGAATGTCATAGGCAGCTAAAAGATCAGCCGGATAGGCTGCGTAACCTCTGAATGCAATAACGATCTGTTCCTTTGACTCTGCAAGAAAGCCATACACATGTTCTGTAGGGTTCTCTACATCCGCAAAAGCACGAATCGTGTATACAAGCTTAAACCCTTTTGGCAAAAGCAGCTCTCCCTCAAAAAATAAAGGATAAGTCTGATAGCACATTGCTGCAAGTAAAATGGCTTCTTTACTCGTAAAGCCATTATGATTGATGGTGTGAACCATTCAAGCCATTCCTTTCCAAGAAAGAATGTCTGAGGTGAGAATAGCGGGATATCATCCATTATGAGCCTATGCCTAATCGTTCGTGTCCGTGCTTGTATGAGAAAGAAACGATTTGGCACCGGGTAGAAGCACCACGAGGTATGGACTGGTGAGCAGTTTTAGAAAGATAACGAAGCGGGCATAAGAAAAAACCACCTATTTAGTGGCTTTTTCAAGGTAGAAAGACTCAGGTTGACAACAAGAAAGCCGACACGTATCAATCCTCCGGAGTACGATCCAGGAAGAGCTTGGTTACAGAGGTGTAATCTCCGGCTTCGACTTCTTTAGCTGTTGCTTCTTCTTCGAGCGGATCGTGACCGTTCATACTTGGGGCCACAGTAGGTTCTTGCTTGGAGTCATGTTTTTTCTTGTCCATAAAGTTCCACCTCCTCATGCTGTAGGGTGTGGAAAGTTGTCGGTTCCTATGCCTCTCGAATTCCCCAAAAAAGAGCAGAGGAGTGATGGGAAAATGAAAATTGCAGCGCTGTACGATATCCATGGCAATGTCTTCGCTCTGCAGGCAGTTCTGACAGAGTTGGAAGAACTGAAACCAGATTTGATTGTCATCGGGGGAGATATCCTCTCAGGCCCGATGCCGGTGCAGACATTGGAGCGACTCCTGCAGCTGTCGGCACCCGTCCAATTCATACGAGGCAACTGTGATCGAGAGGTTGCCCTCGCGTATGATGGTATTCCCCTCCGACCAGGGATGTCTGAAAAAGGACGTGAAATCACCGAATGGGTAGCCAATCAATTGACCACCCATCATCGCGAATTCCTGGAGCAGCTTCCTGCCCAATATTCGCATTCGGTAGAAGGGATTGGCGAAGTTTTGTTCTGCCACGCCACTCCTGGGAGTGACGATGTGATTTTCACACCGATGACCGACCTGCAAAGACTCGAGGAGATTTTTGAAAACGTCCAACAACGCACCGTCATTTGCGGTCATACCCATATTCAATTTGACATGCGGATAGGCGAAACGCGAGTTGTGAATGCTGGCAGTGTCGGAATGCCCTACGCGGATGAACCGGGAGCCTATTGGCTGTTACTTGGGCCAGAGGGATGCGAGTTTCGCAAAACATCGTATGACGTGGAGGCGGCCGCCCGAGAGATTCAGAAAAGCCTTTACCCGCAAGCGAAAGAGTTTGCGGACGAAAATGTGCGCAAGGTCCCCACTGCTGAAGAGGCAATCGGAGTTTTTGAAAAATTGCGGAATCTATAGACAATCCGACAGAAGTATACGACAATGAGTGGAACTTCACACTTCTATGCGATCGTATCGAGTTGTGGCATGGGGCAATCTAGAGGGCCTTCCGTCTTATCCCCCTAATCAATAAGGTCCATCACGTAGATGACACAGCTGATTAGAAAGTAGGTGATAGCAGTGAACAGGTCCTGGTTAGCATTCGCACAATCACCCCCAATTGCGTCCTGAAACGGACAACAAATTAGGGGCTGACCGTCCCTTGGGGGGAACAAAGGATGCAGACGAAGTTCGCGATACGCCCTGTTGCCATTCAGTACACTGTATTCATGCTGGGCTTAGCCGTCATGGGGTATGGCATCGGGACGATGATTGAGGCCAATCTCGGTGTCGCACCATGGGATACCTTGCATATTGGATTGCAGAAGACGTTTGGATTGACGATCGGCATGTGGTCGCAGATAGTCGGATTGTTCATTATTGTCGCTTCCTACCTCATCGGCAAAATCAAGCCGAGTGTGGGAATGTTTCTGAACATGTTTTTCTTCGGATTGTTTATCGACTTGTTCATGTGGTTGAAATGGATACCGGTAGGAAGCACTGTCACGGAGCGGATCGTACTCTTCGCAGCCGGTCTTCTGATCTACACGTTCGGGACCGGGATGTACATCTCGCCGCGGTTAGGCGCGGGGCCGCGAGACAGCTTTATGCTAGCTTTGCACGATCGTCTGGGATGGGATATCGGTAAAGTCAGAATCGGAATCGAGTGCACGGTTACCCTGCTGGGCTTCTTGCTCGGAGGACCGGTATCGGTAGGAACGATCGTCACGGCTTTTTC
Organism: Brevibacillus choshinensis; assembly: GCF_016811915.1. Classification (NCBI taxonomy): domain Bacteria; kingdom Bacillati; phylum Bacillota; class Bacilli; order Caryophanales; family Paenibacillaceae; genus Brevibacillus; species Brevibacillus choshinensis. The sequence continues at coordinate 3,147,873 of NZ_CP069127.1, read as the reverse complement.
CATCGGACCATTGATCAAGCGGTTCATCCCGTTTTGGGAGCGAGTCATGGCACGGTTGTACCTGTCGGCGGCACAAAAAAGAGAGCTGGCCAAATAGTAGAGAAAAACCACCACGGATGCTTTTGTGGTGGTTTTTGCTGTTAGGAGTGACTTCCTCCATCGTGGAAAGAAAGGGAACCTGCTACCAGTCGGCCTTGTCGCTTGCTTCTTCTGGCAATCACTTCAGCTGAGCAGCTGGCGTCTGCGGAACAAAGCCGGCATTTCCAAACGGTCCCCAGGTGTCATAGGCACTGTTCGTACCCAAGGCCATCTTGACGCCTTTTTCCTTCATCATGGGTATCGGTAGGTTCGGGCTAAATGAAAAAACAGGTACCATGTCAATCACGGAAATCTCCAGATCGGCAAACCTTTCAAAAATTGAAATTTGAACGCTTTTCTTAGAAAACAAGGAGGAATGGTGGAAGCTGGATTGACAGCGGCTATAAAACTAAATAAAATGTAGCATGCTTGAAATTTAAAGATTGTTAGGATTGAGTCTGTCAAATGAATGTAAAAATGATTGTGATTTGCATGTACATCATGCTAGTGTATTGGCTTTCTCTGCGAATTCCTTACCTAGATACTTTGTTTTTTCCAGCACTCGGGGCTTATAGTTTTCTATTCGCCACGAAGTCATTTCGTATGACGGAAATCAGCAAAATCATTCTGGGATCCTTTCTTTCGTCTGCGCTTGGTACTTTGTTCTTTTACATGTATCCGAGTCCGATTTCGCTTTTTGCAAACGCGCTTATCACGATGTGGATGGTGACGCGGTTCAAGTGGAATGCACCACCGATTGTTGCGGTCTCACTCATCCCGTTTTTCTCGCATTCTCCAAATCACTGGTTTATCCCATTATCGATCTGCGCGGTTATGCTTGGTCTTATGCTATTTTTAGTTGTGGCGGAGCTGATCGAGAAAAGGAAGGCAGAACTCTTGTCTTTCATTTTGGGAAACAAGGTAGCAGCAAAATCGGAGAAGCTAGATACGGTTGCTTGACTTGATGGGTTGCAAGCCGCCGATCAGGTAAATCTCTTACAGACGATGGGATCAGCAACGTGTCCTTCTATACTTTTTTTGAGAATCTACCTTATAATCACATAGGAAGTAAGGTATAATATAGTCTTGTGAAAGAGTGTGATGTTGTTCGCGCTCTTTGGTCAACGATCGTGAAGAAGTGGCCAGAGCCACGAACTAGCAATTAATCTTTTCCAATTGAAAGAGAGTGGGAAAAAATGGGTCGTAAGTGGAATAATATTAAAGAAAAAAAGGCGTCCAAAGACGCAAGCACGAGTCGTATATATGCGAAGTTCGGTAAGGAAATTTATGTGGCAGCCAAGCAGGGGGAACCGGATCCTGAGTCCAACCGTGCACTGAAAGTTGTACTCGAGCGTGCAAAAACATACAGTGTTCCAAAAGCGATTATTGACCGGGCGATCGAGAAAGCAAAAGGCGGTTCTGACGAGGTCTATGACGAGCTGCGTTACGAAGGATTCGGACCAAATGGATCCATGATTATCGTAGATGCTTTGACTAACAACGTAAACCGTACAGCGCCTGAAGTGCGTGCGGCCTTCAACAAAAATGGCGGGAACATGGGTGTAACGGGTTCTGTGGCATACATGTTTGATGCCACCGCTGTTATCGGGGTCGAAGGAAAGACAGCCGATGAAGTATTGGAAATGCTGATGGAAGCCGATGTTGATGTGCGTGATATTATCGAAGAAGATAATTCCGTGATCGTGTATGCTGAGCCAGACCAGTTCCATATCGTGCAAGAAGCGTTTAGAAAAGCGGGCATTACAGAGTTTACCGTAGCGGAATTGACCATGCTCGCACAAAATGAAATCGCTTTGCCTGAAGACGCTCAGGCTCAATTTGAAAAGCTGATTGACGCTCTGGAAGATTTGGATGATGTCCAACAAGTCTATCACAATGTAGATTTGAGCGAATAAGTTACCCAAGCAGACTTCTGTCAAAAAGCAGAGGTCTGCTTTTTTGTCGAGGTTCAAGAGAAGAAGTGCGGGATGGAAACAAAAGAAGGCCACCGATTATGGAGGCCTTCCTATTTGAACTGACGCTGGTTCAGGTGGATGGATATGTGGTTAGTCATGGTGCTCACGATTGAAGCTAACGGAGCGCAGCTCATCCTTTGCCTTATCCACCAGCACCTGATAATCTCTGACGACCTCTGTCAACGCCGCGACAGACTCTTTATATTCGGATTCGTTAACGATCCCATCGATCGCGCGATGGAGATGAAACATCTTATCTTCGGTTTTTCGAATGAATTCTACCCAATCCATTCCGTTCATATATAGTAGTCCTCCTTTCCAATCAATCATAGCTTTTACAAGCGTCAAGGAAAGTATGCAGCATTCAACGGGATAAGGCAGTAATGTGTGAGCATATGTACATCGGTTAGTCTTGTTGGATCCGCCATTACATGGTAACATACCTCACATCGATGTTCTTTGCGGTTCAAAAAAATAGGAGGCAGAGGTGAACGATGATGAATACACTAACAAAGCTAAACAAGGGCCTAGAAAAAATCATGCCGATCCTCACGCCTAGCAGTGTCGCGATTGGTGTATTGTCCGGGAGTCACCTGCAGCCAATGGCACCTTTGGCTCCTTGGATCTTTGCCTTCATGACTTTCGCAGGCAGTCTCGGTTCTGGATTTGGCGAGTTTGCCAGGGTACTTGTAAGACCTTTGCCTTTACTCGTTAATTTGCTCATCTTACATGCAATTATGCCTTTGATCGCCTGGGGGGCGGCTTTGCTGTTTTACCCGGACGATATCCATATCGTGACGGGACTTATCCTGGCTGCTGTCATACCCACAGGCATATCCAGTTTTCTGTGGACCTCCATTTACATGGGAAATGTAGCGTTGACGCTCTCCATTATCTTGATCGACACAATGCTCTCGCCATTTGTAGTGCCTCTGGCAATGGCGCTTTTTCTCGGGGCGAAAGTCGAGATGGATGCGGCAGCCATGATGAAAGGAATGTTTTTCATGATTGTGCTCCCATCGCTGCTCGGAATGGCGCTCAATCAACTGTCGCATGGAAACGTCAAAAAAACATTGGCGCCCAAGCTAGCTCCGTTTTCCAAAATCGGGATGGGGGTCGTTGTCGCGATAAACAGTTCGGTTGTGGCACCTTATTTGACAAACCTGGACGGAAAAGTAATCAGCTTGGCAGGTTTGGTATTGGTACTGGCCATCTTCGGCTATGTGCTCGGTTGGTTCGTATCCCGGATGTTCGGATGGGAACGGGATATCATCGTGACTCTGACGTTCAATAGCGGTATGCGCAACATTAGCGCAGGGGCCGTAATGGCAATTTCGTACTTTCCTGCACCTGTCGCACTGCCTGTTGTTCTGGGGATGCTCTTTCAGCAAATACTTGCCTCTACATTCGGGAAGTTCTTGTCCATGGTGGAGAAGGAGTCTGTATTAGTTGGACAGGCGACAGCCAGCGAAAAAGCAGGATAAGACGGTGAGGATAGAATGAGAAGCTTACATATATGTAGAAAACATGACATAAAAACATTTGAGAAAACTTTGTGTGAGAAAACCTAACATAAAATTTGAAAAATTCATTGACTACTATTTCGTTTGTGTTAGTATATATTACATAGCATGCATTCTCTCCACTTCCTATCTTTGACCCAGGCTTCCTGGGTCCTTTTTTTTTTGTCTAAAAAGAGTGGATTTCAGCGAGTGTGTAGAAAATGAAAGGATGAGGAAATACGGCTGGGGAGTGAGGGCAGCATGTGTGGACGATTTACGCTGGTGATTGCACCGGAGACGATGGTGAGACGGTTTCAAGTAGATTTGCAAAATTTGGAGTACCGCATGCGGTATAATATTGCGCCAGGTCAACAGATCCTTGCCATTATTGCGGAAAAAGGGAAACGCCGAATCGGTGAGCTGCGTTGGGGGTTGATTCCCTCCTGGGCGAAGGATGCGGGGCAAGGATTTCAACTGATCAATGCTAGAGCGGAAAGCCTGCAGGAGAAGCCGTCCTTTCAAAAGCTGCTTGTACGCAAACGATGCATGATTCCGGCAGACGGCTTCTATGAATGGAAGCAAACGGAGTCGGGGAAGCAGCCGATGCGCATCCAGAGAAAAGATGAGCAGCCATTTGCCTTCGCTGGTTTGTTTGACACGTGGATCCAGCCGGATGGACAAAAACTGCATACCTGCACGATCATAACGACCAAGCCCAATGAAGTGGTGGCTCCGATTCATCAGCGAATGCCTGTCATCCTACGAGAAGAAGACGAGTCTCTGTGGCTCGATCGTGATTTCCAGGACATGGACAAGCTGCAGTCTCTGCTGGTCCCGTATGCTGCAGATCGGATGCGCGCTTATCCCGTAGCCAAGGCAGTAGGAAACGTGAAGAATGACGAACCGGAGTGTATACGCGAAGTCTCATTTCATGAGTAAAATCATTGGGGGTAGGGTTTGGCATCACCTTGAAACAGTTTGCTGACCATGGCGTAGAGCTTGCCGGGCATATTGGGGAAAACAAATGAATATTGATTGGCACCCTGAGCGAGCAAGGCGACAGGAGTCTCAATCTCATACGGGATTTTCATGAGATCCAGCATTTTTTTGTACTCATCCACCATGGATTGATCAACTGTATAATAAAATGATTTGGACGATTTCATGCGAGCACGCTCCTTTCTACCTATTGTAACATAGGAGCCAGCAACGAAGTAACGCGACATAATTAATGTTATGTAAAGAAAAGGGGAGTGATAAAGGGAACAGCACCAGAGGGACCGTTCCCTTCCCAAAGCATGAAGTTACCGTGCGGAAGGTGTCTGCTGACGGAAAAAGTCCTCGACGATCTCTACGAACTCATTCGGACAGTCAATACTCGGGAAATGGGCAGAGTTTTTGCAAAAGCGCTGAGTGGCGTTGGGGATGGTGCGCACGAGATTTGCAGCGGTCTCCAAAAAATCGGGATGATCGAGCTCACCGGAAATGACGAGTGTAGGGACTGCGATTTCAGCGAGACGATTTCTCGGGTCAGGCTGCAGTGCGTCCGGCTTTGTAAATGAGCGGGACTGTAAAAAGATGTCGCGGTAAATCTCTTTGAGCCACGAACGTTTTTTTGTCACTCTGCCTCTTGGTTGATCCGGGCCGTCTAGCAAAAGGTGTAGATTGATTTCCAGTGCTTCGTCCAGGTTACCTGTCGCCAGTTGTTCCTGAACTTTTTGAAACATTCGCTGTTGACCTTCGGATGGCGGCGCAAAGCCTCCAGGGCAAACGAGGATCAGGCTCTGTACGACATCCGGGTAAGCCAGGGCGAATTCCACGCTGGCGTAGCTACCAAAGGAAGCCCCTATCAATGAAGCTCGGCGAATGTGCAATTGCTGCAGCAAGGAAGAGAGATCCTCATACAACGTAAAGGGAGTGCCGGGATCTACTGACTGCCCCATTCCACGCATATCAAAACGAATGACTTGGTACCTTTTTGCGAGAGCTGCCATTTGAGGCTCCCACATGCGACTATCCAAGGGAGCGCCATGCAGCAAAACGATGGTGTCACCTGTTCCAGCCATTTCGTAGTGGATGGAAGCCCCGTTACATGGCAAAAATCCTGTTTGTCCCATAATATACACTCTCCCTTACATGGAATGACAACGCTTACAATCAAATGCTACCATAAATTGGGTATCAAAACTGTGAAAGATCCATGGCAAATGCGCAAGTAACAACCGCTCGTAAGCTTGTCCGAATAAGAATCATCCCTACGCAGTCATACAAAAAACCGTTTACGAATAAGTAAACATTATTCAAAGGGAATCCGTGTGCTTCTACTTGGTTCGTGTGCAAAGGCTTGGGGAGAGGAGGGTGTGTCTTCAAGATTTCAAATGAAGTGATTGTGACGGCTGGGGTATACGTTCTGGTGAACGGCAGATTTCCATTTCAAGTCGGTCCCAACCGGGCGGGTACAGCTCTCGGAATCATTCGATTAGGCGGACACCGCGAAGGGACTGAGACGGGATGGGAATGTGCTGCTAGAGAAGCTTACGAGGAGGCATCTTTGCAGATCACAGCACTCAAGCCACCGGCTACCTACTGGTACGAGACATCAGCCGCCGACTCTCCTGCCAGGTTCCTGGAGAAATGGCCGGAGAACGGAATCAATCCGATCTTGATTGGGAGACATTTGAACCGCAATCATATGACGCCGATCTATTTGGCTGTATCCCAGGACAATCCGGTGCCGGCAAATGAAACAAAGGGCCTGCTGCTGTTGACGCCAACCGACATATCGAAAATTATAGCAAAGCCAATCACGTTGAAGCAGTATTTGCAGGCGGGTGGAAAAGCGGTCATTCACGAAAATCTCCCCATGAATGGGAGACTGGAGCCTTTTCCGCACCTGAAGCTGCTGCATTGGGTGTTGAGGCAGCATCCAGACCTCGCTAAATAAGAACGGCAGTCCAGACCATGGATTCACATGATCTGAGCTGCCGTTTCTTGATTCAACATTTTAAACGTTCGTTTAACTACTGAAAAAGCTCCGGCTGGAGTGCTTTTTCTTGTAGTGCGAGCCTCCGTAATAGGAATGTCCGTGTCCGGAACCATGTCCATTGGGATGACCGTATCCTTTGCGGTGCTTGTGGTCGCTGCTGCTGTACTTGCGGTAGCTGTGCGATGACGAGTGATTCCCCATCAGACTTTTCAACAGTTTTTTCAGCATACCCAATCACTCCTCGTGTGTCGATATTCGTTTATACGAATAAGTAGACAAATCGTTTCAATTTTTTTGCATCAGTCGATCCGCTTCTCCGTTTTTGGATAGGCAGCCGAGATTCGATCGATGCGATTGGTCCAGATGCCGCCGGAAAAGCCTTTGGGGATTCGCTTGAGATCTTCCAGCGAATCAAACCCGCTCGATACATCTCCGCTGCCAGCCACGAGGATCACCCGAGTACCTTGCTCGTCCATTCTCTCCATAAATCGATTCGGCCATCCCCAGAGTAGCGGTGCCAGCTTGTCGGGAATATGCAGTTGGGTCTGACTGCAAGCCTCTGGAATGTAGCCGGTCCAGCCAACGGCGAGGTAGGGAATCAAGCAGCTCTTTAGGCTGGCTTTGGACATCACCCGCATATCAGGAAGTTGTTCGTGCAGCGCCGCGATCGGTTCGTCTCCCCCGTATACAGTCAAACTCGCTTGGCGCTCCTTTGGCTGCGCGGACAAATATTCTGCCAGCAGGATTCCTTCTGTTGGGTCATTGCTTTTGACATGAATCAGCAAGGGTTGATTGGGGAACTGTTTGAATACATCATCGAGTGAAGGCATCAAGCCGATTCCCTTCCCGCGAAAGGGGAAAGTCGCACCCTGATCGGCGGTATAGTTGTACCCGATGTCGAGTTTTTGCAGCTCGTCCAATGAGAAGTCGCGGGTCACTCCCTCACCGTTTGTTCGGCATACGAGTGTCCAATCATGAAAGACGGCAAACGTCCCGTCTTTCGTCGGCTGTACGTCCAACTCTACGACAGCAGCTCCAGCTTCGAAAGCAGCTTGCATGGACGAGAGCGTATTCTCCAGATACGGATGCTCTGGGGGATAGATTCGCTCCGCTGTACAAGTCTCGTCGGTGATCCCTTCCATATGAAACGTTTGTGCCATTCCTCGATGGGCGAGTAAAAACGGCCCGCGATCAGACTCTTTTGCCAAAAAAGAGCTATTGTTGACGTATACAAAGGCGATAAGCGCCAGAATAACCCATGACCACTTGCGCTTCCATAAAGGCTTGCGCGATTTTCGTTTCCCATTCATCTTAGGTGGTACCTCCAGAATGTTTGATCAGGCCCATTCATTGTAACAAATCAGTCTGAGCAGGTTAAGGACTTGGCATGTCATCAAAAGACTGGCAAAATAAATGAAAAGCCAAGATAGGAGCTAGGAGGTTCCATGAAAATCGCATTGCATCAGATTGCATACCAAATTGGGTATCACCCGAACGAGATGGCCAGGCTGGTGTATGAAGGGGAAATTACCGGCGAGGTCCCGGGCAACAATCCGCAGTCCAGGGATGCCTGGGTAGATCTCCATTCCCTCCGGAACTTCATTCAGTGGAGACGAGATCAAGGTAGAATAGATGGAATGTTTTACGATAAAGCGATCCGGCACATTGATAAACATCTGGGACGGTAGGAAAAGAATAGTGTAAAAGGGGAAGCAGCCATGAATACGATTTATTGCTTAGTGCCAAAAGAATACTGGGAGCAGTGGGAAATACGGGAGCATTATCTCCCGCGTGACTATGAACAGGAGGGTTTCATCCATGCAACAAAAGGGGATGAGCTTCTGGGGAAAGTCGCCAACCGGGTATATAAGGAGTACGAGGGTGAACTTCTGGTGCTTGTTGTGGACGAGCACAAGACGACTTCGCCGATCAAATATGAGCAAGCCAAGGACGGACTCTTGTACCCGCATATTTATGGGCCGCTGAATCACGACGCGATCGTGGACGTAAAAAGCATGCAGCGAACGGACGGACGCTGGGAGATCGGTGCCAGTATTCGCTAAAGCCGTTACCAGTTAAACCATTTGAGCAGGTCCAAAACTTCCTGTCGCTTCTGATCAGGCAGCTTGTCGAGCCTGCGCAGGAGAAGCTCGATTCGCAGTCGTTGCTCTGCATCGGTTTCGCGCTGTATTTGTGGGTTCATTCGCTGCCGCTTGAGCCGGACAGGATCCGTATCGGAAATAATTTTGAGCAGCTTGCGTTCCAATAAATCTAGGGATGCCATGGATTCCAACCTCTTCGTTTCGTGTATTTCGACATTTGCATTATAGCACGGCCTTGCCCTTACATAAATCATCCAAGAATGGCGCACAATGGTACAGGTGCATTCACCACGATATCATGGAAGCGAAGGAGTGCGTAATGATGGCAAAGCCGGACGATCGTTCTGACAATGTGGAAAAACTGCAGGAAATGCTGCAAAATACCGAGGAAAGCATTCGTGAGTCGAGAGATTACTTGGCAGCCCACGCAGGTGAGATTTCTGCTGAAGAAAAAGCGAACATCGAAGAGAAAAACCAGCGTCGTGAAGAGAGCATCGAAGGGTTTCGTTCTGAAATTAAAGATGAAGCCTCTCAGAGCTAATCGAACAAAAAAGCCGCCTGTTGCCACCATGGGACAGGCGTTTTTTCATACTCGGAGGCTCACCCAAAGGTTTGAGATTGCCAGGTTTTCTCATAGAAGTGCAACAAGACATGATTTGTTTTGCGAAACGTGGTAATCTGTTAGAGGAACAAATTGAAAAAAGAGGAGCTAGACCATGAAACGACCAGAAGATACACGCGTCGTAGTCGGCATGTCCGGCGGCGTCGACTCCTCCGTGACGGCTTACCTGCTCAAACAACAGGGATATGACGTCATCGGCATCTTCATGAAAAACTGGGATGATACCGATGAATTCGGCCACTGCACGGCGGAAGATGACTTCCAGGACGTCCGGCGCGTCTGTGAACAAATCGGCATTCCTTACTACACAGTCAATTTTGAAAAAGAATACATGGATAAAGTATTCCAGTATTTTTTGGATGAATATAAACGGGGGCGCACCCCAAACCCGGACGTCATGTGTAACCGGGAGATCAAATTTGGAGAACTGCTGTCCAAAGTCATGGATCTTGGCGCGGATTACATCGCGACCGGCCATTATGCGCAAGTGAAGGAAGTAGATGGAGAGTACAAGCTGATTCGCGGAGTCGATAACAACAAGGATCAGACCTACTTCCTCAATGTTCTGGGTCAGGACCAATTGTCCCGCACCATGTTCCCGATTGGTCACCTTCCCAAGGCAAAGGTAAGGGAAATTGCGGAACAAGCGGGATTGGCTACGGCAAAAAAGAAAGACAGTACCGGTATTTGCTTTATCGGCGAACGCAACTTCCGCGAGTTCCTGCAAAACTACCTGCCTGCCAAACCGGGCGACATTGAGACTGTTGAGGGAACCGTAATCGGCCATCACGACGGATTGATGTACTATACGCTGGGACAGCGTCAGGGCCTCGGCATCGGCGGAGGTCATGGAAAGAGCGGGCAGCCTTGGTTTGTTGTCGATAAAGACTTGAAACGAAATGTACTGATCGTGGGAGAAGGCTCGGATCACCCGCGACTCTATTCTACCAGCCTGATCGCAACCGATGTGAGCTGGGTCAGCGATAAGAAACCGGCACCGACATTCAGCTGTACGGCCAAATTCCGCTACCGTCAACCAGATCAAGGCGTTACTGTACATCTGCGGGAAGGCAATACTGTCGAGGTTGTATTCGACAAACCACAAAAAGCGGTGACACCTGGGCAAGCCGTCGTGTTTTACGACGGAGAAATCTGCTTGGGTGGAGGCACGATTGATCAAGTCACCCTGATGGACAAATAGAACGAGAGATTGACGGGGGTAGTACGGTGGATCCAGCGAAGAAGTCTAAAGTCTTGATCGTTTCCTTTTTAGCAGGAGCGCTCCTGCTGGGATTTGTAGCATTCAAGGGCATGTCAACAACAGGACAAGAGCATATGGCTATTATCAAGCAAGTGATTCAGGATAAAGGCGGTGTGATCGTTGCGGGTGGCGTCACGGCTGTACCCTTAGACGAAAGTCCATTCGAACGTGGCGGGAAAGGAAACACCATCTACAAAATCGACTATACGAAAGATGGGCAGCCGTTCACCGCTTGGTATCGTTCAGAAAACCATTCTTCCATCCTCAAAGAGCCGGAGGAATGGATCCTTCCCTAACCAAGTGAAACGTAATTTGGGAGAGTGAGTGTTGATCATGACCGAAAAACTTGCAGGGCTTCGCGAGCTTGCGAAGCTCATCCAGCGGATTGAACCAAATCTGGCAGGGGCTTCTCTGAGCATTTTAGCTCACGAAAACAAGGATGAAATTGCCCACCTGCTTAACGAGGGCTTTGGTGTGCGGCTTTCTGCAACCCACAGCTCGGGTGAGTATGCCAATCACCTGGCAGTCCTGCGCGTAGGCAGCAATAAGTACACCTTTGCCCAAGACTGGCGGGAGGTGTATATCAGTGAGATTAATTACTGTGCATGCCGCATCCCGCCAGGAGCACACGGTCTCTTGGTACACCATGTGGACTACCCAGGCGTGATTTATGACGTCTCGCGGAAATTGGCAGATCACGAGATCAACATTTCCAAGCTGAATGTGTCTCGGGAGCAGAAAGGGAAAAACGCTTTGCTTGTCTCAGTGACAGATGAAGAAATTACCCCTTCCGTGGTTACGGCGATCGAGGAACTGCCTCAAATCACCAAAGTCGTTACTCTTCAATAAATGGATTACCGTTATGGAATTGCGCACCGTCCGCAAGCTCGCGGGCGGTTTTCTGTTTTTCCCTGATTCTACAAGATTTGACAAAGCAGGATTCCGCTGGTTTTGCACATTCTCTTGGAATCTTGTTTCCTAAAACTCTCTTCTCTCTATTGACTGCTACGATATCTTGATGTAAAGTAAGTTCTACCAACTACATATTGATGCGGATAGGTGTCTAGCCACAAAATATTGGCAGACTTAATAGGGAAGTCGGTGTGAATCCGACGCGGTCCCGCCACTGTGACAGGGGAGCTCCATTTGCGAAGATGTGCCACTGATCGACAAGATTGGGAAGGCGAAATGAAGTGACGATCCTAGAGCCAGGAGACCTGCCTACCCAATGACACTAGGGAACCTACGGGAGATAGGAAAGGTGTCGGAGCGCTCGATTCGCCTAAGCGAGTCGAAAGATCAGTGGATTTTTTGCGCATTCGACTTTCATTCTTACCGTCGAATGCGCTTTTCTTTTGCAGCATCAGGGATGAAAGGATGAGGGGACCTATGCTCATCGCATACGATTCCAAGACAGGGAATGTTCGAAGATTTGTAAACAAGCTCAATCTTCCGAGTGTGGAGATTGATGAGCAGATGACCATTGAGGAACCGTTCGTTTTAATTACATATACGACTGGATTTGGTCAGGTTCCCGAAAAAGTCACTTCGTTTTTGCAGCGAAATCACAGGTATATGAAAGGCGTCTCGGCTAGCGGCAATCGCAACTGGGGGACGAGCTTCGCGAAAAGCGCCGATACGATCGCCCATCAATACGGCGTTCCGGTGATCTCCAAATTTGAATTATCCGGTACCGGCCGAGATGTAGAACATTTTACGAACGGGGTGGCCAGCATTGCGGCATATTGAACTGAACAACGAACTCATGCAACGAGGCGAAGATGGTTTTTACCAATTGGCCAAGGATAAAGAAGCGGTACAGGACTTCCTTCGTGAAGTGGAAGCCAGCACGATGACCTTTGGCAGCGTCAAGGAAAGAATGGACTATCTCATCCAGAACGACTACTACGAGAATGTGTATGAGAAGTACACGGTAGAGCAGGTGGATGAAGTATTCCGATTGGCAAAGGAAGCGTCGTTTCAATTCGCCTCTTACATGGCCGTCTCAAAATTTTATAAAGACTACGCACTCAAAACGGACGACAAGTCCACCTACCTCGAACAATATCCAGATCGCGTAGCCGTCGTAGCCCTTTCCCTGGCACAGGGAGATTTTGAACGGGCTAAGCGCCTGACGGTTTCCATGATGGATCAACGTCTGCAGCCAGCGACTCCGACGTTTTTAAACGCAGGGAAAAGCCGTCGCGGAGAAATGGTCTCTTGCTTCCTGCTGGAGATGGATGATTCTCTCAACTCGATTAACTACATACTCGGGACCTGCATGCAGCTGTCCAAAATCGGCGGGGGTGTCGCCGTGAATCTGTCCAAGCTGCGGGGACGCGGTGAACCGATCAAGGGAGTGGAAGGAGCGGCAAAGGGCATCATGCCGGTACTCAAGCTGCTCGAAGACGCTTTTTCCTACGCAGACCAGATGGGACAACGCAAAGGTTCCGGTGCAGCCTACTACAACATTTTTGGTTGGGACATCAATGAGTTCCTCGATTGCAAAAAAATCAATGCGGACGAAAAATCACGGATCAAAACGCTGTCGATCGGCCTCATAGTTCCGAATGCTTTTTACAAGCTGGCAGAAGAGAACAAGCCTTTGACTATCTTTGCTCCTTATTCCGTTTACAAGGAGTACGGTATGCATTTGGATGACATGAACATGGACGAGATGTACGAAGAGCTGCTGGCCAATGACCGCGTCAAGAAAAAGACGATCATGAGCGCGAGAGAGATGCTCACCAAAATCGCCATGATCCAGCTCGAATCCGGCTATCCTTACATCATGAATAAGACCAATGCCAACAAGAACCACGCACTCAAGGATATCGGATCGGTGAAAATGTCCAATCTGTGCACGGAGATCTTCCAGCTGCAGGATACATCCACGATCACGAATTATGGGGAAATGGACATCATCCGCCGAGACATCAGCTGCAACCTGGCATCCCTCAACATCGTGAACGTCATGGAGCAAAAAATGATTCGCGAGTCCGTTCACGAGGGGATCGAGGCAATTACTGCTGTGAGTGACATGACAGCTGTCGAGAATGCTCCAGGCGTGCAAAAGGCGAATCGCGAACTGCATTCGGTCGGCTTGGGCGCGATGAACCTGCACGGCTATCTGGCAAAGAACAAGATCGCGTACGAGAGCGAAGAAGCGAGAGATTTTGCCCGAACCTTCTTCATGATGATGAACTTTTATTCGCTCGAAAAGAGCATGGAGATTGCCAAAGAAAGAGGAATCACCTTCCTTGGATTTGAAAAATCGGAGTATGCCAAAGGCACCTATTTCGAAAAGTATGTGTCTAACGATTATCAGCCACGAACAGCGCGAGCCAAGGAGCTTTTTGAAGGTATGCATATTCCGACACCTGAGGATTGGGCAGCACTGGGGCAAAACGTCCAGCAGTACGGGCTGTATCACGCGTATCGACTGGCCATTGCACCTACGCAAAGCATTTCGTACATTCAGAATGCGACGTCCAGTGTCATGCCGATCGTGGAGCATATCGAAACGAGAACCTACGCCAACTCGACGACGTACTACCCGATGCCGTACTTGTCACAAGAGAACTATTTTTACTACAAATCTGCGTACGTCATCGATCAGTTCAAGGTCATCGATCTGATCGCAGAAATTCAGGAGCATGTCGACCAGGGAATATCGACCGTCCTGCACGTAAACAGCAACGTGTCCACGCGTGAGCTGGCACGCTACTATATATACGCGGCGAAAAAAGGTCTGAAGTCGCTCTACTATACACGTACCAAGCACTTGACCGTCGAAGAGTGCATCAGCTGCGCGGTATAACCTGGCGGGGCAAGAGATAGAGACAGGACTAGCAAAAAGGGATGAGGAACGCGCAATGAAAGCTGTCAATTGGAACAGGCCAGATGATGATTTTACAATGACGTTTTGGAACCAAAACATTATGCAGTTTTGGACTGACGATGAGATTCCGCTCTCGGACGACAAAATGTCCTGGATGGAACTGAGCGCTGCAGAGCGAGATACCTATAAAAAGGTCCTAGGTGGACTCACGCTGCTCGACACCGTACAGGGCGGGGTGGGAATGCCGAAAATCATGGAGCACGTGGACGGTTTGCAGCGAAAAGCCGTACTCGCCTTCATGGGCATGATGGAGCAGATCCACGCCAAATCGTACAGCAGCATTTTCACTACGCTGGCTGCGACGGAAGAAATTGATGAGATTTTCAGCTGGGTGGAGCAAAATCCCCGCCTGCAATTGAAAGCGAAGCTGATTTCCAGCCGGTATCAGGAAATCGAGACGCAAAAAGATCTCTATATGGCGATGGTGGCATCGGTCTTTTTGGAAAGCTATCTGTTTTACAGCGGCTTCTTTTATCCGCTCTATTTGGCCGGGCAAGGAAAGATGACCAGCAGTGGTGAAATTATCGATCTGATCGTGCGGGACGAGAGCATTCACGGGTTGTACGTCGGGGTATTGGCGCAAGAAGTGTTTCAACGTCTGACTGTCAATGAGCAGAAAGCATGCAAGGAAGAGCTGCACCAGCTTTTGCAAGAGCTGCAGCGTAACGAAGAGGCGTATACGACTGAGCTTTATTCGCAGATCGGACTGGCTGATGAAGTCCAGGCATACGTGCGCTACAATGCAAACAAGGCTCTGATGAATCTTGGGCTCGACCCGATTTTCCCGGAAGAAGAAGTGAACCCGATTGTTCTGAACGGCATTCGGACGCAGACGAAGCAGCACGATTTCTTCTCCAAGAAGGGGAATGGCTACGTGCGGACCATCCACGTCGAGCAGCTGTCCGATGATGATTTCCGCTTCGACTTTTAATCGATTTGCCATCAGCGAAGAACCCCATCCCCGTGCGGATAGGGTTCTTTGCTTTTTAAGTTGCTTTCCCATCGGACTGACACTCCTTGGGAAGGCGATTTTTTTTGATTCCTGCCAGCCTCAAAATGAAGGAAAAACTACATTTTCTATGATGTATTGTAGTGAATTATTGCAAGAGATATACTATTCGTAAAATTGATGAGACTCTAGTCAGCAAAGGAGTGCCTTGCATGGATGAGCTGGTGAAGGAACGAATCCGCAAGCAGTACGGAAATCTCACTTCCAGTCAAAAAATCATTTCCAAATTTGTGATCGAAAAGCCGAGCCTGTTTGCCATCCATACCGCAAAAAAAGCGGCGGATCTGATGAACATGAGTGAGGCGACGGTCATCCGCTTTTGCTATGCATTGGGCTACTCCGGCTATGCAGAGCTGCAGGACGAAATCAAAAAAACGCTGCTGGTTGTGGACCCGCGCAAAGGTCCCTATCAAAAATACCGCGATACGGAAGGCGTCTTGACACGTGGCAACTACGCGCATCAGGTCGTGGAAGGGGACATCGCTTTTTTGCAGCAGGGGCTCCAGCAATTGGATTACGACCTGTACGAGCAAGCCATCCAGAGCATCATTGCAGCCAACCGCATTGTCGTCGTTGGCTTTCGGTGGTGCCATATCCCAGCCAAGTGGCTCTCTTCGGCACTGGGTGCCATCAAGGGAAACACCTATTTGTATACAGGTGCCGTAGATAACGCGGATTACTTTCTGACCGAACGAGATCAGGAGTGGCTTGTCATCGCGCTATCCTTTCCGCGCCACCCGGCAGAAACGGTGGCGCTGGTAAAATCGGCCAAATCCTTGGGGGCAAAAGTGCTTGCGATTACGGAGGGGGAGCTTTCGCCAATCAGTCAGATGGCGGATCTGCTTTTAACGGTGACAACCCCCCAGCCGGCCGCAACCAGCGGGATGCCCGTGCTGTTTTCCTTGTTGAACGTACTGATCAAAGGGGTGATGGTCTACGACGCAGAGAATGTCCAGAAGCGATTGCAGCACTACGATGAAATCAGCTCACAGCTGTACTCTTTCCTCGGGGATGAGGATGAATTTTCGATCTGAGCTGACCAGGAATTTATCAGCCAAGCTGGAGGTGCATGATTCTTGACGAGACCAGTTACGTTTGCAGCAACAGGAGACAGCTTTATTACCCGCCTGCCTTACAAGGATGAGGCCTTTGCAGAAGTGGCGGCTTTGCTGCATCAGGCAGATGTCCGCATCGCGAATCTGGAGACCACGGTACATGATCAAAAGGGCTACCCGAGCGCTCAGAGCGGAGGAACATGGGCGATGTCCCCTCCTTCCGTCCTGCAGGCCATGAAAGAGTATGGCTTCAACATGATCGGATGGGCGAACAACCATACCCTCGATTATTTGTACGGCGGACTGGAAGCGACCCAGCAGCATCTGAGCGATTACGGTTTCGTCCACGCAGGAGCAGGCAAAAACTTGGCGGAAGCAGGCGCGCCGCGATATTTGGAATGTAAAAATGCGAGAATCGCATTAATCGCGGCCACCTCTACCTTTCATCCGTGGTGGGCAGCCGGGGAACAGAGACGGGACAGTATCGGAAGGCCGGGAATCAATCCGATGCGCTATGTCATGACACACGAACTGACGGAAGAAAAGCTGAGTCAGTTAAAAGCGATTGCGGATAGCATCGATATCAATGCATTCAGCAAGGTGTTGATAGAGGAAGGCTTCATGAATGCACCCGGACGGGATCTTTACTTATTCGGCACATCGCTTTTCCGGGAGGGGAAGGAGAATCGGACGAGGACAGAGCCGCATCCGCGTGATCTGCGTCGGATCATAGGCACGATCGAGGAAGCCAGGCGCATGTCCGATTATGTCATCATCAGCATCCATGCGCATGAGATGAAGGGAGAACGCAAGGAAGCACCCGCAGAGTTTCTGGAGATATTCGCACGTGCGTGCATAGATGCAGGGGCTCACGCTGTGGTGGGGCATGGTCCGCATTTGCTGAGAGGGATCGAAATCTACCAAAATCGACCGATCTTTTACAGCCTGGGGGATTTCATCTTTCAGACAGAGACCGTCACCAGTCAGCCAGCCGATTTCTATGAGCAGTACGGCCTCTCCCACGATCACAATGTAGCGGATGCGCTGGAAGCGATGAGTGCGAACTATACCAGGGGGCTTTGCGTCCATCGAGAGGTGTGGGAATCCGTCGTTCCGATCTGGAAGATGCAGGATGGCGAACTGTTGGAGATCGAGCTGCACCCGATTGAATTGGGCTTTGGAATGCCGATACATCGGATGGGCTGGCCAAAGCTGAGCGGTTCTTCCGCCGTTATCGAGAATCTGAAAGCATGGAGCGAACCGTATGGGACACAGATTGAGTGGGATGGAAGGATAGGCAGAATCCGAATGAAGCGTGGGTAAAGCGGGGAGGGTGGTCGGCATGATGGCGAGGGTGACGCTTGGGTTGTTGTTTCTTTTGTATATGATTAATTACGCGGACAAAACGATCGCGGGATATTCGGCAGTCCCGATTATGGAGGAATTTGGCCTTACGCAGAAGGAATGGGGGCTGGTCGGAAGCAGCTTCTTCTGGTTTTTCTCCATCGCGGGCATTTTGGGTGCCGCTCTCTCGGATCGTATCGGGACCAAAAAAATGCTGGCAATCATGGCGATCTCCTGGACGGTGGTGCAGTTCGGGGCATACGCGATTGCCAGTCTCCCCATGCTGATCCTGGCACGTGTGCTGCTCGGCATCGGTGAAGGTCCGTTTTGGGCTACGGTTGTCAGCCACCTGAATAAATGGTTTCCGGAAGAAAAGAGGGGGCTGGTCTATTCTACCGTCAATTTTGGCGCCTTTGTCGGTGCGGTAGCTTCTGCGCCGTTGCTGGTCTCGATGATCGATCAGAGCGGCTGGCGCTTTGCCTGGGCGTTTATGGGGGCGCTCAGCTTGGCTTGGTTTCTCGTCTGGATCATGATCGGCAAGGAAAGACCAAAAGCAAGTCTCTCTCCGATTGAATCTGCGGAAACCCAGAAGCCAAAAGCGAAGGGGTCGGAAATAGCAGGAGTCATGTTCTCGGCGACCTATGTATTCAGTTTTCTTATCTACTTCGGACAAATTTGGGGTACGACGTTTGCAGCCGTCTGGGAGCCAGTCTATTTAGTGAAAGCAATCCATTTGACGAATCAGCAGATGGCGTATTCCATCGCAGGTACGGGCCTGGTCGCAGGACTCATGACGATTGCGATTTCTTGGGCAGGGGATCGTCTCTACAAGAAGCATCGCTCGTATCGGAAGTCGTATGTCATCATTGGCGGCCTTTCTCTCATTTTGGGCGGACTGTTTTTCTACTCATCGACATGGTTTCAATCGACTGCATGGGTACTGATCGCATTGTGTCTCGGGAAGGGGTTCACTTTTTCAGTAGGTACGGCAGCATCCGTGATCGTCAGCAGTCTGATGCCGAGGAGAACCGGTCTTCTAGTCGGGGTGATGTCGAGTCTGGTTACGCTTGCGGGTATCATTTCACCACTCGTAACCGGTGCCATCGTGCAGTCAGCGGAAGAAATCGGCACAGGCTTTGGTCGTGCGCTGACCGTAAATGCTCTGATTTATCTGGTGTTCGGCGTCCTTTTCCTGCTGTTTGCCAAGCGTGAGGAAAGCAAACATCATGATCCTGCGCAAATCTCTCACATAACGCAAAAGTAATACTTTCGCCTTATTATTCTGAATGTTAAAATTTTTCAAAAGGAGGTAGATGTGTGATGTATCATTTGAACGAGAACCTGAAGAGGAGTGCCCATGACTTCCCTGACCGGGCTGCGTACGTTTTCCAGGGAGAAAGCACGACGTATGCGGAGCTGGATCAGCAGGTAGAGTTTTTAGCCGCGGGGCTGGCGAAGCGAGGAATTGGCAAAGGGGATGCCGTAGCACTCCTCTTGGACAACCGGCCGCAATTTGTGAGCGCTTACTATGCGATCCTGAGAGTCGGAGCTGCCGTGGTTCCGATGAATCCCATCTACACTCCTAGAGAAATCAGCTTCATTTTGAACAATAGCAAGGCAAAGGGAGTGATCGCTCTCTCAGCGCTGGAACCGGTCTTATCCGGGCTAAAGGAACAGCTAAGCGATTTGCAGCTGGTGATATACACCGAAGCCGTAGGTGAGGAACTGACTGTCGACCAGATTATTCACGAACGAGAAACCGAATATGAAGAGCCAGAGCGGGATGAAAACGACTTGGCCGTCATTTTATACACATCGGGTACCACCGGTCAGCCAAAAGGAGCCATGCTTTCCCATAAAAATATGGATTCCAATGCGGAAGCGATGGGGGCCTTGTTTGAGCTGGAACCCGATGATCGCATGGTTGCTGTTTTGCCGATGTTTCATGTGTTCTGCATGACCGTCTGTCTCAACGGCCCCATCCGATCGGGTGCTACAATCTTGATCGTGCAGCGCTTCCATCCGGCGGAGGTCGTCAGTGTGATCCGCGAACATAAGGCATCTTGCTTTGCAGGCGTACCTACCATGTACAACTACATGCTACAGCTCCCGACAGCCACCAGGGCCGATTTCGCGACGATCCGGGTCTGCTGCTCTGGGGGTGCGTCCATGCCAGTGGAATTGCTGCACAGATTTGAGGAAAAGTTCGGTGTGAAGATCATGGAAGGCTACGGGCTGTCTGAGGCCGCCCCAGCTACAGCCTTTAACCCCATACGTGGGACAAGAAAACCAGGATCGGTAGGAATCGACTTGCCAGGTGTGATAAATAAGGTCGTGGACCCAGAAGGAGTGGAGCTGCCGCGCGGGGAGGTAGGCGAGCTGATCGTCCAAGGGCCGAATGTGATGATCGGCTATCTCGGATTGCCGGAAGAAACGAACGCTGCCTTGAAAGGCGGGTGGCTGTATACGGGTGACCTGGCGAGAATGGATGAGGAAGGCTATGTGTACATTGTCGACAGGAAGAAGGATATGATTCTCGTGGACGGGTACAACGTCTACCCGCGCGAGGTGGAGGAGGTCCTCTACCAGCACCCGGCTATCATAGAGGCAGCCGTGATCGGCATTCCTGACGACGTGCATGGGGAAGCCGTAAAGGCATTTGTCGCCCTAAAGGAAGTCGCCGTTTCTCAGGAGGAGATTCTGGAGTTTTGCACAGACAAACTCGCCAAATACAAAATTCCTCGTCTGGTGGAAATTGTCACAGAGCTCCCGAAAAACAGCACAGGCAAAATTTTGCGCCGTTCCTTGAGAAAGTAGGCATGTCAAAAAAGAACCAGCTCCAACGATCGTTAGAGCTGGTTTCTTCTTGTTTTCGGCTAGTTTTTTTCTTGATTGCGGCCCTCTTGCATCCGGGCATAGAAATCTCGTTTTTCCATCGCAAAGCTTTTGACGGCCAGCAGCTGCTGCATCTGGACGTCCAATTGCGCGAGGTGATGGTCCAACAGTTCGATTCGTCTTTGCAAGGTTTCATCCACATCTGAATCGGGAAAATCGTGATCCAGGAGGCAGCCGGTTTGGACGAATGAAGCGATGTCCTCGAGCTTCATACCGGTTTGCTTCAGCCCATGAATAAATCGGATGTTGCGCAAATTCTGATCATTGTATTGGCGAACTCCGTTTTTGCGGTCCTCCAGACGATCGGGCTGGGGCAGAACACCAATCTTTTCATAGTAGCGCAGGGTGTATGGGGATATCCCTGTCAGTCTGGAAATATCACTGATGGAGTACATGTGAATCAATTTCCTCCTTGCACGGTCATGGATGGACGAGGACGATTTTTCCCGCTGTCTGGGTGCCTGCCAGAAGTTCATGGGCCACTGCCACCTCGCGGAACGGAATGCGATGGGAGATCAGCGGTCGAAGCTCTCCTTTTTCCAGCAGCGAGAACAGATGCCGCACATCCTCGAGGAACCACTCTGGCTTCTCTTGCTTCAAGGCAGTCACACTGTACAGATGAACAGGATTTCCTGTCTCCGTCGTTTTCGCTTCGGTCAATGTCCTCCAGCGAACGGACCAATCGGTTGCTGAACCCTCCTCAAAAACAGAGGTGTATCCATACCCAATGAATGTCCCACTGCGATGTAACGTTT
Organism: Brevibacillus choshinensis; assembly: GCF_016811915.1. Taxonomy (NCBI): domain Bacteria; kingdom Bacillati; phylum Bacillota; class Bacilli; order Caryophanales; family Paenibacillaceae; genus Brevibacillus; species Brevibacillus choshinensis. Next base: position 3,126,387 of record NZ_CP069127.1, on the reverse strand, counting down.
GCATCGAACGATCCCAGTTTTTCCCTCCGATTGGATCAAAGACGGCATTCATTCCATCCGGAGCCTGGTGCGCCAACACTTCTACAAAATCTTCCCTCCGATAATCGATGGCGGTAGCGCCGTAGCTGACGACGATTGGGTGCTTGTTGGCTGAGGCAGTGCCGTACATCTGCAATTGCGCTAGCCGCCCCAATTCCAAAAGCGCCGTTCCTACGCCGCCGCTTGCTCCATGGATCAGGACGCGATCCCCTTTGGACACCTTGGCAAAACGATGCAGCATTTGGTAGGCGGTCACATAATTGAGCAAAATGGAGACCGCGTTTGCAGGCTCAACCGAATCAGGCACAGGGATCACTTCATCCTCCTGGGCGTACATAAACGAGGCGTACCCGCCAACCCCGTTGAAAAAGACGGCTACACGATCCCCGATCGCATACTGCATGACATCCTCCCCGCAATCATCGATGATTCCAACGGCATCATACCCCGGCGTAAAAGGGGGCTGTGGCGAACCAGGGTAAAAACCTTCCCTGCGCATGAGATCCGCCAGGGCGACCCCTGAGCATTCCACTTTGATGCGGACCTCATTTCCTCTTGTTTTACGCAAAGGCTCCTCAGTGATCTGTAGGACTTCTGTTCCTCCGTATCGGGTTACCAGTACTCGAGAGTTTACCATCATCTTATCCCCTTTTCCATATTGAAAGATGGATGTATTGTAAGAGTTAGAGTAAACTCGAAGTCAAGAGGTGAAAATGCCGTGCAAGAAATAAAGGTGGAGCAATTCATCCAGCAGCTGGAGCAGAAACGAACGTTCGCCCTGTTCCTCTACACACCCATGTGCGGAACCTGCAAGCTGGCAGAAAGGATGCTGACCATTACTCTGGAGCTCACGCCGAAACTGAGCGCTTTTGAAATGAACATTAATACCGTGCCGAAATTGGCTCAAGAGTGGGAAATCAGCAGCGTTCCCGCCTTGCTTTTATTTCGTGAGGGGGTCTTGATCGAAAGACATTATGCGATGCAATCGGTCGGCTTCCTATATGAAAGGCTAAAAGATCTGAACTAGACATACACCCATTTCCTTCGCGAGGAATAAACAGAAAGAGAGACATCATGCGAAGGAGGAGACGGCGTATGCAGATTCATGTGGTGGAACAAGGACAAACGCTGTCTGGCATCGCCGAAACATACGGGACGACAGCAGCAGAAATCAACAGAGCAAATGAGCTGCCCAACCCAGACAATCTTGTCATCGGACAGGCGCTCGTCATTCCCATTGAGGGAAGCTTTTATTGGGTGAAGCAAGGCGACACGTTGTATACAATCGGTCAACGCTTTAACATCAGTGCGGCGGAATTGGCACGGGTGAATGGCATTCCCCAATACCGTCCCTTGCAGATTGGTCAGAGGCTGTACATTCCCCCGCGTCCCCGGCGGGCGGCAGATTTCAACGCCTATGTGGAGCCGAGGAGACAGGTGTCCCAAGAGTTGGAGGACGAGGTGAGGACTGCTGCCCCTCATCTGACCTATTTGGCGCCATTCAGTTTTCGGATCAAACGGGATGGCACGTTGGCAAGGCCAGCGCTTGACGATTTCCAGTCGATTGCACGCACCAATCATGTCGTGATGATGCTGGTCGTGACGAATCTGGAAGGTGGTCAGTTCAGCACAGAGCTCGGCGGACTGATTTTAAACGATGTGGAGCTTCAGAATAAGCTATTTGACAACATCATCTCCACCGCACAGGAGCTCGGAATGGGGGACATCCACTTCGACATGGAGGCGCTGCCGCCTACGGATCGGGAAGCCTACATCCGATTTTTGCGAAGAGCGAAGCAGCGGGCACACGCAGCGGGTATGATGATGTCCGTGGCGCTCGCACCCAAGACGAGTGCGGAGCAGCAGGGCAAATGGTATACAGCTCATGACTACGGAGCGATTGGAGCCATCGCTGACTTTGTCGTCATCATGACGTACGAGTGGGGATACAGCGGAGGTCCACCGATGGCTGTCTCGCCGATCGGCCCAGTCCGACGTGTCCTGCAGTATGCGATTACCGAAATGCCTGCTGAAAAAATCTTGATGGGGCAAAATCTGTACGGGTATGACTGGACCCTTCCTTATAAGCCTGGAACGACAGCAAGAGCGCTGAGTCCCCAAGCAGCGATAGCATTGGCCGCAGAGCACAACGTCAATATCCAGTACGACTACCGTGCTCAGGCTCCTTTTTTTCAGTACACTGACGATGAAGATCGGCGTCATCAAGTGTGGTTTGAAGACGCACGCTCCATCCAAGCAAAGTTTGATCTCGTCAAGCAGCTCGGCCTGCGAGGGGTCAGCTACTGGAAGCTGGGACTGCCATTTCCGCAGAACTGGCTGCTGATTGAGGGGAACTTCCGCGTCCGCAAGCGTGGCTGAACGACAGGCGTACAATCCATTGGGTTGTGCGCCTGTCTGCTTGGCCGTATCGGCGAGTTTTCGAATCCGGTGGAAACATGGTATGATGGCAAAAAGTACATTCGTGGCGTATGCCGAAAGAAAGGATGGGGGAAGGGAAAATGGGAGAGTGCAAACTGGATCACAGTGTAGAGGATGTGCAAAAAAAGCTGGCGGAACAATCTCCTTTCTTGCCGCAAGAGAAGGTAGAACAGCTGCGGGCATGGCTTGAAACCAAGCAGTCTCAAGAAGGACTGAACGAGCTGTTCCACCTACTGAAGAAATACGATTTGGCGACGCCTGAAGAAAGAGCTCTGCGGGAAGAAAAAATGGCACTTCTTCTGGGATAACTCCCCTTAGTCGAGCTGCTTGCGGCCGTTAAAGCCATCGTAGAGTCCGTGGTAGTGTGTGATGGATGACTCGCCCTCTCTCCAGCAGAGGAGGACTTCTTCGCCATTGATCATCGCCGGGAAATCAAAGAGTCCGATGTCGATATCCTTGACTTGGATCCCTTTGCTGATCAGCTAAGTGACACGCATTTGGGCTTCCATTTCCATGAATTCGAGGCGGCATTCTACGGCAAACAGCTCCTCTTCGTTAACAGGCTGTTCTTTTTTGATCTGTTCACGTTGCTGGTACAGCTTATAAAAAGTGCGTTTGGCTTCCTGCAAGAAGGATAGCTCTTCGCGTACATACGGCAATAACTCATTTGCTTCTTCACGAGTAAAATATTTTTTGGACAAGAGTACCACCTCCTGATCCTATTATACTAGCAACCCACCGCGGGAGAAAATGACGGAAGCATATCCGATGTGATTTTTGCTTTCTGCAGCAAGGAGCCGAGATGAAAGATCGATTGTATTATCAGGATGCCTATACGCAAACATTTACAGCAGACGTGGTGAAGCGGGGAACGGAGCAGGACGGTTCTCCCTTCGTCGTTTTGAGTCAAACCGCCTTTTATCCCACGGGTGGCGGCCAGCCATCTGATCAAGGGAAACTTGGCGGGATCCGTGTCATGGATGTGGAAGAAGTGGATGGAGAGATTCGCCATCGACTGTCAGATCCATTGCCGGAGAACGTGACACAAGTAGAGGGCCAGATTGACTGGGACCGCCGATTTGATCATATGCAGCAGCACGCGGGACAGCACATCTTGTCCGCTGCGTTCTTGGAAGTGGCGGGTGCAGAGACGCTGGCCTTTCATTTGGGCAAAGAGCGTGTCACGATTGACGTGAGACTGGATGATTTAAAAGAGGAACTCTGGGAGAGCGTCGAACAGAGAGCCAACCAGATCGTACTGGAGAACCGCCCGATCTCTGCCAGATTCGTGGATGATGAAGAACTGGCGACGTTGCCTTTGAAGAAGCAGCCGACCGTGACGGAAAACGTTCGCGTGGTCATCATTCCCGAATTCGATTACAATCCATGCGGTGGTACGCACCCGGCACATACCGGGGAAGTCGGCATGATCAAAATCTTGGGGTGGGAACGTCATCGGGGGAACATTCGTCTGGAGTTTATTTGTGGATGGCGCGCCTTGCGAGACTATACGAAAAAGCAAGCTGCAGTCAGGGAAGTGTCGAAGCTGCTGATGACCAGTGATTCAGAAGTGATCGCGCAGACGCAGAGACTGATTGCGGAGCGAGATGCGTTGAAACAGAGCTTGCAGGAGAAGGAGAAAGTTCTGCTGGAGGGAGAAGTCCGCCAGCAGCTGGAGCGAGCAAGCCAAGTCGGTCCTGTACGAATCGTGCAGCAAACCTTTACAGACAAAACCATTCAACAGCTCCAGCAATTCGCCCAGCAAGCTGTCGCGCAAGCTCCTGATGTCGTTTGCCTATTGGCCGCGACAGGAGAAAAACTGCAGCTTGTATTTGCCAGGGGACCCCAAGTCGACGTGGCAGTCAATCAGCTGATGAAGGATACGCTTCCCCTCGTCGAAGGACGGGGCGGGGGAAATCCAGCCATGGCACAAGGCGGTGGACAACCGAGCTTGCCTGCGGAAGAAGTGCTGGCTCATGCTCGCAGACAGCTGGAAGCTGCGCTGGCCTAAACCGGTAGAATGGAAGCATGGGCAATGCAAAAGGAGGAATTTAGGTTCATGTGGAACCCGGGAGATATTGTACGTGTGACCCAAAAAACAGGAGAGTATATCACTGAGGTGTTGGAAATCCATGATGCCAAGCTGCTGGTAAAGGTCTTGGCCGTCACGAAATTTCCTACCCAAGGAGATTTGCATACTTCCTATGAAGTGGACGTCCCCTTGTTTCACCAACGTCCGGCCTTGTCCTACCAAGAAAAATTCATGGTATTTAGCAACGCGGTCACGAGGTATAACGGCATGATTCCGGATTACCGAGAGTCTGTGCGTGTAGCCATGGAGCGCGAAATGGAGAAAATGAGAAAGATGTCTCAGTGGGCTGCTCGCTGTCTGCTTGAGCTGGAAGCCCTGCACAAGGAAACCTTTACAAATTCAAAATAGAGTGTTACTGTAGAACTCGAATGAACGACAATTGAATACGATGACTACCAAGCGGGAGCCGAGCGACGTCGGCTGAGATTGTAACGAGGGTGTTACTGACCGTTGAACCTGATCTGGGTCATGCCAGCGGAGGAAGAGGTATAACGAATCGTTATAAAACCAAACCATCCACGGCGGATGGTTTTTTTATAAAAACGATCTGCGTGATGATAGGGAAGACGGCTTCTTCTGTTTTGCTGGGTGAAATCCAGCAGTGGGAGGAGTCGTTTTTTTGTACTATCGGAAGTATTAAAACTTAAGGCTGATAGTATAAGCGCAACCAAGTCTGCACCAAAAAGCTTGGTGCAGCCAGGTTTCTAATGGATGGGAGGAATACGATGGTAGTTACGCTCAATGGAAAAAAGGTAGAACTGGCAGAAGAGATCAGGACGATCCGTGCCCTGCTCGCCTCATACCAGCTGCAGGAGAAAATCGTGGTAGTGGAACAAAACGGTGACATCATCGACCGTACACGCTACGAAGAATCACCGATTGCAGATGGAGATCGCATAGAAATCGTTCACTTTGTTGGAGGAGGATGATCATCATGGATACATGGAAAATTGGCCCTTACGAATTTCATTCCCGTTTGCTTTTGGGAACAGGGAAGTTTGCGGATTTAGAGACACAAGGCAAGGCGGTAGATGTTTCGGAGGCAGAAATCCTGACGTTTGCGATTCGCCGACTGAATTTGGAAAATCCGCAGGAGCCTAACTTTTTGGAACAGCTCGACTTGAATAAATACACGCTGCTGCCAAACACGGCGGGAGCCTATACCGCGGAGGAAGCAGTTCGCATCGCGCGCTTGGCAAAAGCATCCGGACTATGCGACATGATCAAGGTCGAAGTGATCGGGGACCCCAAAACCCTATTGCCTGATCCGATCGGAACTCTGGAAGCTTCCAAAATTTTGGTTGAAGAAGGTTTTATCGTTCTGACTTACACGAATGATGATCCAATCCTCGCTCGCCGACTTCAGGAAGTGGGCGTTCATGCAGTCATGCCAGGAGCTTCTCCAATCGGTTCCGGCCAAGGAATTGTCAATGAAAATAATCTCCGTTTCATTATCGAAGATGCAAAAGTGCCGATCATTGTCGATGCAGGCATCGGGGCGCCGGCCGATTGCGCGAAAGCGATGGAGCTGGGTGCAGATGGCGTGCTCTTGAATACAGCCGTAGCTTTGGCGGACAATCCCGTGCTCATGGCAGAAGCGATGAAGCTGGGTGTGGAAGCAGGACGCAAAGGGTTCCTGGCTGGACGCATTGCGAAAAAACGGTATGCGTCTGCGAGCAGCCCGACCGAAGGGATGATTGAGTAGCATGAGAGGGCTCGCGGCAGCAGTCGAGGCTATCGCCAACCGAGGGGACGAACTGTTTGACTTGCTGGGCAAGCTGGTGTCACAGCCAACCGTGAGTCCCCCGGCTCGCAACAGTGAGCAGGCCCAGAGCTTGATTGCGGGGGAGCTGCAGGAAATGGGCTTTGACATCGATCGATGGCCCGTGTATCCCGGTGACGATAATGTCGTGGGACGACTGCCGGGAACTGCTTCAGAAGAGTCCAAGAGCTTGATCATCAATGGCCATATCGACGTCGCGGAAGTAGGAGATGACACGGGATGGACGTATCCGCCATTTACGTTGACGACAGGACCGGACGGCAGATGGTACGGTCGCGGGGTGGCAGATATGAAAGGCGGATTGGCTGCCAGCTTGTTTGCCATCAAAATGCTGCGAGAGCATGGCGTCGAACTAAAGGGAGATCTTCTCTTCCAGTCGGTCATCGGTGAAGAAGCCGGAGAAGCTGGGACCCTCGTGGCAATTGAGCGAGGCTACAGCGCCGACTACGCCGTTGTCGTCGATACGAGCAATCTGCATATGCAAGGGCAAGGCGGAGTCATCACAGGCTGGATTACGATTGAGAGCCCGACGACCTTGCATGATGGGATGCGGGCCAAAACCATCCATGCCGGCGGGCGCGTCCACGGTGCTTCGGCGATTGAAAAGATGATGAAAATCATCGCATCCTTGCAAGAGCTGGAACGTCACTGGGCCGTCATGAAAACCTATCCCGGATTCGCACCTGGGAGCAATACGATTAATCCTGCTGTGATCGAAGGCGGAAGACATGCCGCTTTTATCGCCGACAAGTGTGCGCTGTGGATTTCGGTCCATTTTTATCCAGACGAATCCTACGAAGACATCATTCGCCAGATCGAGGATCATGTTTGCCGTGCTGCGTCTGCTGATGTGTGGTTACGCGAGAATCCACCGACGTTTCGCTGGGGAGGTCGTTCCATGATCGAGGAGCGAGGTGAAATTTTCCCCTCCCTCGAAGTAGACCGCAGCCATCCCGGACTAGCTGCGCTGCAAAACGCTTACGAAGCTCAGGTCAAGCGAGCTCCTGTTTTGGACATGTCTCCTACGGTGACCGACGCAGGCTGGTTTGCGCACGCAGGAATCCCTGCTGTCCTGTTCGGCCCTGGAGAGCTCGCGCATGCGCACGCGGTGGATGAATCCATCGATCCCGAGCAGCTGATTCAATTCGCTCAAGTGATGGCTCGATTTATCGCCGAGTGGTGCAACACGAAAAAGGAAGCAAAGGAGTGGTAGGAGCATGAGCACGTTTACGGAACGTCTGTGGAAGCATGTCGCACCCATTTGGGAGAAGACGCATCAGCATCCGTTTGTGACCGGGCTTGGGGACGGCACGTTGCCCGTAGAGTCATTTGCCTTTTACATGAAGCAAGACTACGTCTATCTGATTGATTACGCCAAGATCTTTGCCATCGCGAGCACCAAGGCTCATGATCTGGAGACGAGCGCCAAGTTTGCAGGGTTGCAAGAAGCCACACTGAACGGAGAAATGGCTTTGCATCGCCAATACGCCGAACGGTTTGGCATCTCCCGCGAAGAGCTGGAAGCAACCGAACCCTCATTCGTCATGATCGCGTATACCAGCTATATGCTGAAGGTTGCTCACCAAGGCTCCTTGGCCGAATTGGTCAGTGCTGTCCTCCCTTGCATGTGGGGATACTGGGAAATCGGTAAGAAGCTGGCCAAAGTGGAAGGCGCGATGAACCATGAATGGTACGGAGAATGGGTGCGCACCTACAGCTCTGAGGAGTTCGGGGAGCTGGCCGCCTGGTTGATCGGTCTGATGGACCAGCTGGCAGAGGGTAAAAGTGAACAGGAACTCGCGAGACTCGAAGAGCATTTCCTGACCACCTCCAAAATGGAGTACTTGTTCTGGGACATGGCTTATCGAAAGGAAATGTGGCCGTGCTAGACAGACTGGCCTTCTCAGGCGTTCGTTTTTCCTACGGTGATCAGCCCATTCTCCACGATTTTGACATTCATGTAGGAAAAGGCGAATTCATCAGCCTGATCGGACCCAGCGGAATCGGAAAAAGCACGCTGTTTCAGCTGGTGGCAGGTCTCTTGCACCCACAGCTGGGAACCATCACCTTAAACGGAGCTCCGATGGAGAAGCGGTTGGGGATGGTGGGGTACATGCCTCAAAGAGACGCGCTGCTCCCGTGGCGTACGGTCGTGGAAAACGCAGCACTCCCTCTGGAGATTCATGGCGTTGCCAAAAAAGAGGCGCAAGCGAAAGTTCGCCTTGAGCTGCCCCGCTATGGCTTGTCCGAGTGGGCGGATGCATACCCCTCAGAGCTATCCGGCGGTATGCGGCAGCGCGTGTCTTTCCTGCGTGCACTGCTTTCTGGAACTGACCTGATGCTTTTGGATGAACCGTTCAGCTCGCTTGATGGAATTACGCGGATGGAGATGCAGGAGTGGCTGATGGAGATGTGGCAGGAGACCGGCAGCACCATGCTGATGATTACCCATGACATCGATGAAGCCATTTTACTCGCCGATCGCGTGATTGTCTTGACGGGTAAGCCGATCGAAAAGCCAGTCGAGCTCGTGGTGAATCTCGAGCGCCCGCGTACCACTGCCTTTCGAAATCGTGCCGAATTCCTCTCCTTGCGTGAAGAAATCTGGGAGCTGCTGCGTAAAAACGTCGCGAAGCAGTCGAGTGGGAGGGAAGCGTAATGGACAGGTGGGGTCGAGGGATCTGGTTTGCCATCTCCATTGTGCTCTTCCTGATCGTATGGGAAGCAGGGTGTCGGCTGCTGAACGTGCCATCCTTTATTTTGCCGCCGCCAAGTGCGGTTGTGAGCTCCTTGTGGGATTTACGTGCCACCCTGCTGGGACTTCATTTATGGGTGACGTTGAAGGAAGTGCTGCTTGGACTGAGTGTCTCGATCCTTTTCGGGATTTTGCTCGCCTTTGCGATGAGCATGAGCCGGGTAGTGGAACGACTGGTATATCCGTATATCGTCATTTCCCAAACCATCCCGATCATTGCGCTTTCACCCGTCTTTATCCTGTGGTTCGGGTACGATTTATCCGGGAAAATTGCCATCACGATACTCTTCACGTTTTTTCCGATTGTCGTCAATACCTACGACGGGCTGCGCTCCACAGATAAAGAAATGCTGCAGCTGCTGAAAACCATGGGAGCTAACCGTTGGCAGATTTTCACGAAGCTCCAGCTTCCCGCAAGTTTGCCGCATTTTTTCAGCGGGCTGAAGGTAGCCGCCACTTACAGTGTGGCAGGGGCGACGATCGGGGAGTGGCTCGGAGCTAGTGAAGGACTTGGTTATTTTGGCCGCCGCGCGTCTGGAAACTTCCAGGCACCAGCTCTCTTTGCGTCCGTCCTTTTGCTCTCTGTGCTCGGCATGCTCCTGTTCTGGTTGGTCGGTCGGTTGGAGCAGCATTTCACCCCACAGCAAAGATCAAGAAGAAAAACATCCAAGTGAAAATAGGGGGAACTTACCCATGAAATCGATTCAAAAATGGAGCAAAGCCGTCACGGCTCTACTCCTGTCAGCGGGACTTGCAGCCTGCGGAAACCAATCGGGAGCGCAGCAAACAGCTCCTGGTACAAATCAAACGAACGCACCGACTGAGCTGACCGTCGCGCTGGATTGGTACCCAAACGCGGTTCACTCCTTCTTGTACGCGGCTGAAGAGCAAGGCTACTTCCAGGCAGAAAATCTGAAAGTGAATTTTCAAATGCCATCAGACAGCAACGATCCATTGAAAATGGCGGCTGCAGGGAAAGTAGACCTGGCGATCAGCTATCAAACACAGGTCGTACAAGCCCGTTCCGAAGGCATTCCTGTGGTATCGGTAGGGGCTTTGGTACGCCATCCGCTTAACGTCATCATGACGAGACAGGATAGCGGAATCGACACTCCGCAAAAGCTGGCAGGGAAAAATGTAGGCTATCCTTCTGTGCCTTTGGATGAGTCTATCGTGCGTAACGTCGTCAAGCATTCAAGTGGCGATGATTCCGGAATTTCCTTTACCGACATCGGTTTTGATATCGTGCCTGCTCTGACTGGCAAAAAGGTCGATGCTGTCGTTGGCGGGTACAAAAACCACGAGCAGCTGATCCTCGAGAAAAATGGCATTCCGGTCAATGTCTTTGCGCCGTCTGATTTTGGCGTACCGGATTACTACGAGTTGGTCATGACCACCAGCGATGATACATTGGGCAAAAAGCAGAAGGCGATTGAAGCATTCATGCGCGCTGCTGCGAAAGGCCAGCAATACGTCAAAGATAACAAGGAAAAAGCGCTCGATTTGCTCCTCGGCAAGCAGGCAAATGAATTCCCGCTCGAAAAAGACATCGAAACAAAGAGTCTCGACATTTTGCTCCCTCTGATGGATGCAGGGGACAAACCGTTTGGGAGTCAAGCCAAAGAATCCTGGCAGACTCTCATCGATTGGATGAAAAAAGAGCAGCTGATTACGCGGGATGTCAAAGTAGACGAAGTTATGCGCGATCTGGCCAAGTAATTGTGCATGGGAGAAAAAGAATAACGGCAGTGTAGGACGAACGTTCGTCCTGGCTGTCGTTTTTTTATGGAAACCGAAAGAAAAAAAGACTCCTAGATCACCGCCACACATATCCAAGTTCCTACATGGTCATCATACCCACTGGAGGGATGCGATCATGGATAACGATCTGCAATTAATGAAGGAATTAACCGAAACAGCAGGGCCGCCCGGATTTGAGATGCGTGTGCATCAGCTCATGAAGAACAGACTTACCCAATTGACGAACACGACGGTAGAAGACAATCTCGGCGGAATCGCAGGCCAGCACGGAGAGTCAGGGCCGAGAATCCTCCTGGCTGCACACTTGGACGAAGTGTCTTTTATGGTCACGCACATCACCAAAGACGGCTTTCTCCGCATGCAGCCTCTCGGCGGATGGTGGGGACACGTCATGCTGGCTCAACGAGTAAAAGTGCTTTCCCGAAAAGGCGATCACACGGGAGTGATCGGCTCGAAGGCGCCTCATGTCCTTTCCATTGAAGAAAGAAAAAATGTGCTTGAAATCAAAAACATGTTTGTCGACATTGGAGCATCCAGCAAGGAAGAAGTGGAAAGCTTCGGGATCGAAGTGGGTGACCCGATTGTCCCGATTTGCCCCTTCGAAGTACTGCCCAATCCGAAAATGCTCATGGCCAAGGCGTGGGATAACCGCGCAGGCTGCTACGTAGTCTTGAAGGTTTTGGAGCAAATCCAGAAAGAAACGCATGCCAATACCGTGTTCTGCGGTGCAACCGTACAGGAGGAAGTAGGGCTGCGAGGTGCGGTTACCCTATCCCATAAGATTAACCCGGATATCGCCTTCGCTCTTGATGTGGGAGTAGCCGCTGACACCCCTGGGATGACTGAGCGGGATGGCTACACCAAACTGGGCGGCGGGCCCCTTCTCGGTTTTTATGATGCCAGCATGATCCCTCATTTGAATCTCCGAGATTTTGTCATCGATACGGCAAAGGAACATGGCATCCCTTATCAGACGGATATCATGCCAGGCGGTGGAACAGACGCAGGTAAATTCCATCTCGCTCACAACGGCGTTCCTTCCATGGTCGTGAGTGTAGCAGCTCGGTATATCCACAGCCATGTCTCCATGGTCAGCCGAGACGATCTGGACATGACCGTAAAGCTCCTTGTTGAGCTGATCAAGAAATTGGATGAGAATACCGTTCAACAGATCAAAGGGATGAATAGGAGAAAATGATCGTAGCGAAGCCCGATGCCTCTTTTTAGGCAGAGGGTTTTTTTCGTTGTGGAAGATCAATGGCAATATTCCTTCTGGCTAGATGCTGACCAAGTAAGCTACATTGTTTATAACGCATAGGAAAGCAGTAGAGGAGGGAAATGTAATGAAGACCATCCTAGATGAAAAGGGACCTATTCTCGAACTGATAAGAGTGACAGAGCAAGACACGGAACGAATAGAAGAAGTGAAACAACTCTTTTTAGAGTACGCCCAATCGCTCGAGATTGATCTGTCTTTTCAAGATTTCGAAGAGGAACTTCGATCATTGCCAGGAAAGTATGGAGCACCGGATGGGGTTTTGCTGCTCGCTTTTGTAGGAGGGCAAACAGCTGGATGCATTGCCCTGCGAAAGATTTCGGAAGGCATATGTGAAATGAAACGGTTATATGTCAGAGACGCATTCCGAGGATTACGATTGGGAAAAGAATTAATCATAACGATCATACAAAGGGCTGCGGAGCTTGGGTATGGATCGATCAGATTGGATACTTTGCCCACGATGGCAAAAGCGCAAGCATTGTATCGTTCCCTGGGCTTTTATGAGATTGACCCTTATGTGTTTAATCCAATCCCGGGTGCGAGGTTTATGGAGCTCGAATTGAAAAAAACATAAGGCTTTCCGGACAAGTAGATTCAAGGAAAGAATAGAGCCAAATTCTCAAAGATGTCCAGTGAGAATTTGGTTTTCTTTTTTGAGTGCAAGATTCAATCGTTTCAGACACAAGGTAACGAAAAAAAGTTTATCGAACATGTAATTTTTATTTATTATTCATACAAAACATATTAATAAACTGACTGTTTTTTTAGTAAATACAATTGTCAATAACAAAGAAACATATTAAAATAAACAAGTAATTCTGAAGTAAAGCGTTACCATAGCAGGATGAATAATCGAATTGGCGATTTGGAATGCTTTACGAAGAAGTGTACATGATTTCGTAGATTATTTGTGAATCAACAAAAACACAGATTTGAACATGGAGATGGAATGGAGAAATGTCATACTGAAAAAAGCTAGGAGTAGCAGAGAGGAAGAGAAGCTGGAGTGGAAAACAAGGAATTGAAAAGGGGTCTGGAATCACGTCACATCCAGATGATCGCTTTGGGAGGCACCATTGGTGTTGGACTTTTCATGGGTTCAGCAAGCACAATCGGCTGGACAGGTCCTTCCGTCATGCTCGCTTACGCAATTGTAGGAATCTTTATTTTTTTAATCATGCGTGCCATGGGGGAAATGTTGTACCTGGAACCAAGTACAGGTTCATTTGCGACCTTTGGCCATAAGTACATCCACCCGCTGGCAGGGTACATGACAGCTTGGAGCAACTGGTTCCAGTGGGTAGTCGTCGGGATGTCAGAAATCATCGCCGTCGGTACCTACATGAAATACTGGTTCCCTGATTTACCTGCATGGATCCCTGGTATCATAGCCATGGTGATTCTCGGTGCGGCCAACTTGATCTCTGTGAAGTCATTCGGTGAATTTGAATTCTGGTTTGCGTTGATCAAAATCGTCACTATCGTTTTGATGATCATTGCCGGGTTTGGCCTGATTTTCTTTGGAATCGGCAATGGAGGCAACGCAATCGGATTATCCAATCTGTGGAAAAACGGAGGCTTCTTCACGGGCGGCTGGACTGGCTTCTTTTTTGCATTGTCGTTAGTGATCGGGGCTTACCAAGGCGTCGAATTGATCGGGATTACGGCGGGTGAGGCCAAAGATCCTCGCAAAACGTTGACTAGCGCGATTCAGAGTATCATTTGGCGCATTTTGATTTTCTATATTGGTGCCATTTTTGTCATTGTAACCGTTTACCCGTGGGATCAGCTGCATGCAATCGGCAGCCCGTTCGTCGCCACTTTCGCGAAGATTGGGATTACCGCAGCAGCAGGATTCATCAACTTTGTCGTCATCACCGCTGCCATGTCTGGATGTAATAGCGGGATCTACAGTGCAGGACGCATGCTGTATACTTTGGGTGTCAATGGACAGGCACCGAAAGTATTTACGAAGCTGTCCCAAAACGGTGTGCCGCTGCTGGGAACGATCGGCGTGCTTATCGGGCTAGGCGTCGGGGTAATTTTGAGCTATATCGCACCTGAGAATCTGTTTGTGTACGTCTACAGTGCAAGTGTGCTTCCTGGTATGGTCCCGTGGTTTGTGATTCTCATCAGTCAGATTCGATTCAGAAAAGTAAACGCTGCGCAGATGAGCAATCATCCGTTCAAGATGCCTTTCGCACCCGTGACCAACTACGTTACGATCGCCTTTTTGCTGATGGTGCTGGTCGGCATGTGGGTGAATGATGAGACTCGCGTTTCCTTGATCGCAGGGATTGTGTTTCTCGCTATCGTAGCTATCAGTTTTTACGCTTTTGGAATTAGCAAGGCGGTGCCATTGGAGAATCACTCCGATGATCATAAAGGAACAAAATAGTACTTTAAGCATGAGCCATTCAACCAAAAGGGACATCGAACATCGATGTCTCTTTTTTTCGTTACAGCGCCGTTACACTCGCTCGATTCCTTGCCATTACAGGATTCGGAGGAGCCCCAGCTTTTGTTAAAGGACGATCAGGACTGGGTAAAGCGATTCACTTTCAATCCACATCGAAAGAAAATGCTTCCTGGATTGATCTCGGTGAGAATGAAGAGCTGAAGTTTGGTGACGCACAAGACTTTACGGTTTCCTTCTGGGTAAAGTCTCCGGGTGTGGATGCGGATCCGGGTATCATCTCCAATAAAAATTGGTCAAGCGGCGGAAATGTGGGGTGGTTCATCGGGCTGCAAGGGTCTACATTGAAATGGAATTGGCGCACATCCGACAGTTCTCGTCTGGATGCTGCGATTCCAAACGTAGCTAATGACGTATGGCACTACGTCGTCGTTTCTCATGATCGTGATGGACTTGCAACCATCTACATGGACGGTAAGGTAGCAAAAACGATCGATATCAGCACATCCAAAGGAACGATCGATACGAGCTTTACGACCAAAATAGGACTCGATGGAGCTGGCAACCATTTTGGAAATCGCTACGATGTGCAATTGGACCAGCTGCAAATTTTGAGTCACACGGTGACCGAGAAAGAAGTGGCGAGCGTCTACGCGAGTGCTCCCAAAATACCGGTGAAGAGCGTCTCGTTGGATCAGACCAAGCTGAGTCTCAAAGCGAGTGCAACGATGCCACTCACGGCAATGATTTCCCCGAAGGAAGCGTCCGTGCAAGAGGTGAAGTGGAGCACCAGCAACAAGGAAATCGCGAAGATTGAAATGGTCAATGGACGACCGACTGTCATCGCAGGCAAACCGGGAAAAGCGAAAATCACAGTCAGGACGGTCGATGGCAGCAAAACGGCAAAAACCGAAGTGACCGTCACGAACTCCATAGACGTCTCTGGAGACGGCCTGTTGAGCGCGGATGACCTGAAAATCATTGAGAATTACCAGGGCAGCCTCGCCGGTGACCGAAATTGGGAAAAAGCCCAGCAAGCGGATATCAATTCGGATAAGAAAGTAGACAAAGCCGATCTGAAAATGATGAACGAAAAACTCGCGCCCTACCGGAACGATTTCCTTTACAAACGGGTGGTGGTCATCGGAATTGATGGAGCAGGGGCTGCTGTCAAGGATCCAGAGGCAAACGCAACGAATATTTTAAATCTCATCAAAGAAGGCGCAGGAACCTTTGATGCCAGGGCCATGCTGCCGACGATCAGCGCGCAAAACTGGGGAGCCATTCTGCACGGTGTCACTCCGGACAAGCATCAATTGATCAACGATATCGCAGCTGCTACTCCATATCCTGAGAACAGCGATTATCCGTCGTACATGAAGCTGCTAAAGCAAGAACGTCCAAAGCTTGAACAAGCGTCCTTTGCCACATGGAGCTCCATCAACATCGGAATCATCGAAGATTCTGCAGGAGCATTCAAGCAAAACAGCGGATCCGATCGAGAGACTTCGAAAAAGGTAGTGGAGTACATGAAAAATGAGGGAAAAAATGCCCGCAGCATCTTCGTTCACTTGGATGAAGTAGACGGCGCCGGCCACAATCATGGCTACTTCACCCCGGAATTTTACAAGCAGCTCCAAAAAGAAGATGAGTATGTGGGTGACATCCTCAAAGCTTTGGAGGATGAGGGCCTGATGGAAGATACCTTGATCATCCTCACAGCTGATCACGGCGGCAAAGGAACCGGGCATGGAGGTTCCTCTCTGGGAGAACAACGGATTTTCTGGGCTGCCAAAGGCGCTACAATCGCGCCCGGAACAGAGCTTTCAGGGGTGGAAAACATGGACACCGCTGCCGTAGTGGCCCATGCGCTGCGTCTGGATCTCCCACAAAATTGGGATGCAAAAATTCCAGAAGGTCTATTTCAGGACAAAGAGTAAATAAAAAGCAGAAAAGCTATTCCTCGTTCCTGCATTCAAGGAAAAAGGATAGCTTTTCTTTCTCTTACAACAGCATATTGGAGATGCCCCACAAGAGGACAAAGCTGATTAGGATGGTCGTATTCGATACCATGCCGACGAACTTGTAATCGTACTTAAATTCCACCGAGTAGGCAAGCACGGAGACTCCCATCGGCAGAATGAACCCAACAAGCAGCGTATATTTGAACATGTCTTCGAAAGGCAGGATCAAAAAACAGGCAATGCCGATGGCGAGGCCGACGACGTAACGCAGACCGAGCACTTTCCAAAAGTGAAGCTGGTAACGCTTGTCAAACGAAAAGTTCAAGTAGATACCGAGCAGCAGCAAGGACAACGGCATGTTTGCCTTCGAGATCGTTCCGGTGATGCCGAGAAACATCTCGGGGAGTGGAATATGAGCGAGATTGATCACAAAAATGAGGAGATACGTAATCAATGGAATCGATTTGGACACTTTCCCAATCACTTGCTTAAAATTCAGCTTTCCATCGTCGCCAGAGTAGTAGCTCCCGATCAAATAGCTCACACCGAATACGACCAGAGCGTTGCCGATGTCAAACATCCCAAAATAGGCGAGACCTTCCTCTCCCCAGATTCCCTGGACGAGCGGATAGGCGAACAAGCCAACATTAAAGCCCGGTATCATCATCCCAAGCATACCTTTTGTTTTCCGATTTTCTTTCCGGAAAGCAAAATAAGCGAGGATGGCAGCGAGAATCCCGTAGAGAAATCCGCTGACAACGAGCAGCAAAAGAGAGGCATCCAAGGTGATGCTATGAAAGGTAGTGATGATCAGACAAGGCAGGGTGATGTTGAAAATGATTCGAGCCAGTGCTTCGCCGTCCTTTTCTCTGATGATGCTGCAGCGTTTGAGAAAATAGCCAAGTGCGATAATCAGGACGGAGGAGAGAAACTGACTGTTAAAACTGTCCATTGCAAAGTCTCCTAACTTTCTTGCTGTTCAAATGGTATGTCGCAAACAATTATTGACTTTACCACTATTCTGATGAGATGAAAAGACGAGGATTGTAAAAAGTAATCTACGTACGCGGCAGCGGTTGAAAGACAATATGCAAAAAACCCAGAAATGGAGCGCAGAGGGCTGTCCATTCCTGAGTTTTTGATGGTTTATGTACGCGCGGAAAAAGTGATCGGATAGCTTTTTACGCCAAAAACAAACGGACTGGGGATTGGTGTGAGTGTTGTTTTGGCAAAGCTCAAATCATCCATCCGGGAGAGCATAATCTCTAGTGCAATCTGTGCCTCCAACCGAGCCAGAGGGGCGCCGAGGCAAAAGTGGATGCCAAATCCAAAGCCCATGTGCGGATTAGGTTTGCGATCCGGAAGAAATGTGTCCGGGTCCTCAAACTTTTCGGGGTCGCGATTGGCAGCGCCTACCCAGGATACGACCTGCTGGCCTTCTCGGATCAACTGACCGCCGATCTCCACATCCTGGGTCGTCATTCTACCTATCGCAACAATGGGAGGATAGAAACGCAGTGTTTCTTCGACAGTCGTTTTTACGAGCTCTGGATTCTGTCTGACTTGGTTTTGGATTGCAGGCTGCTCCGTCAAGAGGCGAACCGCATTGGTAATGAGGTTCGTCGTCGTCTCATTCCCCGCCACAAGAAGCAGGATACAGAAGCGCAGAATCTCTTGTTCCTGTAATTTTTCTCCGTCGATCTCTGCTTGCAGGAGTGCAGAAACCAGATCATCCTCAGGCTGTTTTCGGCGTTCATTGAGTATGGCAAGAAAGTATGCGGAAAGTTCTTTCTCAGCTTTGTCACGCTCCGCCACCATTTGGGCAAAAGCTTCATCCGAGCTCCCTTCCACTCCTTTTACCATGGTATCGGACCATTCCTTGAACAGCATCCGATCTTTGGCAGGCACTCCCAAAAGTTCCGCGATGACGATGACAGGCAGAGGAGTGGCCAGGTCGTGTACCACGTCCATTTTCCCTGATTGAATCACTTGATCGAGCAATTCATTCGTAATGGAAGAAATGCGTGGAGCCAGATCATTGATCGCCTTGGGCGTAAAAGCTTTGTTGACCAGATTGCGCATATGCGTATGCTTGGGCTGGTCCATTGTCAAAAGAGTTTCGCCCCTTACTTCCAGCCCGCGGCGGGATGAAAAAGCGGCAGGGTCTTTTAAAATGCGATGGACATCCTCGTAACGGAAAACGTCCCACGAGTTCCTATCTTCATCAAAACGTACAGGAGTATTTTCACGAAGCTCCCGATAGATCGGGAAAGGAAACAATTGGTCCTCGTGCCGAGCCAGCTCCCTCATGAAAATGATCGTGGCATATCGCGCAGGTTGTTTATCCGGATTCACGGTAGGCTTGCCTCCTAGTAAATAGTTTGGCATACAAGCTAAGATTTCGCTACCTGCGGGAAAATATACGTGAAGGCAGGGGTCGCACTTTACGTTTCCCTTTCGACACAATCTTTTTTATAATGTAGATGTGAATGCTAGTGCGAGGAGTAGTTTGGGATGAACGACAAACGAGAAGGCAGCAATAAGCTGGTCATGTTCGGTTTTATCGGCACGATACTGGTGTGTGCGCTGTCCATGGCGATTTTCATTTACGTTATGAGAAGTTGAGTGGACATAAGAAATGAAAAAGAAACCGCGAAAGTTCGCTCGCGGTTTCTTTTTTGTAGAGCCGACACTCATCGCGATGAAACGCTCCTGAGTTTCCTAGCGAATTCTTCGACGGTCAGCTGATTGAGCTCGGAAAAACCTGAGCCTTGCAAAGCGATCGTCTGACCCTGGGAGAGCGGGTACACACCCTGCCATAGTCCTACGGTGCTGTATAGATCCGTCCCAGATACATGGCGCAGGAACAAGATGTAGTTTCCTTCGGCTAATGGTCCAGGATAGGTTCGATTGAGCGGGCTGCTTGCATCCGGCAAGGGCTCCACGCCGGTGCTGACCAGCTTTAACAGTCGCTGTCCAGAGCCTTTCAATGCTTGTTTCACATGAAGCGACTGAACGTAATTCACCAATGCTCCCTCGCGTAAGGTGCGCCGGGTAGAAACGGACTGATTCGCGCTATCGACCCAAGAAACGACGATCAACTCGCTTTGTTTGACGAGATCCTGCCATGTATTCACAGGGGTTGGGTCGATGCGGATCCTGCCTATGTCTGTGGCTGCAGATGCTGGCACAACCACGAATCCTAGTGCGAACAGAATGAAACAAAGACGGTAAAGCACCTACATTCCTCCGTTTTCGTTCGAATGCTTCTTAGTATTAGCATGCAATGGAACAGTATGCGGATCACTATTTTTAGTATTATGGTAATATTCCGAAAGTATCAAGTGCATGCTATCATGAGTGGGTACTACTAGTTCGATGAGAGAAAACAGAGACTAGGACGAGGAGGGCTTTATGAATTATCGGATGGCCAGACGAACATTATCTTGGTTTCTCATGATGCTGCTTTTGCTCCAGATGGCAGCGGTGCCTGCGTTTGCTGAGGGAGGGAATTCTGCAGCAAACTCGCTTGCCGCAAGTGTGGAGAAGTACCTCAAGGACTTGCAGCAGAATCCCGAGAGCATCGGCTTGTACACGGGGATCGCCATCTATGATTTGACTGATCAAACATACCTTTATACCCACAATGAAAAGCGAAATTACATACCTGCATCTAATATGAAGCTGTTTACGACTATCTCTGCTCTCGATCGACTTGGCCCAGACTATCAATGGAAGACGGAAGTGTACATAGACGGCAAAGTCAATCCAGGAGGCGTCCTGCAAGGAAATCTGTTGCTGAAAGGTTATGGAGATCCGAGCTTGGCTGCCGAGGATCTGGAAAAGCTGGCAGCGGTCGTCAAGGAAAAAGGGATTAAGCAAGTAAATGGGGATCTGCTTCTGGACGAAAGCTACTTTGATGAGGAGCGTTTAGGGACGGGCTGGATGTGGGACGATGAGCCGTATGGATACAGCGCTCAAATCAGCGCCCTCGCTGTTCATAAAAATTTCGCTACAGCCACGGTAGCGCCGGGTCAAAAGGCCGGGGACCCAGCCAAGCTGTCGATCGAGCCAGCAAATGCCTATCTTACGCTGATCAATCAAGTAAAGACAGTCGAAGGGAACAAGTCCGCGATCTCTGTCGAACGTCCGCGAGGGAAAAACGAAATCATTTTGACAGGAACAATAGGGGTGACATCGCCAGCCTATACAGAAGATGTGACGATGGAAGACCCGGCCTTGTTCGTCGGAGATGTATGGAAGCAAAAACTGAGCGCTGCAGGGATCAAACTGAAGCCAAAGACTGAGTTGAAGAAGACAACCGTAAAGACGGGTGTCCCCTTTGCAGCGCATCTCTCCATGCCACTACGTGAGTTGATCGTGGAGCTGAATAAGGAAAGTGACAATTTCTATGCGGAAATGCTGCTCAAAACCCTGGGTGCCACACAAAAAGGCAACGGCAGCTTCCAAGCCGGTACGCAGGTCGTAGCAGATGTCATCAAGAGGGCTGGAATCGAATCGGGCTATACGCAGGTAGACGGTTCCGGCTTATCCCGATTTGACCTGATAACAGCGGAGCAAATGGTAAAGCTGCTCGTCTTTCTGGAAGATCAGGATTACCGTGAGGCACTGGAAGCGTCGCTGCCTATCGCGGGAGTCGATGGTACCTTGAAAAACCGCTTGAAAGGCACCGTGGCAGAGAACAAAGTGTTTGCAAAGACAGGATCAATGGGTGGCGTAAACAGCTTGTCAGGCTTTGTCACAGCGAAAAACGGTCATAAGCTCGCTTTCTCCATCATTGTCAACGGCATCTACAAATCCAAATACGGACGAGAGCTGCAAGATTTTGTTGCGATTCAAATGGCCACCTATCCAGAGGTTCCGTACCCGGGCGATTACACACCGGAAGAAACCAAGAACTACGATTTGTCTGAATGGCTGGATCCGATTCTCGACAAGCCGGAAGCAGCGGGATTGACTGCAGGTGTCATCATCAAGACGCTGGAGGGAGAAGTCCTGTATGAGCGGGATGCAGATTCCCTGCTCACTCCGGCATCCAATCTCAAGCTGTTGACCACTGCGGCAGCCTTGAATCAACTGGGCCCGGACTACACATTCAAAACGGAGCTGTACGGGGACGCGCCCCTCTCCCCGGATGGCAACCAAAAAGGGAATCTATACCTGAAAGGATACGGCGACCCGACGCTTCATACGGAAGATGAGCTGAAAGTACAAGACGGTGTCTCGATCGAGGGAATCGCATCGTGGATGAAAGGGCAAGGATTGACGCGGGTAAACGGCAACCTGATTCTCGACGAAAGCTATTTCGACAAGCAGCGCCTGGGGCTGGGCTGGGCTTGGGATGACGAGAGCTATTATTACAACCCAACGCTGGGGGCTCTGGCGCTTAACCGCGGTACGGTCATGGTCGAATACGAGCCAGGGAAGGAAGCTGGCAGTCCTGTTACATGGAATCTTTTGCCCCAAACCTCGTATGCAAAAGTAATCAACGAAGCGAAAACGGTAGAAGCAGGGGAAGAGAATACCTTTGCCATTCAACGGGACCGTGGAACCAATACCATTCGATTGACAGGCAATCTACCCGCTGATGACTCAGGTGATTATGAGCGTGTACCAGTAGAAGAACCAGCCCTGTACGTGGGGACCGTCTTGAGGGAGGCGCTTACGAAAGAGGGAATCAGCTTCGGACCGAAAAGCTCTATCACAATCGGCCAGGTTCCTTCATCTGCTGTAAAATGGAACGAATTCAAGTCGCTGCCGCTTTCGGACATTGTGACATACTTGAACAAACACAGTGACAATTTCTATGCGGAAATGCTGCTTAAAGCACTCGGAGCTGCGAAGAGTGGCGAGGGAAGTGCTTCTGCTGGTGCGGAAGCGGTGCAGGAGGAGCTGACAACGCTTGGAGGGAGCTCGAATTTCGATATGATCGATGGATCGGGGCTCACTCGTTACAACCTCATTTCCGCCCGGCACATTGCTTCCATGCTGGAGGGAATGACCAAGTCGGACGCTTTTGAGGCCTATGATCTCTCTCTGCCCGTTGCAGGAGTAGATGGAACACTGAAAAATCGACTGAAAGACACACCTGCACAAGGGAAATTGCATGGCAAAACAGGCTCGATGACAGGGGTAAACAGCTTGTCTGGCTACATTACGACGAAAAATGGCGAGACACTCATTCTCTCCATCATTTTAAACGGCTACGCGATCAGCAGTGATGTGATGACGGATATACAGGATCAAATTGCTACGATTCTGGCAGACATGGAATAGGGGAAAAACGGACCGCTGGCGTATAGCTGGCCGTCCGTTTTTTCGTGTGCTTGCCTTAGGCCATTGTCCGTGTCGGCCATTTGCCTGTAATCATATCTATATTCAGATGGTTACAGGTACGAACAGCTGCATGACTGGGAGGGTTGACATTACTTTGAATCCATTACGGTACGACTGGATGCGATTGGAGGAAGTGGCCGCCGAACTGTTTACGCGCGTCGGAGTATCCGATCACCACGCACATACGGTCGCCCAGTCCTTGGTTCACGCCGATTTGCGTGGCATTGAATCGCACGGGCTTTCTCGTTTGCCGATTTATATGAAGAGGATTGAAGCGGGTGTCGTCCAACTGGATCAAGAGCCGCATATTGCCATGCAAAACGGGGCAACGGCACTCGTGGACGGCAACAACCATCTCGGCGCAGTGGTAGGAAAGCATGCTCTGGAGCTTGCCACTTCTCTCGCTAGACAGACGGGTATCGGATTTGTAGGGGTACGTCATTCCAATCATTTTGGGACGTGCTCATTTTATGCAGAGCGATCGATCGAGCAAGGGCAGATCCTGCTGGTCCTGTCGAATGCGCCGGCGTCAATGGCACCGACAGGGGGAATTGGTCCATTCTTCGGTACGAATCCGATAGCCGTAGGCATTCCTGCTGGCCAAGAGGCACCCTTTTTGCTCGATATGGCGACAAGCGTAGTGGCGCGGGGGAAAATTGCGCTGGCAGCTAAAAAAGGGGAAAAGATTCCTGTGGACTGGGCTATCGATCAGGATGGAACCCCGACGAACGATCCAAAGCTGGCCTTGCTCGGATCCTTGCTGCCGATTGGTGGAGCGAAAGGGTACGGACTCGCCATGTTCATCGATATTCTTTGCGGGCTGCTGACGGGAGCAGCGAGCGGTCCCGGTGTGCAAAGCCTTTACGAGAACTGGACGCAGCCTCAAGATATCGGGCACGTCTTTCTCACGATTGATATTGAGCACTTTTGGCCACTCCCTGTCTTTCAACGTAGGATGGACGAGTATATTCGGGAAATTAAAGCCGTTCCGAAAGCAGAGGGAGCCTCGGAGATCTTGATTCCGGGAGAGATCGAAAGAAGGAAAATGATGGATCAAAAAGCACAGGGAGTGTGCCTGGCACCTGGAATCGCACGGGAGCTGGAGCAGACATGTGCCGATTACGGGGTGGATTGGGGAAGAGCACGGGTCGGGAGCTGAGTGTATTCCATCCGATTCTGGTTTCACGGACAGCCGTTTCCACATAGACTGGTGTCATCGGTTTGGAAAGGAAGGATCCGTTATGCAACGACACATGTGCAAAGGAAAAATACATCGTGCGACGGTGACGCAGGCAGAGCTTGATTACGTGGGCAGCATCACGATCGATGCCCTTCTTCTAAAAGCAGCAGACATCATGCCGTATGAAATCGTTCAGGTTACCAGTCTGCGCAATGCCACCCGGTGGAAAACATACGCTTTGCCTGCTCCAGAAGGAAGCGGGAAGATTTGCTTGAATGGTCCTCCTGCTCATTTGTTCCAGCCTGGCGATTTGGTCATCATCCTCAGCATGGGAATGTACGAGGAAGAAGAAGCAGTCAAATTGGTCCCGAGAGTCGTTTTTGTTGACGAACATAACAGCATCACCAAGATAGAAGAGCACCATCTTATTACGAATGGGGAGTAAACGTGAGAAAACCGCCAAATGTCGGGAAATGGAGTAAACATCAACACCTGGTAAAAAGCGAGTTTTTGCGCGATTACCTGCCCGCCACACGGCAGTTTACTCCAGAAACGCTGTGGGAATATGTAGAGGATTATCAAAAAGTCATGCTGAAGCCTTCTGGTGGCGGAGGAGGGGCAGGCATTATTCAGCTTACGGATCGAGGGGAGAATCGCTATCTCGTTCACGCGGGGAGTGCCAAACGCATTGTAGAAGGTCGGACGAAGACTGTCGAGTATGTCAAATCTCTGTTTCGGCCAAAGCCCTATTTATTGCAGCCGCTTATTCCGCTGGGCAAGATCGATGGAAGACCATTCGACGTTCGGGTAATGGTGCAGCGTACGGGAAAAAATTCTCCCTGGATCGTGACGGGGTGGGTAGCCAAATTGGCAGGTCCAGGCTTTGTCGTGACCAACGTCGCCCGAAGCCGAGGGAAAGTCCTCCCTCTTAAGACCGCCATCCGTTTGTCTAACATTTCTGCCTCGGAGGATTTGGAGGAGGAGATCTCTGAAGTCGCTTTGGCCGCTGCCAATGAGCTCGGAAAAGCATATCCGACCCTGCGGGCGATCGGTCTGGACATGGGCATTGATATAGAAGGGAAGCCGTGGATCATTGAGGCAAACTTCCGCCCGTCCCTTTCACTGTTTCGCCAGCTGAAGGATCAAACCTTCTACCGCAAAATTATCGCCATGCAAAAACATTAACGCAAAATGGACCACTTGTCGTACGGACTACGGACTTGTTCGGGCGCAGGTGGTTTTTTCATTTGGATGGAGGGTGTGAGAAAAAATTCTTTCCTTTTTCTGCTAAAACAGATAAACTGAAAGAAAATATAGGAACGTACGTTCTTGGATGGGGTGGTCAGGTATGTTCTGCGATTTGGGAAATGTTTCAGTTTACTATGAGACTCACGGGGAAGGCTTTCCGATCGTGATGATCCACGGATTTACGCCGGACCATCGATTGATGACAGGATGCCTGGAACCTGTTTTCGAGAATCAACCGGGATGGCGACGGATTTATTTGGATTTGCCTGGGATGGGACAAACCAAGGGAGAAGAATGGATAAAGGGATCAGATCACATGCTTGAAGTGGTGGAAAGGTTCATAGAGAAAATGATTCCTGAGGGAAGGTATTTACTGGCGGGGGAATCATACGGGGGATATTTGATCAGAGCCATTGCAGCCAGACAGCCAGAGAGGGTAGCGGGCATGCTGTTCATTTGCCCCCTTGTTGAACCAATCGCTGCCAAACGCATTTTGCCTATGCCAGCAGTCATCGCTCAGGACAAAGAATTTGTGGCTTCGCTTACTCCTGAACAACAAAGTAGATTTACACCTTTGTCTGTTGTGCAGGATCGGTACAACTGGGAGCGATTTGAAAAAGAGATTCTGCCTGGGCTTCAAATAGCAGATCCTGATTTTTTGCAAAAGATAAGCAAACGATACGAATTTTCTTTTGAATGGGGAGAGCCAGTACCGTTTGACAAGCCTGTCCTGTTTTTAACAGGCAGACAGGATCATGTGACAGGCTATCAGGATGTATGGGCCATATTGGAACAATACCCGCGTGCCAGCATTGCGGTCCTCGACCGGGCAGGTCACAATCTGCAGACCGAGCAGAGTGGCTTATTTACCGCACTCGTTGACGAATGGCTGAAACGTGTCATGGAAAATGAAAACTTACAATGATTTTGCAATTGCGAATATGATTGGATGACTAGCATCTGTTAAGAAATATTGATAGAATGCCTCTCATTATGATGGGAGGATGTATGATCGTCAATGATAAGGCTATCAAAGCGCGAAGTTATCTTACTTAGTTTTATGCTTTTTTCCATGTTTTTTGGTGCAGGCAACCTCATCTTTCCACCATTTTTAGGGCAATCCGCTGGGGCAAATGTCTGGATATCCCTCACAGGCTTCATCTTATCCGCTGTCGGTTTGCCTATCTTGGGGGTAGTGGCGATTGCCAAAGCAGGGACGTTTCATGATTTGGCGACCCGTGTGCATCCCCTCTTTGCCCTGATCTTTCCATTCTTGATCTACGTCTCGATTGGTCCGGGGTTAGCGATACCCCGGGCAGGCAGCTTGGCTTTTGAAATGGGGATGGGTCCGTTCATTCCCGAAACGTGGATGCAATCTCCACTTAGTCTTTTGCTCTATACGATTGTATTTTTTGGTCTTGTCTTTTGGCTGAGCTTATCGCCTTCAAAGCTGGTCGATCGTTTTGGTAAATGGCTGACACCGACTTTGCTGATCTTGATCGCGGTTATTTTTCTTAAAAGCTTGATCACGCCAATGGGCTCACTTACCGAGCCGGTGGAAAAGTACGCGGATCATCCAGTCCTTCAAGGCTTTTTGGACGGGTACCTAACGATGGACGCGCTTGCTGCTCTTGTCTTCGGCATTGTGATTGCCAACACCTTGCGAAGTAAAGGGGTAAGCGACCAAAAGGCGTTATCGAAGTATATGATTATGGCCGGTCTGGGTGCCGGTATCCTCCTCACAATCATCTATGTCATTTTAGGAAGCCTTGGATCTCGGAGCGCTTTTCTGGGCGCGGCGGAGAATGGCGCCCAAATTTTGACGAGCCTCATGGAGCATCTATTTGGCGAGAGTGGTACTATCATCCTTGGTGCTGTGTTCACCGTAGCTTGCTTATGTGTGTCTATCGGGCTCGTCACGTCCTGCAGTCAATACTTTCAAGGGCTATTTGGCAGTCTGTCATATCGGGTGTGGGTTACGATCTTGTGTCTGCTTAGCATGGCGATTGCCAATCTGGGTCTGACTCAGATTTTGAGCGTTTCCGTTCCGATTTTGGGTGCTATTTATCCAGTTGCGATCGTACTGATCGTCTTGGCGCTAATGGGCAGGCTGCTTCCAGAGTCTTCGAGCGTGTATGCGACGACGGTGTATATCGTCGCCATCTTCGGTGTCATCGACATGATTAACAGTACATTCATGGACCACGTTTGGGACTCATGGCTCAATGTTCTGCCTTTCCAAGCAGAAGGAGCTGGATGGATCATGCCTGCTCTGGTGGCAGGTTGCATGGGAATGCTCTTGGATTTTGGGCGAAAGACAGCTGCGGCATACAAAAAAGGGACCACTTGATCGTCAGTTCCCAGCAAATAGGAAGCCAGTTGTTACACGTATCAGTCGTGTGGCACCTGGCTTTTTCTGTGAAGGTACAACAATAGGAAGAGCCTATTGTGCCGGAAGGAAGGGCTGGCATTGGTTTGATATGGTCCATTTGTGACTGCACTTGCATTCATTTTTTGGTATGCTGGCATCAAACGATGTCGATGGCCCAAAAAAAAGGAGGTAGAGTGTGAAAGCAGCTCCTGTAGCTGAGGGAGATCGGATTCGCCAACTGGATGTGATTCGCGGTTTCGCCTTGTTTGGGATTTTTTTAGTCAATATGCCGACGTTCTTGCAGCCTGCGTTATTTCTTCCCGAGAATGGTTTGCCTGCTGGGCATACCCGCTTGGATGATTGGATTCGTCTTCTGTTCGATATGTTTGTACAGACCAAGTTCTACACCATTTTCTCAATATTGTTTGGTGCAGGCTTTTCCTTGTTTATGAGTCGAGCGGAACAAAAAGGGTTTGCCGTACGCTCTCTCTATATGAGAAGACTGGTTGGGCTCTTGATGTTTGGCTTAGCCCATCTTTTCTTTTTATGGTACGGAGATATTTTACATACCTACGCCTTGACGGGATTGCTTTTGATTTTCTTTTATCGGGCGAGTGATAGAGCTGTTCTCCGATGGACGTGGCTGCTTGTGATTAGCCTTCAATCTCTCTACGCCATCACACTGTTCACTCCGGAAGATTCTGCGGAGGCAGTGAACGCAGTGTCCCCTCTATTGGCGGTTCAAGCGAGCGAGGTATACAACTTCGGTACCTGGTCGGACTGGTTGTCTTTTCGCCTCACGAACGAGCTGCCGCTGCTGATGGAAAACGAATGGTTTGCCATTTGGTCAATCTTGCCGCTCTTTCTCATTGGCTTTTACCTGGAGAGACGCGGGGTGCTTCAACGGGCACAGGAGTATCTACCCGTGATCAAACGACTGTGGTGGGTACTTCTCGTATTAAGTGCTGTTCTCGTCTCGATGATTCCGCTCTTGCATGGCGATTGGGTGCGTTTTCCAGCGCCAGCATCCGTGTCTGTGCAAGTGTTTGTCGAGTGGAGCGGCTTGACATTGTGCGGCTTTTATATGAGTTCATTGCTGCTTTTGTATGAAACGAAAAGGGGCCGCAGCCTGCTCAGGCATCTCGAGCCTGTGGGACGGATGGCCTTGACGAATTATTTGGGGCAAACATTGATTTCGGTGGGGATTGTTCGTATTTTTCATCTGTACGGGGAAGCTGGCATGGGGGCAGGCTTGTTGATTTGTTTGATCGTTTACCCGCTGCAGATCGCGGCCAGCAGATGGTGGCTCTCTCGGTATCGCTTCGGCCCAGCCGAATGGGTTTGGCGGTGCTTTACGTACGCGTCCCTCGTGCCTATGAGGAGAATGGATCCAGGTTCGGGATAACGTCGATCCCGTCTGGCCCCAAAAAACTTGAGCCTGTAGAGTTGTCATTCTCTACAGGCTTTTTTCGTTATATGCAGGCATAATGGAGTTCTTGTGAAGCCTAGCCGTCACAGAAGCCGCTGTCAGTCAGAACGATACCCAGGGGAATCATCGGAATCAATTTGCGTCCAAATTTGCAACCCAAATCTCACCATTTCATTTTGGAGCGGCAATAGAGAGCAATCCAGACAAAGTCCGGCCGTGGATAAAAGTGGTATTCCTTGGGCAAAATTTCCTTAACTTGGATCGGCTTCAGAAGGGGGGAGAAAAAGTGGCGGGAAATGCCCGAAAGTGGTGGAGAAGGAACAAGGGCAGAATCAATCAGCAGCAAGCTCCCACGCAAACCTTGCTCGGTAAAAACCTGGCACAAACAGAAGAACTCCTGCGCTCCCTCTATACCAATTGCTCGGATATTGTTTTCCGATCGTTTCTGATCTTCGGTACCACACCCGCCCTATTAATATACATCGATGGGCTGGCAAACATCGAGGAGCTGGATGCCAGAGTCCTCGCCCCTCTCATGGCTGGCAGAGGCAACATCGAGATGAGTACGAACGATTTTTTGCAAAGAGCGATTCCAGTTTCAAAATGGCATGATATCAATTCGGTAGAGGCTTGCGTGGAATCGATCTCCTGCGGATACCCGGTCCTGCTCATCGACCAGCAGGAGCTGGCCATCTCCATCGGATTGCCGAAGTGGGAAAAGCGGTCGATCGAAGAACCAGCGGCCGAGGGAGTGGTCCGCGGGCCGAGGGAAGGCTTCACGGAATCCATCGGAGTCAACACTTCTTTATTGCGAAGACTGATCAAGACGCCTGCGCTCAAGATGGAGCGCAAGCAGGTTGGGGGATTGACAAAGACCTACGTCGTAGTTGCCTATATCGAGGGGGTGGTCGACCCGTCATTAATCACGGAAGTAAACTCCCGGCTAGATCGGATCGATATGGACGGGATCTTGGAAAGTTCCTATATCGAAGAAATGATTGAGGATCAACCAGCGTCGCCGTTTCCCCAAATATTGAGCACGGAACGCCCGGATGTCGTCTGCGGGAATCTGCTCGAAGGTCGCATCGCAATCATTGTAGACGGTACACCCTTTGTCCTGATCGCACCGACTACCTTGTTTTCGCTGCTTCAATCCAGCGAGGATTACTACCAACGCTCGATAGCCGGTACAGCGATTCGTTGGCTTCGCTATCTGTTTACTTCGATGTCGTTAGTGCTGCCTTCTTTGTACGTTGCCCTTATCACCTATCATCATGAAATGGTGCCCACCTCTCTTCTCATCAGCATGGCTTCCTCGCGTGAAGCGGTACCCTTCCCGGCGCTAGTGGAAGCCATGCTCATGGAAATCACATTCGAAGCTTTGCGCGAAGCAGGAGTCCGGTTGCCCAAGCAGATAGGTGCGGCAGTCAGTATTGTCGGAGCGCTGGTGATCGGGCAAGCAGCGGTACAGGCAGGGCTCATATCTGCACCGATGGTCATTGTCGTCGCCATCACAGGAATTGCCTCCTTCATGATTCCCCACTACATTGCGGGTATTTCCATAAGGATTCTGCGTTTTCCCATGATGCTGCTCGCGGGAACACTCGGTTTGCTAGGGATTATGCTTGGAATTATTTTAGTGGTGGTCCACTTATGTTCCCTGCGATCGTTCGGTGTGCCATACCTGAGTCCGATCGGCCCTTTGAAGGTGGGGGAATTAAAGGACACACTTATTCGTGCGCCTTGGTGGATGATGGACACACGTCCGCATTTAACCGGAGAACCGAATACGTATAGACAAGCATCGGGATTAAAACCAGGACCGACAAAAGGAGGGGAGTCATCATGAAATGGGGACTGATTCTTAGCATGACAGCTTTGGCTGTGGTGTTGATCTTGTACGAGTGGCCAAGAGTCAAGAAGCTGACGAAAAAGGACAAATGGGTGTTCCTCACCCTCGTGACGATCTCCTGGGTCCTCTCCATGTTTGACCTTCCCAACTTGCCTGGCCCTACGACTATCGTGCAATCAATCCTTAAGCCGTTGTGGATCTTCCCAGAGTAATGGACAGGAGCGGGTGAGCAAATGCTGGAACGTGGGAAAATATCAGCGTCACAAATGGGCATGATGATGTTCCTCGCTGTTGTGGCTTCAGGAGTGATGTGGATTCCTGGCATCACCGGTAAATACGCCAGGAATGATCTCTGGCTATCTCCGATCTGGGCAGCGTTCATCGGGGTGATTACGGTCTGGACTGCCATACGCTTGCATCGCCTGTACCCGCAAAAATCAGCCATCCAGTACAGTGAAGAAATATTGGGGCGTCTAGGTGGCAAAGTGATCGGTTTCCTCATGATCTTTTTCTATTTGCATCTGACGGGCTTCATTGTTCGCAGCTACGCGGAGTTCATTGTGGCGAATTTTCTCCACCGTACGCCAGTCAGTGTCATCGTCATCAGTATGATTGGTGTTTGTGCTTTCGCCGTAACGGGTGGTGTTGAAGTGGTGGGGAGAACAGCGCAATTGTTTTTCCCAGTTTTCTTAATACCCGTATTCTTTATGCCGCTCCTTCTGGGGGATATGAAGCTGGATTACTTGTTTCCGGTCCTGGAGCATGGCGTATTGCCTTCCCTAAAAGGCGCCTTGGTACCAGGCGGGTGGTTCAGCGAAATGTTTATCATGTCTTTCTTCCTGCCTTATGTGAAAGATGTGGAAAAAGGTATGCGCTCAGGATTTCTGACCGTATTTGGCATCACCATGCTTCTCACGATGATCAACCTGTTCATTCTGTTTGTGCTGGGAAAGCAGGTGGGGGATTTCCTTTTTCCCGTTATGGTAGCGTTTCGGTATATTAGCGTTGCCGAATTTTTTGAGAACATGGAATCGCTGATTATGGCGATCTGGATTTTGGGCATGTTTGTCAAGATCTCGGTTTTCTATTACGTGACTGTGATGGGGGCAGGTCAATGGATGAGGGCGAGTGAATACCGTTATTTGGTCCTGCCTTTTGGATTATTAATTGGTCTTTTCAGCTTTTGGTCCTATCCTGATTTCGATACAGGGCTCCAATTCGATATGTATGCTTTTCCATTCTATGGCCCGTCCATTCTGACAGTACTGCCGTTGCTTCTCTTGCTTGTCGGTTCGTTGCGGAAACGACAACAGAGTCGTTCACAAGTCATAAGGCCGTAATCCATGACTCGTTGCACCAGGAGGGAGAGCTGTGCTAGAACAGGGAAAAATATCGGGTACGCAAGCAGCGATGATCCTGTATTCGACCATCATGTCAACTGCCATGATTATAGGGCCGAGCATCATGGCAAAGCGAGCATCCAACGACTTGTGGATCTCTCCCATCTGGGCTTCCCTCATGGGCTTTCTAGCGGTGTTCATTGCCTGTCACCTGCACAAACGTTTTCCAAAGCTCAGCATCATCCAGCAGAGCGAGCAAATTGTAGGGGTGGCAGCCGGAAAGGTCATCGGATTTTTGTATTTGTTCATCCTGGTGCAGATCAATGGCTGCATCGTTCGGGAATACACGGAGTTCATTACTTTATTTTTGAGAGACACGCCGACCATTATCGTGAGTGCGGTCCTGGTGATGGTTTGTGTCTATGCAGTCCAGGGGGGGATTGAAGTGCTGGCTCGTTCCGCACAAGTTTTTTTCCCCTTGTTTGTCGCTCCATTGGTCGTAATGATCCTTCTCGTCCTAAAAGATATGGAACCGCAAAGCATTTTCCCTGTGCTCGAAAATGGCCTGATTCCAACGTTCGAGGCGGCCATACTCCCACAGGCGTGGTTTTCCGAAGCATTTCTGTTATCCTTTCTGCTTCCCTTTCTGGATGATCGGAAAAATGGGAAGAGAGCTGCCATGATCACGGTCTTTGCGTCAATGATCACCATGATCGTTGCGAATCTCACGACCTGGTTTTTAATGGGTGACGTGTCCAAAACGCTCATGTTTCCCATCATGGATGTGGCTAGATACATCAGCGTCGCAGATTTTTTTGAAAATCTGGAGTCCGGGGTTATGGCGATATGGGTCATAGGGGTGTTCATAAAGGTCTCGATTTTCCTGTATGCGTCCGTGCTTGGGACGGCCCAATGGCTTCAGCTGTCCAATTATCGCCTAGTCGCCCTCCCCATAGGGTGGCTCACCGTTCTGTTCAGCTTTTGGGGACTGCCGAACTTTGCGACATTATCAGAGTGGAACATACGAGTGGTTCCTTTTTACTTGTCTCTCTTTTTCGTTATCATGCCGGGCATTCTTTTGCTTTTCTCCTTCTTTTCTAGAAAAAGGAGCAAAGTCAGGGGAGTGGATTCCGGATGAGGGCAAACTGGATCGTACTCGGGTTGTGTACCATTCTTTTGACGGGGTGCTGGGATCGAACGGAGATCAACGACTTGGCGATCATCACAGCCGCGTCCATCGATATGGAAGGAAAGAACAAGGTGTTGCTCAGCGTACAGGTATTCATCCCCCGAGCATTGGGGGGAAGCGGCGCCGGAGGAGGAAGTGTAGGGGGTGGGGAAGGAAAGTTGACCATGATGCGCAGCAGTGAAGGCATCAATATTGCTGATGCGATGTCCAAGCTCCAAACCAAAATCCCCAGAAAAATCTTCTGGGGACATTGCAAAGTTTATTTATTCGGGGAAGAGGCTGCCAAGCATGGCCTCGCGGATCATATAGACTTTCTCGTTCGTCACCCGGAGCCGCGGAATCGATCATTTTTATATGTTTCAAAAGGGAAAGGGCTCGATATGCTTACCATCACACCGGCATTGGAGCGGTCTACGGCAGAATCACTCCGAGAGTATGCGAACCTTCATATCGCCATGGCAGTCACGTTGGTCGATTACCGGAACATGCTGAGAAGTGAGGCAGAAGCTGTCGCCATTCCGATGATCGAGGACGGTAAGAATCTGAAAAGTCCAGAAGACATCCAGATCAGAGGAATCATGGCAGGGACAGCCATCCTGAAACGAGACAAATTGATCGGCAAGGTTTCACCGACAGCGACACGGGGGTTGCTGTGGCTTCGCGACGAGATGCAAAAGGCAGCGATCACAGTTCGGATCAAAGACGAGAAAGGAATCGTATCTGTAAGCCCGACTCGCACGAAAACGACACTGCTGCCGAAGATTGAGAATGGCAAATGGTCCATGCTAGTAAAAGTAGACTCAGAAGGGGATGTGGTCGAAAACGGTACTCAGCTGAATCTGATGAACCCGAAGTATGTGGCCATGCTTCAGACGTCTGTGCAAAAGGATATCGATGAACGAATGAAGATGGCCCTGGATGTGTTGCAGCATGAATTACGAACAGACGTGGTTAAATTTGCGGCCGCCTTTCATCGCAAATATCCAAAGGAATGGGAACAAGCCAAAGACCGTTGGGACGAAATCTTTTCGCAATTGGAAGTGAAGACAGACGTCAGAGTGGCTATACGGCGTCCGGGATTAATCTCTGCCCCGGCTGGAATTCCACAGGAAGAAGTGAAAACCGAGTAACCGGCATGGATGGGGTTCGTATTTCCAATTTTGGGCAGTCTAAGTGAGGAGGTAGCATGAAAACGGATGAAAAGGGGGAGTAACACATGAATGGAAAATGGCTTCCCTTCCTGATTGGCTCTTTCGCGGGCACGCTACTTGCTAGTTTGTGCATCGGGGTGCTGATGTTCTTCTTGTTTCGCCCGTTGACACAATGGCTCCTCGGCCGATTCATGAAACGTCTGATGGATGACCGTTATCCGGAGAATGTGTTCGAGATGATTTCCGCCATGCGAAAAATTCACCCGCAGATCGTGTTGGAAAACAGCCTGAGAGCAGCGTCGGGTCAAGTCATTGAACGTCCGTTTGGCAGCTCCCGAAAGGTTCTCACCTTTGATGGACTCATATTTTCTCCCGCCCAGCTCGCGAGAATGCCGGCACCCGAAGATGCGGAGGTGGACCTCAGTATTGTCATCGGTCCCATGGCAAAGAAACCACTGAAGTTGGATTTGCCGATTATGTCAGGGGCGATGGGATACGGGATCGGAATCAGCGAGAACGTAAAGATCGCCATTGCCAAAGGAACCGCTGCCGCAGGGACCCTCACCAACACAGGGGAAGGACCTTTGCTGCCGGAAGAGAGACAGTATGCCAAACACCTTATCCTGCAGTACAGCTCAGGGAAATGGGCAAAAGAGCCGGAGACCTTGAGACAAGCAGATGCGATTGAAATCCATTTTGGACAGGGGCTTCAGCCGGATCTGCCAGTTTCATACCGGCGGAGTACATCCAGGGGCGAGCGAGTCAAATCATGGGAGTGGAAGGAGAGGAATTCGTCGTCATACCCTCCCTGCATCCAGAAGTCCAAAAGCCGGAGGATCTTCCAAAGCTTGTGGAAAAGCTTCGCACGATCACGGGGGTGTCCCCATTGGCGTAAAGATATGCGCCAGCTCTGTTTTGGAGGAAGACATGGAAATCGCCATTCAGGCTGGTGTCGACTTTATCAGCATTGATGGAGGACAAGCCGGGACAAAAGGAAGTCCTCCTATTCTGGAGGATGACTTTGGTCTGCCCACGATTTATGCACTCTCTCGCGCCGTTCGCTATTTGAACGAACGGGGAGTCAAAGACCGAATTACCCTTTTGTCCGGGGGCGGTTACGCGACGCCAGGGGAGTGTCTGAAAGCGTTGGCTCTGGGAGCTGACGGCATCTTCATGGGAACGGCCATTGTATGGGCAATGACGCACGATCAAGTCACCAAGGCCATCCCGTGGGAGCCACCCACTGAGCTCACCTGGTATCCAGGCTCATTGAAAGATCAGTTTGATGCGGAAAAGGCTGCGACTCATTTGGCGAACTTCTTTTTCGCCTTCGCAGAGGAATTTGAAATCGCGATTCTCGCGCTGGGGAAAACGTCACTGAAAGAGGTCACGGCAGATGATTTGATCGCACTGGATGAGACGACCAGCAAGGTAACGCAGGTTCCGCTCGCTTTTCAGCCCAAAGTGAAGCAAACGAGTACAGATAGCCGTGAGTAAGGGCACAGAAAGGGGTGATTCCTATTCATCCGAAGGTCCAATCGATCAACAATCGCACGAACCATAAGGGGTGGATCATGACGCAGACATGGGAGCATCTGCTCTTTGCTCATTGGGCCGTCCCGCCTGCCCTTATTCGTCCACTGGTCCCGCATTCGCTTGAGATTGATACCTATGAGGGCGTTGGATGGATCAGCATCATTCCCTTCAGGATGACAGGGGTACGCCTGCGCTGCTTGCCGCCTATTCCCTACACCACTTCTTTTCCTGAAATTAATGTGCGTACCTATGTCAAGGCTTCAGGAAAATCGGGGATCTACTTTCTTTCGCTTGATGCCTCGAATCCGTTGATTACGACGATAGCAAAAAGGTGGTATCGACTCCCCTACTACCAGGCATCCATGGACTTTCGCTTAAATCGGGAAGGCGTAACGATTCAGTCGAAAAGGGCAGGAAGCCAGGCGCAAGCGAAGCAATTTTCTGCTGTCTATGGTCCAGATTCAGACGTCTTCCAGGCAAAGGGGGGGACGTTGGAAAACTGGCTGACGGAAAGATACACGCTGTTTTGTGAATGCATGAGAACGAAACGGCTCCATGGAGCGAATGTGTACCACGAGCCGTGGCGGCTGCAAAAAGCCGTCTTGCAAATCGAGCAAAACAGCTTGTCCCACCAGCACATCTCTTTAACCGATCCCCCCGAGCTCGCTTTGTACGCTCGCGGCGTACAAAGCATCGTTTGGCCCATCCAGCAGATAAAGGCGGAGCGTGGTGCCACATGGTAAAGCGAATGCTTGTATGGATCATCATGTGCAGCCTACTGCTCAGCGGCTGCTGGGACAGGATCGAGGTGAACGATGTCGCTATCGTAACGGCAGCCGCGATCGACAAGGCTGAGAACAAGGAAATCGAGCTCTCGATCCAGGTATTCATACCTCGAACGCTCGGTGGCGGCGGTGCCACGCAGGGAGGCGGGTTGAAAAGCGTGACGCTCGTGCAGACAGAGAAAGGAGCCAATATAGCGGATGCGATGTCCAAAATCCAGATGAAAATTCCGAGAATGATCTTCTGGGGACACTGTAAGGTGTATATCTACGGGGAAGAGCTCGCGAGAGAAGGGATCAAGGAATTCGTCGATTATTTGGCGCGCCACCCTGAACCGAGGAACCGTGCCTTCCTTTACGTAAGCAAAGGGAAAGCTGTGGATTTGCTGAAGGTCACGCCGGAATTGGAGAGATACTCGGCGGTAGTGGTCCATGAATTGTCTGGACTTCATGTGGGGATGGATGTGACTTTGATTCAGCTTTTGAAAATGCTGATGAGCTCCTCCAAGGCAGCCGTTCTTCCCATGATCAATCTGCAGCAATCACCTGAAACGAAAGGACCTGTAACAGCCATCCCGTATTTGTATGGAAGTGCCGTCTTTAAAGAGGGTAAAATGATTGGTCAGCTCTCTGAGCGGGATACACGCGGTGTGATGTGGTTACGAAA
Organism: Brevibacillus choshinensis; assembly: GCF_016811915.1. Taxonomy (NCBI): domain Bacteria; kingdom Bacillati; phylum Bacillota; class Bacilli; order Caryophanales; family Paenibacillaceae; genus Brevibacillus; species Brevibacillus choshinensis. The sequence goes on along the minus strand of NZ_CP069127.1, from coordinate 3,088,757 downwards.
TGAGATCTCTTCGACAACAGTGACCGTCAAGGCGAAGAATGTGAAAGGCTTCGTCTCGTTAAACCCCTTACGCGAGTCCACCAAGCTCTATCCGGTGATTGAAAACGGAAAATGGAAAATGGTGGTCAAAATCGAAACAGAAGGGGATCTCATTCAAAATGGTACCAATCTCAACCTGGTGAACCCCTCTTTGATGCACATCATGCAAGTGGCACTGGGAAAAGACATCGAGGCTCGCATCCAGGCAACCTTGCAGAAAGTGCAGCATGAGATGAAAGTGGATATTTTCGGGTTTGCGACCCAATTCCATCGGAAGTACCCAAAAGAATTTGCGGAAGTCAAAGACAAGTGGGGAGAAGTGTTTCCCACCATCGCAGTAGACTTGAAAGTAACCTCGCACATTAGACGTCCTGGTTTGGCTACGATCCCGGCAGGCATCCCGGAATCCGAGGTAAAGGAAAGATGAGATGGGGAGCCATCGTAGGCATATCGCTGGTAGCATTCCTCATGACTTGGTATGAATGGCCGGTGCTGCGGGCCAGTCATTGGAAAACGAAGGCTGCCTACACGACCATCTTGTTTGCGAGCTGGTTTATTGCGATCCTTCTGGTTCACAACCCTGCTTTGCCGGGTGCGACACAGGTCCTCCTTCGCATCTATAAGCCTTTTTCTTCCCTTTTAAAATTTGATGCATATTCGGGTGAGCAAGAATGAAGGATAGACCGTACTTATCGGCGGCTCAAATAGGGATATTGGTGTTTCCGGTTATCGTGGCGACCGCTGACTTGCTGGTTCCTGCCACAACCTCACGTCAGGCAGGTCGTGACATGTGGCTCTCTCCCATGATCGCTTCCCTGACAGGTTTTCTGACCGTGTATCTTGTGTTTCAGCTGCATAAGTCATTTCCTGGACAGAGCATTGTCGAGTACAGCGACAAAATCATAGGATCGTTTCTTGGGAAAATAACCAGTTTTCTGGTTCTCTTTGATTTGCTCTACACGAACGGCAATATCATCCGACAGTACGGTGAATTCGTTGTCGGCTCCTTCCTCCATCAGACCCCTTTGCTTGCGGTGATAGGCAGTATCGTTTTCATCTGTGCCATCACGATTCGCGCAGGAGTGGAAGTGCTCGCCCGAGCTGCGCAAGTATTTGTGCCTACCGTTGTGCTCCTCTACGGGATCTTGCTCGTACTGATGATCCCATTCATGAAAGCGGAGCATCTTTTCCCCATGTTTGAGCACGGCATCATGCCAGCTTTAAAAGGGGCGGTGACTCCACAAGGCTGGTTTAGCGAAGTCATCCTGTTTTCGTTCCTTCTGCCATTTCGAGCAGATGAGGAGAAGGGGATGCGTACAGGAACGCTCACTGTCGTCTCAGCCATGCTCGCATTAACGGCGATCAATAGCTCAAGCCTGTTGGTTTTGGGAAATGAGGTGTCGTTTATGACGTACCCGTTCTATACGGCGATCCAGATGATCAGCTATGCCGATTTTTTTGAGAACATCGATGCCGTCGTGATGGCGACATGGGTGACAGGGGCCTTTATCAAGATTTCTGTTTTCTTTTATGCATTGGCATTGGGGACCGCTCAATGGCTGCGTCTAGATGATTATCGTCCTATCGTCCTACCGATTGGCTTTTTATTGGTCGTCTTCAGCTTTTGGACGGCCCCAAACCTGTCCCAGCTCTCATCATTTATCCAGCTCCTCGCAGGGGTGCAGACCACCTCGATCTATACCATGGTCCCACTCTTGCTGTGGGTGATTGCTCGACTGCGATTCAAAAAGAGAGCGGAGCCTCCAAAAGGGGTAGGCTCCTCGCGAGGAAAATAGAACCCGAACGATTCAAAAGGGAGCTGTTGCCTACGGGCATCGGCTTTTCTTTTGTGATAGACTTGTCGATGGGAAAACGGAAGGGTAAGATGAAAAAGGAAAACCAAAATCGAATAATAATGGAAAGGTTTGGGATTTTTGAAATGACCCGAAAAGAACGAATTGCCGAACTTGATTTGATTCGCTCCTTTGCTTTTCTGGCCGTTGTCTATCAGCATGTCATAGGCATCTACATGAGAAAGCCTGGGATAGATGAGCACACCGCGATCATGTACGGCATGCTGTTTCACTTCCTGAAATTTGCTGTACCTGCTTTCATATTCATGACGGGGCTCGTCCTATTTTATAATTACTACGACCGAATATCCTATCCGACCTTCATTCGGAAAAGAGTAGTGGAAATCCTGATCCCCTATACCATATGGACCGCTGTCTACCTCGCCTTGCAGCCCAATCCGTGGGGAGGGAAAGATCCTCTTTGGGTCATGATGAAAAGCTTCTTGACAGGTACGGCGTCTTATCATCTTTGGTTCGTGGTCATGATCTTTCAATTTTATCTGTTGTATCCGCTTTGGCAGTCAGTGTTTCGTGCTCTCCGCAAATGGGCGAGCAGCAAGATTCGTTTCACGGTTGCCATAGGAATGATGAGCCTCTTGTACGGAGGGTTCATGTGGTTTTCCTCCCGGTACATTCCGGCTCACGCATTTCGCTTTGATGTGACGCTGCTGGATACGTATTGGATCAAGTACCGGGATCGAAATGCATTCTATTACTTTTTTTACTTTCTCATGGGGGGACTGGCCGCCGTCACGCTGGCGACCTTTCGACAGACCATCCAGCGCAGGTGGCTGTGGATCTGTACAAGCTTCGTTCTTTTGTATGTCTACATCGGCTACGAATTATTCCGGGATTCCGGCCATGGAATGATCAATCTGAACGTGGCGACTTCTCTGAAGCCATCCATGTTTTTGTACACGGTCGCACAGCTTCTGCTCGTATATGGAGCTGCCTTGTGGCTCGGGAAGTGGAAGGGGAGCAAATGGTTTGCCCTGCTCGGCAAATACTCCTACGGGGCGTATTTAATGCACGCTCTGGTGCTTACGTACGTGATGAAAGGATTGAACGCGCTTCAGGTCTTTCATAACAGCTTGGCAGGAAGCCTCGTTGCCTTTGTCTTGTGCTCGATCCTTTCATTCGCGATCTCCTATGGATTGGGCAAATTGCCTTTTGGAGCATGGATTGTGGGTGCTGCCGAGAAAAAAAGAAAGGTATCGTCTGGACAAACAAAAGATTTGCCCTATGCCGGTTGAGAAAAGAAGGGTTTTCTTTCTGGGTGGAAAATATTTACTGGTAACGTAGGAAGAGAGAGGAGATCAGAAACGATGCAGCTCGCCTATATCCAGCTAGCCTTATCCATGGCTTTGGTAGGCATCAATATTTCCATCGGGAAGGAAATCGTCTCACATATCCCTGTTTTTCTATTTTCCGAGCTGAGGTTCGTGATCGCGATGATGATCCTTCTTCCGCTGTTGTCCATGCGAGGCGAATGGAAGTCATCCTGGAGCAGAGAAGAGGGAACCGTCCTTTTTTGGCAATCTTTTTTCGGTGTCTTTTTGTTTAGTATCTGCATGCTGTACGGCGTAAAGTGGACCACGGCTACCTCTGCGGGGATCATTACCAGCACGGTGCCGGCATGCATTGCGTTGCTGTCTTTCTGGATTCTCAAGGAAAAGCTGCAGCAAAACAGTATGTGGGCAATCCTACTCTCAGTCAGCGGAATTGGGCTGATTACCTTTACGGGTGAAAGTCAGGAAACTTCTGCCATCGGCGTGCTCGGGAATCTACTCGTATTTCTCGCTGTGATCAGTGAAGCGCTGTTCACCATTTTTGCCAAGAGGTTGTCCGGCAGAATCACACCGTTTCAAATGACAACGGCTATAAATGGAATCAGCTTTGTACTGTTCCTTCCGCTTGCGATCATGGAAGGACTTCGCTTCGATTGGGGAAGTGTGCCTGCAAGCGTGTGGCTGCTCGTTGTCTATTACGCCGTTACCGCGAGCGTCTTGTCTTTCTTCCTATGGTATAAAGGAGTGGCAAAGGTCGAGGCATCCAAAGCAGGCCTGTTTACCGGCATGATGCCCATTAGCGCCGCCCTGATCGCGGTTCTGCTCTTGGACGAAGCGTTTACTTGGTTCCATGCGTTGGGCATGCTGTTCGTGCTGGTATCCATATACATTGGGACCTTGAACATCAAAAAGCAGGCGTTTTCCCTTGAGGAATAAGGGAGGTGCAAGCAGGTTGAAAAGGAGCGTTTTGGCAAGTGCCAAAGCGCTTTTTTATTTGGATCCACCCAACCGATTTCTACGACGGGTATTCGTTCATACTTTTGGTAACTTCGGGAAACGATATGGGAGAATGCAACGGAAATGTACTTCCTGCTACTAGGAGATATTGTCATGAGACATCAGTTTAGACGGCTCGGAAAGAATCATCGATTGAAGATCAAGATGAATGGGGCTGACGAGGAACTCATCAGCACAGATCTGTCCGTTTGCTTGCAAAAGCTGCATTCCCTATTCTCAGATGCTCCGGATCTAATTGCGACCAAATTTGTGATCAACCAAACCAATCATTCCGCACTGTTGGCTTATTTGGACAATATGGTGGATAAAAACAGCATTAATGACAATGTGTTGCGCTCTTTGTTATTCGAAACCGTCACTTATACTGGCTTGGACAATCTGGAAGTATCCATCGGGTCAAAACAGGCGACTTCATCCTGGATTGAAGTCCAGCAAGGAATCCTCAGTGGGAAAAGCATCCTCTTTGTGGAGGGAGAGTCGCAGTGCTTGGTCCTGAACACCCCGGGATGGCCACAGAGGGACGTGAGCGAACCGGTTAAAGAAACCGTGATAAAAGCTTCTCGGCAAAGCTTTGTCGAGTCGCTGGGACAAAACATTTCCTTGATTCGCCGATATCTTCCGGATGGTGAGCTGAAGATTCAGGAGACACGGATCGGGGCAAGAAGCCAGACAAAGGTAGCTTTGCTCTACTTGGGCGATGTCATGAACAGTGAAATAGTGGCAATGCTGGAAGACAGGCTTAGCAAGATCAACATTGATGCGATCATCAACATCGGCGAGCTGGAGGAGTTGATCGAGACCAATTCCTTTACCCCTTTCCCACAATACCTGTCGACAGAGCGTCCTGATTCTGCTGCTTCCCATATCCTCCAGGGAAGAATCGTCATTGTCGCGGACCATTCCCCTTGGGTGCTGGTTGGGCCGATGACACTGGCCTCGTTTTTTCATAGCCCCGATGATTACAGCATGCGTTGGATCATTTCCTCCTTTATCAGGATGCTGCGATTTGTCAGTTTTTTGATCTCTATCTTTTTACCAGCGCTATATATCGCTGCGCTTACTTTTCACTATGAAATCATTCCGCTCAGCTTAATTCTTTCGATCGGGGAGTCTCGGGAACGAGTGCCCATTCCTCCCATTTTGGAAGCCACCATCATGGAGATTACACTGGAAATGCTGCGAGAGGCTGGTCTGCGACTGCCATCCAAAATTGGACAAACGGTAGGGATTGTAGGAGGTATCGTAATCGGACAAGCGGCAGTCTCTGCAGGGATCGTCAGTAATGTCATGGTAATCGTAGTAGCCGCGACGGCCATTGCTTCGTTCATTATGCCGAATGCCGATCTATCAGCGGCTGCTCGGATTCTTCGCTTTCCGATGATGGTGATGGCATACATGTTCGGAATTATCGGCCTCGTGATCGGCCTGATGATCTTGACTGTTCATCTGATCACCCTCGATTCATTGGGGACACCGTATGGAAGCCCCTTTGCTCCTTTTCACCCGGTTGCATGGAGAGACAATCTCGTCCGATTGCCGATCTGGAGTCTGATCAAGCGTCCTTTTTCGAATCGGACAAAGCAATTGATTCGTCAAGATCCTAACAATAGAAGTGATGATGCATAATGAAAACAAACGAATTCAATGATGTCACTACATTTCAGTACATCTTATTCATTTCGCAGGTACAGATTGGAATTGGAATCATCACACTGCCATCCGATTTGGCAGAGGTAGCCAGTACGGATGGCTGGATCTCCATCGTGCTCGGATGGGTGCTGGCAAATGTGGGTGGACTGATGATCCTGCAGATTATGAAGCGCCACCCGAATGAATCGATTTTTGATCTCTTGCTCCGATATTTGGGTAAATGGCTGGGCATTTTGCTTTCCATCCTTTTTATCCTATATAGCCTATTCGTGTTTATGATCACCCTGTACGCCGCGATTCACATCACACAGACCTGGGTTTTGCCGCAAACTCCCAACTATTTGTTGATGCTCCTGTTCATCATACCCAAGGCCATGCTTGCCCAGCATGGGATCCGCATGCTTGGACGGTATGCAGAATTTGTGGGGATCGGCATGATCATCATGCTTCCTCTTTTCTTTATGTCGATGCGAGGGGGGTATTGGATTCACTTGCTCCCCGTATTAAAAGAAGGATGGCTTCCTGTGCTAAAAGGTGTGAAAACGACCATCTTATCGTTCCTAGGCTTTGAACTGGCGTTTATCCTGTATCCGTTCTTGAAAAACAAAAAGCATGCTGCACCGGGGCTGATCGTTGCGAATAGCATTACCATGTTCGTGTACCTGCTTGTCACCATAGCATGCTATGTACAATTTAACCCTTATCAGGTAGCGACATATATTTGGCCGACACTCGACCTGTTTGAGACCCTCGAATTTCCTTTCATCGAACGGATCGAAGTCGTATTCTCTGCCTTTTATTTGTTTTTGATTTCAACCACTGGCATCCCTTATTACTTTACCGCTGCTTTCGGCACGAGTCAGCTGCTGGGAAAGCGTAATCACCGGCAGGTTATCATCTGGCTGTCGATAGGCTTCGTTCTGTTGGCTTTCGCTTATAATCCTACGTTTTATCACGTACAAGCCATTCAAAAATGGGGGGGAGAGGTCGGCATGTACGTCGCGTATGCCTTCCCGATCTTACTCTGGCTGTACATGGTGACAATCGGCCGATCGAAAGCGAGGATGCATCCATGACAAAAAGGCTAGGATGTGCACTCCTATCTGTGATGCTTTTATTGACGGGGTGCTTCGGGCAAAATCGACTGGATGAGTTGACGCTGATTTTGACACTCGGGGTAGATATCACAAAGGATGGAGAGCTGGATATTTATTCCGCAGTCCCGGTGTTTCGGACCGAAGCTCGTGAAAAGACGGAAATCCTTCATGTGCATGCCTCATCCTTTCGCGAAGGCAGGGATCGCTTTGATGATGAAGCCAATGGACTCGTCGAAACAGGCAAAGTCCAGAATCTCATCGTTTCGAAAAAAGTATTGATGAAAAAGGGATTGTTCGATTTGCTGGATGTCATCTTTCGCGATACGAAAAGCGCCCTCAAGGTAGATCTGATCATGGCCGACGAAAGCATTGAAAAAGTGATGGGAGTGAGTGTGCGTGATAAGCCACGGCTGCCCGTCTATTTGCGAGAGCTGGTTCGTTCCGGTCACAAGAGTGAAGCTTCGGTCTATACGACTGCACGAAAAGTCTACGATCAATTTTACGAGAAGGGAATAACCCCGTATCTGACCGAGATCAAACTAAATGAAAACAAGGTAAAGATAGCGGGTACGGCTCTCCTCGATAAGCGAGGGTATTACATGGAGTCGCTGGACGAGCTTGAGAGCATCCAATTGTTAATCCTGCAGCAGGACACCAAACATCCGATTTTCATCACCATGAAAATGATGGACAATTCATTTCAAGGGAAAGACGAAGAGAGTAAGAACATTAGCTTCTCTATAGACTATACCGATTATAAGTACCGAACCTCCGTGAAAGATGGCAAATTTCAGTTTGATCTCCATTTCAAACACCAGATCGTGTTGACGGAAGTGCTGGTCAAGGCAAATCCTCTCAAAGAAAAAGACCGATTAGAAAAGGCCATTGCTCTCGAGATGAAAAAGAAGATGGAAGCCGTGGTGGCCAAGCTGCAAAAACGCCAACTAGACCCGATCGGACTGGGGAAATACGCCCGCGCCTATGCGTATGATCAGTGGAGGACGGTAGAGGATGACTGGGGACGAGCATTCTCACAGGCAAAAATCAATATCATTCCTGAAGTCAAGATCATCAGCGTGGGTTCCTTGAAACGGTAGGAAGGTGGGAGCGTAGTAAAAAAAGTCCGGCCCCTTCGCAAAGGGGTGCGGACTTTTTTGGGTATACCTTTATTTTACTGCAGCTTTTTCCAGATCTTTGACACCACTGTAAATCATGTCGAACAGTTCGTCGATCCCGTTCTCTTCGATGCAAGAGAAGGCGACACGCAGGTCTGTTTCGCCAAGGGCAATCGTACCAACCCTGTATTGATCCAGAAGATGCTGGCGGAGTGCTTCGGCATCAACTGTTTTGAGCTTCAGGCACATGAAGTAACCGGAGTTGAATGGGTAGTAGCCCCACGCATCATCAAATTTGCCGCTGTCCAGGATGTGTTTGACACGGTTAGCGCGGCCTTTCATGATGTCGAACTTCTCCTGCTTTTGAGCTTGGAATTCCGGGGAAGTGAGCGCATGCAAAACAAAAGTCTGAGAAGGATGTGGACCGCTGGAAATGGTCGCGCGAATGACACCCAATGTTTTTTGCTCCAGAGCGCTCAGCAGCTCGCTGGAAGAATCAGCAAACGTGATGAAGCCTACACGGAAGCCCCACACATATTCTTCTTTGGTAGCTCCATCCACTTTGACCGGAAGCACACGAGGGTGCAGTCCGCACAGGTTAGCGAACAAGGATTCTTGCATGGAATCTTCGAAGAACAGACCAAAATAGGCGTCATCGGTAACGGCTACGATGTTGATGCCAGCATCCGCGCCTTCTTTGAGAGCGGCGAGGATTTCTTTACCCTCTTCAGCGCCAGGTGTATATCCGGTCGGGTTGTTTGGGAAGTTCAAAACGACGATAGCTTTCCCTTTGTCTTTTTGTGCAAGGATTGCATCGCGAAGTCCAGCAGCGTTGAATTTCATGCTGTCGTTGTATAGTGGATAATTGACAATCTCAGCACCGCGACGGATGGAGAAGGTCAGCTCGTAGTTTTCCCAGTTTTTATCTGGAATGATCACGCTGTCGCCCACATCTGCGAACAAGTCAGCAACGATGCTGAGACCGTGGGTCAATGCGTTGGTCACGATCGGGTTGCTGAAGGTATGATTCGCGAGCGAGGGTTGTTCTTCGATCATTTTTTTGCGCCAAGCGGCACGCAGCTCTGGTTTCCCGGCAGGTGGAGCGTATTCGTAAATGTCTTTAGGCTGGTAAGCAGACAAAGTATCTTGAATGACTTTCAGATGCATCGGTTGTCCGTTTTCCAAAGCAATCCCAATGGTTGCGTTGTATTTTTTCGCTTTTGCTTTGGCCTCGGCAGATTGGCTGAGAATACCTTCCTTGGGGAAATAGATCAGCTTTGCCAGATTGGACAACATCTCGTATACATGTGGATTTTCGCGCTGAATGGTGTCATTCAGCTGTGATGCTATTGCGTGCATGGTAGCCTCCCTCTTCAAGTGGAACATCTGTATCGTTTACCAATAAAGATAGCGCATCTACATGCATTTGTCACCCTTGCTGGGGATGATTTTTCAGATATATGCTCGGTTTCCCTTTGACAGATTCGAGAGGCTTTGCTACGGTGAAATCGTGGGAAAATCAGTGCGGGAGGGAATTGAAATGGCTGAAAGGATAATCGTTCGCTTGGGTGACCCGATCTTGCGTGAGCGATCAAAAGCAATATCTTCCATCACGCAGAACACGGAAAAGATTTTGAATGACATGGCGCAAACCATTTATGCAGATAAAGGGCGTGCGGGACTCTCCGCCATTCAAATCGGTATCGCCAAGCAATTGATTGTGATGGATTGCGGGGATGGTCTCATCGAATTGATCAATCCCGTTTTGCTGGAGAAATCCGGAGAGGAGGAAGGGCCCGAAGCGTGCCTGTCGATCCCCGGAGTGGTCGGTATCGTCAAACGTGCGACTTATGTAAAAGTGCAGACCCTCAACCGGGCAGGAGAAACGGTCATATTGGAAGCAGAGGATTTCCTGGCACGTTGCATCCAGCATGAAATGGATCATCTGCAAGGAATCTTGTTCATAGATTATGTGGATGAGCTGTACTCTGCAAAAAACGGTAAGAAACTAAAACCACAAGACGCGAATCCAATACTCATGCACCAGAGGAGATTGGTTCGATAAGCGTATTGCCAACAGGATGGATGACGGATGAAACAATGGAAAGTAGTGATTACAGGGTATGGCTCGGTAGGGAAGCAAGTAGCGAGATTATTGATGCTGCGTCAGGACCACTATCGAAAGCAGTATGGCATGGAAGTGATTTTGGTTGGAACTGCTCGTTCGACTCACGGTGTCTATGATGAGAAGGGGCTGCAGCCTTCAGTGCTTGAGGCGTTTGCTGCGGAAAAGAAAACGGGGGATATGCCATTTTCCGGTTCGGATTTTATCCGTTCCTGTCAAGCTGACGTCCTCATTGAAACGGGACCATCCCAATTTGAAACGGGCGGGCCCGGACTCGCTTACATACGGCATGCATTAGAAACTGGCATGCATGCGATCGCGGTGTCCAAAGGGGCACTGGTTGTTGATTATGCAGGTCTGTCCGCATTGGCGAAGCAGCATGGTGTCTCTCTCAAGATTAGCGGGGCGACGGCGGCTGCCTTACCGACCATCGATCTTTTGCAGTACAATTTGGCGGGTTGTGAAATTCAGGCGGTGGAAGGGGTGTTCACAGGGACGACCAACTTTGTCCTGACGAGCATGATGGACGAAGGCATCTCTTGCGAGGAAGCGATTGCGAGGGCGCAGCAGCTGGGAATTGCGGAGCCGGACCCGTCGTTTGATGTGGATGGATGGGATACTGCGTGCAAAGTAACCATTTTGGCGAACGCCGCTTTTGGGGCTCAGCTGACACTTTCAGACATCGCGAAATCAAGTGTGCGAGAAGTGACCCGTGAGCAAATCCAGCTATGGCAGCAATCCGGTAAGACACCAAAGCTGATAGGGAGTATTCGCCGCACTCCGGAAGGGCTCCGGGCTTCTGTGGAATTGCTGGCAGTTGACTCTGCGCACCCGTTTGCAAATGTAAAAGGCACGACAAAAGCGATCCGAGTGGAAACGGATGTCATGGGTGACCTGCTTGTCATTGGCGGGAAATCAGATCCCGTCGCAGCGGCTGCAGCAGCGCTGAAGGATTTGGAGCATATTCTCAGTCTGCAGTAATCACTGATTGGTTCACGCTCCCTCTTCCCATGGAGAATGAACGCCAAAGAGCGGTGTATACTAAAAGAGCAATGACTACTTGCAAGGCGAGGAGGAGCAGCCCGTGCCACAGCAAAACGATGTGAATGCTGAAATGCAGCAAGTATCTGCCTATCCGACGAAGCAAGAGATGCATCAAAAAGATGTAGCGCTCATGGAAGAACAGGATTGTGGCTGCACGTCTAAGCAATGCACGGACACTCAATCCAAGCAGGAATAGCAAAAACCAAAAAAGCCGGGCCCTCACTTGAGGTCTCGGCTTTCCCATACCATTTCATTATCCGATGAATTCTTGCACCCAATATCCATTCACAAAGCCTACACCAATTTTGGTGAAGGAAGGATTCATGATGTTTTGACGGTGACCTTCACTGTTCATCCATTGGTTCATGACTTCATCAGCTGTACGTTGACCCATTGCAATGTTTTCCCCAGCGGTCATAAAAGATACGCCGAATTGCTTCATCATGTCAAATGGAGATCCATACGTTGGGCTTGTATGGTCGAAGTAGTTGTTGTTGGACATGTCAACCGCTTTTGCTTGTGCGACCTTGTTCAGGGAAGCATCAAGCTGAAGTGGTTTCAGACCCGCTTTTGCACGCTCCTGGTTCACCAGATCAGCTACTTGCTTCACAACAGAGGAAACTTGTTGATCGGCTTGATTTGCAGGTTGCGGAGCAGCTGCAGGCTGCTGTTGAACCGGTTGCTGAACTGGCTGTTGTTGTACAGGTTGTTGCTGTACAGGCTGCTGTTTGACTGGAGCTGCGTATTGCGGCTGCACCGGCTGTTGCATGACTGGCTGATATCCAAATTGTGGTGTGAATTGCTTCATTTGAAGGATATATGGGAACCATTGGACTTGTTGCTGCTGTTGCACTTGGCTAGGCGCCCCTGCTTTCAGTGGGCAATTATACGCTGCCGCGGCAGAAGCTGTGTTTGAAAAGCCGGAAAGAGCAAACCCCAATCCCAAAGTCGCGATTGCAATCGTACCAAGGCGTTTCATATTCACATCGTCTCCTTTTTTTGGCCTACGAGGTTAGTTGACGGATTCGGATTGAGGAAACAACCCTACGCACTTTAGCGATTCACCCCATGCAGATCTCTCATCCGCAAGAAAAAGATCCCCCGCACTTCCATTCGAGAGGAAGTTTCGGCTGTTTTGTTTGGCATGAACCAGAATAACAGAGATCTATCGGAGAATGATAGGTGTAATATTTGGTAGGATTAATAGGATAAGAATCATAGAATAGAGAATACAGGTAGGAAGGAATAAGAAAAAATCCCTCTCGATTGATCGAGAGGGAGAAGTCATTAGCGGTTTTCTTTCAAATCGTTCCAAGCCGTCAATCCGCCTTCAAGTGCAAGGGCACGATATCCTTTTTCCCGGAGGAGAGCTGCTGCTTTTTGTGCCTTGTTGCCTGTGGTGCAGACCGTGATGATCGTCGCATCTCGGAACGTATGAGAGGTTTTTTCATCAAAGGGCTGATCTTGTTCCTTCATATGTACGTAGGGGGCGTTTTTGGTTTCGATTCCTTCTATGTGCAGACTTTCTTGTAGGAATTTCTCTTCATCTCGAACGTCAACCAGTAGTAGGTTGCTTTCTTCCTGGATGGTTTTGCGAAAAGTAGAGCAGCTGATGGTTTCCTTTTGCATGTGTGGATCACTCCTTTCCTTGATTGTAGCAGAAGCATAAGAGTAAGGGATAGAAGGTGTCTTGTTGCTTTTACTGGACAGGCATGGTAGAATGAGGTTGCTACTTGAAAATCCGATACGTAATATCCACGTAGAAAGTGGACACCTTACGTTTTTTATTTTTTGAATGCCCGATTCACACTGGCGCGGTCATCGGAGCCGCAAGGATGAAAGAGAGGCAGGGCTTTCGTTGTTTTTGGTTTTCAAAAGATGTACCTTGCCCGTTTTGAAGTTCCGTAATACGATTCTCACATATTTGAGAAGTAGGTATGGATTCACATATCATGAAGGCATATCACACGTATCGATAAGGGTATTTCTTCATGATATGTGAGCTTTATTTGCTTCGGTAAATATGACTAGCATATTCAAAATTGACTTTTTTGGAGGTTTTTTTTCATGCAAACGAACGGAACAGTAAAATGGTTTAACGCAGAAAAAGGTTTCGGATTCATTCAAGTAGAAGGCGGAGACGATGTTTTCGTACACTTCAGCGCAATCCAAGGTGATGGCTTCAAAACTTTGGACGAAGGCCAACGCGTTCAATTCAACATCGTTCAAGGCAACCGTGGCCCACAAGCTGAGAACGTAGTAAAACTGTAAGTCTCCCTTTAAAAAAACTGTCCGTTCGCGGGCAGTTTTTTTGTTTTCATCCATTGATGAGCCCTTGTATTCCTTTTTCTACCATTTCCGTGAGTTTGCTAGTATAATAAATGGTTGCCATGAGAAAGCGAGGGGAAAGCATGGAGGACTGGCTGCAAGCATTGATACATACCTCACCGAGTCTTCGAAATACGGAGAGGATCGAGCAAATCTTCAAAGGATTCTCTACAGATCTCAAATATCGCGTATACCTGTCTGACGGTACCCAGCGAATGCTGCGCATAGCCGACCGGACCGCATGGGAGCAAAAGAAAAAAGAATTTGCGATTCTAGAGGTTTTGAAAAAAATGGAGGTAAAGGCATCTTTACCCATGGAACAGGCCGTGTTGGAGGAATCGAATCATTGCTACATGGTCTTGTCTTATCTGGAGGGGGAGGATGCCAAGGACGCTTTGCCCGTTCTTTCTCTTGAGGAACAATATGAAATTGGGAGAGTAGCTGGAACTCAGCTAGCTGCCATGCATACGATCTGTGCGGAAGCCTCCGTTCCTGAATGGGAAGAACGCTGCTTGCTAAAACATGAGCGCTATGTAGAAGCGTACTACAATTGTGGATACCGAATTCCCCAAGCGGAAAAAATCCTGACGTTTATCGAAGACCATACGCGTTTGCTGCGCGACGTACCGAACCGATTTTTGCATGATGACTTTCATGTGGGTAACTTGATCGTTCATGAGGGAAAGTACGCCGGAGCGATTGATTTTAATCGGATGGACTGGGGAGATCCTGTTCACGATTTTACCAAGCTTGCTTTTTTTAGCAGAGAAACCAGCGTTCCTTTTTGTATCGGTCAAATCAGGGGATATCTTGAGCGAACGGGTGCCCCAGCGATGTTTTTTGGATACGATATGGTGTGTATACAGCGATGGCCATCTTCTCATCGATTGTGTGGACCTTGAGGGTGGTTCCCCATCAGATGAAGGAAATGCAGGAGCGGATTTCACGAGTTTGCCAGGACCATGAATATTTTGAGGAGATTGTTCCCAGTTGGTATCTAGCGGATTGAAAGAAAAAAGGAACTATGGCAAGGGCCACAATTCCTTTTCTCCATAGATTCTACATTAGAAACAGGTGTCAATCTTAACGCTTTGGAACTGGCTATCGAGTACAGAAAGACCATTGACTTGGCCTGCGCCGACTGCTGTGCGTGCGTAGGTGTTGAGGAGGACGTTGTCACTGTCAGGTTTGTTGTTATTGTTGTTGTTGGTGTAGTTTTTGTAGTTTTCGCAGTTGACAGTTACACGTACTTCATAGTGGAAGGATGCTGGGATAGTTGCATTAAAAGCGATGCGGGTGTTTCCGGCGATAGCTTGCGTCACGTCGAGGAAAGTGCTGACAGGGTTGGTTTGTGTTACGGCAGTCCCCCAGTTCAATACTTGTACGCGCACGTCAACTGCAGTACTGTTGAGGTTGAGCAGTTCGAGGTGAGCTGCGACGGCAACACCAAGGTTGTTTTGCAAAATTCCGGTTGTACGAAGTTCTTGCTGATTGTTGTTTCCCAATCAAGTTCACTCCATTCTTAGTATTTTAATCAGTGGGACATAATACTATATTTCACCTTGTCTTTATTTGTAACGGCGAACGTATTAGGACGAGTAACCATTTTGCTAGGGAGAGGCGGAATACGGTGATTAGTGCTGATGTATTTACACAGTCAGACTTTTCAGCAAGATTTGAATGGGGATACGAAGGGGTGGAATATGTCGGAAATGCCTCTGATATCGTGGTCATCGTGGATGTCCTTTCTTTTACGACGTGCGTAGATGTGGTAGTGGGACGCGGGGGAGTCGTATTCCCCTACCGCTTTAAGGATGATACGGCCCAATCCTTTGCGATGGAGAACAATGCAATAGTGGCTGGCAAGCGTGGAGAACCGATTTCCCACTCCCCAGCTACGCTTCGTGCCATCCCTCTGCATACACGGATCGTCTTGCCATCCCCGAACGGCTCCACTTGCACAGTCTTGGCGAAGCGAGGCGGCGGGACTGTGATCGCCGCATGTTTACGTAACGCATCTGCCGTAGCTCGTTATATCAACCGGCATGGCGGTAGCGTGACCATGATTGCGAGCGGAGAAAGATGGCCAAATGGAGCCCTTCGCCCAGCCATTGAAGACATGATCGCTGCCGGTTCGATACTCGATCAATTGACCTCACATCACTTATCTCCTGAAGCTAAAACCGCCGTAGCTTCCTATCGGATGGCCAAAAATGCTCTGCTGCCAACATTGGCCCAATCCGGTTCTGGACAGGAATTGATCAGCAAAGGATATGTGGAAGACGTCCATGTGGCTGCTGCCTACGATAGCAGTGAGTGCGTTCCCATCTTGGGAGAACAGATGGGCTATACTGCATGCTAGCAGCTTGTTTCTCTGCATAAAGAATTCCTCCGCCGGAAAACATTTACATGTACATGAATGTTTCACGGAGGAGGATAGGGATGGATATCAACAAGGGAAGCAACACCAACGACGGTGATGGAGAGCAAACGCTGACGAATCGACAAGGGCATCCGATAACCGACAATCAGAGCATGCGTACCGTGGGGAATCGCGGGCCGACCGTACTGGAGAACTACGATTTCCTGGAGAAGATTACTCATTTTGACCGTGAAAAGACGCCAGAGCGGGTCGTGCATGCACGTGGTGCGGGGGCGCATGGATATTTCGAAGCGTATGGGACGGTTGGAAACGAGCCTGTCTCCACTTATACGCGCGCGAAGCTCTTTCAGGAAAAAGGAAAGAAAACGCCTGTCTTCGTGCGTTTTTCTACAGTGATTCACGGTATCCATTCACCGGAGACTCTGCGTGATCCCCGGGGGTTCGCAGTCAAATTTTACACGGAGGACGGCAACTGGGATCTAGTTGGCAATAATCTCAAGGTGTTTTTCATTCGGGACGCCATGAAATTCCCCGATCTCGTTCACGCCTTCAAGCCAGACCCCGTCACCAACATTCAAGATGTGGAGCGCATTTTCGATTTTATCTCCAACACTCCGGAAGCGATGCACATGATCACCTTCCTGTTCTCTCCATGGGGGATTCCGGCCAACTACCGGCAGATGCAGGGCTCAGGGGTGAATACATACAAATGGGTCAATCAAGAAGGAAAAGCAGTGTTCGTGAAGTACCATTGGGAGCCACTGACACAAGGAATCAAAAACTTGACGCAAAAACAGGCAGAAGAGATCCAGGGGAAAAACTTCAATCACGCGACACAGGATTTGTACGAGGCGATCGAGAGAGGCGAGTATCCGGAATGGGAAATGTGCGTGCAGATCATGTCCGATGATGATCATCCAGAGTTGGACTTCGATCCGCTCGATCCGACCAAGCTCTGGCCTGAAGACCAATTTCCGTTTCTCCCCGTAGGGAAAATGGTGCTGAACAAAAACCCGGAAAACTACTTTGCAGAGGTCGAGCAGGCCGCTTTTGGAACAGGAGTGCTTGTGGACGGTCTCGATTTCTCCGACGACAAGCTTCTTCAGGGCCGGACATTTTCTTATTCGGATACGCAGCGCTACCGGGTAGGGGCGAATTACTTGCAGCTTCCCGTCAACGCACCCAAAACGCATGTGGCAACGAATCAGGAAGGCGGCCAGATGCTCTACAAGGTTGATCGCACCGAGCCTCACATCAATTATGAGCCTTCGACAATCGGTGGGCTGCATGAGGCCAAGCAGCATGGAAAAGATCATGAGCCGTATGTCGCAGGAAATATCGTACGTCAAAAAATCGATCGCACCAACGATTTCAAGCAGCCGGGTGAGCGTTATCGAATGATGGAGGATTGGGAGAGAGACGAGCTGATCGCCAATCTCACCAATGCAATGCTCAGCTGTGACCCGCGAATTCAGGAAAAAATGATTCATTTCTTTACCCAATGCGATATGGATTATGGGAATCGGATCAAAAAAGGCGTGGAGGAAGGAAAGAGCAAAAGCGACGGGATTGGCGGCCCCATGGGAGCGACCAATCCTGGGCAGGCCGTTCGTCAAGCAGAAAATGAAGGACATCCTGCTGATCCTTATTAATCAGATTCATGCCAGAAGAAAAACGCACCCGCCACCTTTGGCTTGTGCGTTTTTTATATGGTATTTTTAACGTTTGGCCCAAGATGCACGCACCCAGTCTGCTACATAATAAAGGACAGGGATGATCTCCGCTAGTATAAGGAGGCTGACCATTCCGTGAATGGTCAAATGGGCAAGCTCCATTTTCGATCGGGCCATGAATAACGATAGACCCACCATGATGGCGGTCATGGATAAAGTGAACGGCTTGTGATCATGTAAGGAAAAGCTGTGAGTCAGTGCAATCACCGCGATGTACAGGAACAAACTGATTTTGATAAATAGGCTTGTGAGCCACACCGCAATCAGAACAGGATCAAGATTCTCCAGAAATGAGCCGGCTCGGATAAAGCGAATAAGCTCTAATTCGGGGTAAATCAGGTCTGCTGTCAAATGGGGTCCAAATACGAGCAAGGTAGATATGAGGCTCGTCAGGATAATAAACAGTGAGGAGATGAGTGCCCATCCCAAAGATCGGATGGTTTTTTGTGGTTGCGCAAAATAAGGGATCAAAAACAGGATGAAGGACATTTCTCCAAATAAAGCTGTGGTAATATAACTCGCATTTCCGATGTTGTCCTGCTGGAAATGCTGAAAGAAAGCGATGGTCATCTGGAAGTTCATATCCCGTACAACGAATAGCGGGATCATCAACATGCCAAAGACGCTTAAGAAGAAGATCCCTTGCGCACACCTGAAGATGGTTTGCACACCTGAGCGGACAGCATAGGCGATACAAATGCTGATAAGTGTTGCGACCGCCCAATCAGGAGTCTCGGGAAGGTAAACCTCTACCAGGAAGTCCTGCAGCTCACGCAAGACAAATGCTCCGCTGAGCAAGCTCGTGAAGATCATGATGGCGATGAGAGGATAGTGCAGCCACCTTCCAACTATGAATTTGCCATAGACAGCAAAGGAGGCAGTGGGACGTTTGATGGCCAGCCGAAAGGAGAGATAGGTAATGACAAAGCCGCAAATAGCTCCCAAGCAGAGGGAGATCCAGGTAGAATATCCCGCCTCCGTCACCATTGTTGACAGGCGAAATCCAAGCACGGTGGTAAAAAGGTATTGGGTGAACAACATATAGATTTGTGATTGCGTGACTTTACCCTGCTCGTTATCCATTTTCGTCTCTCCACACAATGAACGTTTCGATCGGTTGAAAAAGAAACTCAATTACTTTGGCAAACTGGAAATCTTCCCGAAAATAATACAGAGCTTCAAAGCTGAGAAAGCAAAAGAGAAGAAACCCAACGACGATCCGTTTCGTTCGTTTTTTTCGATTTGCTTGCCGAAGATAATGCAGCTCATAGAAAAAGATGATTCCAAAGACAAAGGCTACGATAAACATGTCAACCCCCTGTTGATGGCTCTGTGGGATGAATGTGAACAGGGTTTTTATTGGTCCCTAGCCGTTTTACGGTGATTTTAACATGAGGGATGACCTTCACGTTCTCGCGATACATTTTCCGCCACCGTGGGGCCACTTCCTTCCACACGCTTGGGGCATACCAATCCAGGTAAGAACTGAATTGAAAGACATCCGCTCCGGCATGCTGCGAGCGCTCTACGGCTTTCGTCATCCGGATCTTAATCAATTCTTCGAGGCTTCTCTCCAATTTTTTGATCTGTTCCGGATCCTGCAACGGAAGGGTGGACTGCGAAGAGATCAAGGAAGCGTCCGCTTTGCAATGAATATGCATCGTGATTTGATCTCCCGCGATGACCGGTTTGATCTTGGAATGGGACTGGTTGATCATAAAATCGAGTGGCTTTCCATCTGTAGGAGCATTCACCGAAATTTCTGCGTCCCTCATTTTTCCGAGAATCCACATGGCCCCCCTCATTTCATAAGTCGTGAGAATATGAACTAGTTTTCCTTGCTTGAAGATAGCTGCTCCATCTGTTCCAAGCCAGTTTTGCACCTCGTTTTTTTCGCTGGGGATAGCTTTGGTTTCGATTTTCAGCATGGGTATGATCATGTCACCCCCGTAATAAGAAGCGACCAAACAATCCTTTGCGGTCGTATCGATCGTCACAAGCTGATTGCCATAGGCGAGCAAGATGTCTACGGGAAAGCGCTCAAAGATGATGGGAATCGTCGTAACTTCTTTGGCTTTGCCAGGTGCGATAAACAAATTGGTATTGATATGAAACCGAGGTTCACGAGAAATGAATTCCAGTATCTGGGAGATGCCGGCTTTTGCCAACTCCTTTCCGATTACCACTACGCTTGTTTGGCCAAAGGTGATCGTCCGAGATAAGTCGGATTGGATGAAGCGATACGCTTCACCGATGTCATGTCCGGTCTTGGTGATGGAAGTATAAGGCTTTCCGGTTAATTCACCGGTACCGCCTGACTGTCCTGGAATGAGGCGGTTCGGCAAAGGGAAAGAGAGGGTTATCTCGACCCCGTCTTTCACTTTATCTAAGAAAATGATGCGTACGAAACTGCGATTATTCAATTCTACGGACGACCAGCATCCCGTTAGTCCGCAGAAGGCGAGGACAGCAACGAAGAAAAGCGCGGCGGTTCGCCAATGTCGAATCGTACTCAATCGCCATCCTCCTCTCGCGTGCTCATGTTATTTCGCTGCCTGATCTTATTCATCCCTGCCGTGGATGGTCTTTTGCGCATGGACCACCACGGTGCCCTCACGTAGGTATCCTTGAGTTCACCTGGGATGAACGGTGTCATGGGTGCCAAATAGGGCGTGCCAAATGAACGTAAATTGATGAGGTGAATATAGATCAAAAGCAGGCCGCAAATGATGCCGAAGAGCCCAAACAACCCAGCAAAAATCATGATGGGAAACCGTAAAAAGCGAAAGGACAGGCCCAAATCATAGTGCGGGATGATAAAGGAAGCGATGCCCGTAAAAGATACGATGATGACCATTGCAGCGGAAACGATCCCCGCCTGCACGGCAGCGGTACCGATGATCAAGGCACCGATGATGGACACAGCTTGACCGATCGATTTGGGGATGCGTACGGCTGCTTCCCGCAAGGCTTCAAAGGAAACCTCCATGATGAAGGCTTCGATCAATGCAGGAAACGGAACGATTTCACGAGAAGCGGCGATGGTCATGAGCAGCTTAGGTGGAATCATTTCCGGGTGAAACGTCGTAATCGCAACATACACAGAAGGAAGCAGCAGTGAAATGAAAACAAACAGATAACGTATCCAACGAATCCATGTTCCTGCGATATACCTCTGGTAGTAATCCTCTGCTGATTGTAGCAGCATCCATAACGTGACGGGTGCGAGCAACACCATAGGCGTACCATCTATGATCATAGCGACCCGTCCTTCCAGCAGTGCTGCGGAAACGACATCTGGCCTTTCCGTATATTGCACCTGGGGAAAAGGAGAGAAAGGGGAATGGTCGAGAAATTCCTCGAGGTAGCTGCTGCCGAGTACCCCATCGATCTCGATGTTCGCAAGCTTCATCTTGACTTCATCCACCAGTTCCTTCTTGCAGATTCCCTGTATGTAGAGAATCATGACTTCGGTTTGGGTATGGGTGCCAAGGCGCATGGATTCGGTTTTGAACAGAGGGGTTTTCAGTCTTTTTCGAATCAGGGAAAGGTTGACTTCCGCATTTTCGATAAAGGCTTCTCGCGGGCCTCTGACGGTAGCCTCATTGGCAGGTTCATCGATGGTGCGCTGCTCCTGGGAGCCGAAAGGAAGCTGGATGATATTCTCCTCGCCATCAACCAGAAAAAGCACAGAGCCATCGAGCAAAGAGTGGAAGCCAGCACGCAGGCTGGTTATGTGATAATCAGAGACAGGCAGTTGTCTGCGCTCAAAGATTCTCTCGCGAAACTCACGGGAGCTCGTCTGCGAGAGAGTGAAGAGGGGACGTAGGAGCTCTTCCTGAAGCATTTGGATATCCACCATGCCTTGCAAATAAACCAGGGCGCATCGCTGCGAAGAACCGATCACGAATTGATGGTAAACAACGTCAAAGCGGTCCGTGAGTTGCTGGCGGAGCCATTCGATTTGCTCGTCAATGGAGGGTGTGATTGGATCAGATCCCCGATTGGTTTTGAAGCCTTTTCTGTTCCAAGCGATCTTTTTCATAAGAGCACCCTGATTTCCCAATGAATTCGTTTGTCGTATTTTTACACAATCTTCCTTGCATTATTCTTTTCGATAGCGCTACTCGTGCTACCGGGAATGATCCCCCTTGCGGAACGGAATCGATTGACGCATAATAGGAACATAAGTTCGTATTCGTGGAGGGTTGAGAATGAGCGAGAAATCTTCACATCACGCAGGAAGAGGCTACGAGGAGCTAGCATGTACATTGGTGCGGCGGCCGACGATAGAGGATGAAGACTTCGGGGAGATGTGTTTTCGAATCTATGACAGCACGCAATACAACTATCCCATTCAGGTACTATGGTTCGTCAGGGAATCTGGGTCTTTGGGCACGGTAGAATCAGCATGTGGACTGGTTCGGGAAATTGACGCCGAACAATATTTGGTCAAACTCGTCAACAAAGAAGATTCCCGATGGATCAAAGTCAAGGACATCGTAAGTGTGACGAAATGAAAGGATAAAAATCCGCATTGCTTATCCGCACCTGCGTTTTTCCTTCGCATAGGATGAAGGAAAAAGGTGGTGTAGAAGATGGGGTATTCACTGGCTGACTGGATGATTTACACGGTTTGGGCCATTTTTGGACTCATGATCATCGATTTTTTGATCGTACTGTTCCAGTCGTTTTGGCAAGGTTCCTTTCATCCCACTTTCATTCTTGGATATTTAAAAGATATACTCTATTACATCCTGCCGCTTAACATCCTGGTATCCATGTCCTCGATCGATCCGACTGGCTATGCCTTGTTGGTTTTTTACTTCATCGGCGGGCTTGCCGTTATTATCAAGTACGTGCTGGACATTAAAAGCAGATTTGCAACATAAAGGGTCAGCCTTCCTGTTTGGAGGGCTGTTTTTTTGATCCATAACCCATTTGGATGTGCTTATATTTTTGGTACCGAGACATGATTTGCTCGTCTCCTCGTATATATTTGTAAGGAATCACGGACACTTACGAAGCATCTCGCCTGGCATCCTCCACGAGGGGACGAGGCACCACAAAGTTTGTCTCCTCATACAATAATCAAAATATTTCGTAAAAGGGAGTGGTGCCATGAGGAGATATCAGTGGATCAAGTGGCGTAAAATCCTCCTCTGGCTCGGAATCATAGCGACGGTATTGATTGTCCTGACCGTGGGAGGACCGACTTACTGGGCAGTTGCCTGGGGAATTGTTTCACTGTTGTTTCAACTTCTATTTGCCATCCTGTTCATCATTATTCAGTTTGTTGCTTTGTTTTGGTTTTTAGCCCGCGGGCGAACGTATTGGATCTTGCCCGGTGAGACTGGCTCGACGTGGGAGGACTACCGCGGAAACCCCGAGATCGTGGAGAATGCCAAGCGGATCGTCACCCTGCTCAAAGGGGTAAAAGAGTTCAAGGAAATGGGAGGAGAAGCGATTCGTGGACTGCTCCTATGCGGGCCGCCAGGGACTGGAAAATCTTACCTAGCTCAGGTCATTGCCAACGAAGCACAGGTCCCTTTTGCGTATGCATCAGCACCCAGCTTTCAAAACATGTTCTTTGGGGTAGGGAATCTCAAGGTCATGGGGTTGTACCGAAAAGCGAGAAAGCGGGCAAGCGAATATGGGGCGTGCATTATTTTCATCGATGAGATCGATGCCATCGGGATGAAACGCCAAGGCGGGGGGATGATGGGGGGAGGCATGCTCGGCATGGGCGGTGCGGGTCTGTTGAATGAACTGCTGCTTCAAATGGATCCACCCAACATCGATAATACGAAAATTGCCAAGCTGATGAGGACTCTCGGCCTGAGGCGCAAGAAGGCAGAAAGGCCGGCAGTCATGACCATAGCGGCAACAAACCTCCCGGATATTCTCGACTCCGCTTTGCTTCGTCCGGGACGATTCGATCGTCAGCTGTGGGTTGATTCTCCCGACTATGATGGGCGGATCGATGTCTTTCAGTACTATCTGAAAAAAGTAAAACATGATGAATCGCTGACGCCAGAAAAAGCGGCCCTCGATACCATCGGGTACAGTCCCGCGCAGATCAAGCATATTGTGAACGAGTCCGTCGTCATTGCCCATCAACGGGGGGCTCAGGTCGCCAATTATGATGATTTCCGCGCCGCGATGGAAACGTACGAGTGGGGGATCAAGCAGCCTCTCCGTTCAATGAGCGACGATGAAAAGCGTAATGTTGCGTACCATGAAGCGGGCCATGCAGTGGCTCAGTTTTTTCTCAAACCGCATGAGCGCGTTTGGAAGGTGACGATCATCCGCAGGGGTGGGGCACTGGGGCTGGCAGCTACCAAACCGACACACGAGAGATACAACCGCAGTGACAGTGAGATTCTCGCCGCGATTCAAGTGTGTCTGGCAGCGCGCGCCGTTGAAGAAGAGTTTCTCGGGAAAAAGCTAAACGGTGTCACCTCCGATCTCCATCAAGCTACAGAGCTCGCAGGTGCTTATCTGGGGATTGTTGGAATGGGAGATGAACTGTTCAGCTGGCTGGCCACTGGATCCCGAATCGATGGACTTAAAACGCTTCGACCCAAAATCAATGAGCTGCTACGTGAGCAGATGGAGCTGGTAAAGAAGCTGGTCTTGGAATATGCCGACTTTGTCCACGCGATTGCGGAAGAGCTGCTAAAACGCGGAGATCTGACGGGTGAAGAAATCGAGGAGATTCATGCGCAGCTGTATGGACAGCGTCTTCCAGAGCCGGATGTGAAACCTGATGTGGAAGAATAGGGCTGCCCAGTCAAAAGAATAGGGAATCATTACAGGGTGATCATCTCCGTGTCGTTAGCGGGGATTGATCTCCCTTTTTGCTGTTACCTTTTAGTGGTCTTGGCCGGAATTTCCAATTGATGCTCCCTTATGGTTTGGGGAGGCTAAAATGACAAAGGAGATGATGTTAAAGTGAATCCAGACGCAAACGCCACTTTCCAGTCTCCCAAAGATGTTGGGGAAGTAAAGAGACTGCCTATTTTGATCTCGCTCATGATCGGGGCATTTTTCTCCATCCTAAATGAAACACTGCTCAACATTGCGTTTCCGCAGCTGATGATCGAGTTGAATGTATCGGCATCGACGTTGCAATGGCTAGCGACTGGCTACATGCTCGTTGTCGGTGTGCTGGTTCCGGCATCGGGATTATTGGTCCAATTGTTTACGACCAGACAAATGTTTTTGGGAGCCATGATCCTGTTCACCGCGGGCACTTTGGTTTGTGGAATTGCCCCGCACTTTTCCATTTTATTGGTCGGACGACTGCTCCAAGCAGCGGGAACCGGCCTGATGCTGCCTGTTTTGATGAATACGATTCTCGTTTTGTACCCGCCTGAAAAGCGAGGCGCCGCCATGGGGAGCATCGGGCTAGTCATCATGTTTGCCCCTGCAATTGGACCCACACTCTCCGGTCTCATTCTGGAGTCCTTGCAATGGCGCTGGCTTTTTTACCTGGTTCTGCCCTTCGCTGTCTTTTCCATTGTGTTTGCAGCAATCTACCTGAAGAATGTATCGGAGACCAAAAAAATAAAGGTGGATGTGGTCTCCCTCATCTTATCCACCATCGGGTTCGGTGCTTTTGTTTACGGTTTCAGCAGCTCGGGTGAGGGTCATGGAGGATGGTCGAATCCACTTGTTTACGGAACTGTGGCGGTAGGTCTCATTTCGCTCGTGTTGTTCGTAGTGCGGCAGCTACGGGTAGAGGAGCCTTTGATGGATCTTCGTGCATTCCGTTTTCCCATGTTCACGCTGACAGCCATTTTGCTCATCATCATGATGATGACCCTGTTCTCTGCGATGTCGCTGCTTCCTTTCCTGTTCCAGGGAGCGCTTGGCATGACAGTATTCGCTTCTGGCCTGTTAATGCTGCCGGGAAGCCTATTGAACGGGCTTATTTCGCCCCTTACAGGAAAACTGTTTGACAAATACGGCCCCCGAGCCTTGGTTATTCCGGGAGCAGCGTTTCTCTGCGTGATCATGTGGCTTCTTACACGAATTTCGATTGAAACGTCCAAGATGTCTTTCCTCGCGCTGCATATTTGTCTCATGGTGGCGATCTCCATGATCATGATGCCTACCCAGACCAATGGACTGAATCAGTTGCCGCCAAGGTTTTATCCGCATGGAACGGCCATCTTGAACACCTTGCAGCAGGTTGCCGGAGCCATAGGTGTCGCCTTCTTCATCGGTGTGATGACTTCTGGCCAGCGAGCTTTCCTGGCGACGTCACCCAATCCTACAGCGCCTGATCAACTGGCTGAGGCGATGGTAGCCGGTGTTCATAACGCCTTTTTGATCGGGCTTGGTTTCTCTGTCCTTGCATTGGTGCTAGCGTTCTTCATCCAAAAGACGAAGCCTGCCCAGGAATAGTTCTTTTTGTCCGTTTGGAGTAGGATTTGCCATCCGAGACAAACTACTTGTAAGTTGTCTATCCCCTACGTGAGGAGAGTTTGAGCCATGCCGAAAGACAGCGGTCAGCAAACGCAAAATAAAGAAATGGAAATTTTGGGAACTCATGCTGCAGGCGCAACTGATTTATTCGAACAGAGAAAAGCTGCGGAAGGTGAGAGTGTCAAACCACCGAAGCATCCCGGGGGAGCGGGTTCGTCCGGCACGTATTAGCCCCCAAGCGGGACCAGGTCGAAAATGCCTGGTCCTTTTTATGTGCGTTTTTCGTACGGGTATGAAAATGCTCGAATCAGAGGATGCTGTTTTATGAAACGTTTTGCTGCCCATGATTTCCTCGAAACACAAGAAGCTTTACGCTCCAAACACGCGGAAATTGAAATGCACGGCTTATTTGCGGAAATGGCACAAGATCCTCAATTGAAACATTTGCTTTTGTCTCATCAACAGGTCATCATGAATGCTTATCAGCAGGGGATCATGAAGCAGCCTCTGCAGTCACAGCAGCCTGCCTTGATCTGAAAAATGGAGCAGAAAAGCACGAAAAGCCAACTGATTCAGGTTGGCTTTTTGTGAACGCGTGACGAGATTTAGTGGTAGTGCCTATGCCGTCTCCCGTTCCGTATCACGATCAAATCTCTTCAGGAAGTAGTGATAAAGCATCTCGGCTACTCCCAGCAAGACGACTGTAAACAGGAGTTCACCCCAGCTAAGCGACCAATTCATCATGGCAGACACTGCCCAGAGGTATATGGCGGCCAGCACGGCATCTGAGATGGTTGCGACGAGATTGTTGGATGCTCGAAGAATCAGCTGGTCCCCAATGAAATAGGCAATTAGGGAGAAAATGATGGAAGCGACGACAGCGGACATGGTAGTTGCTTCGGTATACCACTTGAGAAGGGGGATGAGAATGATGCCATTCATGACAACCTTCACAATAAAACGAGTCAAGGAAACTTCTCCTTTCCAAGGTAGGGTTCGTCTCTAGTATGAAGAAAAGACTCTTTTTTCATTCGATCCTTGAAAACGAACCTTGCATACAACGAATCTGCAGGAATCATACTATAAAATAATGAACTCAAAGGGGCGAGTGTATGGAAATCCAAAACCAGAACCAGCAGGACAACGAAGAGGCAGTGGATAACCAAAAGACCGCTAACCAATCCAATCCTACGGCAAAGATCGAAAGCTGGGGTTGGACCAATAATGTGGATCAAGAAGAACAGACAGAGCAGTAGGAAAATCGTTTAGCCTTCCTCGATTCCATTCAGGAAGGCTTTTTTATGCAAAAAGAAACCGTCCCTCGGAATTCGGGACGGCTTTCTTTGGGTGGCCTACACGTCCATGATGATGGGAAGGATCATCGGACGACGCTTGGTCTTGGAATAAAGGAACTGTCCGATCGATTCCTTTAGCCCTTGCTTGAGACGACTCCATTGGTTCACGTTTTCTTCCTGGAGCTGGATCAGGGCAGCGAGTCCAATGCGGCCGGCTTCTTCCATGAGTGCTTCCGCTTCTGGGGCGAATACGAAACCGCGAGAAATGAGCTCAGGCCCTGAAAGGATTTTGCCATCTGCTTTATTTCGCGTGACGACAACGACCAGTATGCCATCCTCGGAAAGGTGTTTGCGATCACGCAAAATGACCGTACCGACATCCCCGATGCCAAATCCGTCTACGAGAGTGTTGCCAGCGGGTATTTTACGCACCTGCTTCGGTTCTCCCTCTGAAAAATCGACGACATCGCCGATATTGACGATGAAAATGTCTTCTCTGTCCATTCCCATGGATTCCGCAAGAAGGCGATGCTGATGGAGCATGCGATACTCGCCGTGGATCGGAATAAAGTAGGTGGGTTTCATCAGAGTCAGCATCAGCTTCAATTCTTCCTGGCTGCCGTGGCCGGATACATGCATGCCGGTTGCGGATCCAGAGCCATAGATCACATTTGCCCCTAGAATAAACAGATTGTCGACAATGCGCGAGACGTTTTTCTCGTTCCCTGGGATCGGGGATGCCGACAAAATCACGGTGTCCCCGGACTCCACTTTCACATGCCGGTAATTTCCAGTAGATAAGCGAGCCAACGCTGCATTTGGCTCCCCTTGGCTGCCCGTACACAAGATAGCGATCTGATTCCGATTCAGTTGATTGGCTTCCTCCGGTTCGATCAGCATACCTTCCGGGACATGCAGATATCCTTGTTCCGAGGCGATCCTGACGACATTGACCATACTCCTGCCGAGAAGCATAATCTTGCGGTTCGTCAACAATGCTGCGTCGATCACTTGCTGCAGGCGATAGACATTGGACGCAAACGTAGAGACAAAGATTTTGTGCTTCGCCTTGCTGAATGCTTCCTGTAGATGATCACCTACATGCTTCTCAGATGGAGTGAATCCAGGGCGCTCCGCATTCGTGCTTTCAGACAATAACACCAGTACCCCTTTATTCCCGACTTCAGCCATCCGGTGTATATCGGGGGTTTGATGATTGACGGGGGTCAGATCAAATTTGAAATCTCCGGTATGTACAACAGTGCCTTTGGGCGTTTCAAATACGACGCCCAGACAATCGGGAATGCTGTGGTTGGTCTGAAAAAAGCTGATCGTAAATGAGCCCAGCGTTATGACTGATTTGGAGTTTATAGGCGTGCGTTTTGTCGTTTGCAGGAGACCGTGTTCTTTCAGCTTTTCTTCAATTAATCCCAGTGTCAATCTTGAGCCGAAAATCGGCATGTTGAACTGTCTCAGCAAATAAGGGATGCCGCCAATATGATCTTCGTGGCCATGGGTTACGATCAAGCCGCGTACTTTATCAGGGTTTTCCAACAAGTAAGTAATGTCAGGGATAATCAGGTCAATTCCAAGCAAGCTTTCATCCGGGAATTTTGACCCGCAATCAATTAATACGATGTCATCCCCGTATTGCACTCCGTACATGTTCTTGCCGATCTCATATACGCCACCCAATGCGAAAATGGAAAGTGTACTCACTAACAATTCCCCCCGAGAACAGGAATCCTTTGTTTATGTACCATTACGAATGAACTTGCGTGCAAGAGTAGGAACGTTATTCTGGAGAATAGTTATCCGATTCTTGCAGCAAAGCCTCCAGTTGATTCACAGCTGACACCAGTTCAGGCCGGGTGGATCGATTTGCATCGGCCACTTTTTTCAGATCAAAGTACGCTTCTGACAAGCGGAGCAGCGGAGCCTGTGGATTGGGTGCTTGATTGAGCTCTTGCTGCGTAACGGCTCCATTCGATTGCAGATAAAAGTCTTCCGAAGATACACTCTGTAAGTCAGAGCGTACTTCATCGAACACGGTTTGAACATGCTGCGGCAAGAGGCCACGATGCTTCCTTAGATTATCGATGATACCCATTACATAATCTTTTTTCGTCAAGGTAGTTCCCATCCTTTCTACTGGACTGGCCCACGAGCCTCGTTCTGCTTATAGCATGAACAGGAAAAGACCATCCCCTTACTGGTAAATAAAGGGCGAGCTAGAAACACATTTCGCTTTGGACAAACTAACCGGAAGGAAAACAGGGAAGAGGGGAACATGCGTATGAGAAAAACGCTTATTTGTCTTTCTGTGCTATTGCTGATCGGATTGGCAGGGTGTGGTCAGCCCCGTCATGATGCATCACCGCCTATAGATAGATCCACTGTGCAGAAAAATAGTCACGATGAACTCAGCAAAATCGTTTTGGGGTGGAATGCCTTTGGCACCACAGACATCTACATTCATCAAAATAGCTTATCGCCAGAAATCAACGTCGTATCTCCTCGCTGGTACAGCCTGGATGCTGAGCGCTTAGTCTCAGGGGAAGCAGATCCGCGATACATCGAGTGGGCACACCAGTCAGGGAAAAAGGTCTGGGCATTCTTTGGGAACCAATTCAATGCGGAACTGACGGATTCCATGATCGGAAGTCAGGACAAGCGGAAGAAAATCGTAGAGCTTCTCGAAAAGAAAGTAGTACCCAGCAAAATCGATGGCATCAATGTGGATTTCGAAAATATCAGTCCTACAAACAAAGCGGATTTCGTCGATTTCATCAAACAACTGAAGAAGACATTTTCGCCCCATGGCATCGTCGTGTCTGTCGATGTCACACGGGAAAACCCGGATCCGTACTGGTCGGGAAGCTACGATCGAAAAGAGCTCGGAAAAACAGCCGATTACATGATCATGATGGGATATGATGAAGATCTGGGTGGAGGCGAAAAGGTGGGATCCGTAGCCTCTCTCCAGTGGGTGGAGGAGGGAGTGCAGCTCTTGTTGAGGGATGTTCCAGCGGAAAAGGTCTTGCTTGCAATTCCTTTCTACACCAGAGAATGGGTCACGAACCTATCGACCCATCAATCGGTTCGCTTTGACCGCAGTATGGTAGAAACGCAGCAGCTGTTACAGGAGAAGAAGCTAACCAAGAAATGGGACGACAAAACGAAGCAAAACTACGTAGAGTTCATCGAGAATGGAGAGAAGCATCAGATCTGGATTGAGGACGAAATGTCAATGAAACACAGATTGGAACTGGTTAACAAATACAAACTGAAAGGTTCCGCTGTCTGGTATGTAGGGCAGGAAACGCCCGATATCTGGCCGATCTTTCAATGATGGATGGGGCATCAGGCACTTTCGTTCGGAAGCGACCTCGATGCTTTTTTGCTGGTAGGAATGGAGAGAGAACTGTAAAAAAGAGAAAGCCGTAACAGGTTTGTAACACGTTTTGTTGGATAATGCAGGAAAATGCAGAAAGTTGTCGAAAACAATAAGTTCACTAATGTGGAACACCCCTTTTGGTCAGGGTCCTTAATCCAGCCGTCCTCTCCCTGCACTCGAAGTGGAAGCTGCGGTTTTCGCTCCTCATCGGATTGAACAACCCTTGACGTAAGAACCGTTTTCGCATAGAGTAGTTTCGACATTCAAAAGTTTTACGTTATAATGGTAATCGTGTAAATAAACAAAAGGAGCACTCTACATGGATTTTCACGCACTAAAAGATATTATTCACGGAAGACGCAGCGTACGTAAATTTACCGAACAGGACGTGTCGATCGAGGACATCAACGACATCCTGGACTGTGCCCGTTACGCTCCTAGTGACACGAATTCTCAAACATGGGAATTCATCGTCATCACCAACAAAGAAATGATCAAACAAATCGAGCAGCTCACATGGGATGCTCTGAACGAAAAAGCAGCAGCAGCAACGGAAAAGGGATTTGAAAAGGAAGCCAAGCTGTTGGTTCGCTCATTTGGACCCTATGCAACGGCATTTTCGAATGCACCTGCGCTGATCATCTGCTTGGCGACCCCATACCAGTCGAAGTTCCGCGAAAAGATCTTCGAACCGATCCAATTGGTTCCGGAAACGGTCTGGGAAGAGGAGGGCATCAAGAGCAGCTGCCTGGCTACCCAAAACCTGATGCTGGCTGCTTACGCAAAGGGTTTGGGTACGTGCCCGATGACGGGACCGGTGTTGCTTGCTGCTGATAAAATCAGAAGCTACCTGAACATCTCTGATGAAAAACAAATGAACATGGTAATCGCACTCGGACATCCTCAAGACGTTCCGAAAAAGCTCCCTCGCAAAGAGGTAAGCGAAATTACCACGTACATTCAATAAAAACGGGAACCTCATCTGATCAGGATGAGGTTTTTTTGTTCCGTCAGGGTTGCCTACAGAATGGAAACCACCGGAAATTCCTGATAAAATGGAGAGAAGTCCCGATTCGACGCGGGGCTATTTTTTTAAGGAGGTATTGCCATGAAAGACATCAAGTTCATCAAACGAAGCGGCGAAAAGTTAATTGGGGGTGACATTTATTATGAACCATAGAATATTGAGTGCGACTCGTGAGCAATTGATCCAGCAGCTCATCTTTTTCGATGAACAATATTCTCTTTTTTTTGATCATTACGTGCGCGATTACGGCAAGGAAAAGCAGATCGTGGATGCGCTCGTCAGGCGGTACAGGGAGACCTTAGAGGACATTCTCGCTCAGGATGACAGTGAGTTGTCCCAAAGCCTGCAAAATGTAACCTTACTGGGCAGCAGCGTGAGTGTACGGTTTGAAGAGGACGGCTACGAGGAGTTATTTACTGTGGTTTTTCCCACAGACATTGATCCTGATCACAATCGAATATCCTTCTTATCTCCCATTGGCAGGCAGTTGCTTTTGACGGCACCCCAGGAGTCACTGGTTTTGGAAAGCCCGGTTGGCAGGCAGCCTGTCCAAATCAAAGAGGTAAGCTTCTCATATAGAGGAGGTTTTCCAGGACAATAAGGAGACCTCAGCGTTTTCCTAGATAAAAAGGCAGAGGCAGCTGCGAAATCAAACATGATTTCGTAGACTGCCACTGCCTTTCATCATGTAACCTAGAACAGCTTGATTCACACATTACTTAAAACGGTATTTCTGATGAAACCTTTTGCTGTATTTTCTTTTGCTCTTTTTCAGTAGAGTTTTTGCTGCGGGGCCTTTTGGAAGGAGAGATGTCTTGATACTCCAGCATATTCAGGATCAAATGACCTCCAAAGTCCATAAAAGCGATTTTACTTGCTCGATCGATGTTCATGTTCGTTCCTCCTGTACCTTTCCAATCCCTCCTTTCATTATGGCCTTTTTTGAAAGGAATCAATCTGGGAGTAGCCTGGAACGGTCATTCAGTTTCGAGCGGTAGGCTCGCAAAAGAGTACGGCTTCTGTTTCCCGACATGGAAGGATTGGAGTAGAAATACCCCAAGACGGGCAAAATACTTCCGGGAATGTCATGGTAAGCAGAGAACTTCCCTATCATCAGGATGAGGGGGTGAATTGGATGGCTGAAGGCAAAGATCGTTTTCAAAATGAAAGCGAAGGTGCAGATAACAATAATGCAGCAGAAGCAGTAGGTACGACTGGTGGTGCTGTCGCAGGCGCTGCCGCAGGTTCCGTTTTTGGACCTCTTGGTACTGTTGCGGGTGCAGTTGTCGGTGGTATGCTAGGTAATAAAGCTGGTGACGTCGTTGATAATTCTGTCGAGAACGTGGACCGGGAAGAATAAAGGTCGTATTTTATTAAGATGTAGGTGCAAGCTTGGTTTTGGTGGATTTCTAATAACGAAGCATCAGAGGCTGCGGAAGAAGAACCTGCAGCCTCTTTCAGTTAATCTATCATGATTGTCATCGAAATATTGCGATTGAAATCAGGAATCAAGAATCAAGCATTCGCGTTTACGAGGAAGTCGTGTGGTCTCGTGATGAGCCGAACGGACGGTATTTTTGAAAATAGCCCGGTTGCCTAACGACGGACTTTTTAGGTTGTAACGGTCAGCCCAAAGATCGGTTGCTGTTTTCCATCACTCTTTGAATATAAGATTGCAGAACATCGATGAACAATTTGGCCGCTTTCCCCATAAACCGGTCTGTATGGTAGATAATACAGATGTCCTGACTTGGCGTAGGATTCAACAGGGTGACGGCTGTGATGTTGCCTCGATTGAGATTGTCCACTAACAAGCGGGGGAGAATGCAAGCTCCTACGCCTTGCTCAACCAAGGATAGCAATGTCGAGAGAGTGGACGTTACGATCGGACTATCGATCGAGATCCCCTTTTGTTGACAACAGGCATGAATGATCTTTGAAATTTGGTGTTCCGCCTCGAACATGACCAGCTTCATTTGCTGCAGTTGTTCGAAAGGAATCGCTTTCGCTTTGGCAGCAGGGTGATCCGAGCGTACTGCCAAGACGAACTCCTCATGGAATAGCGGAATCACGGAGATACGGTCATCGGGTTTGTCAGGGGTTGTGGTAACGCCGAGATCTCTGATGCCTTCAACTACTTGTTCATACACATCTGTAGATTCGGTGACTTTGATCGACAGCTTTGGGTACGACCGATGAAAATCGATAAGCAGAGCGTCAAACAAAAGATCCCCGTCTCCAGGAAGAATCCCAATATCCAGTTTGCCGCCATCCACTTTCTTCAGATCCGAGATGGCCCCTTGTATATAGTCAATGCGTTCGAAAATAATCTTGCTCTGTTCCAAAAGGATTTGCCCAGCGTCAGTTAAAGCAATTCGTCTCCCTATGCGGTCAAATAGCGGCAATCCCAGTTCATTTTCCAAAAACTTGATTTGCTGACTGAGGTTGGACTGAGTCGTGCAGAGATTTTCTGCTGCCTTGGAAAAGTGCATCTCCTTGCAGATCGCAGCAAAATACTGGAGCTGTCTAAGTTCCATTCCATCATGCTCCTTCACCCATTTTTTACACTGACTGCTTCCAGTATAGCGAAGAAATGGATGATTTTCACTTGTGATTATCGAACGATTAGTGAGACCGATCAATTGCATCGGAATCGTGTGATTGTTGCGTATCCAAGGTAGAGCTACACTTGCATGGAAGAGAGCAACACAAATAAGAGGAGGCGCTATCTTATGAGTCAATCCGTTATCCACACGAGCAAAGTACTTCGTCAAATTGTGATTGGTCAGGTTCAAGCTATTTCCGATGAGCAGTTCGACGTGCAACCGAATGGCTTCAATAACACAATCCGGTGGAATGTGGGTCACATGATCTATTGGATGGATCAGTTCTCAACACTTTGCTTCGATTCTCCATCCTTCATACCGGATCATTATCAATCGCTTTTCAATTCGGGAACGAAACCATCTTCTTGGACGATAGCTCCCCCAAGCAAGGAAGAATTGCTTCAATTCCTCTCGATGCAACTTTCCCGTTTCTCAGAGCTGACTCCTGAGATACTGGATGCACCATTGAAATCACCGTTTGTTATGGGACCTTTCCATTTCGATACCGCAGGTGAGCTGTTCAACTTTGCTCTGGTTCACGAAGGAATCCACCTAGGTACAGTTTCCAGCCAGCTTAAAGCAATGCAATAAAGCCACTTCTGTGCCCATGACAAATAGCCCGCCGGGATGTTCGCAAGTTTTCCACCTCGAAAAAAAGGAGACCGATGCTTGATGAAACCAGAGCAAGTGCTGCTACAATATTTTCAAAATTTGAAGGATATGGACAAAGCACTCAACTACGTGCATAGAGATGCAAAGTTTATCGCGGCATACGATAAGGAAACGGACAGACATCACTTTTACGGTACGTATGAGGGGATAGAAGGCGTAAGGGCGATGTTGTCTAAGTTCCAGAATGATCTCGATACCCAAGAATTCGAAATTCATAAGATACTGGGGGATGAAATCACGGCTTTTGCCTGGGGGAGATTTCAGCATCGGATACGGTCGACGGATAACATCTTTGAAAGTTATTGGGCAGTGGTGTGTGAAGTGGAAGACGGGAAGATTAAGTATTTTCGAGGCTTTGAAGATACAGGTGCATTGGAGGCATCTTTTAGAAAAAAATAAAGCCATGACAGCCTGGGATTTTTTTATCTGTATTGACAAAATATTTTGCGAATCATTCCATATCTATATATAATGGTCCAAACATCGTATATGTTGAGAATTCAGAAATACGGATCGGCAGGAGGTGTCAATGTGATCCTGATGAATGTTGTTTCCCCCGGGGTACCCAAATTCTAATTGTCTCGGGGAGATTATGAAACAAGCGTTAAACTCGAATATTGTATTGCTTTTCTCTAGTTATTATCTGAAAACCATCGCCTATGGCATCGCTTATTTCGCGAGCATCGCCTTGGTGATGGATATAAGCAACAATCCGGTGCATGTCGGGATGATAACGATGCTGGAGACATTGCCCTTTATGCTTTTTAGCGCTTTTGCCGGTGTGCTGGCGGATAGATGCAACCGGAAAGCGCTTATCATCGGCTCCTATCTGTTTCTCGCCGTCGCCATTTCCGCTGCTTCTTTGGCACAGACTTTGTGGGCGCTTTATCTTCTCGCCTTCGCGACAGGAACCGCCTATTCCTTTTCATTTCCGGCAAAAAGGGCGTTGCAGCCGTCTCTTGTGGAAGAAAAGCTCTATCTGGAGCTGAACAGCCTGGATGCCATGCTCAAAAGTATCTTTCAAATCATTCGTCCTGCTTTTGCCGGGCTAGTGGTCGCTTTTTTCGGTGTCCATCAGGCATTTTTGCTGGCGGGTGTTCTTTGTATAATAGCGGTGGTGCTCATGCTGCCGATCCATGCTCCAGGGCCTGAAAAAAAGCCGGAGCCGCTCGAAAAACAGTCCCGCAGAAAAGTCGGCCTTCACGATTTTTTCGAAGGAGTGCGTTTGATCAGGCAGGAAGCGTCCCTCACGTATTTGATCTTTGTTCAACTGCTGGTGACATTCGTCATGTCCATGCAGGCAGCGCTTACTTTCTTGCATGTGGAGGCGCATTTTCAAGGATATGGTGACACAGAGACGATCGTGGGCTTATTATTTTCAGTGACGGGAATTGGTGGTTTACTCGGAGCCGTGTTTATGCGAAAAATGCTTGGGCACATCCGGATGATCCCTTTATTCCTGCTAAGCTTGGCTCTCGATGGTTTTCTCGTCATCATTTTCGCCGTCAGTAAGGACCTTATTGCCGTTGTTGCTATTTGGATTTTCTTGGGTGTAATAGGAACAGTCAACGGCATTGTTACAGAAACGGTTGTGCAAAGCACGGTGGATCCGGCTATGCGTGGGCGCGTGTATGGTATTTTAAGTACATGCAGCGAACCTGTCAGCTTGCTCTCGACGGGAGTGGGTACAAGTTTGGCTGCCCTGGTCGGCTCGAAAATGGTCTTTCTTTTCGCAGGTGCGTCCGAAGTGGTGGTAGCGTTATTCGGCAGATTTCTGCCTTCGTATCATCGGTTAAACCAAAGGATGAACCAGTCTGATGAAACGCAATCAAAGTGAGCAAGACGAATGGGCTGCATTAGATTAGAAACGATCATGGAATGAAATAGAGGTATTCGGGAACGATGATCTTTCCTGGATACCTCTTTCCTTTCCCGTTCCATTCAATCTCTACCCAGCTGATGTGATCGTACTCTACTGTAATGTCTACAACGTACCTGGGGTCACACTACTCCTATTTGTTGTTCGGTGAATTTTTTCTATATTTAAAAGAGAAGGAATTATCTGTTGACGAAACTGTGATCTATTGATATGTTAATAGAAATTATATAATCCATAAAACATCTGGGGGTCTCATCGTCTATGAAGAAAAATGCTCGACTGTTACTCGCTTCCCTTTTGGTTGGATCACTTGTTGCAGGCTGTTCGAGCGGTAGCTCAGCGCCAGCAGGAAACGGTGCTCAAAATGGAAGCAGCGGTGGTAACGTGATCAAGATTGCCACGCAAAGCCCGTTGTCTGGTGCGCAATCGCTGGAAGGAGACGGCATCAAGCTGGGGGCACAGCTGGCTGTGCAAGATCGTGCAGAGGATTTTAAAAAACTGGGCTTTGATGTGCAGCTGTTTCCACAGGACGACCAAGCGGATCCTAAAATCGGCGTTTCCAATGCAGAGATGCTGATTTCGGACCAGGATGTTTTCGCAGTAATCGGTCATTACAACACCGGCGTCGCCATACCTTCCTCTGTGAAGTACGAAGAAGGAAAGCTGGCCATGGTTTCTCCCGCCAATACCGGCGTAGACCTCACGGAAGCAGGCAAAAAGAGCGTAAACCGTCTGGTGGCGCGAAATGACCAGATCGCTCCAGCCGCAGCCAAATACGCAAAAGACAAAATGGGTGCAACCAATGTCTTTCTGGTTCATGACAAGACCGCTTATGGACAAGGCTTGACCGATGAAGTGCGCAAGGCATTCAAAGAACTTGGCGTGACAGAGCTCGGTTATGAAGGCGTGACGGCAGGAGAGAAAGATTATACCTCGATCGTGAACCAGCTGATCGGGCTGAAACCGGAACTGGTATTCTTCGGCGGGATGTACGCTGAGATGGGGATCATCGCCAAGCAAGCGCGTGAAAAAGGGTTCACCGGTAAGTTCATGGGTGGAGAAGGTCTGGAGTCTACCGATATGTATAAAATCGCGGGCCCTGCTGCAGAAGGGATCGTCTACGCAACAGTCGTGAGTGACATTCGTTCTGAAGAAGAAGGAAAGAAATGGGTAGAAAAGTTTAAGACAGCATTCAATAAAGAGCCGGGTGCTTTCTCTCCTTTTGCTTATGATGCAACGCTGGTCGCTTTGAATGGCGTGGAAAAAGCGATTAAAGACAATGGCGGCAAAAAACCTACTCGTGAACAAGTCGAGAACGCGATCCGCGCCACAACGGATTTCAATGGGCTGTTCACAAAGGTTACCTTTGATGAGAAAGGTGACAACAAGCATTCTCAAGTTTACATTTACCAATATGGAAAAGAGAAAGCTGAATTCATCGGCAAAGCAGGGGAATAATTCTTTAAATAGCAAGCGAAAGCGCCTGTCATTGGATAGGCGTTTTTCTATTGGCTCTGTCATTTTTGATTGTTGATTTTCATAGTGAAACGAACGGGCAGGATGGTGGATAAATATGTTAAAATTCGATTGCGGAAAGCTTATTTCGCCTATTCGAAGGGAGATTAGTAGAAAATGCAAAGTGCCCAACTGGTGCTAACAAGTTATTTTCAAGCATTAGGAAGCAAACAGATTGATAAAGTGATCGAATTGGTTCATGATGAAGCGAAATTTATTATTCTTAAAAAAGAGCCCTCTACTAAAATTCCTTTATACGGCACATTCCATGGAAAAGAAGGTGTTAGAAATTATTTAACCTTATTAGAAGAATCGGAACAAATAGAGAGGTTTGTCCTCCACAAACTCATCGGTGATCAGGAAGCAGCGTGTGCATGGGGGAATTTCCGCATCAAAGTCAATGTAACCGGGAAAGTATTCGAGAGTGATTGGGCAATTATTTGCGAAGTAGAACAGGAGAAGATAAGGTTTTTTCAAATCTTCGAAGATACGGCTGCACTAGAAGAAGCTTTTGATTTATGAGAGCGTTGTTAAGGTAGCGCGCCTTCACAGCACTATGCTGAGCCAGTCATACGAAACATAGGTTATTGGCCGGCAATAAGTAATGCGTTAAGGCTAAAGGGGATCGATAGTTTAAAAAACGACGGCAGACGCGATGATGACCGGCAGCTTTGTTACGCTATCTGGCAGTTTAGCGTGGGGTTAGTAATACTAAAAACCACATTACAGAAGAACGGAAGGGGAAGTTTCCGATCCGTCGATAGATTTCCAGCTCTATTATGCGCTATTTGGCGAGAAAGGCTTACTGATCACTTTCTGAAATAGTTTATGGATGAAACAATGAAGTTGGCGCGCTTATCGGAAAGAATTTTTTGAGGAGTGCATTATTTGCTTGTGTGTAAACCAAAAGCACCTTCGCAAGGAAGGTGCTCTCGCAATAACTTATTGATCGAGTTCACAGCTCGCGTAATTAAATTGCCACTCGATGCCATACTTATCGACCACGCTGCCGTACAATTTGCTCCAGAAGGTCTCTTGCAGTTCCATTCGTACTGTACCGCCTGCTTTTAATTTTTCGAAGTAAGCTTTCATTTCATCTGTGTTGTCATGGACGATTGCGAGGCTGAAGTTGTTGCCTGCTTGAAAGGGGGTGCCTGGGAAAGAATCGGAGAACATGATGTTGGTTCCGCAGACGGTGATGTTCGTATGCATAACCAGTTGCTTTGCTTCCTCGGGGAGCGGATAATCCGGATTCGGAGGCGCATCGCCAAAGGACATGATTCCTGGTATTTCCGTCCCAAAGACGTCCGCGTAATATTCTACAACTTCCCGACAGTTTCCATCAAAGACCAGATAAGGATTAACAGGCATTTTCTTCTCTCCTTTTTGGTTGACGTTCTTTCCATTGCATTCTATATTATACCAGTTCTGCATGAAATAAACTTTTCGATTTGTTCAGAGGAGATTGGAAAAACTAGTCGGATTTTTGGGCGAAGTGAGTCAGTCAAGTTAGGTCTGCTAATATTTTCAAATATCTAGTGATAGAAAAGACTGGAACTCCTTGAAGCATAAGGTGTCCCGGTCTTCTATTTTATTTTCACTGAACAGGAGTGTTTGGAAGGCGTTAATTACCTGTCCTTACAATCGATCATTTCTCCTTCGCTATCACGAAAGTCCTGTAGAGTTGCTCCAGCATCGCTTCGGGCGAATAACCGCGGACGTCACGTTGGAAGATATAGGAGTCGCTACTCAGGGCGGTTAGCAGCATATCGGCTCGGAAGACACTGTCCGGGGGTGTTCGCTCGACTCCGCTTGCGGCCATCTCCTCGTACAGTCCAACAAGCAGCTTGTGCAATTCGTGGTAAATTGGGCCGTGCGTGCGGGGCTTCGGTCGATTCAACGATGCGGACTCCTCGACTCCCGTCAGAAGCTGCAACTTTTTTTCCCGAAAAGCTAGGAATAAACGCAGCACGCCTCGCAACCGCAGATCTGGGGAATCAGCCAGGTTCTGTTCTAAATAAGCCTCCATGTCCTCAAACAGGAGATCGACATGATCCTTGATCAGATCCAGACACAGCTCGCTCTTATTGCGATAGCGGCGATAGAGCGTACCCGAACCGAGTTGCGCTTCTGCGGCAATCTGATTCATGCTGACCTGCTCGACGCCATACTGCTCGAACAACCGGATAGCTGCGTTCAGGATTCGTTGTCGATTTTCTGCTGCATCTCGGCGCTCCGCTCGAAAGGGTGGGGACTCGTTCTCGCTCATGTTTTCCAGCTTCCTTTCCATCCATGGGTACTCCGTATTGACATGCGGAGAGTTCTCCGCTTAAATAAGAGGAGAGGTCTCCGTTTCATCCTAACATACGATAGAGGAGTGTTCAAACCCATGAGAAGTGAGTCTCGAAACACGGCTCTCCTGGTAATGGACCTGCAGAACGGGATCGTATCGCGGTTCACTGACAAGCAAGAGGTGCTGCTTCCATTGAAGCAGGCGATCGAAGCAGCGCGCAGCCACGACATCCCGGTGCTATATGTCCGCGTCGCCTTTCGTGAAGGCTATCAAGAAGTTAGCCCGAACAACAAGGCTTTTTCGGCGGTTGCCAAGTTTGGAGGCATGACGGAATCGGACGAGGCGACGCAAATTCACAGCATAGTGCAGCCGCAGCCGGGTGAGTTGATCGTGACGAAGCGCCGCGTGAGCGCCTTCGCCGGCAGTGACTTGGAAGTCATTCTCCGCGCTAGCGGGATCGACACTCTGGTACTCACCGGCATCGCCACGAGTGGCGTCGTCTTGTCGACGCTGCGGGAAGCGGCGGATAAGGACTTCGCGCTCAAGGTGCTTTCGGATGCATGTCTCGATGCCGATCCCGAGGTTCATCGCGTGCTCATGGAGAAAGTGTTTCCCCGTCAGGCCGACGTGATGACGGCTGGCGCCTGGATCGAAAGTTTGAACCGGCATCAGCCATGATCAAATGGAAACGAACCTTATGGATTTTATGGACAGCTAATTTTATCGCGGTGGCGGGGGTCAGTCTGATCATCCCCTTCCTGCCCTTGTATATCGAAGAACTTGGTGTTCATCATCCGAAAGATGTAAATCTATGGTCTGGGTGGATCTTTGCAGCGCAATCGCTGACGGCTGTGATATTCCAGCCAATCTGGGGAGCGATGGCAGACAAATACGGACGCAAAGTGATGCTTCTGAGAGCTGGAATTGGGATGGCGATTATGACCATCCTCATGGGATTTGTCAGCGCGCCCTGGCAACTTCTTGTTTTGCGGCTGATCAACGGCGTTTTTTCCGGTTTTATCTCAATGTCCATCTCGTTGCAGGCGTCGGTCACACCAGACGAACATGCCGGAAACGCCTTGGGTACATTACAGACAGGCCAAATGGCAGGAAGATTGATCGGCCCTCTGATCGGAGGCATTCTAGCGGAAGCATTCGGATTTCGCGATGTATTCGTCTTGACGGGGATGATTCTCCTCATGGCGAGTGTCGTTGTGATGATCTTCGTGGATAAAGGAACTCCTGTACAAACGGAAAAGAAAGAATATTCAGTTGGATCGGGCGATTGGCGAACGCTGACACCGTTGATTCCCATATTTGTCGCGACCACGGTCACCCAAATTGGGATGATGTCCATTCAGCCGATTCTATCCATCTATACGAAATCGCTTTATCATGGCGTCCATCTTGAATTTATTGCGGGGCTGGTTGTCTCCATCACCGGTGTCGCCAATCTGATTGGGTCTCCCTTGCTTGGGCGTTACGGGGATCGCATCGGTCAGCGGAAAATTCTCATTTTTTCGCTGGTGATGTCGGGCTTAACCTTTATCCCGCAGGCTGTAACCCATGATATCACCGTACTCTTGATCGCGCGCTTCCTGCTAGGACTGTTTGTCGGCGGCATGCTGCCGTCTCTCAATGTTCTTGTGAAAAAGCTGGCTCCACGGGAGGCTCAGGCCCGGGCTTTCGGCTTCAATTCGTCTGCCCAATTTCTCGGTAGCCTCATCGGCCCTCTACTGGGAAGCACGGTGTCCGCGGTGTATGACATCCGTTATGTTTTCTATATCACCATGAGTATTCTTTTTGCGAATGCCTTGATGTTACTGTTCAATCGAAAGTTAGAACAAACGATCGCTACTAAAAGCCCGCTCCTGACTAATTCTACTAAAATCAAGTGAAGAGACACCCAAATAGGTGTCTTTTGGTTTGATTGGAGGGTTAGTGCGCCAAGACCATTTCAATAAACTTCTTGTGCGCTTTCGATAACCATTTGTTTTTGTGGTAGGAGATTTGCGCATAGAACCTGAGATCTTTGTCTGGAAACTCGATGACCTTCATTTTTTGCTCCTGCAAGAGTGCCTTCACACTGATGTAGGGCATGAGACTAATCCCCAAACCATTTGCCACGCACTGCTTCATGGCCTCCATACTGGTAAACTCCAGATGATTACTCGTACTGATTCCTTGTTCGATCAAC
Organism: Brevibacillus choshinensis; assembly: GCF_016811915.1. Classification (NCBI taxonomy): domain Bacteria; kingdom Bacillati; phylum Bacillota; class Bacilli; order Caryophanales; family Paenibacillaceae; genus Brevibacillus; species Brevibacillus choshinensis. The sequence continues at coordinate 3,045,770 of NZ_CP069127.1, read as the reverse complement.
AGCGATTCAAAAAAGCGGCGTAACGAACAATTTTTCTCGCTGAAAATGATGCACTCACCGTTTGCTTCCTTCAGGGTTTTCGCAGAATGAGTGAAGCCCTCCACAAAAACCAGTGGCTCATCCGAACAGATCTCCACCGATAATTGCGGATCATGCACTTTTGGCTCCAAAGTAATGGCAATATCTAACTCTCCAGCGTGTAGTCTTTCACGTAGAGGAAGGCAATTGTCGTTGATGAGGGAAACCGTAACTTCCGGATACATTCGTTTGAATTGGGAGAGTACAGAGGCAAGCCGGTAAACGGTGATCGTCTCCGAAGCCCCAATCCGCAGCTCACCCTTGAGTGTCTGGTCATCGGAAGACAGATGCTTGATCTTCGAGTAAGAGGTCAAAAGCTCAACCACATACGGATACATCTCATGCCCGACGGAAGTCAATTGAATTTTCTTGCCCAATCGGTCAAACAAGGGCATGCCGACCTCATCTTCGAGCTGCTGAATGTGAGAGGTAATCGTTGCCTGCGAATACTGAAGAGCCTGTGCGGCCTTCGTGAAGCTATTCATGTCGACAACGGTTTTAAAAGATTGTAACTGACGGATCTCGATACCGTATCACCTCGATCGATCTTATCTTTCTGTGTCATCAGGAATCCTAAACATTTCGTTTGGATCTTTCAATTTTACTAATGATTCATTCTAGCATAAGATCCTCTCATGGAGGTGCTTGTGATGAAAAAAGTATGTTTGCTCTTACCGAATGGATTTGAAGCAGTGGAAGCAAGCGTGTTTACAGATGTGATCGGCTGGAACAAAGATGAGGGCGATGGCACGACCGAATTGGTGACTGTCGGCACGCGGAGAGAACTCACGTGCACGTGGAATTTTACGGTCATTCCGGAAAAGATCCTGTCAGAAGTGACGGTGGAAGAATTCGATGCGCTAGCCTTACCGGGAGGATTTGAAACAGCTGGATTTTACGAGGATGCCTTTCGACCAGACGTTTTGCAGTTCATTCGTGAGTTTGACAGGCAGGGGAAAATCATCGCATCCATTTGCGTCGGCGCATTACCCATTGGCAAATGCGGTGCTCTGACGGGTAGAAATGCGACCACGTACCACCTGAATGAACGCAAGAGACAAATTCAGCTCGCAGGAATGGGAGCCAACGTGTTGCCGGACCAACCTATTGTGATCGACCGCAATATTATCACGTCTTACAATCCTGCTACCGCATTTGATGTGGCGTTTACGCTGCTAGAGGCACTGACTACCAAAGAGAACACAGATCAGGTTAAAAGGCTGATGGGTTTCCAACCTGCCATTCAAAAAGGCGTGGAGGGACTTGTATGAAAATCGCGAAAAATGCAGCATTGATCCTCATTGATGTCCAAAATCACTTTGATGATCCCGCACTGGGTCAGCGGAACAATCCAAACGCTGAGGAGAGAATGGCCGAATTATTGCACGTCTGGCGAGAGACGAATCGACCGGTCATCCATATTCAACACATCAGCAACCCTTCGTTACCTCATCATCCTGGACGGGATATCAAATCGATCGTCGCCCCTCTGCCAAACGAACCGGTCATGGTCAAACAGGTGAACAGCGCCTTTATCGGCACAAACCTGGAAGGACACTTGAGAGAAGCAGGAATCGAAACCCTCGTCATCGCAGGACTTACGACAGACCATTGTGTATCGACAACAACGCGAATGGCCAAGAATCTTGGCTTTGACCCTTACCTGGTTTCAGATGCGACCGCAACGTTCGAACGGATCAGTTTTGACGGCAAGCGGCATCGAGCGGAAGACATTCATCATCTGGCGCTGGTGAGCTTGCATGAGGAATTCGCTCAGGTGACGGAGACGAGCAAAATCTTAGAGTGGCTGGCAGACGAGTGACCTCGAAAAATCAGAGATCGAAAAAGCCAAACCTGCTCATGCAGCAGGTTTGGCTTTCCTTTTGGAAAAATGACCAACGTTAGAACCGCTGCCTGCCGAGGTGATGCCGAGGAAAGGCGATCCGGCAAAGCGTCGTGAGGCCGAGGTAGCCAAATAGGGGGTAGAGGAACATCAAAAGCTGGGAATAACCGATCAGGCAGAGGGAAAAGGCCGCCAGGAACAAGAGCAGATAAAGACGGGTCTCGGGAACATCAAAGATCTCGCGAAGCTGCTGGCCAATGCCAAACACGTTGGAAATGAGCGTCGTGAAGATCTCGGAATAAAGGACAAACACGAAAAACAGCTGCAGCCATTCGTTCCAGCGATCTGTGACAAACAGGATCGGGATATCCATGAAGCGCACATCGTCCCAATTTGCCAGCATCGACGTATGGACGACCAGCAGCATGAAGCCGAGGACGACTCCCCCGATGACGGCAGCTCGAAACAGGATGACCGGCTCGCGGATCACATAGCCGATCGGGATGAGGACAGATTGAGCCATCGCCAGATTAAAGGAGACGTAGAGGACCGTTTTCCAAAGAAAAACATAATTGCTCGGTGCAGTCAGGGGAAGGGGAGAATCCGCATTTCCTTCGAGTAGGATGAGGATCGCAAACAAGAGCATGGATGGCACCACGATGGCATTGACCACGAGCAATCGCTCGAGCCCTTGTCGCAATATCAGCAGGGCGAGGAAAAGCGTGGCAATGGTGCCAGCGAGATATGGAATGTGAAACTGCTCCTCCAATACCGATCCGGCGCCAGCCAGCATGACAGTGGTTACGCCAAACAAGGTCAGGAAGACGAGCACATTCATCGTACGCCCGATGAGCGGGCCGAACAGCTGTTGATTAAACGATTCGTAGGAGGGGGTACGCATTTGGTGTGCGAGCAGCATCATTTTGTAGCCGAGCCATACGAACAAGGCTGTGGCAGCCAAGATCCCGATGGTGCCCGCATGGCCATACGATGTAAAAAAGGCGAGAATTTCCTGACCGCTGGCGAAACCGGCACCAACCACTGTTCCGATGTAAGTGGCAGCGACCTGGATACTTTTTCCCCACAACTTCATACCGGCCTGTTCCTTTCCAAATGGGATGCTAGTACAAGTGTATGAGCTTCCATCAAAAACAGAATCTGGAAAACTGGTTTAGCGCAAGCTTATGTCGAGCCAGCGCTTGTCCAACCTCATCGATATAAAAGGCGACCGTCTTGTGACCGATCGCCTCTCTATCTATTCAGCTTTCTCACAAGAGGAACATGGCGACAATCGTTGTTACGATGAGGCCGATAGCAACCGGGTACAAGTTTCTCCGTGCGAGCTCGAAAGGGTCGACTCCGCAGATTGCAGCTGCTGGAATCAAAGCCCAAGGTATGATCGTTCCTCCGCCTACCCAGATGGCTGCGATCTGTCCGAGTGCGGTCAAAGTAGCGATACCTGAGCCCAGTGCTGTCGCAAATAACTGCGCCAGAGACCCAGCCAGCGTGATGCCCGAGAACCCAGAGCCGTCCAATCCGGTGATGACACCCACTGCCGTCAAGGTAAGGGCAGCGACCTCTTTACTGATGGGAATCGTGTTAGCTAATGCAACGCCCAAATCATTGACGATCCCATGGGAACCACTGGGGAGGACTTCCCCAAACACTTTGACAAACCCGCTGTCCCCCATATAAAAGAAAGCGGCAATAGGAATGACGGGACCGAACACCTTGAAGCCGAATTGGAAGCCTTGAATCAGATGGGTCGTGACTTGCTCAAGGCCAGTTTCCTTGTGAGCGAGCATGGTAGCGATAATGAGGATCAGCAAGGCCGTTCCGCCCACGAGCGCCGTCGCATCTCCCCCGCGCAATTCAAAAACGAACATGGCGACCACGTCTAGCAAAAAGAGAATGGGGACAACGGCAGCCAGTGTGCTGCGCACGCCTGGTGGAAGCGGGACTTTAGCGGAATGAAACACGGAGTCAGGGACAGCTGCATCGTCCGTAGGTGCTGGTATATACCCGATTTTCATGTCCTTGCGCAAATACCAGAACGCGACGAGCGTGGTGACTACCCCCATGACGATCACGAGAGGGATACTTGCTGAAATCACATCCTGGACGGGGATGCCAGCCGCTTTTGCGGTCAAGGTAGGAGCACCCTGGATGACGAAGTCCCCTGACAATGCAATCCCGTGTCCAAACAAGTTCATCGCGATGGCAACGCCGATGGCCGGCAGTCCGGCCCGCAGAGCGACTGGCAGCATGACGGCACCGATCAAGGCGACGCCAGGAGATGGCCAGAAAAACCAGGAGATCACCATCATGACCAGACCAATCACCCAGTAGGCAAGCGCAGGGGTGCGGATCAAGTGAGTCATCGGCCGAATCATCGTCTCATTGACACCTGTATCTGTCAGGACGTGACTCATGGCCACGATGATACAGATGACCAGGATGGTGGGCAATAGTTCGGTGATGGCATAAATGAAGCTGCCAAAAATCCCACCGACAGCCGCTGTAATGGAACCTGTCGCGACCAATCCGAGGATGGCGATCCCGACGATGCTGATGAGGCTGGTGTCACGTCGCAGGACCATCAATAAAATAATGCCGAGAACGAACAAGACATAGACGCCGTGCAGCCAAGCAAGTTCAATACCCATAGCGAACCCTCCTTTTTGTTTTCTCCGTTTACAATCCCTTATGTCACACCATATGCGGGACGGCGAGTATGGGTGAGAGCGGAGAAGGCAGGCGGTTCGCTTCGGAAACTGGCATTTTTGAGAGCGGTATGCGACTATTAATGAAGACAGTGCCATTTCATCCATACTTGGGATCCTAGCACGAGGGGGGACAGGTGCTGCCTCACCTCCACATATTGGGGCGAGCACAACATACCATGAACACAACGACACCAATCCAACGAAAAATGGACCAAGCGATCGAGCTTTTGGAGCGTCGCTTTCTCGAGCGGAGCGAATTGATTCGACTCTTGATGCTCGGGATGATCAGCGGGGAAAATGCTCTTTTGATCGGCCCGCCGGGTACCGCCAAATCGCAGCTTGCACGTGCGGTTTCTCATTTGTTCGGATCTGAGCATTGGTTTGAATATTTGTTGACGCGATTTACGACACCGGATGAAATCTTTGGACCTGTTTCTCTGCAGCAGCTCAAGCTGGATCAGTACGTTCGCAAAACAGACGGGTACTTGCCCGCTGCCCAGTTTGCCTTTCTAGATGAAATCTTCAAGGCAAACAGCGCGATATTGAATGCACTGCTGTCGATCTTGAATGAGCGCATTTACTTCAACGGGCGAGAAAAAGAAAAGGTTCCGCTGCAATTCCTCATTGCCGCATCCAATGAACTGCCCGACGATGACGAGCAGCTGACAGCGCTGTACGACCGCTTTCTTTTTCGCTATGAAGTCGGCTATTTGCAGCATGCTTCGAGCTATGAAAAGATGTTTTCCTTGCCCAAAACGGAACTTCCCGTCGTCTTTTCCCTTTACGACGTAACCGATGTCCAATCTGCTGCCGCGCAGGTCACCATTCCTGAATCCATCATCTATTTCCTGTACAAAGTCAAGCAGGATTTGGAAGCCAAGGAATACCGCCTGTCGGATCGCCGCTGGAGCAAGATCGCCCATGTCTGGAAAACCTCTGCTGCCTTGCACGGCCGCGAGCAGGTCGCCATCTGGGATACGATTTTTACTCCGCATATGATGTGGGATGTGCCGGAGGATTTGCCTGTCATGCGTGAGCTGTTTGAAAATCAGTTTACGGAAATGCTCAAGGCGGAGCTGGAAAATGACCTGCCGTTGCGCAGATTCAGTCAGATCGCCGAAAAATGGAAGTCCAAAGAATCAGACCTGCACGCTTATCAGTTCAAGCGGGAAGTCGGGGCAAAAATGGGGAAGGATGCCTTGGAACGCAACCGCCAGCTGCTCGAAGAGAGTCGCGCTGAGCTGGAGGAGTCGGCCAGGGACCTCCGAAATCGTCTGCTGCAATGGCAAAAGCGGGAGCAAGATTTGCCCGGCTACATATTTGAAAAGAACCGTTTGATACATAATCCGGAAAAATACACCGTGAAATACGCGTATCTGCGCATCGAAGGGGAACGCATTCTCCAGCAGCTCCAGAAAACGTTCCGCACGGTGTTTGATCAGGAGATCGCCGGCACGGAGTACGATTATACGCTGTAGGGGGTGGTGAGCATGATCATACGTGCCAGTCGCGTGGACCGGTATTTGTTTGATACATATCTCGCCTCGTCCCGTACGGCTCAGGAATGGGTAGAGGAAGCAAAGGCACGTGCGCCATGGTTTGAACTGGAGCTGTTTGCCGATTTCTTTTTTGTCTTTTACCTGGAGAAACCGGAAGTCGATCTGACTCAAGAGGCCACTCCGTTTCACCATTGGATGATTCGCACACTGATGAAGCAGTACTTTACCAAAATGATTCATCCGCGAACGGTCGGGCAGGAGAGCGCGGCTTTCAAGACAGCCATCAAAGCCTTGCTTTGGCTGACAGAGACCTTTGCGGAGGAAGTTCAGCAGCGAGAAAAAGATCAGAAGCTCTCGCCGCTGGTTGCGGGTCTGAAGGAAAAGCAGGGCCAAGAAGGGAGCCAGGAAGCCAGACTGTCCGAGCTCCTGTCTGAAAAGCAAGTCGCGAAGCTTGCGCTCGTGGGGTATACCCTGCAGCAGGGGAAGCGAATGGTGGAGGACAAGCAGGAGGCATTGGACACGAAACCACTGGTTCGAGCCGAGGTTCAATCCTTGCAGGAGAAGATTTCCCAACTGCGTGAAGAAATGGCTGTCCAATTCACCAAGCGCACCAAGCTTTTGCAAAAGGTGAAAAAGCTGGAAGAAGAGCTGGGTCAGAGGGAGAAACAGCTGGAGCGTCTAGTGCGGCAGGAAAAGGAAGCCATTGCAGCCTTTGAAAGTGAACTGGGCCAATGGCTGGAGCAGTCTCTCAAACAATCGCTTTCCCAAGAAGATCTCGACACCTTGTTCGTCGATGAACTGTTTACTGCTAGCCAGCGCTTTGCCAATCGGAGCTGGGGACATGAGCTGGGCAAGCTGCGCCGGCAAAGCTTTGAGCAGTATCTGAAATGGGTTGAAAAACTGAAGCGCCATCCGGATTTGCTCTCGTTTTTAGCCGAAATCGGGCGCAATGTCCGCCAGTTTCGCGTCAAACGCAAAGAAATGCGTACCAAGCAACTGCCTGAAGAGTACTACGATCTGCGCCAATCCGGAGACATAGCGCACATGCTGCCCGGGGAGGCGGTATTGCTTGCGGATCCGGATTACGAAACGTACTTTATGCTCAAATGGGTCGAGCAAAAGCTCATGACGTACGATACCTCGGGCTGGGTGGAGGAGCCTCCGAAAGGACCAGTCATTTGTATGCTGGACACGTCACACTCGATGCGGGGGCCAAAGCTTCGACTGGCCCAGATTTTCGTCATGACCTTCGCAGCACTCGCCATGCTCGAAAAACGCAACTTCGTCCTCCTGCTCTTTGGTGCAAAGGGAGAACTGCGGGAGCAAGCCATATCCTACAAGAAGCCGGACTGGCCCGCCTTTTACGGCTTGGCCCAGATGGCATTCGGTGGGGGCACGCACTTCGATTCTCCCATGAAGCGGGGAATCGAGCTGGTGAATGAGGACAGTGCTCTTCGCGGCGCAGATTTCGTCATGGTAACGGACGGGGTCGGCGGCATATCGCCGTATGTTCAGGATCAGTTGGCAGATCTGGGAAAAAGAAAGCAAGTGCGCCTGCACAGTCTCATCATCGGCTCTGCCCGTCAGCATCTGGTTCAAACGTACGATATTTTAGGCGTTTCTCATCGGGTGCGCTTTGCGACTTCATGGGAAACAGATCAGGAGCAGACGTCAGGGATGCTATTGGATGTATTCCAGACATAAAAAAGCGGCAGTCCGGAGTTTTTTATCGCTCCGAGGCTGCCGTCTTTTTTGTATCTGCTATTTGACAAACGGGTTTTTGATGCCCTGATTCAACCGCTCGAGGGTCTTGGTGATTCGACCGGCACGAGTCTCTGGGCGTTTGGCTTCTGTAATCCACCGCACATACTCCTTGCGATGGGTGTAAGCCAGCCGATCAAAAAATTGCTTGGCTTGCTCTTGCTTGTCCAGCTCGGCTTGCAAATCCTCAGGCACCACGACGATTCGTTCCGCAGAAGATGACACAGGCTTCTCTTCCTTTACACGCGCAGCTCGAGGTTTTTTCACCTTCTCGGCCGGACGAAAACGCATCGCTGACCATGTCTCGTCGAGGGATACCAGTGCAACGCCCTCCCAACCAGCCTCGCTGATGGGCTCCCAGCCTTGATCACGATGAATATCTGTTTTGATTTTGGACGTTTTCTTTGGATAGGCGACCCAGAGCAAACCATCGCTGGAAACGGCGGACAAAGCCGCAGAAGACCATTCAGCAAGCTCTGCAGCGCTACTCACATACAAAAGAACGAGATCAAAGGAACCAGCCCCAGCCCCCTGTGAAAGAGGCTCATGGGAAACAACGGGGGAGGCATCCTCGTAGCCTGATGAGAATAAGCTCCATGCTTCCTCGGATGGGTTCAGTATCAGGAAACGCATCCCTGGCTTCCATCGCAATTTTTTGGCGATATCCGCATTCATAGCCATTCACCTCGCTTTAGCCGACTCTGCTTGCCATCGTGCGGCCAAATTCGAGTTCTTCAAATTTATCACGGACAACCGCTCGATCGTATTCCCATGTCGCTGCCTCGATCGAGTATTCAATCGGTACGTCGCGAATAATCGTTGCCAGCTTTTGGCTCAGGTAGACTTGGTCACGGTGTTCTTCCAGCTTGCCGCGCATTTTTGGCGTGCAAGCGTTCAGGTTCAAATATAACCGGTCCAGATCGCCATGCTCGGTAATCAGCTTCGTGGCTGTTTTCTCCCCGATTCCCGGACAGCCCGGAATACAGTCAGACGTATCGCCCATAAGCGCCTTCACGTCCACCACTTGCTCAGGCGAGATGCCGCGGAGGGTGAGAAGGCTCGCAGGATTGTAATGCTCGTGTTTGCCGCCGTTTTTCAGGATCTTCACGCTGACCATATCCGATACCAGCTGCAGGCTGTCGTAGTCTCCGGTCGCGATTACGACTTGATAACCTTCTGATGATAGATTGGTGCTTAGTGTGCCCAGAACATCATCCCCTTCATAGCCTGGACACCCCAGATTCGGGATGGAAAATGCATCCGTCACTTCTTTGACCAAATCAAATTGGGGGATCAGTTCTTCGGGGGCAGCTTGGCGATTCGATTTGTAGCCATCGTACCACTGACTTCGGACGAGGGATTCTCGGGAAGCGACATCCCACCCCACGATCAGATGGGTCGGCTTTACCAATTCCGCGTAGTCCAGCATCATTTTCGTAAAGCCATAGACGGCGTTGGTGTACACACCGGTCGAGGTTTGTCGGTAAGCTCCTCCCCAGGCAGAACCGTAAAACGCGCGAAATAAAAAGCTCATCCCATCAATGAGCAGTACTTTTCCGTGTTGACTCACTTGCAAAGCCCCTCTCATATCCAACTCTATGCAACATTATAGCATACAGGGCATTCTGGTCCCTGTCAGATTTTACAATTCAAAAAGTGCGTATGGCTCCCAGCTGTCGTGGGATGATAGTACCACGAGAGGTCAATCAAACAACTTTCGCACCAATTATCATCTTCCGGTCCCGGCCGGCGGGAAGCAAACGCTGACGGTTCAACCCCGTCCTGGAAGAAAAAACGCGTTGGGAGGAATCAATCATGGCTAACAACCAAGGTGGAACCAACAATCTGCTCGTTCCTCAAGCGAACCAAGCTCTGGATCAACTGAAGTATGAGATTGCATCTGAATTTGGTGTAAATCTCGGACCAGACACAACTTCTCGTCAAAACGGTTCTGTTGGTGGAGAAATCACCAAGCGTCTGGTGAGCTTCGCGGAATCGCAAATGGCAGGTCGCTAAGCCACGCGCTTCATCACAAGTAAATAGCTGGATGAAGAAAGGTCCCTCGCTGGGGCCTTTCTCTATTGTGGACCAATTAGGCCTGTGGGAAACGCCCTTTCTTTCCATACATAGTGCAAACACACAAGCACATTCGCGGACTAGTCATATGGTGTAACGAACAAATAACTATGTACGTTTGTACACCAGAGGGGAGGCGTCCGCGGATGAAACGAAAAGAAGTGAAACGCTTATTGAAGGACCATCCTGAATTCGAGGCGTGGCTCAAGGAAGACCAGGCACGAGTCGAGTCCGTTCGCAGTAATCCAAGTGCGGCTGAAGAACTTTTTAAAAAGTGGAACGATCGCAAAAAAGGCAAACTCGATTTTGACACCATCTCCCAAAAAACGAAGCGTGCAAGTGAAATGCTAAACGGCGTGCAATCGATTATGGATATGATGGCTGACTATACCAAAAAGCTGTAAGGAGATTGGAGAAGGCTTGCTTTCCAGCCTTCTTTTTCTTTTTCCTTTCGCAGACTCTTTTGTTATACTGGAAAATAGGAGGGAACGGCAATGTTACAATCGATGGTCGGTTTCATGCTGATCGCTGCCCTGACACTCGCGTCCGGGACAAGCACATACGGCAAAGAAATCATGGAGGAAGTACACGTTCAGTTTCAAAAGCAGCAGCCGCCTCTAGCCGTGATGCCTGGCATCACGTACCCAGGCGACGTTATTTTGGTGCGAAGTAATCGTGCGCAATCGGTGACACTCTTCCCACAGACATATCGCCTGCAGCCTTCCCAGGGAGAGTACAGCCGATTTATTCCCATTCCCTTCAATGCCAAACCAGGTGCCTATCAAATCCAGACCGCCGATAAAAAGCTGACGATCCCGTTGACGATCAAGTCCAAAAAGTTTGCTGTAGACGTTCTTACCGTCAGCAAGCAAATGGAACAGATGCGACAAGATACGAACCGGATTAACGCAGACCAAAAGAAAATCAACGCCGCCCGCTCCAAATCGGCGCAAGTCCCTTATTTTACGGGACCATTCAAACAACCAGCTGTGGGAACTTTGACGACTCCTTTTGGCTATCAACGAGTCGTGAACGGTGTTCCGGCCAACAGGCACTCGGCGATCGACATCGCAAACAAAACAGGAACGCCGATCTGGGCCAGCAACAACGGGAAAGTAGTTCTTGCTGATTCCTTGTACTTAACGGGCAATACCATCATCATCGACCACGGATTGAATGTTTTTTCGATTTACGCACACATGTCCAAGCTGGAGGTAAAAGCGGGACAGGAAGTCAAGCAGGGACAGGTGATCGGGCGTATGGGTACCACCGGGTTCTCCACGGGTCCCCATTTGCATTATGGAATGTTGATCGGGAACACCTACGTGAACCCGCAGCCTTTTTTTGAGGCATCACCTTTCCAATGGAAGTAATGAGAGGTGTGAAATCATGAAAATCTCAACCGTGCCAAGTAAGGTTTTGAACAATATGGTTCATTTCTTGGCACCTTATGAGCAGGCAGTAGATGAATTAAAGCTGAAGCTGAAAGGAATCAAATACGGCTTTCAAAAAAGCGGACGTTATTCGCCCATTGAGTTTGTCGTGGGTCGGGTAAAAAAAGTGGACAGCTTGATGAAAAAAGCAAAAGAAAAAGGCATTGATTTTCAGGATGCAAATTGGCAGGAGGCTGTCGCGCGGGAAGTATCCGACATCGCGGGGCTGCGAATCGTTTGCCGTTATGTGGACGACGTTCGTGAAGTGCAGCAGCTGCTCCAGGAACGGGAAGATATCGTCATTCACGATATCAAGGACTACATTGCATCGCCGAAAGATTCGGGTTACCGCAGCATCCATATGATTGCATCCTACACGGTTTATCATGGCAGTGAAAAAATCAACTTGTTTTGCGAGATTCAAATCCGGACACTGGGAATGAATTTCTGGGCGACGAATGAGCATGAATTGCGTTACAAATACGCAGGAAACATTCCGGAAAATGTATGGGTGCAGCTGCAGGAAGCTTCCGTCATTACCCATCAGTTGGACATTTTGATGAATAACCTGCGTCAGGAAATTTTGACCCCAGCAGAGGTAGATACGACCCTCGAAGACAAGCTGGAAGAAATTTTCCAGCTGTATGTGAAGCAGGATCTGGAAGCGGCTTCGGCCTTGTATCGGGAGCATGTCCGAGGGTTTGAAGAGGCCTTCGCAGACAATCCGAAGTTCAAAATGATCTACGATCTGTTAGGAAAACGTCTCGGGTAGGGAAAGATAGTTAGGAGCTTAAGCCACATGTAAAAGCGCGATAAAGTATGGAAAGGATATAGACTAACATGCGTTTTCTTCTCACGTACCTTCTCGTTGTGGTCACGGCTCTTTGGAGCCCTGGCATACCTAAGGCCTATACTGAAGATGCGTCAACACTTTCACCTGATGCACTGAGCGGAGAGTCAGCGATTTTGATTGATGCGACAACCGGACAAGTCCTGTTTGAAAAGAACCCTCATGAAAAGCTGTATCCAGCAAGTATCACGAAGATTGCAACCGGTATCTATGCGATCGAAAAAGGGAATCCTGACGATATTGTCACCGTCTCCAAAAAGGCAAGATATGAAGAAGGAACTCGCGTATACCTGGGAGAAGGCGAGCAGGTTCCGTTGCGCAAACTGGAATACGGACTTCTGATGCATTCAGGAAACGATGCGGCGACTGCCATTGCAGAGCACATGAGCCAGACCACCGAACATTTTGCAGAAGAGCTGAATGCCTATTTGCAGGAAAAGGTAGGCGTAACAGAGACGCATTTCGCGAACGCCCACGGCCTGCACGATCCGAATCATTACACCACAGCTTCCGATATGGCGAAAATTGCACGTTATGCGATGACGAATCCCATCTTTCGAGAAATTGTAGGGACGAATCGGCTGCCTTGGGACGGAAAGGAATGGAAGTCCGAGCTGATTAACCACAATAAATTGCTGCGTGACTACGAAGGCGCGACCGGGATTAAAAACGGATTTACCGATCAAGCCATGCATACACTCGTCGGTTCTGCCAAGCGGGGGAATACGGAGTTCATTGCCGTGACCATGAAAGCTGGAGCAAGTGCATATGCCTACAAAGATGTCACAAAGATGCTCGACTACGGGTTTGCTCATTTTGAGACCAAGGAAGTGGCGCCTTCGGGTAAAGCGTATACGCAGGCAGCCGTGCCAGGAAACGATGCTGTGATTACGTATACGACAGTGGACAAGCTGTTTGCGACCGCTCCGATAGGGACAGAGCCACTTGTCGAGCTAACGGATGACGGTCATTTGTCTGTTCAAGCAGGCGATCTACAAATCACCTATCCGCTGCTTCGCCATGATCCTCCGCCTGGCCCGGAGCAGGAACGAACCTCAGCAACCGCCCAAGCAATGAGAGAGCATCCCGTTGTGGAATATGGGTTGTTGTTTGTATGGCTCGGATTGAATCTTTTCATGCTCGCCTATACGGTGAGCCGTTCTCGTCGGATCAAGCGAGTTCGCAGTCGTGATTGGCAGCGGCGCGCATATTGAAAAATGGGTTGAACACAGGATTGAGGATATAGCCTTGATCCTGTGTTTTTTTGTGCTGGAGTAGCCGTGTCCACTTGAATTCCACCTGCGTACCCTATGGAGGAGTAGGATATTCCGCCGAGGGGGGAATGGAGATGGACAACTTTCTAGTCGAACGCCCCGAGGTGTCCGTCGTCATTCCACTAAACGAAGATACCAACGTGCTTCGGCAATTACTTGAGAACATCAAGCAGTTGAACCTCACTGCAGAAGTCATTGTCGTTTGCCCTGCCAGTGCACGGATTTCAGTACCGCAAGCGCATTCCTCTTGGGTACATGTCATCCCGACAGACTCCTCTCAAACCTACGATGATAGCAGAGCTCAGGGAGCCTACCATGCAAAAGGTGATGTGGTACTCTTTCTGGATGAAAGAGCGATCGTCGCCCCTGCCCTCTTGAAAAAGTATGTTACGGACATACAAAACGGTGCGGACATTGTTTTGACCGGAGCCGAACCCGTCCGTGCGAATAAAAGGCTGAACCCACCGCGTAACGCCTATCGTTTGCTGAATCATTTGCTCGGACTCCATGAGCTGGGGAGCAGTACGATGTCTAAAATTCCATACGCCTGCAATCGCAAAGCACTGGAGATCCTCGGTCATGACGGATTGAGAACGCCTCCTCTCGGTTTGGTGAGAGCGGTAGAGGCAAAGCTCAAGATCGTGAAGGTCTCTCCATTGCCGGCCATCGCGTGGAGCCGGGATTTGCAAGGAATCGGTAAAAAAGGGACACGGCAAATCTTGCAGGACCATGCCATAGCCATACAATCCATCCTGCAAGTGGTTGGCAAACGTGGCGGCTTGCCCGATGGAGAGAGGTATCGTGGCCTATTGAAGGTGCCCGGACAGCTTCACCTGCGATCCGCCTTTTACCCGCAGCCCAAGGATGATAGAGGGGGGAAATGGGGTGCCAAGCAAAAAAAGAAACGGACCCATGTCCGCAAAAAAAAGTAAAGGTGTACCGTTTAGCCACCGCATGGAAAATCGGAGTCGGTTAAGCGTGATCATCTCCGTTCAGCAAGACGAAAAAACGATCAGGCAAGTGATTCGGCAAGTGGAGCGGTTACTCCCGAAAGAGATTGTGATCATCATGCATGGGAGTCAAGATCACTCGGTCGACATTGTCTTGCAATCTACACTGTATGACCGAACCTGCCTGATCTACCCCTTCCCTTTGGGGGACGACCTATGGCGCTCTATCGGAGCGAAGGAAGTGACAGGAGATGTCTGGCTGTTTCTTTCGGGGGATTGGGTCATTCAAGCGGAAGATCTGGTGCCATTTGTCCGCGCGTGTTATCAAGGTATCGATATAGCCTTGCGCAAGGAAGAAGCCCCCAACGTTTTGCCTGGCACCGTCACGCTCGCCAAATCGTACATCAACAGCTTATTGGATCAAAAGCAGCTGGGTCTGTCATCGATGTGTGAGCTTCCGCTGGCCATTACAAAGCATGCAGCGAACAGCATTGGTCTGGATCATTTGTTTACACCCCCGCTTGCGCAAGTCATCGCGATCGAAAAGGGGCTACGAATAGAGACTGTCCAGCATTTCTTGAAAGAAGCCAATCAAGGAAGGCAGAAAGGGCGCGATTCCCAGAGCCGGATGAGGCAATTGACTAGTCTGGGAGATCATATGGAAGCAGTCGCGTATTGGAATGAGAGGGATAAAACAGGTCAATAAAAAAGAAAATAGAGAGGGATTCGCTGGAGGAGACGTGCAACTTGTGCAGCTATTGTTTCCTCCGTGTTTATTTTCCGACGCTTCTCCGTCCCTTTGCAATGTTCGTGTTTTGTAGTACCATAACATGGTAAGTCATTTTTGGATAGTAAAGGAGCCATTATTCCATGAGTATTCATATCGGAGCAAAGCCAGGGGCGATTGCTGAAACGATTCTATTGCCAGGTGATCCGTTGCGTGCAAAATATATTGCAGAGACTTTCCTTGAAGGAGCAGAATGCTATAACAATGTCCGCGGCATGCTGGGCTATACAGGTACATATAAAGGGAAACGAGTTTCTGTGCAAGGGACAGGCATGGGGGTGCCTTCCATCTCTATCTATGTCAATGAACTGATGCAATCCTACGATGTGCAAAATTTGATCCGCGTCGGTACCTGCGGCGCGATCCAGGAAGATATCAAAGTGCGCGACGTCATCATTGCGATGAGTGCGTCCTCAGATTCCCAAACCAATCGCCTGCTGTTCAATCAGATTGATTTCGCACCTACGGCAAGCTTTGAACTGCTTCATAAAGCCTACCAGGTGGCAACCGAACGCAATTTGTCCGTCAAAGTAGGGAACATCTTTACGAGTGACAGCTTTTATCGCGAGAGCATGGATCTGTATAAAAAGCTCGCTGGGTATCAAGTTCTGGCAGTCGAAATGGAATCTTCCGCGCTCTATACGCTGGCTGCCAAATACAAGCGCAATGCCCTTTCCATTCTCACCGTCAGCGATCATATCCTGACAGGAGAAGAAACTTCCTCGGAAGAACGTCAAACTACATTCAATGAGATGATCGAAGTGGCGCTGGATTCTGCTCTGCTGAAGTAATTTCGAGGATAAAAAGGAACTTCTTGACAGCCCCTGATCCAAGGCGATATAGTAGGTCCTAAGTTAATAGCGCTGTGGAGATGTGGAGACCAGCTAATATTTGCAAGCAGGAATCTTCGGCTTTCGGTTTGCGAGTATTAGCTTTTTTGTTTTCATCACAGGACGAAAGGAGGCGAAAAAACGGTAAGCGCTTTATAGCCGTCGGTGCACTTGTCCACAGGATGAGACAAATTTAGCGTGCGATTCGTCATGAAAAAGGGGGAAATGGGATATGTCTGTTTATGTAGCCGAGATGGTCGGGACCATGATTCTGATCATATTGGGAGCGGGTGTCTGCGCAGGGCAAAATTTAAAGAAAGCGTACTCGCAAAACGGCGGCTGGATCGTCATCACAATGGGATGGGGCCTCGGGGTCGCATGCGGAGCCTATGCGGTCGGCAGCATCAGCGGCGCGCATCTCAATCCTGCTTTGACGATTGCCTTGGCTTGCATCGGGCAATTTCCCTGGGAGCATGTGCCTGGTTACATCGCATCGCAAGTGATGGGAGCGTTCATGGGTGCGACGTTTGTATGGCTGTTCTACTATCCTCACTGGAGAGCAACGGATGATGCCGGCGCAAAACTGGGTGTCTTTTCGACAGGTCCTGCGATTCCCCATACAGTTGCCAACTTGTTTAGTGAAATTCTCGGTACATTCTTCCTCGTGTTGGGACTGCTGACGATTGGGGCAAACAAATTTGCGGAAGGCATCAATCCCTTTGTCGTCGGTTTTCTGATCGTTGCTATCGGATTATCGTTGGGTGGAACGACTGGCTATGCAATCAATCCCGCTCGCGACCTCGGTCCTCGACTTGCACACGCACTGCTGCCGATTCACGGGAAAGGCGATTCCGATTGGGGGTATGCCTGGATCCCTGTCGTAGGACCGATTCTTGGTGCCATCTGCGGAGCATTCTTTTACAAATGGACATTCACGGATCATTCGTACACAGGTGTGATCGGCTTGATCGTATTCCTGGTGATTGGCATCGTCATCGGAAAATGGAGCTCGAGCACGGAGTCTGGAAAAGCAGCACCCAGCTCGCATGCCGTACAAAGGTAGGCTGGTCGTGGCTTAGATTTTATCGGCAAGCAGGGATTTCCCCGATTCAGGCATAAATAAGAAGAATCCGATATGGGAACGTGAGGAGGAGCGGTGCAGATGGAACAAAAATACATGCTCTCGTTAGATCAGGGAACGACCAGTTCCCGGGCGATTCTGTTCGATAAATCAGGGGCGATCATCGGCGTCGCACAAAAGGAATTTACTCAGATGTACCCGAAGCCAGGCTGGGTCGAGCATGATGCCGAAGAGATTTGGGAATCGCAGCTGGAGGTTTTGAAAGCGGTATTATTGGAGAATCACGTAAAGCCCGAGCAGATCGCAGGAATCGGGATTACGAACCAACGGGAAACAACCGTCATCTGGGACAAAAATACAGGGAAGCCCGTGTACAATGCGATCGTGTGGCAAAGCCGGCAGACCATCGAGATCTGCAATCAGCTAAAGGAGCAGGGCTATGAGCAAACGGTCCGGGAGAAGACGGGACTATTGATCGACGCTTATTTTTCGGGGACCAAGGTGACGTGGATTCTCGATCATGTCGCAGGTGCGAGGGAGAGGGCGGAGAGAGGGGAACTGTTGTTTGGTACGATCGATACCTGGTTAATCTGGAAACTGACCAACGGAAAGGTACACGTCACGGACTACTCCAATGCTTCACGTACCTTGATGTACAACATCCACACGCTCGAATGGGATTCAGAACTGCTGCAAATGCTGCGAGTCCCGTCTCAAATTTTGCCGGAAGTGCGTCCATCCAGCGAGCTTTACGGCTACACGGATGAAAGGATATTCAGCTCTCCCATCCCGATCGCCGGTATCGCAGGAGACCAACAGGCAGCCCTCTTCGGTCAGGCTTGCTTCACGGAAGGCTCGGCGAAAAATACGTACGGAACAGGCTGCTTCATGCTCATGAACACGGGAGAGAAAGCAGTCGCCTCACAAAATGGACTTCTGACCACGATCGCCTGGGGTGTAGACGGCAAGGTGGAATATGCCCTGGAGGGAAGTATTTTTGTAGCAGGTGCCGCGATTCAATGGCTGCGAGACGGACTCAAGCTAATCCGCAATGCGGCAGAATCAGAAAAGCATGCGACAGCTGTCGATAGCACAGACGGCGTTTACCTCGTTCCTGCTTTTGTGGGGCTGGGTGCGCCGTATTGGGATATGGAAGCCAGGGGAGCTATTTTCGGACTCACTCGCGGTACGACAGAAGACCATCTCATCCGTGCTGCACTGGAATCGCTCGCCTACCAGACGCGAGATGTCTTGGAAGCGATGGAAGCCGATTCTGGGATCAAGCTGCAGAAGCTTGCAGTCGATGGCGGCGCTGTAGCCAACAACTTCTTGATGCAGTTCCAATCGGATCTGCTGGGTACGGTTGTCGAGCGTCCGCGTGTCAATGAAACCACGGCACTGGGAGCTGCTTATTTGGCCGGCCTTGTCGTCGAGTACTGGAATAGCAAGGAGGACATCGTCACAAACAAGGTCGTCGAGCGCTCTTTTGAGCCCAAGATGCCAGAAGAGAGGCGTCAAGATCTCTACGAAGGTTGGAAGCAAGCGGTTCAAGCGACGATGGGCTACAAGATTGGGCATTGATTTTTACAGGTATCCGGAATAAAGTAAAGATAAGTTAATGATGCGGTGGAGACATGGGAGACAGCCGGTATCGAAAGGGCAAAGGCAGATGCGTTGCTTCTTTTGAATCTGGGCTGTCTTTGTTTTTTTAGCAGAAAGGATGGACGGTATCATGAATGCAGATTTGACATTGTCCGCTCTTCAGCGATCTCATTACCTGGATCAGCTGGCTGCAAAACGCATGGACCTGTTGATCATCGGCGGTGGAGTGACGGGAGCTGGGATCGCACTGGATGCGGCTTCACGCGGGCTCACAGTCGGGTTGATTGAAAAACAGGATTTTGCAGCTGGGACGAGTAGTCGCTCGACTAAACTGGTGCATGGCGGCTTGCGGTATTTAAAGCAAGGCGATGTCAAGCTTGTGCAGGAGGTGGGCAGGGAGCGGACGATCCTTTATCGCAATGCGCCTCACATCGTCATACCCGAGAAAATGATCCTACCTATCGTCGAAAAGGGAACCTATGGGAAGCTGGCCACCTCCATCGGGCTTTACGTCTACGACCTTTTGGCGGGAGTAAAGCGAAAGGAACGGCGCATCATGCTTTCCAAAAAGCGGACGATCAAGACCGAACCCCTCCTGCGTACGGATATCCTCAAAGGAAGCGGACTGTACTACGAATATCGGACGGATGATGCGCGGCTGACGATTGAGGTCATGAAAACTGCTCGTACTTTTGGAGCTTGCTGCGTAAATTATACAGAGGCGACGGATTTTGTGTATGAAAATGGGCGGGTATCCGGTGTAAAGGGAAGAGATCGCGTAACGGGCAAAGAGTATCTCTTTTCAGCCAAGAAAATCGTCAACGCAGCAGGTCCGTGGGTAGATCTGCTCCGCGACAAAGATCAATCCTTGTTTGGCAAGCGGCTGCATCTCACCAAAGGCGTTCATCTGGTCGTTCCCCACGAACGTCTGCCTCTCAAGCAAGCGGTATACTTTGACGTGGCAGACAAACGGATGATTTTTGCCATCCCGCGCGGCAAGACCACGTATATCGGCACCACAGATACGAACTATCAGGGAGAGCTGGAGAGGCCGCTGGTTACTCGCGAGGATGTTTCCTACTTGCTGAAAGCGACGAATGAGATGTTTCCCAGCGTGAAACTGACTGAGGCTGACATTTCCTCCAGTTGGGCGGGCCTGAGACCGTTGATCCACGAAGACGGGAAGTCGCCGTCCGAGCTTTCCCGCAAAGACGAGGTTTTTCATTCATCGAGCGGATTGATTACGATTGCGGGAGGCAAATTAACGGGCTTCCGAAAGATGGCCGAGCGTGTCGTCGACCTCGTGTCGAAGGAATTGACTCAGGAAGAAGGGAGAAGATTCAAACCGTGCCATACGGATCAGATCGTGCTGGCAGGCGGTGATTTTCCATCAAGAAAAGCGATTGCAGACTTTATCGTTGTTCAATCACAAAAAGCCCGGGCATTTGGCGGAACCGAAGAGCGAGTGGCAGAGCTTGTCTGGAAATATGGGAGAAACACCGAGAGTATCGTAGAGACAGCTATCGAACTGATGAAGCTGGGAGCGATAACGGAGAATGCATGGGTCCTCGCCGAACTTCGCTACGGAATGCAGGAAGAAATGGTCGTGACTCTACGCGATTTTCTGATCAGACGCTCCGGAAGACTGTTTTTCGATCGCGATTCCATCGGGAGTATGTATCCAATCGTAGCAGATGAATTGGCCCGAACATTGAAATGGTCCTCAGCTGAAAAACAACGTGAAATTCAGGCATTCGAAGAGGAATATCATCAGGCAAAATCATTTCGCTAGGAGTGAACCTTTGTTGGCAAAGCAATTTGATCAACGTATCCTGCCCGCTGTCCGGAACCTGAAGGAATTTGATGAACTGATGGAATCTTGCTACGAGCGCATCATTTTACTGCACGCGCATATTGCTCAGGTAAAGTCTTTGGGAAGCCGCGCTCGCACTTTTGGAAAGAAGCTGCTCATGCATGCGGATCTCATCGACGGGTTAAAATCGGATGAGTATGCCATCGAATATTTGGCTCAAGAAGTCAAGCCGGAAGGGATTATTACGACGCGAAACAGCGTGATCCTGGCAGAGAAGAAAAAAGGATTGGTATTCATCCAGCGTCTCTTTTTAATCGACACAATGGCTTTGGAAAGCAGCTTATCCCAATTGGAGAGGACAAAACCGGATTACGTCGAAGTGCTGCCGGGTGTCGTACCGTACTTGATCGAGGAAATTACGAAGCGGACACAAATTCCTGTCATAGCAGGGGGGTTCATCCGGTCCATCGAGGATGTCAATCGCGCTATCGAAGCGGGCGCCCGTTCCGTCACGACTTCCACTAAGGATGTATGGTCGACTGCAAGACGGTAAAGAACGAATGCCTGACACTTCTTCCGTGTGAAGAATGCCAGGCATTTTTGATGGGTTTTTTGCTTATTCCCGTACGACAGCCATGACCTCATCCAACCATTCAAACAGGCGTTGATGAAAGTGCACGAGCGCTCCGAATTGGCAATGCTCCTCGGCGCTTTCTTCGGATGAAAACAGCATGAATGTCTTGGGGCAAGTCAACGCGTCGTAGAGCATTTTTGGCTGGCCGGCAAAGAAGTGATCCGCCTCCGCCTCGCAAACGAGTGTCGGGCATTGGATCTTTTGTGCTACTCCTTCCAATGTATACGGCTGCGTTTTTTCAATGAGGTCATGAATCGAAGCAGCCTGGTAGGTAAACATCCCATTTTCAATCGCCCAACGCACATTTGTACTCTTATCCATCAACGAACGAATAAAGGCTTCTACGTATTGCGTATCTTGCAAATCTTCAGGTTTCCCTCTGTGCAGCTTTTTCCCCATCTCTCCAAATTGGTTGGAAAATAAACCGTCGTTTGCGATGCAGGCAGCGAGTCGGTGCTCAAAGGCCGCTGCGCGAGGTGACAAATAGCCTCCCAAACTGATGCCCATCAACGCCAATCGGAGCGGATCGACCTCAGGACGCGCCAGCATGTAGTCCACTACAGGTGTAACGACCCTCTCCCAATCATGTCGAAAGGGAATCCGTTGTTCGCGAATAACTGCGCCCTGGCCTGGGCCCTCGAAGGTGAGGCAATGATAGCCACGCTGCAAGGCAGCTGCAGCCCCGCCAAAATAGAGCTCTTCACCCGTAGAATCAAAGCCTCCATGAATGAGCAAGGTCGGTCGCGGCGAGTCGTCCAGACGATAGAAATAACCCGGCAAAAAAGTTCCTTCATAAGGGATCTGCACTTCTTCCACGATGAAGTCCATCCGTTTGATCGCCTCACGAAAGGCACTTCGGCTTTTTCCCCACGTCTCCATCATGCGCGGGTCATCTGGATCACCGTGCAGGAAAAATTCTGCGGTACGATAATAATTGTGGGCACGCAAGTAATTTTCACGCGCACTCATCCATTGCCCGCACCGTTTATTCTGCTCGGCACGTGAATGAATACGCTCTGCTGTCCTATACCATTCCCTGTACCAGCTATCGAAATCTCCTTCCTTGATCCGGTAGGCAGTCGTCAAGCATTCCCCGATATCGGCACCTCCATAAGGTGCGTAGCTCAATGCACGCAAAAGCTCAAAAGAAAAGGTCTGGTCTTCAAATACGATGCGCATCACGATTCCTCCGTTTGTGTGAAATGATAGGTTAAAATGAACCTAAGTCAAGATGATCCTAAACCAAAATAAACCAAAAAGAACTCGCCGTCAATCTTGAATTTAGGTTAAAATGAACCTATCTTTTTGAAGGCGATTGTAAATCCAGATGCACCGTACTATATTAAAATTGACTTATGCTGCGATGTGCGATTGAAAAGGGAGTTGTTTTTGTGAGTTCCATTCGTTATGCCTTATTGTCGTTGCTGGCGAGAGAGCCTTTATCCGGGTACGATATCAAACTGCAGATGAACAATCGACTGGGGCCATTTTGGAAAGCGGGAAGCAATCAAGTGTATCCCGAAATGGCCAAAATGGAGGCAGAAGGGCTGATTGAATTGCAAGCGGTCGAGCAAAATACATACCGCCCAGCTAGAAAAGTTTATGAGATTACGGAGGCGGGGAGAGATGTGCTTCGAAAATGGACATTGGAAGCGGGAGAGCTGGAGAAGGTTCGCGATGATTTTTTGCTGAAGGTTTACAATTCCTGGATGGTCGATCCTGTGACGATGAGCAAGCGTATTGAGGAAATCAAGAAACAGCATGAGGAGAGGTTGGCTGCGTACGAGGAGAAAATAGCGGAACTGAATCGTTTGGTGGATCAAGCGAATGGGAATAATCCGCTGCTGTCGAGTATTTCGGTTGTGGAATTTGGTGTTCAGTATGAGCGTTTATATATCGAGTGGTGCGATCAGTTGATCAGCAAATCGAAGTAGCATTTCCAATGCGTAAAGAAGTTAACACGGACGAAAGGGTGTTACTTATGAGCGAATTCAGTCAGGAGTATATCGTCATCTCGGGTGCGAGGGAAAACAATCTCAAAAACGTATCCTTGCGCATTCCCAAACGGAAGATCACGATCTTCACCGGAGTGTCCGGTTCTGGCAAGTCATCGATTGTCTTCGATACGATCGCTGCAGAATCAACGCGTTTGCTGAATGAGAACTTCAGCATGTTCGTGCGCACGTTCCTGCCTCGCTACCCGCAGCCGGATACGGACGCGATCGAGAATCTGAGCATGGCTGTTATTGTGGATCAGAAGCGTCTGGGCGGCGGTTCCCACTCCACGATGGGGACCATTACCGATATTTCTCCCATTCTCCGTCTACTCTTCTCCCGAGTGGGTCAACCCTCTATTGGACAAGCGAATAGGTTCTCGTTTAACGATCCTCAAGGCATGTGTCCCGAATGTAACGGAATTGGCCGCAAATTAGGTGTCGACGTGAGCAAGGCGCTGGACATGTCAAAGTCATTGAATGAAGGGGCAATCACGCTGCCGGACTATAAGGTAGACAGCTGGGATTGGACGATGATCGTGCAGTCGGGGTCCTTCGATCCAGATAAAAAGCTGAGCGATTATTCGGATGAGGAGCTGGAGCTGCTGCTGCATGGCAAGGCGAGGAAAGTGAAGATGGATTTCGTCGGGAAAGCAACAAATATTACCGTGGAAGGCGTTATCGAGAAGTTCACGAACAAGTACATCAAACAGGATGTGAAGACGAAGTCCGAGCGCACCCAAAAAGCAGTTGCACCCTACATCACCGAAGGTCCCTGTCCCTGCTGCCGAGGCGCGAGACTCAGTCCGGCTGCGCTCAGCTGCAGGATCGATGGATTCAACATTGCTGAGCTGTCCTCCATGGAGGTGGGACGACTCATTCGCGTCATACGTGAAATTGGCGATCCTGTCGCGGCTCCGATCGTCAAGTCGTTAACAGAGCGTTTGCAGCATCTGGTAGATATCGGACTTGACTACTTGACACTGGACCGGGAGACGGATACCTTGTCCGGCGGCGAGTCGCAGCGCGTCAAGATGGTGAAGCATTTGAGCGGCAGTCTGGTGGATGTCACATACATCTTCGACGAACCAAGCGTCGGCTTGCACCCCCGTGACGTGCATCGGTTAAATGGATTGCTTCAGAAGCTGCGCGACAAGGGCAATACCGTGATTGTCGTCGAGCATGATCCCGATGTCATCAAGGTGGCGGATCATATCGTCGACGTCGGGCCCCACGCCGTCAGCCGCGGTGGTACCATCGTGTATGAAGGAAGCTTCCAAGGTCTGCTTGAGGCAGGCACTCTGACCGGCACCCATATGAAGCGGCCGCTCCATCTGAAGCAAGATTGCAGGCGACCATCCGGCAAGCTGTCCATCAAGAATGCTACCCTGCACAATCTGCAGAACGTCAGTGTAGACATTCCTGCCGGAGTGCTGACAGTCGTCACGGGTGTCGCTGGGTCGGGTAAGAGTACGTTAATTAACGAAGTGTTCCTCAGCCAGCATCCGGATGCGATCGTCATCGACCAATCAGCAGTAGGGGTGTCGACACGCTCGAATCCTGCCACCTACACGGGTATGATGGATGATGTGCGCAAGGCGTTTGCTACCGCGAACAAAGTGGGCCAAGGCTTGTTCAGCTTCAACTCCAAAGGGGCTTGCGAGAACTGCCAAGGGCTGGGTGTTGTGTATACGGACCTTGCATTTCTCGACAGTGTGAAGCTGCCATGCGAAGTATGCGGAGGTAAACGGTTCAAGGAAGAGGTGCTCGCGTACAAGCTGAACGGCAAATCCATTGCTGAAGTGCTGGAGATGACTGTGGAGCAGGCATTGGGATTTTTTCAGCTAAAAGAAGTTGTGCGAAAGCTCCAGGCGATGAGTGATGTGGGGCTGAACTATATTACACTCGGCCAGCCGCTCAGCACACTCTCCGGCGGTGAATGCCAGCGCATCAAGCTGGCAAGCGAGCTGTATAAAAAAGGCAGCATTTACGTGATGGACGAGCCGACGACCGGCCTGCATATGTCAGATATCGGTCATCTTCTGGAGATCATGAACCGCCTCGTGGATGCCGGCAATACGGTGATCGTCATCGAGCACAACCTCGATGTGATCAGCCAAGCGGATTGGATCATCGATATGGGTCCGGATGGGGGCAGCAAGGGCGGCCAGGTGGTTTTCGAGGGCACACCTTCACAGATCATCCAGGCAGAGCAGTCGATCACAGGAAGATACTTGAAGTAATGCATCAAATCCGCATAAATGGTACGTAACGTTTGCGAAACCAGGGCTGCCGGCAGAATCGGCGGCCTTTCACTTTTATTCCGCGCTTCAGACTTTTCGAAATCGATTGACAAAAACAAAGATCAATGCAGAAGATAGGAGAGAGAAAGGGAAACTGGGGTTTCGAATAGATGGAGTAAGGATGTGGCCGGTACTACGGGCATAGTGCCTATCATATTCTTAAAGAAGAAACAAGAGGAGGGAGCGCGATAATCAGTTGAGAAACGTTAAGGTTCGTTTGCAACCCATTGTAGGCAAGATAAACATGCCCACTGTTTTGAAAACAGCCGTACTTCCAGGAGATTCAAGTGAAAGTTTATTTGTTGTAACTCAGGTAGGAGAGATCTTTTACATACGAGACGGAGTGTTAGGGACTTTTTTAGATATTCGCCCGCGAATCATAAAACTTGGAGCCTCTAGTGGTGGATACGATGAACGGGGGTTGCTAGGTCTAGCGTTTCATCCCCATTTTTATTACAACGGTCTTTTCTATCTTCATTTTTCAGTAGCTGGATCACAAGGACCAGGTGCCCTTACAGGTGATTTTGAATCTTTTAAGCCGAATCCGTGTGATCCTAAAACCTTACACCTAAAGTGGATGAATAGAGAAAGTCAATACGATCATATTGATACCGTTGAAGAATGGATTTTACAATCGAATGGTCAACTTCAACAACGACGGACAATCCTGAACATAAGAAGACCATTTTTAAATCATAATGGTGTCAATAGCTTAAACTTTTCACCTGAAACAGGAAAACTTGTTTTAACAACCGGAGATGGTGGATCAGGCTACGATCCATTTAACTTAAGTCAGAATGATATGGAAATCGCAGGAAAAGTGATAGAAATCGATGTAGATGCGAATGCATGGATTCATAATCCACCCGTCGTGACACGTTTTGATGAGCTTCCTGTACCGATTCAAGAGACGCTTACGGTAATTGCCAAAGGGGTCCGCAATATTCCAGGCATTTCATATCAAAGGTTCTACGATCAATATATCAAGTATGTGGGGATTGTCGGACAGGATTTGGTAGAGTCGATTTTTTCATTCATTCAGTATAAGCCACTACCGGTTACCCAGATTGTCCAAGCTTCCATAATGAATGCTGAACCGGATCAAGAAGGATTCGTCAACTTTGGCTGGCGAGGGTGGGAAGGTGCTTTTCCTACTTTGTTCATGAAAGGATGCTCTGCAACTCCAGCTTTGGATGAGAAAACAACTGCTTATTACGATGATGCAGTAATAACTTCCGTAAGACGCCTTCCGCCTTTAACGAGTTATTTTCATAAAGATCCTAGGCCAGATAAATTTGGCGGAACAGCACTTACAGGAGTCCAGCCCTATTTGGGGAATGGGATCCCCGATTTAACAGGGAGCATTGTGTTTACCGATCTCGCCAGGAATGAAGGATCTCGCCCACCCGTCAGAGGGGTTTTAGCTTACACCAGGATGCAAACAGACTGTAAACTAAATGATTTTCGTGTTATTGAAACCGATTATGATTTCGGCTCTCAATCAGCTTATTATGTTAGTTTGGGAACAAACCTGGATCAAACCAGACTATTTGTTGGGGTTTATGGATCTACGAAGGTGACTGATTTTAATCAGGGTACCGTTTTTGAAATTGTTCAATAGTGAAACTCACGTACAAAGGAGTAGAAAACAAATGACAATAGCCATGGATCCAAAAGAGTACATCAATCGCCGTCAAAGACTCGCGGAAAAAATGCCTGAACACAGCGTACTCGTACTATTTTCAGGGGTTGTCAAGACTCGCAGCAATGACGACAAATATCCGTTTACACCGAACCGCAACTTCTATTATCTAACGGGCATCACGCGCAGCAACCTCATTCTCATGATCACGAAACGCGCTGGCAACGTGACTGAAACGTTATTTCTCCAGCGCCCAAATGAACTGGAAGCGAAATGGACAGGAGCGGTACTATCGGATCAAGAGGCTAAAGAGAAGTCTGGTCTCGAACACTTCGAGTTTCTCGATGAGTGGCACCATTCATTTGGAACCTTTATGAGGCGCTGCGAAGGCAGGTGTTCGCTCTATCTTGACTTGTATCGCTATCAGTGGAGCGACGAGCTGACCCCTGCAGATACTTTTGCCGAAGAAGCGCAGAAGAAATACCGGACCCTGCAGATTCACGATGCGGGCCCTTGGTTGAAAGAACTGCGTATGCAAAAGAGTCCGGCAGAGATCGAAGAAATCAGAAGGGCGATTGCGATCACGGATGAAGCCATTCGGCGCATGTGGTCATATGCACGTCCTGGAATCATGGAATATGAACTAGAGGCACACTATGATTTCGCATTGAAGTCGCATGGCGTTCGCGAGCTCCCTTATTTACCCATTATTGCTAGCGGAATCAATGCTACTGTCTTGCATTATGAAGAGAATAATCAGTGTGCGAAGGATGGAGATTTGGTCCTCCTCGACCTCGGTGCAGCATCGAACTTCTATGCGGCTGACATTTCGCGAACGTTTCCAGTGAACGGTCGCTTTACAGAACGCCAGAAAGAGATCTATCAACTCGTGCTCGATGCGGAGATTAAGACCATCGAAGCAGTGAAGCCCGGTGTCACCCTCCAACAACTAAATGAAGTCACGAAACAAGTCTTGACAGATGGCCTGCTCCGTCTCGGTCTCATCC
The DNA here is from genome assembly GCF_016811915.1 of Brevibacillus choshinensis. Taxonomy (NCBI): domain Bacteria; kingdom Bacillati; phylum Bacillota; class Bacilli; order Caryophanales; family Paenibacillaceae; genus Brevibacillus; species Brevibacillus choshinensis. Next base: position 3,017,587 of record NZ_CP069127.1, on the reverse strand, counting down.
AAGAAAGCAGTGAGCTGTCCAAATACTATTATCATACCGTATCTCATCACCTTGGACTGGATACGCACGATGTCTCGGATTACAGTGCTTCCCTGCAGCCCGGCATGGTGATCACGATCGAACCAGGTTTGTACATTGAGGAAGAAGCGATTGGCATTCGGATTGAGGATGATGTGTTGGTCACATCAGACGGCTGCGAGGTGCTCTCTTCGCAGATCCCGAAGGAAATCGAAGAAGTCGAATGGTTAATCGGAAAAAAGAATTAGCGAACGCTTACGAGCGAATGGATTCTGTGTAGTCGCACGCTGCACTTCATTAAGCTGACGGGCAGATTTACTCAAAGACGAGATCATGCAAAATTCGTTTATTCCGATGTCACAAATCAGAGCCTTACATTGTTATATGTGTAAAACCTGAAGGGGCTGAGGAAAATGAACGAATTGACATGCATCATCATCGGAGGCGGCCATGCAGGGCTTCATGCGCTCAAAGCCATTAAGGAAACGACAAAGGGTATGGCAAACGGAAGGCGGATTCGATTTGTTCTGTTCGACAAGCTGCCCGGTCATGTGCGCAAAGTGCTGTTGTTCCGGCCTGCCGTTAGCGGGGAAGAGATCGTGGTTCCTTGGACGCATTGGTCTTCAGAAGGAGTCGAATTCGTGCAAGGTAATGTTACTTCCGTAGATAGCGGTGAAAAACAGATTCGATATACGGATGCAGAAGGAAATGATGCCCGAATCCATTATGATCTGTTGGTCGTGGCGGTCGGTAGCATCGTACGGCGACCGGATCCCGCTCAGGGCGGCATCGCCTTGACCGACCCGCAAGCTGCGGCGGACATCCGGGAGCGCTGGCACGCCAACCTGCGGAAGGCTGTCGGGGAGACAAATCTTGAAGAACGCAAACGCTTGCTCTCGGTCGTTGTTGCGGGAGCGGGCATCAGCGGCATCGAGACCTCCGCCGAACTGGCCCTCGCGATGCGGGATGAAGCGTCTGCGCTGGGTCTGAATCCATCCGATACCTCCGTCTATTTGCTGAATGCGCAGGAGCGGCTGTTCCCGGAAGCGCCGGAGAAAGTTGGACAGAAGTTAGAGCAGACACTTCGCGAATGCGGAGTGAAAGTGCTTCACAATCGCAAAGCGATGCGGGAGGCGGCAGGTGTGGTGACGCTCGGCAATGGCGAAAGTCTGGCGGTTGGCCTCTGTATCTGGACAATTGGTCTGATCCCGAATCCTGCCCTTCGCAGCATGAGCTTGCCGCTTACTCCAGAAGGTCAAGTGCTGGTGGATGAATGCTATCGCGTCAAAGGGGCGCCGGGCGTATACAGCATCGGGGACTGTGCGAGAATCGTCGATCCGAGAACCGGCAAGGCGGATCAGATGAGGTGCGGCGAAGGAGTGCTACAGGCGGATCGACTGGGGAAAATCGTGATTGCCGATCTGGAGGGCAGTCCCGCGCCGGCTCACAAATCGGTACCGTTGGATTTCTTCTGCATCGGCCTGGGGGAAAATCGCGCATTGGTGTGGGGACGCAAATGGGGACTTTCGATGATGATAACAGGAAAGCCCGCCTGGAAATTCAGGAATCTGGCATGGGATGCAGGGAGCATGCTTCGATAGTACCAAAAACATCAAGATTGGGAATATTTCTAACAACCCGGAAAAGGTGAGACAGCGAATGGAGGAACTGTACGATCAATACAGAGCGCTGCTGTTCACGCTGGCTTATCAGCTGACAGGCTCTGCGGCAGACGCGGAAGATGCGGTACAGGACGTGTTTATCAAGTCGTTCGACGTGCATCCTGATCGTCTGGAGAAACCGAAGGCGTATTTGTGCAAAATGGTAACTGTCCACAGCGCCGTTGACATACTCCCTCGCCTACGACGGCAATGGGGCCACAAGCGGTGCTGCGCCGTCCGACAGCGCCCAATACCAGACTGGTGATGCCGTTATCGTATTGGGCAATACAGGCGGCCTGGAGAAGACCGGATACGCGTTCTCCGGCTGGAATACGGCAGCAGACGGAAGCGGTACGGACTACGCTCAGGGCGCAAGCTTCACCATTACAGGGAATGCCACCCTGTATGCGCAGTGGACGAAGCAAAGCGGCGATGCGGATTTGCGCAGCCTTACGCTTTCTGGCGGCGTGTTGAGCCCTTCATTTTCTGCAGATACACTGCAATATTCAGTGAGTGTCGCCAACGGGATTTCCTCGGTGACTGTTACCGCGGTGACTAACGATGATACCTCGACAGCGACAGTGAGCGTGCTCGACAGCACCGGCAAGCTAGTGCAGGGGCCGCTGGACCTGACGAACGGCGAGGCATCCGACCCACTTTCTCTCGATGTCGGACGTAACACGTTGAAAGTCGAAGTATCTGCACAGGATGGTACAGAGAAGACTTACACGATCACGGTTACGAGGGAACTGGCGAACCAACCACCTCCACCAACGCAGCCGCCCTACTACCCGGTGACGGACATCAGCTTGGATGAAACGGAGCTGACCTTTACAGAGGAAGACGATGCGGTCGAGCTGAAGGCCAAGATTCTTCCGTCCTACGCGACCAATCAGCAAGTCACATGGAATTCCAGCGATCCAGATGTGGCGACGGTAGATCAGGATGGGACGGTCACACCAAAAGCACCGGGAACCGCAGTCATCACGGTGACGTCAGAAGACGGCAAAAAAACCGCTTCCTGCAAGGTAACTGTGGAAGCGAGAGAAAGACCGTTCATAATCGAGACATCTGAAAAAGAGATCCTCGTGAGCCCGAATCGTACGGCTTCTTTTCGGACATTTGTTGTCTACCCTAACGGCAAGCGAAAGGAAATCACGTGGTCCCGGGATGCCGAGTACAGTAGCAGCTCCTCACTCCTGACAGTGAAGAACGGTCGTATCAAGGCAGGTAAAAAAGAAGGCGAAGCGTCTGTCACGATTTCCTATCAAGGGGAAGAGCGGAAAATTCCCGTTAATATTTCGAAAACACTGGTCAAAAGCTTGTCTGTCGCTTCCAAAACAGTGTCGCTGAAAAAAGGAGAGGCCCAGCAGCTTGAGCTGAATGCAACGATGACAGACAATCAGATGAAAGATGTCACAAAGCGTGCGGTTTGGACATCTAGCAACGAAAAAATCGCCAAAGTAAGCGACACCGGCAAGGTAGAGGCAGTCGGTTTCGGGTACACCTGGATTCGCGCCAACTACGGGGGTTCGCAGTTATCCGTGCGGCTCATCGTGATTAAGGACAAACCGGATCTGAAGGCGCTGACTGCAAGCAGCCGGACGGTTCGCATCGGTGAAGGAGATAGCGAACAGGTGACTCTAACAGCGGTTTTTGAGGATGGCTCGAAGAAGGATGTCACGAGGGATGCCGAATGGATATCGGATAACAGCCGAATTGCGGAGGTATCCGAGGGTACAGTAACGGGCATCATGGCCGGTAATACAACGATCACAGCCAACTATGATAAAAAGAAAGTAAAAGTAAAGGTGTCCATATTGGCAGCCGAAACGATGAAGTGATCGGTGGGCTTGAAGGTTTGAACCTAATCGAACCTAAAAAAGGAATCGGAAGAGAAAGGTTGGTATCCGGAAGGTAAGGTAGTCAGTGGAGATAGGCGGGAGAAGAGGGAGTAGAGAGAATATCTATCGTTACACGACGAAGCAGAGTGCCGCTCTTTGGCACTCTTTTCGTTATTACTTTTTCTTATTCCGTTCCAGGTAGTGGGCCAGGTTATTCAATGTATCTTCGTAGGATCTTTTCTTTTGAGAAGTAGTGGTGGTGCTTGGTTTTGTTTTCACTTTCGTCATGGTGGACCTCCGGACGTTTTTCGTTATAGTTATCTTAATTATAATATATATGAAATCCCAAATATTGTAAACTATATTTTTATAAATATTTTACTTTTTTATTTAAATTGAATTTTATGCTGCAATCACTGTTTCAAAGAACCTGGTTGACAGATGCTTACATGAATTGAAAATGAGTCGTTCAGTTAATGTGGAAATAGCTTGGGAAAAGCCTGCATGACATACCTGTAATATTCAGGAATCATGTAAACATAAATCGGCAGCGCCTGCAGTTTATCGACTACAAAAAGATGCGTCGCAGTCTGTGATACAGATCATTACGGATACATGAATTACACAACGGACTGATGAAGTTTTCAGGCGTTAACGTGTGGGTATCATACAATTGCCGTTGAGAGCTGCCAGATCAACTGATTCATCTGATTCAACCGATTCAGATTGACCGTTTTATCATCACAAACGTTGAAGGAGGAGTTACTCCCCGCCATAATTCGTCTGTATTCTTTGAGTCCGATAATATATATTATGTAAACTTATGAAGAGAATCAATTTTTCCTATGAGTGAGCATGTAAGTAAACTAGCAATCTTAATTAGAATTGATTACATAGGCTCACATATTGTATAGATCGCAGCAGCTTTCTAAGGATTTGTCACGAATTTGGCATGTAGTCGCTAATTTGCTGGACGATCATAGTCGTTTGGATATCCATGATTCGATTCGTTGAAATACGAGATTCGTAGAATGCCAACATCCAGTAGTCATATCGAACAAAAGTGAAAACGCATGGATTATTTCAGTATCGTTACTTATCGTGGTTCAATACTGTCGCAGGCAAGATTCTGAAGCAATGTAATGAAACCAGGTCATATTCACAGATGTGGAACGGTGCTCCACTTCGTTTTTAGCCAAAATAAATTTCAGTTCATGAAATGGCTGTTTTATGAACTGAAAAAGGGTATGAAAATCTTTGTTTACACCTCCTGCTCTCAAGTTTCTATGATTTATGTACTGTTCCCCTAACAATGTGGATCAGACCATTGTAGCTGGCCCCTACGCCATTCATCAGAGGGTTTAGTGTGCAATTTCATTTGGACGGAAGCATTCAGTTCCCTAGTGCAACAACTAGCCCTTCTCCCCCTTTCTTTGGCGGCAACTGTCTGGAGCTTCACGGCATCACTCTAGATGTTAAACACATATAGTTGATTTACGTGGTTAGTCACAAATGATTAGCCTAAAAACGCAGCTTTCTTCTGTGCAAGAAAGACACTACCTTCTTCGTTAGTGCTCATTGTTCCAGGAAAAAAGACGAACAGATCAAACACAAGATCATTCGGATTTACGCAAGCAGCTTGTCAAATACAAAAGTATCGCCCCCGAGATTTTTCTCACTCGGAGGGAAACGTAGCTAGTAAATGCGAATTATATTTAGTGAGCATCGGATTAATGTACGTATTTTACGTGTGCCATGGGTTTCGTTCGATGATTTAGTCTGGGCGACTAGAAAAATGAAAACCAGCTTCTCATAGCTGGTTTCTTTGTTTAGAAATAATCATTATATATTTCTTGCTGCTGTTCCTCTGCAATGGTCTGTAAGTCGTATGCGTTAATTCGAATTACCTGATAATCGCCCAACTCCGCTCGCTTCGCGGCGAGCTTACTTAGAAATTTCGGGGAGCCTTCGTTTTCTTCATCGTAAACTAACAAGATGCCGTCTGAATTGGATAGCAGGAACTTGTCTTTCTCTCCGAGCTGCCATACTCCCTGGTAAGGTGATTGATAGACACTATTGATATAATCGGCTTGCATCACAATATTTCGGTAGTAATCCTGTGTCTCTTCTTTCCACTTTTCCTCCTGATTCAAAAATGGAGTGATTACCGCCAGTTTTAGATGTGGATACTCCTTTTTTAATTCCAGAACAGTTTCGGCTGCCCACATCTCTACCCCGAGTTGACCTGATAAGATGACCCATTCCAATTCATTCTCAAGGAGTCTTACGAGTTCCCTCTTCAGTGCTTTCTTAATAATAGCTAACCCCGGATTTTTTTCATTGAAAATGCCAAGCTCGTGAGCCTTGTATCCTGAAACAAATAAACGTTTTACCATGATGCCACCTCTCATTTAAAAGAAGCTCCAGCAGAAAATCGTTTTCTTTTCACTCGCTGTCTTTTCATTACGTATTACGCCTCATATTTTACATATATTATCATAAATTTGTATGACTCAGGATATCGGATGGAGTATGGCACGTAATCGCCGGTCGTTTCTTACACGAATAACGTAAACAGTAGTATACTCAAGTGGTAAATCCAAATGTTTCCTTGTTAGAGGGTGAGAAATTTGATAAAAAAAGTCAATGCTCTCGATTTTCGGGAGCAGCATTTTATTGTTGGACGCAGCAATGAAATAACCATGTTTTCTTGTTTCTTGGATCAAAAGATCTCTCATCGTAAAAACATTTGGAATCTTTACGCACGGGAGGCATCGGCAAAAGTACCCTGTTACGAGTATTCCGGCTGCTTGCTTATCAGCATGATAGTTGCTACATCATGCTGGACAGTAAAGATTTTAACCATGCGGGAGACGATTTACTCAGCGCGCTGCTTAAACAAGTCCAAGTCGCCGCCGGCCAAAGCACGTCAGCGGCACTTTTCGAAAAAACCATAGAAGCGATTCGCGAGATTTCTTCACACCGAATAGTGATTCTCGCCTTTGATACATTTGAAGAGTTGACAGGTTTGGAAGCGTGGCTAAGGGATCATTTATTGAAATGGCTCCCGGAAAACGTGCTCGTCCTTATTGCCGGACGCCATCCCTTAAAAGGGCCATGGCTCTCCCTCCCTGCGTGGAGAGAAAGAATCCTTCCCATCCCCGTCGAGCACTTGAATCGGGAAGACTCGTTCGATTATTTACGGCGCTGCGGAATCGACCATGAGGAACGAATGGAGCGCATGTGGTACCAGTCCAAAGGCCATCCGCTCGCCTTGTCTCAAATGTAATGTCTGGCATCCATTACGTACTTAGGGGAATCGCGGTTACAAATCAACCGACTCGAGTCGTCTTGCGTGTCGATTTTGAATACTAAAGTTGTTGCGTCTGACCTGCTCACTGACGATCGCATACTGATCGAACGTATGGATTTCACGAGTCTGCAGGTTCCCTCAAACAAAAGTTTGAAAATAAAAATAGACCCTTTGATAAAACTAAGGGTCTTTGGTGCGGATGATAAAAGAAGGTGCTCATCCAGTAGAGCTTCTGCATTCTAAAACGCCCTACATACGGAAATCATTTCTTTTTTCTCCATTTTAATATCCCTGCAAGAATTCCCATTGAAACAATCCCCCCTAACAATCCAAGGCTCATGTCCTTCTGAGAGTCAAAAATATCTCCTTGAAGTCCCATATAATCTGCACCTGCTTGTCCAGCCAATAGAGCTACGACCATTTCAACGACCTCAAATAGTGCACTAAAGCTAAAAACGACTGCAACAGGCACTCCATACGACCAAAATCCGCGGATGGTAGCAACCCGGGTCAATAGCTCTCTGATGGGGTATGTCAAAAATAATCCGAATGCAAAGTGGACGACTCGATCAAAGTAGCTTCGTTGTGTATGAAAATGAGTTTTCAACCATATGTCAAATGGAGTATGTTGATAGGTATAATGCGCGGCGTATGTATGGAGAATTAAAAAGAGTAACATGAGCACGTACGATAAATTGGTAAACTGAAATCTCTTCATAGTAGCTGCTAAGAATATGATGGTTCCTACGGGAAGTATGCTTTCCATGAACCATTGCGAACGATCGGTTGGAGAAATAGCCGTTACGATCCAAAAAACAAGATAGATCGTGAACATGAATTGCAGCTGATAATTACGAGTGAAGGGAATATTGTTCGTCATCAGCATGTTCATTTTGCGTGTCATTGGATTTCGAACCATTTGAATGTAGTACCTCATTCTCAATAGTTAACTTCGGACTCGTAGTTATCTTTGTATTATAGACAAAATTACAGAATGCATACCTGCAATAAAACTCAGCGCTGATGTACATTCTGCCCTTTCATTTCGTATGAACGTCATAAGCAGATTGCTTGGATCGGTAAAGTTTGAAGCCGTCAGCCCTTTGACCTACGCCCTTGCAAAAAAACACAGATTCACGGCGAAGAATCGAGGCTGTGAATCTGCGTTCGTTGTGATTTTAGTAGGCAAAATCAAAGGCCGATGTATCGGATCATTGGTTGGCAGACCCGGCCATGAACCAGTCGAGCGCTTTTGAAAAATCATGAGGAAGCTTTGACACCTGGAGGAAGCTGCACATCTCGGTTGCGATCCGTTCTCTGTTTTGCCCATATTGTTCTGCGAGCAGTGCCAGCTGCTCCCAATCCCTGAGCTCCTTTTGAAAGGCAGCTCGATCCATCGGCCGTCCGTGCGATTCCACGAAAAGGGTTGCTTCAGACTGGTACGCTTGCTTCAACAAGCGAAGAAAACGGGAGGCTGTATAACTGCGAGGTCCGCCATAGACAGAGGGACCCAAGGCATCTCCGAGGAACAACGTTTGATCCTCTTTTACGTATACATAGCACGAATCTTCCGAATGATCTCCTCCGACTCGATTCACCTGACATGTCACACCACCGAGGTCGATCGTGATCGAGTCATCGAATAGGATATCCGGCTCGATTATTCGGATCCGGTCCCTGTTCACCCCGTACTCTTTTCTGATGTTCGCCACAGTGCTGGCATTGATGATCTCGTCCTTACAGAGCTGTTCCATGACTTCATCCGACCATTCCAGCCCCTTCAGTCTGCTCAATGAATGTGCGGTTTCTGCCTGTGCGATGGTAGGTAGATCCCATGCTGACATTCCGAATGTATGATCCCAGTGCCAATGAGTCAGTATGAGCAGATCTGGAAGGCGCACACCTAGCCTTTGCAACTCCTGACGAAACAGCGCGGCATGCGCCGGTGAATTTCCAGCATCCATCAAGAGGGTTTTTCTGGCCCCCGTAATGGCTGCTAAGATGGGACGATCCGTGTCATGACTTGCATGCATGATCCAGATATGCTCAGTAATCTGTTCAATCGTGGACATTTCCTTCTCCCCTTCCCCAATTCGCCATGGTCATTTTCTCTCTATAGGAAGACACAGCAATATTTTCCATGTTATCACACAACACGCTACCCTCGCTCAAGCAAAAACGCCCGCGTTGCAAAGCGCTTTGGTAGATACCCCGAGAATTAGAGCGAGTATGCAAGAATAATAACCAGCTATTCATTGCTGGTGCCCTGTGATTCAAGATGACCATGGCCCGCGTCTCGTCTTTGAGCCTCATCTACGGAAATTCGATTGACTAACCTTTCTCAATCAATTAGACCAGTCTATGACATATGTCCGTTCACTGGTCTCATTGGAAAGCTGTTAACATTCCAGGATATTCGTTCCATCAGAGGGATGAGAAAGATAAATTATGCAGACCCACCTGGTAGCCTCACCGTAATGCTGGTTCCCTCCCCCTTCTCACTCTCTATAGATAAACTTCCCCCGGCTACTTGCACAATTTTCTTAACGATGGCTAACCCGAGTCCAGTGCCCGTGCTGCTCCGATTTCGAGATGAATCCCCTTTGTAAAAGCGATCGAAAACACGCTGCAGCTCCGTTTCAGAAATTCCGATTCCCGTGTCTTTGACCGTTACGGTAATATCTTTTTCATCACGTATGCTGATGAAAATCGTTCCTTCAGATCCGGTAAATTTGATACTGTTGGAAATTAGATTGATCCACACCTGACTAAGAAGCTGTTGATCTGCAAAAATCACTACTTCCGGTAAGTCAAGATCAATTTCCAATCCCTTTCCTCGCCATTGTTGTTCGAGCATCAGCAATACATGCCGAATTTGCTCGTCCAATCGGTAAACAGACGGTTCATATAGATTTGTTTCTTTCTCCAGGGAAGCCAGGGTCAGGAGTTGTTTGCTTAGCGATGACAAACGCCTGCTTTCCTGTTCAATGATGGCAAGGTATGCTTCTTTTTGCTCTTCTGTAACGTCACCTGTTCGAATTGCTTGGGAAAAGCCTTGAATAGATGTTAGCGGTGATTGAATTTCATGTGAGACGTTGGAGACAAATTCTTGCCTCATTTCCTCAAGCTGTTTCAGTGAGTTTGTCATATGCATAAAGTTGGTGGCTAGATCCCCGATCTCGTCCTTACGGGAAATATCAAGCTTAATACTATAATTTCCTTCCGCCAGTTTTCTCGTTGCCTTCGTCAATCCCTGAATCGGCCTCACAAGATATCGGGTTAAAATCAGTATAAAGAAAATACTTAACAGAAAAGAGGAGGCCAGCAGCATCGCGAACAAGATGTGAACTTCCCCAAACTGCTGCTCAATATTGGGGCGTAGAAAAAGCGCATACGTCTTTCCATTTGATCTCAAGGGAAGGCCGATGCTGTTTTTTAGGGTATTCTCAAAAAATCCTGTTACAAATAAGCCATGTTTTTCCTCCGAAATTCCCCTGTACACATTACCGGCTTGTACTCTTTTGGAAATCGCAGGGTCAATCTCATGATCCTTGAAAGGCGCACCGAATAATGTTCCTTTTCCTCCTTCATCGACTAAGTAAAGTTGAAAATTCATATTGGCAATCCGCGTTAGAAATCCATGCAAATCTTGTGAGGGATCTTGCTCATACAAGGAGATCATTTCTTCACCAAGTCGCATGATTTTCTGCTCGTTGTACGACTTCAGGTTTTGCTGATAATACCAATTAGACAGCAAAAAGCCTAGTGACCCGCTTATAAATACAATGAATATAAAGGTCAGGACAAGCCTAACGTAAAGGGACTTCACACCTTGCGCACCTCCAACTTATAACCCAAACCTCGGATTGTAGAAATGACAAAGTCATCCGTCTTATCCGCAAACTTCTCGCGCAGCCGTCTAATATGCACATCAATGGTTCGGCTGTCCCCTTCATAATCAATGCCCCAAATAAGTTCGAGTAATTGGGTCCTGGTGAATGTCCTGTCAGGAAAGCTTGCTAATTGGACAAGAAGCTCGAACTCTTTTAATGGTAGGTGAACAGATTCTTCCCCAACTTTCACCACATGGCTGATCCGATCGATGACCGTTCTATTGAATACGATGACTTTCTTGTTTACCATTTGATAGCGCCGGAGCAGTGCTTTGATGCGATAAAGCAGTTCCTGCGGTTCAAACGGTTTGGTGAGGTAATCATCGGTACCTGCCAGAAACCCTTTCTCTTTATCCTTTACTTCTCCCTTGGCAGTGAGCAGGATAACAGGGATGTCGAAGTTTTCACGGATCTCCCGGCAAAGTTCCCATCCATTTTTTCCTGGCATCATCACATCAACCACTGCTAGGTAAATCTGTTCCTGTTCGAGAATGTCTGATGCGATCTGGCCATCAGGAGCATCCCGGACTTCATACCCCTCTCTCGTCAAATAATATCGCAGCAATTCCCGGAGATGCGGATCGTCATCCGCAATGAGTATTGGGATTTTCATTTGTACTTCCCCCTTTCACTTCAACCTCTTTCTGCATGCGAAAACTGTTGTTCACCATGTTACTAGAACAACAAACCACAGCGCAACAAGTCCACTCATCATGAGTGGTCTCCTCACCAGTCACGCGGTTTTGTTTACCGTTTGACCAGCCCAATGTGGTCAATATAGCAGTTCAATGTGAACGACAGATGAATAATAAATGACAAAGACGGAAAGCAAGACTCACTCAAGTGAAATGCAGTGGACTTCCTTATAAGGACTTTGCTGAAGGGCTCGGACTGGAGAATAAATACATACGTTTGTTCATCTGTTGTTCATATCCGTGTACTACAATCAAACGCGTTATCAATAAAGAGAACAGGAGATGATCTGCGTTGTTACTATTCGCTGTTATTTTTATCAACCTTGCTTTACTCTCATATACTATTGGTGTATGGAGCGAAAAGAGATCTGGGCGGCTTAAACCGAATCACCTTGCCTATTTTGGGCTTGGGCTCTTCTTTGATACCGTAGGAACCACTTTTATGAAGTTTCTCGCGGACAGTTCAACTCTTAATTTGCATGGCATAACGGGATTGATAGCTCTGGTCCTGATGTTCTTTCACACTGTATGGGCATGCTACGTATTATGGAAGAAGAAAGAAAATCAGATCAAGCAATTCCATACATTTAGTCTGTTCGTATGGATTCTATGGTTAGTACCATATTCAATTGGAGTAGCGTTAAGTTTTATCAAATAAGCGTGTCACCGTTAAGATATCTCTGGAAAGTCGGGAACTGACTACCCTTTATTCAGAATTCAAATTCTCATTCGTAAAAGGGTGGCCTGCCCATTCACTACCACGAGCGCAGTGGAATCCTTTAGCCGATCCTACTGATAGGCTCTCCCTCTTGCGCAAGGATGTTTTGAAGATTTTCTACAGTTAGGCCCGATAATAGACATTATCGGGCTAATTAATATAAACGAAGCTCGTATAAGAAGACATTTTCGGCACTTCACCGTACTTGCCCAGCTTCTGGAATTGGATGATATTTTTCGTAGCTATCTCAGATTGCGTGCGTGCTTTTCCCGTCTGGCGGAACCAACCGTCCAAATAGGCGAGCTTGGTGACGGACAACCGACCAGACGTGCTCACGCTATCGGTCAGCAAATATCCGATGTGATCCTCCCAGGGAACGATTCCGTAAAAATCGGGGTTCCCGGGTATCCAATTATTGAGCTTTACTACCGAGTAATCTTCCTTCACTTCAAACAGGTATCCGGAATAGTCCAATACGGAAAACAGGCGCGGCCCGAGCCTGCAAATCTCGATGTTTGCCCGCTCGCAAGCCATAATCTTCTTCTCGCCTATTGGAACCATCACAAAGCCCGTCGGTTTTTTCTGATATTGGAAATCGATCGAAAACACGTTAAGACCGCTGTTGATCCCGGCAACGAGTATCCGACCATCGTTGTTTAGAGGAAATAACCAGCTTCTTCTGTACACGTACAGCATGATTTTTGTCCCTGGATCATGGAAATCTTGGACATTACAAATACCGAGCAATCATCCGAACTAACCTTGCAGGGAACTCCTGTAAATTGGTAATATCCAAAAATCTTTCATTTCCATAGATTTCACTAATCACATCCTTGTCTTGACCTATTGCGGCTGCAAGAAATGCAATTCCCCTCCGTTCATATTCCTGAATGGTCTGTTGCATGTCTGTAACAGCATAACTTCCGGCATAGTCATCCATTGCTTTCGGTTGTCCATCACTTATGCTTATCAACAGTTTTGTCTTTTGAGGGGAACCGGATAAGCGTTCCGCCATAATTCTAAGAGCCATTCCATCGCGATTATTACTTCTGGCTCGAATCTTCATTAACCTGAAGCGATCATTGGCATCCATTTTATCAGGGTCGGCGTAGGCAAAGATGGACATTTGCTCCATCTTGGAAGCATCCGCAGTATCGCCGTAGATCAAAATGGGAATATGACAAAGCTGACAATATTCATATACCGCTATCACGGCTCGTTTTGCTGCCTCTAATCTCCCGAAGGCTGACATAGATGCGGATTCATCAACCCTTAGACCAACCACAAGAGATGGGGAATCAGTCGGAGGAAGTTTCTTGGCAAAATGCTTGTAATCCCTATAAGCGACGCTGTCTGCCTGAAATTTGCTGCCATAGTAACGATTTCTCGCAAAGTCGGAAGAGATCTCATGTTCCAAGTACGGACGTGTCTTTCTTGCAAGCTCTTGCACGATTGGCATGATTCCATGACTGAGACGGACATATTCCTGGTAGTCTTCCAAATCACAGTCTGGACGGTGAACAATGAGCCTTACCTTTTTATGGATGGAATAGGAATTAACCTCTCTTGCTTCTTGATTCAGCTTTTTTCGGAAATCGCGTTCCTTTCGTTTCGCTTCCTCTGACGTGGATTCCGGATTTGCCTGATGATATTTCGGTGAGCCATTGTCCCCTATACTCGAACCTTCCACATGGGTAGAATCATCCGAGTCATGAGAAGAGCTTTCATCGCTCTCAGCAGACTTTTGTAGTGTGATTCCCTTTTTCTCACCATGGTTGTCATGGTCAAAACCGCTGTCGTCGATATCTCCCCATGTCCTGATCTCTACGGCATCGTCAGATTTTCGTTTTTTTTTTGTTCAATCCGGGCTTCTTCTAAGCTGGCAATCAGCTCATGCTTGTTAAGTGCTTCTTCCAAAAGCTTTATTTCTTCCGAATCGGTGGTGATCTTGTAGATGACCTTATGATAAAGAGATTCTTTTGCGGAAGCTCCCCCGGCAATCGCATCTGCCCAGTAAAAAAATGAACGCATTCCCGCCACGCCCTTGATCGCATTGGCCCGGGCAGTTTTGTCCAAAATCATAATGATATCCGCTAAGACACTCAACATCCTTTCATCTTGAAAGCCGGTTTTGGCCATCACGCGTTCGATCATGATTTGTTTGGTCGGCAGGTCCATCTTTTCCGTATGCTGAACCCTGTCGCGCAGCGCTTCGTTCAGCGGTCTGATTCCCGAATAACTGCGGTTTGTCGTGATAACCGCTATGAAGTCTGGGTGTCTGCGTATGATCTCGGTGGGAAGATTGATGCTCCCATCCAGCTCCAAGGCAGAGTTTAATGCCATTAACACCGCAGCATCACGAATGACATTGGGCTCCTGGATTTCCAGAAGATAACCTTTTTGATAGGCTCTGACGATCTCCGAAGGGTAAAATCGGTACTCAACCGCTTCGCCATCGGTGCTTTCCGCCGCAAGCTTCAGTATTTGCTTCATCTTCAAGGCGGCCTGTTCCTGAGTAATCCCCAGTGCGTCCGTCAAAATTTCCGTTACGCTTTGAAACCCATTGCTTTCATATAACGCTTTCCATGCGGTTTGCTCCGCAGGCTCCATTTTCTCTATACGTTCAGACGAAATCACCGGCAGAATAGCCCCAATAATATCCGATTTATCCATATCGTTAAAACAAGTCACTTTTGTATACGGCAACCCGAAATTAGCCGATAATGCTTTTGCCAGTTGTGTTTTACCGGAACCGGCGTCACCTTCCAATAAAATAGTGGCGATTTTCATTTCCCCGCGATTCCAGTTGCGCTTTATTTCTTTACTAATGCGCCGCTCTTCTTCGCTGACCTTATGAGTTAATGGCTTTTTCCATACAAGCCTTTTTTCTTCATCAGTGAGCTGTCTTTCAGGTGACAACTCATATTCTCTATTTTCAGTCATCACACGTCTCCTCCACTCCGTCAAAATGCTGTGCGTTTCTCATCCTTGCTTCTTCTCTGAACCATAAGAGGGAAGAGCAAAGACGCTCCGATCACAGTCAAAACTCCACTCACCACATAAACCGCAACCAGAGAAAACGTATCCTTCAAATAGCCGGATATAAACATGCCAATCACCATCATCCCCATGAAAACAGGCATGATCGCTCCCGATACCCGGCCAATAAATGCCCCTTCTGTGTTTCGTACGATAAGCGTCTGAATTCCGCCTTGAATACAAGGGAAAAAGAAACCGCTGATCACCAACAGAATCATTGTCAGCCAAATCTTTGTAGAGGCACCTATTCCGATCGTACAAACGGCAGTGACAAGCAAACCCATGAAGAGCAACAGCTGCGGCTTCACCTTTTTGGACATCCCTATGATGACAGCTCCTCCGACCAACATGGCTGCCCCATTGGTCATAACCAACCACTGAAGAAATGGTTTGTCCTGTCCCAAGTTCTCGATGACAAGGAAGATCGGAAGCGGCTGAGTCAGTCCCGATGCTAATCCGACAGCCGAGAAAGTCAAACATAGCGTTCGTAAGGATTCATTGGACCCGATATAGCGAAGACCGGCTTTCAACTCCTTAATGAAGCCGCCTGCATCGCCAGACTTCGGTTCTTCCGCGTCTCGAGGAAGCGTAGCTAATACAAGGGAAGAACCGAAGAACAGAATGGCCGTCACAATCAGGGAGGCATTCATTCCAAACTGTATGAAAATAAACGTGCCGATGACCGGACCCAAAACCATAAAGACAGCAACAAGAGTCTGTGACATTGCCATCACGCCCTGCAGTTGTTCAACTGAAACATGCCGCTTGTAGAGTTTCATGGCAGAAGGCTGAGAAAATTGAGACAGGCTGGCGGAAATAAATGTTCCGATGAGAAGGGCAATCCATCCACCGTTCATGAGTGCAAGCAGCACAGCTCCAACGGACAAGGCAGACAGCAGATCGCTCCAAACCATTGTCCGCTTCGGCCTCCATCGGTCAGCAAAGGTCCCGCCAATAAGGCCGAATAGAAAGATCGGAGCGAATTCCACAACCGATATGAGTGATACATAGACTGGATTATTATTCGTCAATTCGCTAACAAACAGAAGGACTGCATAATTCCGGATCCAAATCCCCAGCTGCAACATCACTCGGGAGAGGATAATCGTTCGAACATAACGATTCGAAAACATTTCAATACCCCATATCCTTTAAAATTCTAGATAACATGCGCAGACGTTCGCTGATCATCTCATCGTCGTCACTCAGAGCTTGGCTGAACAGCTTCATATCTTCATGAATTCTCTCATTGTCCGTACATATTGCCACGGTCATTGCACTCCCCTGCAAGGCAACCCGGTCGATGATGGGTTCCTGAGGGTCATATAAAAGCTCATATCTGTAAGCTTCGCGAAAATGTGCCAACGACCGACAAATCAGAATGGACATATCCAGAACGCGGTGCAGAGGCATTTCCTCCGATTCACTCGACCAGTTTTCTCCTGTGGATCTCCATACCTTGGCAGAAAGATTGGCCTTTCCTCCGTCGTTCCCCTGGATCAATCCTAGAGAAAGAGCTTTTGCATCTGTGTTCCTGGCTAATCTGCCGTCAACCTGCTCATAGTTTTCCGACACGATAACAGGCTTATGTTTCAAAGTTGTGGGTATTTTCATTTTTTTGCCCCTCTTTCGATTTACTAAATGACTGCCTCAGTTTATCTTGGAGGTCATCGTTTAGTCAACACGTTTTTACCAAATTGACAAACGAATAGTCATTTCGTTTAATATATAACAAACACGAATTGTTGTTGTTTGTTTTTTTGTATCTCCGCTGTTGCTGATGGACGATTCTTTGAAGTATAAACGCGCCATTAGCTTTCTCGGTCATACGAAAGCGGATGCAATTTTTGATGAAATAATAGCTCTTTATCGAACGAACAGGCTGAAGACATATATATGTCCACAGCCTGTTCAGCACTCACTCGATATTACCCTTTAACGGTACAACCGGAAAGTTACTCCCTATTGCCAAAGTTGCCCCCGCTTTCTGCAGAGAATGAAGCGTAAACGTGTATTGTTCCCGACCTTTCCCGATTCTCGCTGCATACATGCTTTTTTCCGCCGCAGCCAAATGTTTCGGCTGCATGGAAGCAATTACTCCAAGCTCAAGAAAACACGGGATATCGTCGGGATGTATGACCTCAATATGTTCGATTGCATGACGCGTATCTTTTCTACCATTGATCCTTTGAGCTTCTTCATACGCATCAAAGGCTAGACGCATGGCTCCGTAGTGCGTGAAGTCGTATCCGAAAATCCTCTTTATCTGCATCGACTATCCATTTTTTCAACGTTTCTGCAGGAAATGCCGTTTCCCCTCTCGTCCCGGAAGCATCCTTGTCGATTCGAGCTAATCGATTTCAAAATCGACAACGATGATGTCGAGTAAACCAATCTCATTCATATATTTGCGAATTTCTTTGTGTTTTGGATGGACTTGATACTGATCAAGTGACTCTATATTTGTGAAACGAACCGTCAATCCCAATTCATAGCCTTGGCTCCGCGCTGAAAAGTTGTGTCCTTCTTGCAGGTCGATAAGTCCTGGAATCACTCCGCGCAATGCTTTGGTGCGTCGAATCACCTCGTCGATATGTTCCTTCAAGGTGTTCGGTGAGAACTTGACCAATACGATATGTTCAATCATGTTTCGCTCACTCCCCCTCTATCAAATGCGCCATGTTTGTTCAACAAGTCGGGATCAAAACCGGCAAGTCGTTTGTACTGAGTGGAGATTTGTTCCAGTTCCGTCCTGGCAATGACATCCTCAAGTTTTGCAAATCCATGTGGAGCACGTTCTTCTACGATTTGCATCACTTTCTCAGGGCCCATTTCCCTGTTGCTTTGCACGATGGCCGCAGTGGGTTTCATCCGGACTTCTTCATATTGGGCAAGTGCGCTTATCGCATCTGGGTTGCGAGCCAATGCCTGTCCCAATGCTTCCGCGTCAAGGATCGCCTGTGAAGCACCATTCGATCCGATTGGATACATGGGATGCGCAGCATCACCGAGTAGAGTCACACGTCCGAAACTCCATCGCGGCAATGGATCGCGATCCACCATGGGGAATTCATAAACCAGCGAGGTCTGTTGGATCAACTTTTCCACATCCAACCAATCAAATCTCCAATTCGAGAAAGCAGGTGCGAAGTCTCGCTTGTCTGCCAGACGATTCCAGTCATTCCTCGGCGGTGCATCGCCGCCAACCCTCAGTTCGGCAATCCAATTAATGAGTGATGCGCCATGGGATGCGGTTAGTGGGCAGGCGGGATAGGCTACAAATTTTTGATCCTGGTGCCCTGCCATGATCATCGAACGCCCGGTTAGAAAGGAGTCAGCCCGAGTAATTCCGCGCCAAAGCATTCTTCCGCTGAATTTGGGGATTCCTTCATTTGGATACAAGCTGCGGCGTACAGCAGAATGAATGCCATCAGCACCGATTAGGATATCTGCCTGTCGTGTACCTAGCAGAGCACCTGTCTTGCGATTCACAAAGGATGCCTCTACCCCATGCTCGCCGGTTTGGAAGGCAGCCAGATGATGCCCCGTGACTACGGCCTTTTCCCCCAAACGATCTTTGACTGACTGAAGAAAAAGCATTTGCAGCTTCCCTCGCAGGAGGGAATATTGGGGCCAACGATAGCCGGCAGCGATCCCCCTCGGCTCGGCCCAAATGCGTTGGCCGTACTTATTGTGGTAAATCAGTTCTGCTGTTGGCAGACCCACTTTCTCAAGTTCTTCTATCAACCCAAGATTAGCAAGAACTCGAACGGCGTGTGGAAGCAAATTGATACCTACTCCAAGCTCACGGATCTCTTCCACACTTTCAAAAATTTGAACGGATATTTCGGACTGAGCAAGGTGTAATGCAGTAACCAAGCCTCCTATTCCTCCACCAATAATCATCACTTTTTTGACATTCATCATCCCTTATCAATCCTTTCCGTCGGCTTTAACATGTAGATCCCTCCAAAAAGTACTGCAATCCCCCACCGCTTTCCGTATGCAATTGGTCTCAATGAGCAGGAGCGTTGACGAGGAAATGTAAAAACGGGTAAGGACCGTATGTTTCTCACCCGTTTTTGGAAGCTCGTTATTCAGATCGATTTTGAAGGATGTCATGGTTCATCTTGTAGTTCTTTTTCAAAAAATTCGGGCAATCCCATTCACAGACAAGGTCTTTCGGCAAGGAAACGACCCAGTCCTTTGTAATGTGATGTGTTTCTCCTTCAACAGTAATAAACACTTCACCGTCTGTTACGTAGAAAACTTCTTGCTCCTCTACATGCCATGTGCCTTTATTCGGTTCGCCTACCCATGGTTCCCATGTGTCAACACCAAGTTGTTGAGCCTCTTGTGTGGTCAGTTTTTTCGCTAAGAACATCTAGATCCTCTCCCTTTCAAATGAATCGCTGTTCCATTGCTTGCTCTACACGTGCTGTGGTAGCAGACTTATCCTTTAATAGCTTGAACTCTTTTCGAATAAAGTAAATGGCGATGAGAACGCCGGGTATTTCGGACGCAGGACCCGAGTACCAGATTCCATTTACTCCCCATATTTTCGGGAAAATAAAGAGAAACGGGAAAGCGAATAACAGCATTTTGCTGACATTGATAAAGGTAGCTGTCCAGTTTCGCTCTTGTGATTCAAAATAACCGGAGATAAGGAGACTGACTGCGTTCAGCGTAAACAGCGAATTGAATACGACGGTCGTCCACGTGCCGAGTTGCTGCAATTCCGGATTCCCGCCGGAAAAAAACGACACGATCGGATCTGCGAACAGGATCATGATGGCGGTCAAGATTACAAAGAAGGAAACGGTAAAAATGAGTCCCATCTGAATCGCTTGTTTCACCCGCGCAAAGTTTCCTGCGCCGTAATTGTAACTGATGATCGGTTGGAGCCCGGTCATTCCGCCAAGTGCTGCCAACGCGAGCAGATTGGTGATATAACCGTTTTGAATCGTGAAAGCGGCGACGTGCAACCCACCACCGTAGCTTTGCAGCAAGTTGTTGAAGAATATAATGGCGAAGAACATCATCAACTGACTGGAGAACGAGGCGAATCCTGTCCAAGCCACCTCCCCGATCGTCTTCCATTTTATCTTCCTGTCTTTCCACTTTGGCTTCAGCTTTGTTTTGCCGAACCAGAAATAGATGATCAGCAAAACAGGTATTGATTGCGAAATGGTATTCGCCCAGGAGGAACCCATCATCCCCATGTCATACTTCTCTACCATCACCCATTCCGTGATCCCGGCAACAACTGCTGCCACTAACCAACTGTTCATCGACAATATGGGCTTTTCATCGATATTGGCTAAAATGCTCAGTACCACTGCCAAAATCGTTACCGGTAATGAAATCCATAGCAAACGGCTGTATTCCACCGCATAGGGAAGTGACTCGACACTAGCTCCGAATAACATCATGATCTGATTTTCGAAGAGCAATCCCAGGATCGCCAGCAGACTGGATAGGAAAAGAGTAAACCATAACGTTTGCCCCATGATGCTTCTGGCTTCTTCTATTTTTCCTTTTCCCAGGCGCAGAGAAATCACCGCTCCTGCACCTACTCCAAATAGCACGCCAAGCATACGGGTAATGACCATGACTGTAAATCCAATCCCGATCCCCTCGACCTCCAGTTCCTGAAAGCCACTGACGAAATAACCATCGACTACCGCTACGACCCCCAAAATCGCATTCGCCATGATTCCTGCGAGAGCAAAACGCAAATAGAGGATGGGAATACTTTTCGTACCCAGAATGGAATCAGCAGCTGGTACAGTCTCCGATGGAGGGTGAGTCTCCACTTTTCCCATATGCATTTCCCCTTATACATTTTTTATACAGCTAGTTCAGCCGGGTTAATTTGCATACCAACCAACAGGCTTAGCGTGCCGGTGGATATTGATTTGCTTTGTCTCCATAAAATGCTTCAGTCCGTCAGATCCTAATGCCCGACCGATTCCGCTTTGCTTGTAGCCTCCCCATGGACTGTCCGTATACGCCTGATGATAACTGTTAATCCATGTAATTCCCGCACGCAATCGATGAATGACGCGTTTTGCCCGATCGATATCTTCCGTAAATACGGCGCCCGCCAATCCATAAATGGTATCGTTCGCTTTATGAATCGCATCCTCTTCATCCGTAAACGGTTGAACAATGAGTACGGGGCCAAAAATCTCTTCTCGGACAATACGCATATTCCCATTACAATCAGCAAAGATGGTAGGGGCGATGAAATATCCCTTATCCAGCCCATTTGCTGTCAAGCGGTTGCCACCGCAAACGAGCCTGGCGCCTTCTTCCTTTCCGTACTTGATGGAATCCAAGACCTTATTCATATGAGATTCACTTGCAAGCGGCCCCATTTCCACGCTCTCACTTTTCCCATTGCCAACTACGATTTTATTTGCTCGCTCGGCCAGTCTATCGATGAACCGATCGTACATCGATTCTTGCACGAGCAACCGAGAAGCAGCCGAGCAAACTTGGCCGGCATTGTGGAATATACCGAACAAGGCGTGATCTACTGCCGTCTCCAAATCCACATCATCAAACACGATCAGCGGGGATTTTCCGCCCAGTTCTAGCGTCATTTTTTTCATATTGCCTGCGGCTGCACGCATGATGCTCTGTCCGGTTGTTGTTCCGCCGATAAAAGCGATCTTGTCGACGTCATGGCTCTCGGCTAGTTCATTCCCTACCGTAGCTCCTGGCCCCAATACCAGATTAGCGACACCCGCAGGCAGGCCGACTTCCCCCATGATTTCAAACATTCTGACTACGCTTGCAGGAGTGATTTCGGCAGGCTTTATCACAATTGTATTTCCGGCGGCGAGCGCAGGAGCCATCTGCCGCAGTGGCGATTACCTCCCCGGTCGCGGGATTGATAATGTCTCTTCTCTCACCAGATAACGCTTCTACCCAGGCCCCGTCAATATACATGTTCATCTTCAAAGACAACTCTCCTTTAGCCAATCATATCGAGCAATTTAAACCCGTAATGCGCCAAATTGACCAGCATCGTTTTCTGATTATAGAAGGGGAAGGCTTTGAGGCGTTCTTTCTCGAACCGATATCCGCCTGCATCCCCTGTAACGATCCATTGAGCGAGTAATTTCCCCATCAGCGTCGAGAGAGAAGCACCGTGACCCGTATAACCCGCGGCAAAGTACGCGCCTTCTTGGGATCTGCCAATCACCGGAAAGGTATCGAGCGTAACTCCGATGAAACCACCCCACCGATATTCGATTTTGCAACCTGCCAGTTTTGGCATGATCGCAACCATCGCATCGTAAACACTTCGATAGACGGCATCACCCAGGTTTGGACGAATGTCTCCTCCGCCAAACACGATTCGATGATCTGGCGTGCGTCGGAAATAGTAGAGAAAATTGCTTGTGTCAAACACCATGCGATCTTTTGGGATGACTGCATCCACTATTGATTTCGGCAGCTGCTCCGTCGCGATCAGACGTGCCGATATCGGCAATACGCCTTTGTTCAGTTCCTTCATGATTTTTCCGGAGTAACCATCTGTTGCGACGATAATGTCCTTCGCTGTAACAGCACCTTTCTCGGTTGATACTTTTACGCAATATCGCCCGTACTCGATCGAAAGTGCTTTCGTATGCTCAAAGATTCGTGCTCCGAGCGACTTGGCAGCTTCCCCCAGGCCGATCGCATAATTCAGGGGCTGGAACGAGTAGCTCATGTTGTCGACCAAGCACCCATGATACACGGGGGAATCTAGCTCTTGGTGCAATTGACTGCGATCAAGTAAGGTTGATGCATAGCCGAAGTGCTTGTTTACGTATTCGCTTTCACGTTTCAATGCTTCAAAATGCTTGGCTTTATAAGCCGCTACAATATGGCCGGTCTGTCGAAAATCGCAGCTGATTCGATGAGCTTCTACAAGCGATTTCACCAGTTCAATGCTCGCCAGAGAGAGCGCGTTCAGCTGTCTCGCTTCGTCGACACCATATTTGTTGGCAAGCTCCTGCATCGTTGGCTTATAGCCAGGCAATACCATCCCCCCGTTACGGCCGCTTGCCCCATACCCGATCGATTCTTGCTCGAGGACGATGACATTCTTCCCTGCTTTTTGCAGATGATAGGCAGAAGAAATTCCTGTGAAACCCGCTCCGATAATCACAACATCTGCCTCTTCATGCTCTTCCAGCGGCTTTCCTTTTTGATAGAGATTGGCAGTCGCTGTCCACAGTGAGAGAGTGTCCATTCGATCCATCTTGTCCATGTGCTGTTCTTCTCCTTATGTGACGGGTGTGTTACAATACCGTCAGAATAATCTCGCTTTTGTGAGTTCATCATAGTAAATGGAGCATTCTCCCAGTCAATAGCCTTTTACAATGTTTTTTGATAACGTTTTCACAAAAAAATGGAGTTACTCCACTTTTTTCATTTTCCATGGGGGCGTCTATGAAAATCGGTGCATTCGCAAAGCTGTTCTCTGTGTCAACGGATACGGTCCGGTATTACATTGAACTGGGATTATTGCTCCCAGATAAAAAAAACACGCAGTATCAAATGAATCAAATGTGTCTAGACGATATGACTTTCATTACCGAATTGAAGCAATACCATTTTTCGTTGCAAGAAATCCAACAATTGATTTCCTATCGGCGCGTCACGAACTTTTCAGACCATGAGGACATCGACTACTACAACAATTTGCTCATGGAGAAGAAGAACCAGCTGATAAAAGAAAGAGAAAACATATCAAAGGCGATCCTGTCCATTGAAAAAGCAGTCCGAATCAGCACTCCTACAGTCAAAGACGAGAGTGTGACGGGAATCTCCCTTTCTTTTGTGCATTTGCTCCACTGCCCGAAGTGCCGTATTCCGCTAACACTGAAAGATGTCATGATAAAGGAAGTCTACATTCAATCTGGCAGTTTAGCATGCTCCTGTGGGTACGAGGCAGCGATCGAAGACGGCATGATCATTACGGCAAACTTGTACGAGACATCTCCGTATCCGTCTTATTATTACGATAAAGAAACGATTAAAGAGATCAGTCCCGGAATGATTAACATTTTTGAAAAAAGCAATGCATGGTTCCAAAGAACACTGCAGCAGACTGAATTGAAAAACAAAGTAGTCGTGGAAACAAATGTTGATGCGGTTGTTTCCCTCCCCAAATACATCGATGCTCTGGATACCCGTGCCTTCTATGTATTCAGCGGCTATTCCCATGCGATGCTCAAGAAAATGAAAAAAAGAATCGAACGAATGAACCATAAGATTAACGCGCTCTACATATTGAATACAGATCTAAATCTGCCATTGAAAGCGAATTGCATCGATGTCTTTGTCGATAGCTTTACTACAAATGATTTCTCGCTTCTCAATCCACACTTTCCGATTCAAGTGCTCAAAGACTATTTTCATAGCGCGTCCACCATTGTCGGAGGATACTCATACTATGAAAGTTCGGCCAAATCATTGAAAAACATCTCCGCTATATATCCAAATTCACACGACTGTATCTTGCATCAGAATTACCTGAAAGATCAGTTAGCCATCAACGGTTTCCAAATCACTCAACAGGAACACCTCGGTGCCTGCACAGATCCGGGCATTTTCTTTGATTATCATACCGGGAACGAAAAGCTTCACTCCCTCATGTATGTGGCTCGGATGAAATAAACGGAAAAGACGGTAGCGCGGGCTACCGTTTTTCGCTGGTTACTTTGCTTGATAGACGATTTCACCATCGATGATCGTCATGTGCACGCACAGATCAGCGATTCGAGCTGGATCCGCACGCAAGATGCTGCTGTCCAAGATGACCAGATCTGCCAGTTTACCCGCTTCGATACTCCCTTTCCGGTGCTCGTCAAAGCTTGCGTATGCGCCATTCCACGTATAGGCACGTATCGCATCCAGTACCGTAACGGTTTGACCTACTCCAATCTTACGTCCTTGCTTGCTGGTCCGGTTTACCGCTGCCTGAATGCCGAAAAGCGGCCGGTAATCCGTCACCGGACTGTCGGAGCCGATAGCCGCAATGATCCCCCGCTCCATGAAATCCCGCATCGGGTACATCTGATTCACCCGCTCGCCGTAGTTGTGGACGTATCCTTCCCCGTATTCATAGAAAAAAGCAGGATTGGGTATCGGGACGACGCCAAGCTGTTTCATCCGCTCCAGCAGATCAGGTTCTGAGATACCGGCATGTTCAATCCGAGGTCGAGCGTCCGGGCGAGGATGCTCCTGCTGGGCGGCCTCGATGCAATCGAGCACCATTTCAATGGCACGGTCACCTTGGGCGTGGGCCGTGATCTGAAATCCTATTCTATGAGCTTCCCCTAGTCGACGGTTCAGCTCTTCCTGCGAGTAGTACAGGATGCCGCAGTTTTCCGAATCGCTTGTATATGGTTTGCGAGTCGCGATCGTTGGACCGCTGCTGCTTCCGTCCGTGAACAGCTTCGCCGGACCGATTTTGAACCGCTCATCCCCTACGCCCGTCGCCATACCGGCACCAATCATGCTCTCCAAAAACAATTCGGGACTATCCATTACACAGGCCATCGCATAAATCCGCACGTTGACGAGTCCGTTCCGAACCGCTTGGTGCATGAGACGAAAACTGTCGGAGTCCATGCAGCCGGCATCATGAATACTTGTGATGCCAGCTGCCACATAATCATCGGATGCGAGCTTCAAGGCATGCGACAGCTCTTCTTCGGTATAAGTTACTCCCTTGGCAATTTGAAAATGGGCATTTTCCAGTAAACGTCCGGTAAGCTCTCCTTCGCGGTCTCGCTCGATGATGCCTCCCTTCGGATTTGGAGTATCCTTGTGAAGCGAGAGGATTTCCAGCGCTTTTGAATTCACTACAGAAATGTGATTGCACGCTCGGATGATGATTATGGGATGCTCTGTGGAAATCTGGTCCAATTCCTCTTTGGTCGGATAACGTTGTTCCGTGATTTTCGTCTCATTGAAGCCCCAGGCACGGACCCATTTGCCTGCCGGAAGCTCGGATGCTTTTTCACGTACATCCTGTAAAATATCGTGCAGCGATTGGATATGGGGTGCCTTGCAGCTCACTCCCAATTTGTCGATGCCGTATGACGACAGATGCAAATGCGAATCGATAAAACCGGGCAACAAGCTTTTTCCGTTCAAATCGATGACAGTTGTCTGTGGTCCGATCAGGGGTTCGATTTCCTCTGTGGTACCTGTGGCGACAATTTTGTTTCCTTTCACTGCAACCGCTTCCAAAATCCGATTCTGTTCATCAGCAGTAATCACTTCGCCGCGAAGAAATACAAGATCAGGCATGCGTAAACCTCCTTATTCACTTTATGCAATCTCCTTTATGATCCATTGCAAAAGTAATGCCAAACTACCAGATCCTCTCTCGACTTCTCCTCTAAATCAGGCGGATTGTGATTGATCTTTGAGATTAGAGGAAGCAGCAGAATTTCTGGTGAGCAAGCTAACCACGACCATCATAGCGACATTTACGAATAAACCGACAATCCCAACGTTCATGTCTTTTACCGCCTGAGGCAGAATTGGAAACAAAGTGCCAATGGTTGATTTGGTAATGGTAATGTACGCGACAAGAATAACGCCTGCACTCATTCCGGCAGCGGCTCCCTGCTTCGTTACGAATTGATTCTTCATGAAACTGGCAAGTAATGCTGGCACCAATTGTGTCACAAAGCTATACGCCATCAAAAGCAGGGTGACAATGGTATTTCCTCCGTTGAACGTAAAGTACACACTGATTAAGGAAAGTACAGGGACAAGGTATTTCGCCAGCTTCGCAACCTGTTGATCAGAAGCCGTTGGAACAAAAACGGAATAGACATTCTTTGATAAGGTCGCAGCCGAAGCCATCAGAAGCATGGAACCGGGAACGAGAGCTGTCAACAGGCCAGCCGCCCCAATCAAGCCGACAAGCCAAGGATCAAAGGTTTGGATGGTCAGCTTCAATAATGCGAGATCGGCATCTGGCCCTTTCAAGCCCGGCACTTGCTGAATGGCGGCAAAGCCAACAAAAAATACGAACAACAGCAAGAGAGCATAAAGCGGACTTACGATCGCGTTCTTGCGGAAAACATTTTCGCTCTTCCCTGAAAAAGTTGCACTAAACGAATGAGGCCACGCCACCATTCCTAGAACCGTTAACAGTACCGTGGAAATAAACCATGAGATGCCAAATCCTTTATCGGGGAGCTTTAGGAAGGCAGGATTCGCCGCATGAATCGCTTCAAACATGGGTTGAAAACCGCCATAGTAATGCAGCGGGAGGTAGATTCCGATGAAGATGCAAATTCCCAAAATCATGATATCCTTGATGACTGCTGTCCATGCCGAACCGTGGATACCGGAGCTCATCACATAAACGGTAACCGTAATGGCACCGATCCAAACCGCGGCGGCTGGTGAAATGGATCCGTACGAGGCCTCTGAGACGATAATCCCTAACCCTTTCAATTGGATCACCGTATAGGGAATCATGGAAACGACCCCAATGACCGCAACGAGAACCCCGAGATAAGGACTCTCATACTTCCGTGCATAAAAGTCAGATTGAGACAGTAAGTTGTGTTCTTTTGCATATTTCCAGATTTTCGGAAGGATCCAATAGAAAAGGACATAACCAAGCGACAAATAAGCAAGGACATACAACGCAGGCGCTCCGTTCCCATAAGCCCAAGAGCTGGCACCAAGGAATGTGAAGGTCGTGTAGATTTCGCCAGCCAGTAATAGAAACAAAAAGAGTGTACCAAACCCGCGGCCTCCAACAGTCCATTGCTCAAGGTTCATATCCTTCCCTTTTTTTGCGGAGATTCCCAAGTACATCGATAGAATGAAAAAGCCAAAAATGATGAACAGTGCCGCGTTCATTTTGGATCACCTTCCCGGGTAGCAGGATCGAACTTATACAAAATCGCCAAGACACCGGAAGTCAGTGCGACCCACAAGACGAACCAAAAAAAGAGAAACGGCATACCGAGTACAAATGGCTCTACTTTGTTAACCCAGGGTAAAAACCCCAACATCCCGATAAATGGAACGAAAGAAAGCGCAATTAACTTTATCTTCATCTTCATTCCCCTTTCTTCCCTTTTTGTTCGTCCCCTTTTCCCTGCTACGACCCCTGATACTGATCTTGAGTATCAAGCCTCCCTTCTTCTTGCCGAACTGCTTTCTTACTCAGAGCACGATTCGTGCCATTCTCGCAGTGGCCACTTTCAGCGATCGATACAGAATGAAAAAGAAAAAAGCGGACCGTTTTTGGCCCGCCCAGATCATTTATGGTCCGCTTCGAAAAGCACCTGATACTTTTTCAATTTTCGAATAAATGTAGTTTTGCTCATTTGAAGCGACTCGGCTGCTTTTCTAGTAGAGCCCTCCTGTTTTAATGCACGCTGCAATTCGTGATACTCCATCCATTTTACCTTTTCATTGAAATCGACAGGCTTATACGAAGGCAGGCAATCCGTAAATTCTCGCGGAAGGTGTTCGGGAAAAATTTCTCCGTTCGGGCAGATGATCGTCAGACGCTCCAGCAAATTGACTGCCTCTCTGATGTTTCCTGGCCATTTGTACTTCGTAAGCGTGTCAACAGCTTCGGGGCTGATGTGACTCACCGTTCCATGTCTTTCGTGTATCTTTTTCAGGTAATGCTCAATCAGAGGCGGGATATCTGCTCTCCGTTCTCGCAAAGGAGGAATCATAATCGGATACACTTGGAGACGATAGTACAGATCCTTGCGAAACTTCTTTTGCTCCACCAGATCTTCTAAAGGCTGATTCGTCGCTGCGATAATGCGCACATCCGAGTGAAGGGTTTTCACTCCGCCAATACGTCGGAACTCTCTTTCTTCGAGGACCCGCAGAAGTTTCACCTGCAATTCCAGTGGCATATCGCCGATTTCATCGAGAAACAGCGTGCCTTGATCGGCCAATTCAAAATACCCGGGCTTTCCTCCCTTGCTTGCACCGGTAAACGCACCTGCTTCATATCCAAAAAATTCGCTCTCCATCAAGTTTTCAGGGATGGCGCCGCAATTCACTTTGATAAAAGCTTCGGAAGCACGTTTGCTGCGGGTGTGAATGAACTTTGCGATCACTTCTTTACCGACACCTGATTCGCCGCGAAGCATGACAGCAGAGTCAATCGGTGCAACCTTGCTTGCCAATGATAAAACGTGCCGCATTTCACTGCTTTCGGCGATCAGTCCATCGATTTTGGTCTCACGCCCGCGAAAATAATCAAGCTGTTCGCGATATTCCTTGTTGACCTGCTTTGTTTGGGTAACGGTTCTTTTCAGCTCGTTGATTTCCCGCATGTCGCGGACACAATTCACCACTGCTATGATTTCATTTCGATCATCAAACATAGGCGTGCCGGTATAGACCAAATCCTTTTCGCTGTTTTCGTGAAATAATGTCACTCTTTGCTTTGTCTGCAAGACCTTCAGCGTGCTAGACTCAGGAATCGTCCCGTCCTCGACCAGCTCCCTGATGTTTTTCCCGACGTATGCTTCCGGACGAATGTTGAAAATCTGTTGATACGCTTTATTTACTTTCAGGATCGTTCCTTCGTGGTCTGTAATGATGACGCCATCCAAGATTAAATCTAGCAGTGTATCCCATTCTTTTGAGACAACCACGTCCCATTACCTCCCCGGTGCATTGATAGGTACAGGAATAACTTACCATCCCTCTCTGTTTTCTTCAATCAAAAGGAGGCTTGTCCATAAACTTAGGGTGAACCCTTCAATTATTCCCACGGCTGCTTTCCATTATGTGCCTTTCGGATCTGTTCGCATCAACCATCTACTCAAGTTTGCCTCCCTCCCCAACTGGAAATACTGCAAAATAATAAGCGATGGGAAGTGAGCTTGCTTTGACCTAATGGATCGTTTGCAAACAAGACAAAAGCAGGATGCCGATTTGTTTCTCCATCGAATGTTTCTTCTCGGTCAACCAGTCACCCTCGCAGGGTACACATCACTCATCGATTTGCCTCAGACCATGATGATGCTTCAACAGCATGCTCAAAATGCCGTCGCTGCAGACAGGTCTTTGCTTGCGCTTGAAATCGGGTTCGGTGAACGAATAGACCATGCTGACGAGCAAGCAGTCGTCGATGCAATGACAGAAGGATATGTGATGGTTCTACTCGAGTCATCCAACTCTTGCCTAAAAGTCATTCCGGTATCCCGTACGTTGTCCCTATCCATTGAGGCGCCAACGACCGAAAATGTGATGCGCGGTTCCATTAGCTCCTTCATCGAAGATCTCGATACCAATATCGGAATTGTAAAAAGGCACGTGTTTTCAGACAAACTTCGAACGCAGTCGTACTGGTTTGGAAAAGATCAACGCAGACGCGCGATTCTTTTATACATGGAGGGGAAAACAAACACACCGTTTCTCACGGCAATGATACGAAGAATCGAATCCCATTTAGATAAAGATATTCCCAATTTGCTATCGCTATCCAAGCTGCTAGGCTTTCCGAGATGGACGTTGATTACCAGGTACAATACGACGGGGTTACCCGAGAATGTCGCCTCGGCACTCGGGGTGGGCAAAGTGGTTCTGTTTCTCGACCGCTTTCCATTTGCCATCGTGCTGCCGAGTCTACTCATGAACATGTTTGCAGAGGAGAGCGATCGTAACTTCCCTCTGTTTTTCGTGGTAGCCATGCGGTTATTGCGTATCATCGGTGTATTGACAAACATGTTGATGCCCGGATTGTATGTCGGCCTTGTTTCGGTAAATCCCGACGTCCTTCGACTTGAGCTTGCTTTGTCGATTGCAAGCAGCCGTGTGGGAGTCCCTTATCCTGCCTTGGTCGAAACGCTGCTTCTCCTCATCATCCTGGAACTGATCCTCGAGGCCAGTATCCGGCTTCCAAAAACGATCGGACCTACGATAACGATGGTTGGCGGAATCATCCTCGGGCAAGCAGTGGTACAGGCAAAGCTCGTCAGCAACATCCTCATTATGCAACGACTATCGCCAGTTTCACGGTGATGCTAAAGGTTACCATTCTGGAAACAAAGGGTGCCTCGTCTGTAACCATGATCAAAAAAGAGCTAGAAGGAATGCTGGCAGATCGATTTCAACGATTGTTCCGCAAAACCCAATCTCTTAAAGCCGATATTTTTGGAGTCGGTCAGCTTTTCCGGTCCAAGATTCCCCGTGATCGCCTGGATCATTGGAGAACTGATTATTACCCAACTATCAAAATGACCATTCGTTTTCATGTGATCATTCAGAATGAAGGACTCCTCAAAACAAAGAGCTAGACGGAACTTACATGATCGGTAAAATGAAATGGGCAGCTAAATAGCCGCCCCCTAACTGTCAATGGTCTGAAAAAATGCAATAATGCTTACTCATTACATTGGATTCATCCTTCATGTTGATCTTCAAACCAAGGATTTAAATGAACCATGACTTCCCAAACATCTTCCATTTGACTGGTAATGGCATGCTTGATTAAACGACTGATATCATGCCCCTCTTTAATCGTCAGTTGATTTGGGATACTCACACGTATATCGACGATTACATAATGACCGTGTTCTCTAGCCCGCATGCGATCAATCCGTTTTACCTGGGGTATCTCCCTAACAATTCTCTCAAGTTGATCCATTTTTTCCGGCGATACATTTTTTTCCATCAAAACCCCAGTCGATTCCTTCCCCATCTCATAAGCTAGTTTCAAAACAAAATAAGACACAATAATTCCAGCTACGGGGTCACCATACTGAGTAAAAGGCCAATGAAAATGTTCACCGACCAATGCCGCTCCAATCCCAACTACAGCCGCAATGGAGGCATACACATCTGCTAGGTGATCGTTGGCTGTTGCAATGAGGCTCTTACTTTTTTGCGATTTTCCGAGGCGCATACAGTACACATAGAGCACTTGTTTCCAAAGCAGAGAGATAACCGCAGCAATCAAAGCAATCATACTGGCTTCTCCTGCAGGTTCGAATAGCGCTTGAATGGATTTAAAGGCCATCAAAAGCCCTGCTAAAGCCAAAATAATCGCAACAATCCCTGAGGCAATTACCTCTGCTTTTCCATGACCATAAGGGTGGTCTTCATCAGAGGGTTTTTTGGAGACCATGGACGATGTAAGCGCAGCAAATGTCGCAACAACATCTCCAGCGTTATGTATGCCGTCAGCAATAAGAACTTGGCTGTTAAACAAATAGCCCACTACGATTTTGATGATGGTTAAAACCACATTGCTAATCAAGCTAATCCATAATGCAAATAATGAAGTCGACTTACTCACGTTCGCCGCCTCCTCCCTCCAAGACCAGCTATACATGGAATCAAGCAATCATGCTTATTGTGCTGGTAATGGACTGAAATATACCTGTATTCGTAGGCGATGTATTTGAATTGTTTAATCAGATCACAAAATCAACAGGCACGATGAACATGGAGCATTCATTTTATGTTCCTTCTATACGTGTAGTGATCTCGTGGCCTTTTATGACAGGTTAGGAACTGTTCACCAATGCCAGAGCGCGAAACAAGGCTGCCGATTTATTGAACTGCACCCCGTCAAGTAGACATTACAAATAATAAAAACCGGTTAAGCGGCCTTGGTCCTGAATTCCATGGGACTGAGGCCGTCTAATTTTGCCTGTAATCGTTCGTTATTGTAGAAATAAATGTAGTCCTTAATGTCTTTTTCAAGTTCCTCAAAGGTACTGTATGTATTCAAATAATACTTCTCGCATTTCAGTGTTCCCCAGAAAGCTTCCATGGGACCATTATCGATACACCTGCCAACTCGGGACATGCTCTGGACCACTTCGTGCCCAAACAATCTTTTGAACCTCGAAGAGGTATACTGGAAACCCCGATCACTGTGGAGCATAGGCTTGTTTACCCGTACCGTTTGCAGGGCCGATTTCACCGTTCGAATTACCAGGGCATTGTTGTTGGAATGACCGAAAGCGTACGAGACAACCGTGTTGTCATGTAAATCCAGAATTGCGCTTAAATAGGCCTTCTTTCCACTGCCGTATTTGAATTCCGTAACATCCGTTACCCACTTTTCGTTTGGTGCTGCTGCATGAAACTCACGGTTTAACAAATTCTCGGCAATATGTTGAGGAGTTGATCGTGCATATTTCTTTCTCTTCCTACGAATAACCGATTGGACACCGGCCATCTTCATTAGGCGTTTCATCCGCTTGTGGTTAATTCGCAGTTTGGTTTGTCGGCGTAAATGAAGTGTCAATCGTCTATACCCGTAGATTCCCCCAACCTGCTCATGGAGTAAAAGCATAGCCTGAATCAGTTGTCGGTTTTCCAGTTCACGCAAACTAGGCTTGTGGTTACGCCATTTGTAATAACTTGACCGTGGAACCCCTGCAATTTCGCATAGTAGCTGTAGACTAAACTCTCCTTCCTGCTGAATGGACTGGATTGCTAAATAAACATGCACCTGTCGGTGCTGCCTTAAACTCGCCTCCTTTGGAATTCCTGTAACTTTTTTAAGAAAGCAATCTCCGCTCGAAGCCGCTCATTTTCATACTCCAACTTCTTCATCGCCATCTTTTCCTGCTCTGTTTCAGTTAGCTCTTCAACAGGCTTCTTCCGACCACGACGATCCTGTAGGGCATCTAGCCCGCCATCCTCATATTTCTTGACCCATTGGTATACTTGTTGATAAGACACTTGATACTGGCTCGCCGTCTCCTGATAGTCATGTTTATGTGCAAGACAGTAGTGAACGATGTCAATTCGCTCCTGCCATGTTGTAGCCCGACCTTTCGTCATAGCTTTTGCTCCTTCGTTATACGATTTTAAGCTGCTATGACCATTATACTTGTCTACCCAATTCTTGAGTTGGGTGCGGCTGGCGATTTTATATTTATCGATGATTTCATATTGGGAGTAATGACCGGTTAGATAATCTTGAACGGCTTGAAGCTTAAGCTCCACCGAGTAAGTTCTATTGTAAGATTGAATCTCTAACCCTTTGTATCCGTACACCTCATATCGCCGTCGCCATTTCACTACGGTTGTTTTGCTAATACCGTATGTTTTAGCAGCAGCCATAACACCAATCTGACCGCTATCGATCTCCAGAAGGATGGCCAGTTTTTCTGACGCAGTAAATTGTACTTTAGACATGAAAATGCTCCCCTTTATTAGCAGGTTTCATTATTTCACCTGTCTACTTAAAGGGAGCATATCATATCACCGGCAGCCCATTTTGTGTTTGATCAGCTATACAATTCTCACAAAGCAGCATGAATGAATTCACGCCCGGGAAAGGAAGGAACCACAATAAACTGGGTGCTATGGTCGGGTCAACTGGTGCGGCGGGAGCGGGCCAAAGTCAGCCCAGCGAGTACCATGCCGATCAGCCCCATCACGATCGCCACGATAGCCCCGGCCCGCCCGCTCCCTGTGCCGAAATCACCGGTGAAGTTGACCATGTGCAGCCCACCGTACACGATGACGATCAGAGCCATCACCGCGGCCACGATGGCACCGCGTCTCCCTGAGCCAGTGCCGAAACGACCAGCAGAGCGTGCCAAAGACAACCCACCGATGACCGCGCTGATCAGCCCCACCACCGCATCCATCGTGGCCCAAAGTCGCCCGGTGGTTAATCCGTATACGGCATTGCCATTGGTCACTTCTGCAGAGGCAATCGTTGGGACAAGTAGAAATGCACTTAGCATTACGATTGAAACTACCCTCATTTTCATTTGTTATCACTCCTCTTGATTGTTTTTGCAAACGGAATAGATATCAGCTAATTTCAGAGTCAGTTTACACAACAAATGTCGAGAACTTATGCATATCTTCCTCTCTTTGTGTGAATTCCTTCAAGAATCTGTCAAATCCCGTTATAATTTTGCGTAAGCGGTATGTACTCACTCTTATGGAAAGATGTGATTGAAATGGATGCGAAATTGTTGCTTGTGGAGGACGAACCGGGCATGCTTGAGGAGATGCTCACTTTTCTGCAGCGTGAAGGGTTTCAGGTATTGAGCGCCCGTACTGGAAAAGAAGCGTTAACGATCGCCCGGTCTGAGCGGCCAGATATCATCGTGCTCGACTGGATGCTCCCTGAGAAAAGCGGCATAGACGTATGCCGTGAAATCAGGCAAACTTCGCAATGCGGCATTATTATGGTCACGGCAAGAACAGACGAGTCGGATAAAATTGTAGGGCTGGAAATCGGTGCGGATGATTATTTGACGAAGCCTTTCAGCTTGCGAGAACTCGCGTCGCGCATCCGAGCTTTGCTTCGCCGTTTACGCGGGCCAGAAGACAGGTCGATGTTCTTGGAAAGAGACAACTTAATCATTTCCGAGGCCAAATGCAAGGTATTCAAAGACGGCCAGGAGATCCAATTGACCCCTACGGAATTCAAAATTTTGTTCACACTGGCGGGTCGTCCCGGAGTTGTATTTAGCCGTTTGCAATTGTTAAAGGCTGCTTTAGCGGATGAGTACTTGGGATACGAAAGAACGATGGATTCCCATATTCGGAATCTTCGCCGCAAACTTGGAGACGATCCTGCCAATCCTCGATATATTCAAACGGTTTATGGCTTCGGTTACCGATTCGGTGAACGTTCATGAAGATGACGGTCCGGATGAAAATATTTGCGATGGGACTGCTTTTGCTCATTGTAGGAAACATCATCTCCCTTACAACACAAGTTTACACAGGCGGCTTGTTCGATCAATTTCAAAAGGAACAAATCGACACCAACTATTTGAGCGCGAAGCCCGAAGAGCAAATCGAAATCTTAAAAACGTATGTCCTTGAAAAAATGGAGCTGAACGTGTTTCTTCGAATGTTCATTTTTGTTGCGATCGGGTTGTCCTTCAGTTTTTGGATATCGGGTGTTCTGACCCTTCCGCTCAAAAAACTGATAGCTGCCATAGAGCGCGTGACGCAGGGCGACCTAAACGTCAAAGTACCTGTAGACACGAAAGATGAGTATGGGAAAGTCGCCAAACCTTCAATGACATGACGTTTCGACTGCGCGAAGCCGAAGAAGTCCGCAGAAGATTGGTGGCCGATGTTGCTCACGAACTTCGCACGCCGCTATCCATTATGCAGCTCAAACTAGAGAATTATCAGCAGGCCGGTCAGCATGTCCCGCCGGAAATGCTGCTTCGGATTCATGATGAAGTGATCCGAATGAGCATGCTTGTAGACGATCTTCATGTCTTGTCGTTGGCAGAAGCCGGTCGGCTGTCGCTCGATCGCAAACCGCTCGATCTGACGGTGCACCTAGCACGAATCGTGGACGACTTGAAATTCGAGGCGGAAGAAAACGGTTTAGAATTTCAGCTTTCTACCATTTCGAGGCCGCTTACCGTGATGGTCGATGCGAGGAGGATCACGCAGGTTTTCTTTAATTTGCTGACCAATGCGATTCGTTACACACCACATGGAGGGAAGATTACGGTTGAAATCGAGGATCGGGTCATTGATCGGGACGCGTTCTATGCACGTGTTTCGGTGATCGATACCGGAATCGGAATACCGTCGGAACATCTGCTGCATCTATTCGATCGATTCTATCGCGTAGACGAAGCGCGATCGCGGCATACAGGCGGTACGGGGCTCGGGTTATCCATCGCACATCTTTTTGTAAGAGCCCACGGCGGATTCATCCGCGTAGCGAGTCAGACTGATAAAGGTACTGTCTTTACTGTTTATCTTCCTATAGGCAATGATCAAGAAAAAGTTGATAACCCCGATAGGATCATGTCGTTTCAGTGAATCATTTTCCAAATACATCCATTTGTTGTATGATTGACATGTTTCACAATCTTTGAGAGCAGGTGGTAACATTGATCGACATGGGTGGTATAAGTGTTTTACTTCCCTTTCTGTTCATATTGGCTCTAAACTTGATTAACATTTTGATCAGTATCTGGGCGTATCGCGATTCACGTCAAAGAGGGAACAGCAAAGAATTTTCTATAATCGTTCTAGTGGCTTTATTGTTTTTCCCAATCATTGGTTTAATCGTATATTTAGTAATTCGAAAAGATTAATTCGAGAGTGTAAGGTGATTGTATTCTCCTTACACTTTTTCTCTTTTACATAATTGCGTTAAGCAACCCCATGATAACCACCTGTTACGTTTGGTACGGTTCAACGAATCGCTCCTGCTAACTGAAACCAGTAAAACCTATATTGTTCCTTCCTGGGGGGATGTCTATACATCGTTCATGAGATTGCATACCTTGTTTTTGAGGTATTTCCTCAAACTCATTTAGGGGTGATATCAATGGGTTTTTTTGATGATAATTTTGCTTTAGTCTTGGTTCTTTTCGTTCTCTTAGCCATTGTTGCTAGTACCTGTGATTAACTTTTTATTATGAA
The DNA here is from genome assembly GCF_016811915.1 of Brevibacillus choshinensis. Taxonomy (NCBI): domain Bacteria; kingdom Bacillati; phylum Bacillota; class Bacilli; order Caryophanales; family Paenibacillaceae; genus Brevibacillus; species Brevibacillus choshinensis. The sequence goes on along the minus strand of NZ_CP069127.1, from coordinate 2,979,996 downwards.
TTTGCGGCAATTGTGCCGCCTTTTTTAATGATTGGGAACCGGAAAAAAGCTCTCCAATTATAATGGAGAGCTTTTCATGCCGATGTCCTTATCTCCCCTTTATCTGGCTAAAAGAAAATGACGGATACTCTACAATGAATTGTTTTTCTTTTCGCAAAGCGTTCATTAATTCCGGTCCTACATGCAGGTTCTGTTGTACCAGCTGATGAGGCGTCAGCGACATCCACTGATTCAGTGAAACATCTTCAAAACGGTCACTTTTGAACATCTCCAAAGCCCATACGCTTTGATTTCCAGTATTCTGGATATAATGACCGAATGCTCTCGGTACATAACCTACATCACCGGCACGATAATCGAAAGTACGCGCCGTACCATTGGGTGCAAAAACGGTCATGCGTGCCTTACCAGAGATGTAATATTGCCATTCATCATTATTGGGATGCCAATGCATTTCTCTCATTGCGCCCGGTTTGATTTCCAGTAACGATGCGGCAATTTGAGTCGATATAGGAAAGTTTGTTGAATCCACGATACGCACGGTACTCCCACCCGGAGTTACAATCGGCTCTTGTGCGAGCAGCCGATGTGTAAAGGTTTTTGGTACGGTTCCGTACGGGTCTGGTACCTGCTGATTTTCGAGTGGACCGGGAATGGTTCCTTGGAAAATGTATACCTGATGGTTCGGATTATGGGCAAAAGCACTTGGTGGAACACCGAAATTCGCTGATAGTACTCCCTTTGGCGTATGTGCGAACCAATCGGAGATCGATAAAGTATTGAGGTCGGAGAAACTGCCGTCGGGGAAGGCGAGCAAAAACTCGCACCCTTCTTCCAGCCCTTGAATCGAATGCGGAATTCCGGGAGGGAAGTACCATAGGTCGCCCACGCCTACGTCTGCAATGAAGTTCCTCCCATTCTGGTCGACTGATGTAATTCGTGCTCGCCCCACAAGCATGATCGCCCATTCCGCTTGTTGATGCCAATGCAACTCACGCACACCACCGGGAGTCAGAGCCATATTCACCCCAGCAATCGTGGTCGCTATCGGCAACTCTCTCACCGTCACTTCCCTTGACCAGCCGCCTTGATTTAACTGCATATGTGCGTCGGAGAAAGAGAACCTCATATTGGGCAACGAGCCAGCATCGGTGACGGGTGAAACAAGCATGTCGGGGTTCTCCAGGTCTCGCATAACGTCCCGTGGACCAAAATCCCACCAACCGGCACCATCGTTCCTTATCGGCTGCGGTATATATTCATTCCGGCTTTCATTTTCCATATCACGACACCCCTAGTTCCATTCACTACGTATCGGACACGATTCCAAGTGCCCAAATTACATTATGAAGAGCGCCAGGATTTGGTCACGTGTCTCCAAACAATCGCCCTATTATCACAGCCAAATATCCGAATAAACAAAGAGGACACCCAAAGGCAAAGCCTCGGGAGGTCCTCTTACAATTACCAAGCATGGACAAACGGAATTTACGGCGTCGCCACTGGAGCCATCACTTTTTGGATTCTGCCTTCCACTTTATAACCAAATGGCTTGGGCAGTGATTTTACAAAATCAACCGTTGCTGGTAAATCTTCTGGCCCCACCTCAAGATCTGTTCCTAACGTGCCAATTCCATACTTCACATTGCCGTACATATAGTTATTCACAACCACGCTATATTCTTTGCTTTTATCGATCTTGCTTCCATCCGGCAAAAAGATGTCCACTACTTTCCCTGTTTTTGCCGTGCTGTCATAGGTATACGTGTAAGTAAAACCGGAGATATGGAAATCAAGACCTCTGTCAGTGATTTGGTTGTTCAGTACCGTCTCTAAATCCGCGCCGCTTAATTTCACCTTGTTGAGCACATTTCCAAACGGCTGAATCGCGAACAAATCGCCGAATGTAACATTACCTGCTGGGAGATCCGCACGGACACCACCGCCATTCATCATAGCAAAATCTGCATCCATCGCCTGCTTCATTCCATCCGCGATTAAATTTCCAAGTGCAATGTCACCTTGATCTTCCGAAACAGAAGGATATCCTTTCGGCAATGCTGCGGAGGATTCACCGACGACTTCCGCTTTGATCGGAGCAATCTGATCTTCGTACTTCTGGATGATCGCCGATACAGCAGGGTCTGGCGTGTAATCCTTCTGATATACGGTCACGACTTCTGCTTTTTTGTTAACAATATCACCTGTCAGCGGATCAATTTCCAGGTCGACGTCTGAAAAGGCTGAACCATACGAATACGCTTCAACGATTAATTTATTGTCTACTTCTTTATTCACGAAAACATGGTTGTGGGCAGCAAAAATCACGTCTACTTCGTCATCCACTTTCTCTGCGATATCTGTTGCGTCATATAAATCTGCCTTGCCTGTTTGAGTGGCCGGATTGTGTGCGAGGACCACAATAGCCTTGATTCCCTGTTTCTTTAATTCTTCGGTGTATTGATTGATCGCTTCCACTTCATCGGTTATCTTCAATGCTTCGTTGCCTTTTCTCACGATCATGTTTGGAGTTTCCTGAGTTACGACCCCGATGAACCCGATCTTGACACCGCCGACTTCTTTCACCACATATGGATCTGTAATAAGTTTGCCGGTTGAGGTGTCAAATGCATTTGCAGCGACGATTGGGAAATTGATCCCGTCATAACCTTTTGTTCCTTTTGAATGTTCTCCGCCATGTATCATGCGCTGCAATTCGGCTATCCCTTCGTCGAACTCATGATTGCCCAGAGTCCCGACGTCATAACCCATTGCTTCCATCACTTCGACGGTAGGTTCATCTTGAAATTGCGCGGAGATCAAAGGACTTCCCCCAATCATGTCGCCTACCTCTACAAGAAGCGTATTGGGATTTTCCGCCTCATGCTGTTTTATCGCAGCAGCCGTATATTCCATGCTCCCTGCCAATTGAGTCCCTACCTTTGTGTCTGTATCGAGCTGGCCGTGCAAGTCATTCAAACCTAACAATTGAACCTTTACTTTTTCCCCTGGGGTGGTTGCTGAACCGCCAAGCTTGATTTCAAAAATACCGAATCCTTTATCATCCAGTCGATCTAAATACGTTATATTGCTTCCCTCTTCAAGATAGGCTGCTGCTTTTGGCGAAGTTGTAAAGGTCACATGTACCGGCTCTGCGATTGGAGTCAGGGACCAGTTTTGGTCAGCGGTTGGTACGATTTCCTTCATTCCGGAGATATAATCCATCAAGATTTGGCGATTCTCATCCGCAGAGTCAACGACCAACTCGCTTCCTTTCACACCCGGGAAGTTACCGCCGCCGCCTGCACGGTAGTTGTTGGTTACAACAATAAAGTCCTGGCTCGGATCGATAGGCTTACCGTTAAAATTGAGATTGACCACTCGACTGCTATCCGGATTGATCAGCTTGCCGGCTGTATCATATTTTGCCGGCTTGGTGACATCGATTTGATAGTGAACACCATCAATCACATCGAAGTTGAAAACAGGGAATGCTGGATTCAATAACTGTTGCTCTTCTGTTTTTGCAGCATCGATTTGGTTGAACATGCCAGCTGACATCTCGAGCCACTCTTTCACGACAGAGCCTTTTACCTTTACTGCTTTCAGCGTATTGTCGTAAAGGTACAGGTCACCGGCACTGCGGATGGTCAAGTCACCTTTTTTAATTTCCGTATACTCTTCAACCCCGTTGCGACCAGCCTTGAATGGTGCGCCTACTGATAAAATCGGGAGATCTTTGTACTGGGGCTTACTTGCTGCGATATACTTCTCTACATACCATTTTTGTGCGTTCGTCACCACTTGAATGGACGGATCATCCTGCACCAAAGCAAAATAGCTGTAGATGTCATCTGTTGTTTTCCCGATTGGTGTATTCACGTAAGAGATTGTGTCCTCATGAACCGCTTGCACGGCATTCACGACTGCTGGATCTGCTTCTACCGAACTGATGATTTTTTTTGGATCTTTCGGATCTGTCGCCCACGTTTCCCGAGTGGAGGATTGTGAATCAACTACCTTCCATTTTCCTTTTTCTTTTGCGATGGTTAAATCGATCAGCCCCAGCGAGCCGCCGCCATAACCGGCTTGTACAGCTGGAACGCCATTGATCGTTCCTTTTGCATTATCAACGCCTGGCAATGGTTTTTTATCCGGTCCCAAGAACAAACCATCAAGCGCTGCCTCTGTTTTGGCAGGGAATAATTTGTGCGTGTGAGAGAATGTGATGGCATCGATACCCTGTACTCTGCTCAGTGCATATACGGCGTCCTCGGTATTCGATTCATTTCCGCTAAACCCGGTATGAGCCATTGCGATAACCAGATCGGCCCCTTTTTTCCTCATTTCCGGTACAAATTTTTGTGCTGTTTCGACAATGTTCTTTGTGATTATTTTTCCATCGAGATTTGACTTGTCCCACTCATTGATTTGCGGCGGTACGAAACCGATATATCCAATCTTGATGACCTTTGTCTTGCCGCTCTCATCGATAATTTTTTTATTCAAGATTTGGTACGGCGTATATTTATTGCGGTCGTTCCCAGGGTTGTTGTCATGATCATCCACATAGACATTTGCATTCACAAACGGAAATTGCGCGTCATCGTAAACTTCATCCAGAAAATCCAGACCATAATTAAACTCATGGTTTCCTAGCGTTGCCATATCATAATGCATCAGGTTCATCGCTTGGATCGCAGGATGCACTTCTCCATCCTTCAATGGATCAATTTTTGCCTGAAAGGTCCCGAGCGGAGATCCTTGAATCAAATCGCCATTGTCAACCAATACGCTATTTTTCACTTCGTTTCGTGCTTGATTGATGAGAGTTGCTGTTTTTGCTAATCCAATTTTTTCAGAAACAGTGTTTTTAAAATAATCATAATTCAACAAATTGGTGTGAATATCAGTAGTTTCCATGATTCGAAGTTTGAATCGAGAATTCTCGTTTTCAGAGTGCTGGTTAGAGCCGGGCTGACTGCTATTTGAATCGGGATCAAGCTGTTGATTCGGCTTGTCTTTCAATGCCCCAGTTCCTTCTGCGCTAATTGGGCTTGAAAACATTGGTGTAGCAAAGAGACTGACCGCAAGTGTCGTTGTAAGAATACGATTCGCTGACATCTTACCTCTCTTTTTCATTTGAGTATCACCCTTTCATTTGATTGGCGCAGGCATTTGGTGAGTGTTAACACGCCAAAACACACTATACCAGTCAATCATTAATTCCACGTAAAAATAGATAGAAGGTTTGAAAGATAGGAAATAGGTCCAACAGAACGCATATGTATCATTCCGACCATGTTCCTAAATTCCCAATTGTATTTGATTCAACTCCATGCAAAAATGAAAAGGCCATCCTTTACGGAGCGGCCTTTTCATTTTGGGGTCTTGTTACCCCTCGTTTGCTTTCGTTTGAAGCACTGCCTTCATAACTCTTTCAGATCTATTCGGATCAGGGCAGTCTCCGTTAAGCGACGAAGCCTTGTCCTTCCAGTTGAAATACCACGGTCATGACTTAATAGAGTAACTAAATCATTTCAAATTCAATGGTTCATATATTTCAATTAGTGTTCCATCCGGGTCGCGAAAGTGTGCAACTCTTATCCCCCACTCTTCTCTATCCATTGGTTCCGTTATGAATTTTACTCCTTTATCCCTGAAACGAGCATACATCTCATCTACACTGTCCACATTCAATATCAACGATACTTTATCCATTGATGGGGCTGATTCGATCGGCAAATTCTCTGTTCCAATCGCTTGCGACATTTCCCTTCTGTCAAATAATGCCAATGTAATGTCACCCGCTTCAAAATCAGCATAGAAACTATTTTCATCCCCCAGACACACGAAAAGCCTACTACATTTTTATAAAAGAAATAACATTCCTGATACTTGTTGACCAATAATCGCGTGTGAGTCAGCTTCAAATCAGTTCACCAACCTGTTCTCATCTATTGAATGAACCCCCGGATGTCCTGCCATTCGTCCCTCGTCGGATTCATTTGTCTCGTTTTGAATACCAGTCCAGCACTCGCAAGGCGCGCAGAGTGTTCCAGCGGCTGGGCTCGCCTTCCACACCCTCCATGTCGAAATGGACTCGATCGGGGTGAGCGTTCTCCAGGGTCCATTTCCCGTTTTGATCTTGTTTCTCAGCCACCAAACGTACAGCCTCGGTCACCCGTTCATCTGGTTCGATACCGGCGCTGCGTAAATAATCCAGACCCCTTAGGACGTCGTAATGCCAGGTGGTCGGGAACGAAAAACGCGTCCAATTTGGATCGATCACTTCGCCGGTGGAAAGAGACCTAAACATTCGACGCTCCAGCAGGTACTCATGTGCTCGGACGCGAGCTTCCGTCACCGCAGCGGTTTCACCCTTCGCCTTCTCATACTCGAATAGTCCTTCCAACACACAGATGGTGCTGTGGAACGAGGATCGTCGACTTTGCGGGGCGTCGCAATTCCAGCCTCCATCCTCAAGCTGCTCACCGAGAAGTCGATCGACTAGCCGATCGCTTGCCTGCCCGAAGTAGGCGCCCACCCCGAGAATCCAACCATTGACACAGGGCTCGGTTTCGCCGTCGAAGTAGGGCAGGCCCCCCATTTGCTGCGGCCAGGTGATGTGTCCACGCACGAGGCTGATCGATTTGCGGGCTTCCTCACTCAAGGGATCCAAGCCTAGGTCCTTCAATAGCAACAAGGTGTAGCTCGTGCATAGCCAGTTCCGAGCGTCGGCGTCACCACCCCAGTTGCCCTTGGGAGATTGCATGCCGAGGATCCGGGCCCCCAACCTTCCGTGGCAATCCGCGACCGCTCAGCGGCTACAAATTCATCGGGCTCACCGATTAAGTCACGCTTCACCTGCCAACGGATTGCAGGGTCGGCGTTAAGCAGCCAATCTATGACTGATTTCTCTGGTTTTGTGATTTGCCAGTCGGATTGTTTGTTGTCATCCAAGGGGGCCTCCTTACTTTGGTCAGTTCATACTCGTTGTCCTCTTAGGCTGTTTTCGAAATAATTACCTCTTATATTCACGATGTGACGAAACTATCCTGCTCTGTAGTTGAGAAAACGGCAGCCTCATCAAGCCCATTAACCTATGGACTGAACATGGTTGAAGGTATCTCAACGTTAGAGTAATAACGGATTGCCTTTCCCGTCTTTTCGGCATATTCAATCTCTTTTCGTGTGCTGTCACCTATGTACCCATCGACATCAATGACAAAGATCTCATCAGACATATCAATCTTTCTCAAATGAATTTTTCCCAACAACTCTGATTGATCCTTTGAGATTTCAATACCATCCCAATGTTCGAAAAAAGCAACGCTCATGACGACATTGCCTTGAAGGGTAAGATATGCATTCGAGTAGAACCGCATTGAGGGACATATTCCTTTGGAAGAATGTGACCTCTTTGTGCATTTCTAATCGTTTCTACATCATCTTAATTACACAACGATAAGGTAGAGGATGCTCATTAGTGAAAATATAGTATTTCTGGAGTTCTTTATATCAATTTTAAAGAGCTGCATGTTACTCGTATACGTGCTTAGAAATCCAATTGGAAAATACAAAGAGGTATTCAGGCGAAATACATTCCTGAAACCTCTTTTTATGAAACTATCGATATCCGTTAGCGCAACATCAAGATGAACTAGCGTCCAATGAGAAGCTTGTTTCTTATTGGAGATCATTACCAGAGAAATGAGCCAACGCTACGATCCAACGTTGGCTCATTCTTTTCTTTCGCTTGTTACTTTAAATCGCAGGCAAGATTATGGAGTTATACATCTTACGCAATAATGTAAGTCAAGCAATAAGTTTCCTGTACAGTTAGCTTCAGCAATTGCTCCCATTAAACATTCAATTGTAATACTGGTCAAATCTTCAAAAAAGATTGTTTCTGCGCGACCTGCAGCAAGTGGGATGGCTGTAGTCGTACCACTATGGACATAAACAATATTCATGGTGCAATGCGTGCTCGTATTTACAACCGTAAATGATCCGTTAATCGTGAAATTTGTTGAGTTAGTAAAATACACGAAAGGACCACTTGGACACGGCTGGAAAATAGGATTACATTGTTGAAGATTTACAAGTTGTCTCGGGATATTACTGCAAAAATTAAACACTGCAGTATTAGAGGAAGTATCACACAAAGTACTCACCCCCTTGAAATCAAGTGATAGCTTTTTGTTAAGACATTATATTATCTAAAGCCATCGAAAGAAGCAGTTATTGACCCGTTTTTACGTAGAGAGTAAAAAATGGTTCTTCGTCGATAGTTAATCACTCATTTTACCATATAATTGAAGTAGTGATGCCTTTGGAGAGTGGAGGGTGAAACGAATTGTCCCAACGAAAGTCCAAGTGTGTCAGGTGTAGACGCTTAATTTGTATATGTAACATTCATAACAATATAAAACGCCCTCGTCATCGTCCAAAGAAAAATGGCAGGTTTACTCAGAAAGTTGTATGTATTCGTAGGTGTGTTCCTATTAAACAGCCGTGTGATAACACGACTCATCGAGCATATTTCATTTTTCTTGAAGGTCCCAATATCTTCCCCCCATCAGGGACAATAACCATCATAAATAATAGTAAGAACTGTACTATGCAGATAAACCTGATCACATCTGATCAGGTACCTGAAGATGTTGATGTTGGTCCAAACTCATCATTTACTGCGATTGTCTCCAATTTAATTTCCATAAATGTTTTATGTAAGGGACAATCCGCTGCTGAAGGTACTGGATTATTAGAATTAGATTTACATTACATTTTAATGTTCTAATTCAGGAGTGGCTTAGTCTTTACATTCTAATGTTTTGCTGATGATTAAATGCATCAGGCTACAAACGGCCCATTCTTCTCCCCAAATGAAAACAAACACAAAATAGCTCAAACTGCCATTTTGTGTTTGATCTTTCTTATCCGCTTTTTGTAATGGTTTTTATCCCCTTGTCACTCGTTCTCATTTCCGAAAATATCCAAACCATTCATAGCATCCTCCATCTTGATCATGCAAGTGGGCTTGAAAGGCATCAGCTAGTTATGAACTCTCGAGTAAAATACAAGTACGGCATTTGAATGAAACCTCGTTATTGCTCCCAAAGCTCGATCAGTCGACCTTCAGGATCTTTAATCCAAATAAACTTATCAAATTCATTCATCTCTTTTTCCTTCGCAAGAGGTACACCAATATGTTCTAGATGCTCAATAGTCTCGTTTAGATTATGTACTTGGAAATTTAACATCACTTGTTGTTCGGTTGGAAAATAGCTGTCATTCTCGGTAAAGAAAGAAAAGATAGTCTCATTTCCTATTTCGGGTTTTATCACAGTCCCATTCCAATTTTCTATTTCGATCTTCAACACTTCACTGTACCACTTTTTTACAACCTCAAGATTCTTGGTTCTCCAAAATATTCCTCCGAAACCTTTTATCATCGTATCTATCTCCTGTCTGGCATCAAATATTTAGCTATCCGATTACTGGAGATATTCTAGATTTACATTTAGGTTCCTTTTTCCCTTTTCACTCCGTTACATGCAGAAAAGGCCCCTAAGGCCCCTTCTATTCCGGCAGTTATGGTCGGGACGTGTTTGCATGAGTGTACAGTCCGTAGCTAGACTACATGTGTTGGCAATAAGACAGGAAGACTTTATTGGGAAAGGGCTTTATTTTTTAACAGATCATAGAGAGTTAACGCTACAATTTTAGTTGCCTTCACCAGGTCATCAATACGGACATGCTCATCGGCTCTGTGGCCGTTTGCTTCCAGCAAGGTTTTAGGACCCGCCCCAAACATGACGACCGGCACCCCCGCTTCGTAGAAATGTCTGGCATCGGCATAAAGCGGAACCCCATGGATTTCTAGTTGCCCATCCATCACTTCTTTCCAATTCGCTCCTAACGTCTGAATCAGTGGCTCATCCTCCTGAACAGGACCAAAGCTGTTTGCCAAAAGAATGCGATCTACTTTTACTTCGATGCCTTCGTAATCACAAACAGCCTGCTCAACCACCTGACGGATTTCCTTTTCCGCCTGCTCTCCGTTCTCTTCGGGAATCAGTCGCCGATCCAAGCGAATCGTACACCGGTCTGGAACCACATTGGTATTGATTCCCCCAGAGATTAAACCTACTACTAACGTTGGCGATTCAATTCCCGGGACGGCAGATTTGATCCTGCCAAGTGACTCGCGATACGCGTACAAGGCGTGTAGGATCCCGTTCATTGCCTGTATGGCGTCAAAACCGGTTTGAGGTGCCGCAGCATGAGCTGATTTCCCCGACACCACTATTTCCAAGTGCAGACATCCATTGTGGGCATTGACAATCGAATGCGTGAACCCGGCTGCAATGGCCATATCCGGTTTGATATAACCCCTATCCAATAACCACTTTGGACCGATCTCTCCCCCTGTTTCTTCATCGAAGGTAAATGCCAAAGATACCTTTCCATTCAATTCCTCCGCCACACCGCGCATTGCCATAAGGGCAAACGTATAGGCTGCGATATCAGACTTGGAAACAGCTGCACCCCTGCCATATAGCTTGCCTTCTACAACTTCTCCTCCGTAAGGGTCATATGTCCATCCCATTCCTGGAGCGACTACATCCCCGTGGGCATTCAACGATATTTCCGGACCCTTTCCCTCTCCGAAGGCGGTAGTTGAAATAACATTGGAGACTCGGATCATTCCGTTGGCCATGACCTGTGCCGAATCCACCTCTAAGAACTGAACATCATCGAATTGAAAATCCTTCAACCTTTTATGAATATGATCAGCGATCGCGTAACAATCTCCAGGCGGGTTGTCGGACGGGATCGCAACAAGCTCTCGTAAGAATTGAATCATTTGCTCTTGATTGTTTTCTACCCATTGTAAAATTTCTCTTTTGGCTTCACGCATAATTCCTTCTCCTTTGCACGATTGATCGGATTAATCGAAATGGCTTACGGTACTAGGATTGTGCGAAATCATTATGTGGAATCTTCTGAGAGGTCATGAATTGTCCGATGGGGTTCCCAACAATCCCTTCATTTACATCAAACACTAACTGCCCTCTCACGAAGGTTTTGGTGACTCGGCAATCAATCGTTCTATTTGTATAGGGACTATGCTTATGACGATAATAGAAGTTTTCTTCCTTTACCACATACGATTGATTGGGATCGATCAAGATAATGTCCGCGTCTTTCCCTATCGCGATTTCACCTTTTGTCCGTAATTGAAACCTTTCGGCAGGGTTGGTCGAAATCATTCTGACAAATTCGGTTACCGGTACATGACGCTTTTTCACAGCTTCATCAAACATCAAGTCAACATTGTTTTGGCAGCCCGTAATTCCGCCCCATACTTCAAACATGTTGTTCGTGTCACTATGTTTCATTTCTGGCGGACAAGGGGAATGATCCGAGGTTAACATATCGATTTTGCCTCGTTTCAATGCTTCCCATAGCTTCTCTTGCTCCAACTCATCCCGCAATGGCGGCGAACATTTGGCAACGGGTCCTATTTCTGCAAATTGACTGGTCGTAATGGTAAAGTAGTGCGGACATGACTCCAAGGTTACATCTACTCCTTCATGGCGTGCTTTCATGATCTCTTCTACCGAATCTGCACTGCTTATATGGACAAAGTGGAGCTTACAACCCGTCTCTTTTGCGAAAAACAGTGCGCGCAAAACGGCATCTACTTCTGTAAAGACTGGACGAGATGCCACATAATCAAAAGCCGTTACCTTTCCTTGCTTGATCTTTTCTTGAGCGAAATGGTCAGTGATCTCTGCATTTTCAGCATGAATCGATAAGATATGTCCAAGCTCTGCTAATTTTTTCATTCCTGAATAAAGCGTAAAGTCATCCACATTTTTAAAATCATCCGGCAAATCACTTCCGCAAGTGGCCATGAAACACTTGTACGCTACAACACCTGCATCGGACAGCTCTTGCAAATTTTCCATATTTCCCGGAACGAGACCGCCGTAAAAAGCATAATCGACGTAATTTTTCCCATCAGCAGCTGCTCGTTTTAATTCGAAAGCTTCTTTTGTCGTAGTAGCTGGTAATGCGTTCAAGGGCATATCGACGTAGCATGTGGTACCTCCTGCTGCCAGTGCCTTTGTACCGCTTTCAAACCCTTCCCATTCTGTGCGCCCCGGTTCGCAGATATGAACATGCGTATCGATCATCCCTGGCATCACATATTGACCTGCTGCATGAACCACTTGATCTGCTGCTGCCTGTATTCTTTCAGCAATTGCAACAATCTTCCCGTTTCGAATGGCGATATCTGCCCTTTTCACCGCGTCTCTGAAAACGACACTGCCGTCCTTTATGAGTAAGTCATACTTCATAGCGGTCCCCTCTCAATCCTCATTCTTAACGAAAAATTCAGAAACGGGTTGCGTGGAGTAACTCTTCAGCTCTGCAGCATGCACAGAAATGACTATTTCCAAAATCAATGAGCTCCGGATCCTGTCCGACACATTTTGCCTGATTGTACAAACAGCGTTTTGCAAACCGACAACCAGGCACTGGATCAATGGGACTGGTCAGCTCACCAAAGAGCTTTACGCGCTCCATCTTCTGACGTATGTTTGGGACCGGTATGGCAGAAAGCAATGCTTGCGAATAGGGATGGATCGTTTTTTTAAACAGCTCATCGGATTCTGCGATTTCAATCAGTTGACCGAGATACATGACCGCTATCTTATCAGAAAAATATTTTACGACGGACAAGTCATGAGTGATGAATAGATAAGTCAGACCATATTCTGCCTGCAGATCCTTTAGCAAATTCAGCACCTGCGCTTGGATAGAAACATCCAAGGAAGAGACCGGTTCATCACAAACAATAAACTGGGGGGTCAAGGATAGTGCCCTTGCGATCCCGACGCGCTGCCTACGTCCCCCATCGAGCTCATGGGGATAGGAATTGACAAGCCTTTCACTCAATCCCACAACATCCATCAAGCGTCTGACTTCCGCTTCAAGATCTGCACGATGCTTTACCTTTTTATGGATGAGAAGCGGCTCTCCAATAATTTCACCAATGGACATCCTCGGATTCAGAGAGGAAAAAGGATCCTGAAAGATGATTTGAAGATCTTTGCGCAAGTCATGAATCTGCGCTTTGTTCATTTTGCAGATATCTTGCCCGTTGAAAAGAATCTCTCCGCTTGTCGCCTGATGCAGCCCGAGTATTAAGCGGCCTATGGTTGACTTTCCACAGCCGGATTCACCTACAAGCCCCAATGTTTCCCCGCGCCCTACACTGAATGAGACACCATCGACTGCATGCAGAGTTCCCGTCTTCGATTTGAAATGCTTTTTAAGATTCCGAACCTCCAAAATATTATCTGCCATGATTGACTACCTCCTCCCGAAGCGCAGGTGATTCAAACTTGCCCTCGTGGATCAAGCATTTCACGAAATGCGTGCCTGCCACATTCGTCATCGCTGGTTTGATACTCGAACAAAGCTCGTTCATATGCGGGCAGCGCGGATGGAAGGAACAGCCTGATGGCAAGTTGGTAGGATCCGGCATTTGTCCTGTTATCGGTTTTAACTTATCCACTTTTTCATCCAGGGTAGGAATGGATTTAAACAGGCCAATCGTATACGGGTGATGCGGATGTTCAAAAATCTCCTCGATCGTCCCTGTTTCCACAATCTCACCCGCATACATGATGGCGACCCTGTCACACACCTGCGCAACCACACCAAGGTCATGTGTGATGAGAAGGAGAGAGGTGTTGAATTTCTCTTTCAAATCATTCATCAATTCCAGCACCTGAGCTTGAATCGTCACATCAAGCGCTGTGGTTGGTTCATCCGCCAAGATTAGATTGGGTGAACATGCAATGCTCATAGCGATCACAACGCGCTGCTTCATCCCTCCAGAAAACTGATGGGGAAACTCATCATAACGATCTTTCGGAATCCCGACCATTTCCAGCATCTCGGCAGCTTTTTGCTGTGCCTCGGCTTTGCTGCATGACTCATGGAGATGAATCACTTCCGCAATTTGGTCGCCGACGGAATAAACCGGATTTAGACTCGTCATCGGATCTTGAAATATCATGGATATTTTATTGCCTCGGATATGACGCAGCGTATCCGTTTTTGCTTTTAGCAGATCTTCGCCTTCATATAAAATTTCACCGTTCGTGATCTTGCCAGGTGGGTTCGCAACAAGCTGCAAAATGCTGAGAGCTGTTGTAGTTTTCCCGGCACCTGTCTCCCCTACCAGACCAAGACTTTCTCCAGAATGCAGGGTTAGATCAAGGGAGTTAACGGCATGGACGATTTCATCATCCGTCCTGTACTCCACAGTAAGATTCCTGATTTCGAGCAGCTGTCTACCAGTCATAGCGGCCTCCTAGTTCTTCAGCTTAGGGTCCAATGCATCACGCAATCCATCCCCAAGCAAATTGAGAGAAAGAATGGTTAACATAATCGCTACACCCGGGAAAGCGCAAACCCACCATGCATAACGTATATACTGCCGACCGCCGCTGAGCATGGCGCCCCATTCAGGTGCAGGAGGCTGAATACCGAGACCGATGAAGCTCAAGCTGGCAATCGATAAGATCGAACCTGCGATACACAAAGTTGCTTGGACGATTACAGGAGCCATCGAATTGGGTATGATGTGACGAAAGATAATGCGGATATCACTGGCGCCAATCGCCCTGGCCGCTTCCACATACTCTTCGTTGCGTATGGACATCACAGATGCCCTTACAATTCTAGCGAAGGGAGGAATATTCGAGATGCTAATGGCAATCAACAGGTTGGTCATGCTAGGGCCCAGAGCAGATACAATGGCGATGGATAACAAAATGCTAGGGATGGCAAGAAAGATATCCATAATCCGCATGATCGTGTTGTCGACTGTTTTACTTCCATATCCGGCAATTGCCCCTAGCACACCACCTGCTACCGCTGCAATAAGGATGGTCGCAAACGAGATCGGGAGTGAGACTCTCGCTCCATGAACGATTCTCGCAAGAATATCTCTGCCTAGTTCATCGGTCCCCAGCCAATGGCTGAAAGAAGGCGGTTTCAAGCGCAATGCAGCGCTTTGTTGAATGGCTACGGAGTTATAATCGAATAAGACGTTTGCAAAAGTTGCCAACAGGCTGATAATCGCTAATATGATTAAGCCTGCAAGGGCCATTTTATTCTTCTTTAATCGTTTCCAAATCGCGACCCACTGGGATTTCTTTTTCTTTCTCACTAGGATTTCCGCTTTTTCATTGTTTCTCGGCATCGTTGTTGTATTCATCCGCTACACCTTCTTCATCTTGTACTGTGCCCTTATACGCGGATCAAAATAGGCGTATAGGATATCGGTGACAAGATTAATAATTGTGAACATGGTTGCCATGACGAGGACAATCGCAAGCACAACAGGCGTATCTTTTAATTTGATCGTTTCAACGAGAAGCCTGCCAATTCCAGGCCAGGAAAATACCGTTTCTACCAGCACAGCCCCGCCAATTGCAAAGCCAAACTGCAATCCCGATACCGTAATAATGGGGATCATGGCATTCCGGAGCGCATGTTTGATAATGACTTTAAACTCCTTGACTCCTTTGGCTCGTGCTGTTCGGATGTAATCCTGACGAATGGTTTCCAGCATGGAAGACCGAGTCATTCTTGTAATGATTGCGAGTGAGCTGGCACTCAAAGTAATGGCAGGAAGGACTAACGATTTGAACCCATCGAAGTTTGCCGAAGGAAACCACCCTAAATTGGCAGCAAGGATGAGAATGAGCATGAGCCCTAGCCAAAAGTTCGGCATGGAAACGCCTATTAAAGCGGCAAACATCGAGACCGAATCAATGGCGGAGTATTGCTTTGCGGCAGAAATGGTCCCCAGCGGAATCCCTAACGCAATGGCAAAAATGAGCGCAGAGATGGCAAGAATGATGGTACTCGGAAACCTTGCTTCAATTTCTGCGGATACGGGCTGTTTCGTTGAATACGAGATGCCAAAGTCTCCTTGAACCACATTGCCAATGTAGTGGATATACCGAACAAAGAATGGTCGGTCGAGACCAAGTTCCTGCGTCATGGCAGCATGCGCCTCTGGTGTGTAGTTATCCCCTAAATACATTTCCACTGGATCACCAGGAGTAAGATCCATGATCGTAAAAACGATTAAGCTTACCCCCAATAATACAGGCACCAGCATGGCTAGCCTTCGAAGAATAAATTTATACATCTGACAACCTCCACTTTCCGACTGGATTCTCCTCAAAAAATCGGCTTTTGCCAGACAGTCAGTTTTTTCGTATCATGCCGAAGGGTATCGGCATGATACGAAGATCCAATTCTCGTATTTACTCTTCAAAATACGTCCCGTAGATGGAATGCGTTTTTCCTGGGTATAAGCCAAAGCCCTTGACCGTTGACTGCATGCCGGCATTTAGATGCTCAATTCCTATTGGGATAAGAGGAAGCTGGTCCGCTACTATTTTCTGAACGTCTGCATAAAGCTGCTTAGCCTCGTTGGAATCCGTCGTCACACTGGCCCGGTCTAATTTTTCATCCACTTCTTTCGTCGCCCAGAACGAGCGATTGCCCGAAAGCCCAAATGCTTGCGTGTGGTACACAGCCCTCAGCATACTGTCAGGATCAATCGATGTTTTTGACATGAAGAACAGGTCATGTTCGCCCTTTCCTGTAGCAGAATAATATTTTCCCTGCTCCATGGTCTTGACTTCCACTTGAATGCCAATGGCACTCAGCTGCCCTTGAATGACGACTGCCGCATCTCTCGGCACTTGGCTATCAGGAACCCACAGTGTCGTCTTGAAGCCATTTGGGTGCCCGGCCTCTGCCAGCAGACTTTTCGCCTTCTCTATATTGAAATCATAGGTCACGGTATCAGGCGCATAGCCGAAAACGTCTGGTGGAATCATCGTGTTGTGGGAGGGGGTCGCTACACCATTAAAAACAATATCAATCATGTCCTTCGTGTTCAGAGCATAAGCGATCGCTTGCCTTACACGGACATCATCAAGGATAGGTTTTTTGGTATTGAATCCCAGATACCATTCGGTTGTACTGGTGACTTCCTCCAGCGCTAGGTTTTTGTTGCCCTTTACCTTATCTAAATCAGTAATGGCCAAATCATAAGCCAAGTCGATTTCCCCTGTTTCAAGACCAACGGATCTGTTGAGCGCTTCAGGAATCTGCCTGAATATCAATTTCTTGATTTTGGGTTCGCCTCTGTAGTAATCAGGAAAGGCTTCCAGAACAACATCGCCGCCAAGCTCCCAAGAAACGAATTTATAAGGACCTGCGCCAACGGGATGAGCATTGAAATCTTCGCCACTGGTAGCTGCCTTTTTGCTAAGGATGGCTGCGGCATCAAGTGTTAGCCTATACAAGAGCGCATTAAAAGGTTTTGAAGTCACAATCTTCACGGTGTAATCATCAACAATCATGATGTCGCTGATAATGAGGTAGTTGTAATTTACGCCATCGCTTGCAATCGTTCTTTCGAGGCTATATTTCACATCTTCCGCTTTCATTTCTTCCCCATTGTGAAACTTGACTCCCTTGCGAAGATGGAAAACGGTAGTCGTTTCATTTTCTACGTCCCAAGATTCTGCAAGTGCGGGTACCAGCTTCATATTGCTGTCCAGCGCTACAAGCCTATCAAAAATTTGCGTGGTCACGCGGTAGGAAGCAACGGAGGCCTGGATCTGAGGGTCCATATAAACCGCCGCATCGGGAACCCCAACAATCAGGGTATCTTTTGCAGCACCACTACCACGGTTTGCAGTTTCGCTTGAGCAGCCGGCAATCACACTGCCAATCAGCAAAACAATAAGTAAGTAAAGAGGGATTTTCCTCACCATTCTCACATCATCCCTTTGTATTCAGAATGTTCTGTTCATTAATCGCCTAAAAAGGTATAGAATGGCCTATCAACGAACAACCTTAGCCATAAATCACTTGTCGCGCAAGAAATGAGGCAACTTCTCTTACTCGCTCCTCTATATCTCCCACCAGTGAAAGCGGAGCCCCAGTCAGCGGTCTTCCTTTCGAGATCCACGCTGCCAGTTCCGAGATTTCGATATCTGGATGAAAATCAAACCAACCTTCGTTTCGGAACGGTACATCAAGTTCTGCGCGATGGATCTCTCCCCAGTACCAGGCATCCGGATCACTTGCGCTAATTCTGCTTATCAGTCCAGTCCAGTCGATGCAGCCCTCACCCACTGGGCAGAGTAAACGGGAGTAGCCCCGTCCGCTCCACAAGAGACGCGCATCGTCGACATGAACTTGCCCAATGCGACCCGCGAGACGATCCGCTGCAGCAATCGGATCCTCCATGCGTACGATCAGATTCACGGGATCGAATGCAGCACCGAAAAGATCAGGATCGAGTACCTCTAGTAATCGTCGAACCTCCCAAGACGTGATTTCCTCGTGAGTCTTGATGAGCACGCGTGCCCCAAGCGAACGGAGGTCCGGTTCCAATCGTTTCAAGAAATAGGATACCTCTTCCAATTGAACTGACCAGGTAACCGAACGATTAAAGCGGTCTTCTTCCTTGCCAACCACTAGCATCACATTGGGTTGACCAAGCGCAAGAGCTGCCTCTGTCAACGTTAGCAAACCTTTTGCAAGATCTCCGTTTCCGACTTCCAATGCTTCCGAGGATCGTTCTGGACGATAGGGATTAAGCATCCCGATTCCGAGTCCAAGTGTGATCCCTGACTCCTGTGCGAGTTTCCGGATATCTTCCAATTCCCCCTGATCCAATGTCGAGCTCGCCTTGATGGCAGTTCCAATGAAAGTACCTTTCATTCCATGCTGCCGCGCCTGCAGAATCGAATCCCGTACATCAAATGACGAACCGCACAGATCTTTCGCGAAAATACCAACTCTTGTAGGCAACTTCTCAAGCATTGGCCTTTTCTCCCCTCGTGATACCAATCTCCTGGCAGATTTTTTCAATGTGCTGTCTGGACGACTCGATACACTGAATGGCTTCGGGGTACTCAAAACACTCCGCATTATGCTGCTGCCAGGACTTGATCTCCCCCTTGCGAATGCGTTCCGTGAAGTCACGAACGAGTTCAAAATACGCGGAAAACTCTTCTCGTGAAAGATCAGGATGTCCTGCGATCCATTCTGGGTTATAAAGCTCGAGAAAATGCGGCTCACCTTTGAGCGCTCCTAAACGTGGAGTATCACATTCAATGGTTACGTTAAGATCAGGGCGATATTTGTTCAGTTCGGAGAATATTGCAAAAAAATCAACCAGACCTGATCCGCACATGCGTGACTGGTAGTAGGCACCATCATCGATAAGTTCAACGTACCCATCCTTTAGGTGCGTTTGACGTACGTACGGAGCAATACGTTTAGCTGCGTAGACAGGATGCTCCCCGCGAATGAGGATGTTTCCCGTATCAAAGACGATCCCTACCACATCCTCGCCAACCGATTCGATCAGGCGGAGAATTTCAAACGTTGTAATCTCTTCGTGTGTTTCCAGATTTAGATGAATCCCGAGGTCCAAAGCTATGGGCCTAAGCTTCAGCATGAATCGCCGTGTCGCCTCAAGCTGGTCTTCCCAGGAAACGTCTGTTCGAAAGCGGTCAGTCATGAATCGTCCTCTGTAGTTCGGTTTTATACCTGCCGTCGAAATCCAAAGCTCCCGAATATCGAATTCTGCGCATGCCTCCATCATTCTCCGGAAACCGAGCAGCGTATCCCCATCACCGATTTGCCTCACTTCTGGAGTTTCAGGAAGAGCATAAGGATTCACTTTCGTTAAACCTGCTTCCAGATAGAGCCCGAGCTCATCGGCACGCTGACGGATTTCACGGATCACCGATCTGTCCAGTGTCGGGCTTACATCCAGGATGGTTCGGAAAAACACTCCTTCCATTCCTAGACTTTTGGCGTGTTCAAGTGTGCCTATCGGTCCTCTCAACTTCGCCTCTGGTATTTTTCTACCATCAATTCCAATTCGCATGGTTATATCTTCCTTTCCATTTTCACATATTGTATTTTGATTATTCAGACATTTTTATACCCCAAGGATCTAAATGAACCAGTGTTGAATGCTGCTCCCTTACACGCTGAAACGATTGCATGAGGCATTGAAGTCGATTTTATGTGGTCAATCGAAGCGCTACATTCATGAGGACCGTTGCACTCTCCAGAATGTCCTCGGGCGAAGCATATTCATCCGGATGATGGCTCACACCTTCTTTGCACCTTACAAAAATCATGCCGATATCCGTAATCAAGGCTAATGCCATAGCGTCATGCCCCGCTCCGCTAACCAGGCGCAATGGCTTCATTCCTCGCTGCGCCAAAACCGTTTCAATCGTCTGAACATATTGCGAAGTGCATACTACTGCGGGAGAGTCCATTACACGCCGGATGTGACAGACCAATCCACGGCGATGAGCGATACGGTGGAATTCCTCGATTATTGCCAATAAGGCATTTCTCTTCGTTTCATCATGGAGACTGCGAACGTCCAGCGTCCCCTCTACCACACCGGGAATGACATTGCTCGCTCCTGGAAGGACAGCCAGCTTCCCCACAGTGGCAACTACGGATTCATACTCCAAGGCAATCCTCTCGACAGCTTGAATCATCTCTGCCGCTCCAACCAAGGCATCTCTTCTCATGCTTAGTGGAACGGTCCCGGCGTGACCAGCTTGACCTTCTACCTTGAATTCAAAACGCGATTGTCCAGCTATTCCGGCTACTGCTCCGCAGGATTGACCTTTTTCCCACAGAACCGGTCCTTGTTCAATATGCAGTTCCAAATACCCAAGGATCGATTGCGGATCACGAGCTGCCCGCCCGTATTGATCGGGATTCATTCCAATCGCCTGCATCGCTTCTGCTACTGTTACACCTTCGTGATCTCGAGCCTCTAAATCTTCTTCACTCAAAGACCCAACAATCGCCCTGCTCCCGAGCAGCGTAGTATGAAAACGAGTTCCTTCCTCATCGCAGAAACCGATCACTTCAATAGGGTTTTTCGTGACGATCCCGTTCTCATGCATCGCATGTACGACTTCGATCCCTGCGATCACCCCTAGGATCCCATCATATTTTCCGGCTTCGGCGACAGAGTCCAGATGCGATCCGATCAGGAGCACAGGAGCATCCGGGTCCATTCCCTCATATCTTCCGATGATATTATTCAGAGCATCCCGTCGGACCTTCATTCCTGCTTCTTTCATCCAGCCGTCAACTAGATGGTTGGCCTGTTCGCTTTCTTTTGTGAACGCTAGACGGGTCACCCCTCTCACTGATCGGCTGCACTGGGCCAATTTCTCGATACGATCAATCATTCTTTCTGCATTCATACGTGTTGGCAAGGTTTCCAATCCTTCCTCACCTCCATAGGAATCAGGATTGTTTTAGATGGAGAAACATTGATTTTTTAGGAAAGGATTTTGTTTATGGAGAGAATATTGAGGTGAGAATCTCGCGCATGCTTGGTAACGATGCTCTTGGCTACACTTTCATTCTTCATTTCAATGGCTTCCACGATTTGCAAGTGCTCCTCTACCATTGTTTTTAGGCTTGATTCCTTTAAGGCCTGAAATAAACCGCGCTGCAATTTCTGGATGGTGCTTTCGAGTAGGGTTGCCAATTGCTTATTGCCGCTGACTTCCCCCAGATATGAATGAAAACCGATGTTTACCTTCATAAATTCTTTCCTGGCCTCGACTGAATCCACATCGAATTCCCGACGTGCCAGCTCCTTAAACCGCTCGAGCTGGTTTTTTGTTATGTTCTGAATGGCCAACTCTACGCAGGCTTTTTCCAATATGATCCGGAGCTCAAACAAGTCTTTTAGTTCTTGAAAGGAAAATTGCGACACGATGTATCCTTTATAGGGAATGACATCTACCAATCCTTCAAACTTCAAACCATTTAAAGCCTCCCTTACAGGGGTTTTGCTGACCATAAGCTCAGCAGCCAATTCACCTTCGCGGAGGAACGTTCCTGGAGTGAGTTCGTCGTAGATGATTTTTTGCTTTAAATGCTGATACACGCTTTCTGCTCTTGATTTTTGCTTATCTTCTAAAATGGGAATCACTCCTAAGGGTTCAACACTCATATCTCAATCATATGCCAGCGATATATTTCTAATGTATCAGCGTGTCTTGCATTCAGTCAATATTTAAATATTTTGAATATTTGTTCTAAAAAAGGAGGCTGAGTCGTATACCTCTTCCCCCTTACAGCTTGACCTGACCACTCCACTCATCGAAGCAGTTCGGACCAGCATCACCATTCATTCGCCTGTGCCGGGTTGCAAGAGCATCTGCTGTGTCATTTCAAGAAACTTGCGCACGCAGAACGGCGTGTACTTCCCGCTCTTCCAGATCAATCCCAGCTCCAGGGAAATGTCCGCATCATGCAAAGGACGTGCTACAACCGCGGGATGGGCAAGCTCGCTGCAAATTTTACTCGGCAAAAAGGTAACCCCCAGTTTCGCCTCCACCAGTTCGATCAGAAAGTCTTTTTGGGAACTTTCACAGACGATTTTTGGAGAAAAGCCCTGTTTGGCGTATTCTTCCAAGATGCGATCGTGCAGTGAAAAATCCTTCCGATACAAGATGAGTGGTTCGCCTACGATTTCCGATATCCGGATATACGGTAGGGCAGCCAGCCTGTTATCTTTGTGAACCACGAGCATCAGCGGATCCTTCAATAATTTCATCGCTTCAAAACCGTCGTTCTGCAGAGGATAACTGCAGACCAATCCAACATCGAGTGAACCCTCATCGATTCCCTGTTTGATCATTTTTGTGCCTACTTCGGTCAAGCGAATATCAATATCGGGGTACATCTCTTTGAACTGGATGATGAGCTTAGAATAAAAGGCCGCTCCTACGATGGGAGGAATGCCGATCCGAATTTCGCCCTTTTTGATTTCCATCACGTCATGTAACTCCGAAGTAAGGTTGTGAAACGATTCCAGGACGTATTTGGCGTTCGTCAACACTGCTCTACCTGCGTCCGTAAGCTCCAGCTGTTTCGTCGAGCGATAAAACAGCGGGACACCCAGATCAACCTCCAAACTTTTGATCGCCTTGCTGATGGAAGGCTGTGATACGTACAAAGCTGCAGCTGCTTTGGAAAAGCTCAAATGCTTGGCCACCTCAGAAAAATACGCCAGATGTCGAATATCCATGTGCATTCCTCCCACTCTTTATAACTAAAATGCATAAAGATTTTTCTGAATATTTATTTTTACCATAATGATCATTATTGTACAATACATACAAGTCAGTTGCATGGCCCCCAGCACAGTGAATTTTCATTTGTGCTAGAAAAAGGAGGAGATCATAGATGGAACGATACATCGAAGTCGGAAACCTGCGTGTTTCCAGCATTCTGCATGCATTCATCCAAAACGAAGCATTGCCTGGCACCGGCGTATCCACCGAACAGTTCTGGTCCGGCTTTGACAAATTGATTCACGACTTGACACCACAAAACCAGGCACAGCTTGCAAAGCGCGACCACCTGCAGCAGCAAATCGACAGCTGGCACCAGGAACATAAGGACTCGTTTTCCTTTCCAGAGTACAAGGCGTTTTTACAGAATATTGGCTATTTAGAGCCGGATGTAGAGGATTTCGAAATAGATACAACGGGGATTGACGATACCATCACTCTTCAGGCCGGTCCGCAGCTCGTCGTTCCTGTAAACAACGCCCGTTATGCGATCAACGCTGCAAACGCTCGCTGGGGAAGCCTTTACGACGCACTGTACGGCACAGATGCGATCGAGGAGGATGGCGGTGCCGAGCGCGGCAGCTCTTACAACCCGGTGCGCGGCGAGAGAGTCATCGCCTTTGCCAAACAGTTCCTCGACCAATCCGCATCGTTGCAAGGGGCATCCCATACAGAAGCCGTCCGGTATTCCATTGTCGATGGGCAGCTCTCCGTTGAACTTTGCAGCGGGCAAACGACAACCTTGGCCGATGCTTCCCGACTCGCGGGTTATTCAGGTGATCCTGCGAACCCTTCCGCTGTCCTCCTGAAACATCACGGGCTGCACTTTGAAATCCAAATCGACCGCGCCCATCCGATCGGAAAGACGGATCCCGCTGGAGTAAAAGACATCCTGATGGAATCGGCTCTGACTACCATTGAGGACTGCGAAGACTCTGTCGCTGCCGTTGATGCAGAAGACAAGGTGCTTGTATACCGCAATTGGCTGGGTCTGATGAAAGGCGACTTGTCGGCTACGTTCCAAAAGGGCTCGAAGACGATAACCAGAACCTTGCAGCCCGACCGCTCGTACATTTCACCTACAGGAGAGGCATTTACCCTGCCCGGCCGCTCTCTGCTCCTGATTCGAAACGTCGGTCATCTGATGACCAACGGTGCCATCTTGGATAAAGAGGGTCAGGAAGTGCCGGAAGGAATCATGGATGCTGTCGTAACCAGTCTGATCGCCATGCACGATCTGCTGGGCAACGGTCGCTTTGTCAACTCCGCCAAACGCTCTGTATACATCGTCAAGCCGAAAATGCACGGTTCCGAAGAAGTGGCTTTTGCCAACGAACTGTTTAACCGGGTGGAAGACTTGCTGGGACTTTCGCGTCACCAGATTAAGATCGGTGTCATGGATGAGGAGCGCCGCACTTCCCTTAATTTAAAAGCTTGCCTCTACCAAGTGAGAAAACGGATCGTATTTATCAACACCGGATTCCTTGATCGGACAGGTGACGAAATCCACACTTCCATGGAAGCTGGACCAATGATCCGCAAGAATGAAATGAAGACCACACACTGGCTGCAAAGCTACGAAAAGTCGAATGTAAGCATCGGGCTTGCTTGCGGACTACAAGGCCGCGCCCAAATCGGAAAAGGCATGTGGGCCATGCCTGATCTGATGAAGGAAATGCTGAAGCAAAAAAGCGGCCATCTGATGGCCGGAGGTAATACTGCGTGGGTTCCTTCACCGACAGCAGCTACCCTTCACGCCCTGCACTATCATCAAATCGACGTCAACGAAGTGCAAAACAAATTGAAAGAGGCCATTCGCGATTACCGAGATGACATCTTGGACATCCCTGTGGCATCCAACCCTCAGTGGACGCAGGAGGAAGTCCAACAGGAATTGAACAATAACATCCAAGGTATTCTCGGTTATGTGGTGCGTTGGGTAGAACAAGGCATCGGATGCTCCAAAGTGCCGGACATTAGCAACATCGGGCTGATGGAAGACCTCGCTACCCTGCGGATCTCCAGCCAGCATATCGCCAACTGGCTGCGCCATGGCGTGGTCAGTGAAGAACAGGTAATCACCACGATGAAAAACATGGCTAAAGTCGTGGATCAGCAAAACGCCGAAGACCTGGCGTATAGGCCCATGGCTGATGACTATGACAACTCTGTCGCCTTCCAGGCAGCGGTAGAGCTGGTCGTGAAAGGCTGCGAGCAGCCAAACGGATACACCGATCCGATCCTGCACCGCAAGCGCTTGGAGTTTAAAGCAAAGATCGCAAGCAAAGTGTAACCTGTGACAAAAAAACCAACGTGTTTGCGAGTGCCCGCATCCACGTTGGTTTTTTGTCGCTGGTTTGCATGATCGACTTTTCCGAAACGGCCATGCTCCTTTTCCAAAATGGGTGGAAAATGGCTGCTTTGTCTTTGATTTCCCACCTACCTATTTCTTTTTCGAGTTTTGTTTCAAGAGCTGTTGTGCAATTGTATGTCCGATAAGGTAGGCTGGTGCAGACGTGTTTCCATCCACTGTGAATGGAATAATCGAATCATCCGCAACAATTAGGTCTTTTACCCCATGGACTTGACCTTGGCTATCCACCACTCCGCCCTTGCTCAGAGGCGCCATGCGAAGCGCACCTTGTTCATGATGATTATGGTCAAAATTATCTTTGATAAACTCTTCCAGCTTGCGATTATTGTTGATGATGTCCAGTGTCGGTGAAAGAAGCTTGTAAGATCGGTCTATCGAAGCTAGCTGTGCAGCTATCTTCTTGATATATACCTTATAACAGTTTTTAACTGCTTCTAGATCTGCCGGATTCGTGAGATATCCTTCATCAGCCAGCACAATTTTCAACGGATCCTTGCTTTGGATTTGGATGGAACCGCGGCTTTTCGGTTTTAGGAAAAGGATAGCGATCGTCAGTTTCCCTTTTGAGCCGATACCGATCAGTTGCACTGCACGACGAGTTTTGTTTGAGCCTGGTGTGGGATCCGGCAAGAAAGCCCCGCCTGTAAAAAGTGCATTTGGATCGTTTTCAGGTAATGGATTGTCATTCGGATTGGCGCTAAACTCGGCAAAGTTGAGCGTGTGATTTCGAAGGCTTTTTCCTACATTAGGGTTGGCGAAAACAACAGGGATTCCCGCTTCCTTCAGCATTGTGGCGGGACCTATTCCAGAAAGCATTAAAAGCTGAGAACTATTGATACCTGCAGAAATGATCACTTTTTTCCGCGTGTAGGCTCGCACACATTTACCCTCATTGAGAAACTCTACGCCAATCGCTCTCTTATTCTTGAACAAGACGCGCAGAGCTGTTGATTGAAAGAAAACCCGAAGCTTTCGACCATTCACTCCTTGACCGGCAGGAGTCATGATATCTGATGATAGAAAGGCGGTGGAAGCACTTTCTCGCCGTCCGTTGGGCTGCTGAAATAATTGCCAGCGCAAAAAGGGTCCCAGGGGAGTTTTCGGGTCATTGTAATCGAGAATTTTTGGAAATCCAGTTGCCCTTTCGATGGCTGACACTAGCTTTTTTGACATGTGTGTTGGATTTTCCGGTGCTTGCCGAATGTCGATTCTTCCATGATAGCCATGTGCATTTTTGTTGTTTGTCTTCCCGTTGTACTTTTCCATTTTTCGGAAACTGCTGATTGCGTTCTTGGGTGACCAAAGAGGTCCCAGCAGCTTTTCCCATTCCCGAAAAACTGCTGATGTTGGCCTTACATACTGCTGTGTGTTAATGGAAGTGCCTCCACCCAATAATCGTCCGGTCGTCCATTCAAAACTTCGTTCATTTACTTCTTCCTGCGGAATTCCTTCCCCCTGCCAAAAATATTGAGGAAGATAAAGCTCCTCTAGCTCTAATGCAAACGTAGAGTCGCTAATTGGCGTGTCCTTATCGTTATTTTCTCCTGCTTCCAATACGAGAACGGATGTTTTTTTATCATCCGTAAGTTTCTTTGCAAGAACAGAACCTGCAGGACCGGTGCCTACGACAATGTAATCAAAAATGAATTTCTCATCCTTCTGTTTATGCTCACTCATTAGATACTCCCCTACAAGACTAGTTTGGATCCCACTCACTCAGAGACACACTTCGCATAAAGAAATTGGGTTAATGTAGGGTATTATTCCATCGTCTCGATGGTGAATGCTCCGACCAATCTACGTGGTCTGATTGGATGCAAGGGAGCTCCCTCGTTTGCTGCAAGAAAAAAGGCTGCGCTTCCGTACGAAATCTACGGATGCAGCAGCCTTTCATTTTCGCTTAACCCAAGAAGGCAATCGCTCGTTTTGACTTTCTAGCAAAAGCGATTGGATTGTCAATGGATTCCCAGTGAATATACATTAAGCGGGGGTTGTCAAACAGCCAGTGGTTATGCAGTGCAGTCACTTTGATGCCTTCCCTGCGCAGGTTGGAAATCAATCGATTGGCTTGATTTTGAAAACAGGCGGTTTCACCCAGGCAGAGAGCACGCCCCGTGCTATCCAGCCTTTCAAACGAAAACAGTTGGTACCGTACCAGCGGCGATGTCGTCTTTCTTCCCAAAATCGAAGCGTTTAACCTCCTGGCTCGGCTGACAAAGCATACCGGACCGGGGTCGATTTCATGCTCCCCACCTAAAATCCTAGAAAACTGGTTGCAAAGCACTCTGAAACGTTTGCTGACATTGACTTGTGCCATACGCATCCTCCTCCTTTTACCATATTCTATGGTCCAAGCAATCGGAGGGATTGTACACATTCCCCAGTATAGTTACACTATTTTTTAAAAATGGACTTTTCCCTCCTATCACATCTTTCACATTCGATATCATCTCTGTTACCATTTTGGGAAAAGGAGGGAATCATATGACTACTTGTAAAGTTGCTGTCGTTCAGGCTGGTTCGATCGTAATGAATAAAGAAAAATGCATCAATAAGGCAATTGACTTCATCCAAGAAGCCGGAAAACAAGGTGCCAAGATCATTGTTTTTCCAGAAGCGTATATCCCTGCGTATCCACGGGGGATGAGCTTTGGGGCAGTCGTAGGAAACCGTTCTGACAGGGGGCGAGATGAATTTTTACGTTACGCAAAAAATGCCATCACCGTACCCGGACCAGAAACCGACCAACTGGGCGAAGCCGTGAAAAAAGCTGGCGCTTATACGGTGATCGGGGTCATTGAACGGGATCAAGAATCGAGCGGAGGCACACTCTATTGCACAGCCATATTCTTTGGGCCCGATGGAAAGCTGCTGGGTAAGCATCGAAAACTAAAACCGACTGGAAGCGAGCGTCTCATTTGGGGTGAAGGGGATGGCAGTACGCTCCCTGTATTCGATACGCCATATGGTAGAATGGGTTCCCTGATTTGTTGGGAAAACGATATGCCTCTAGCACGAGCTGCCATGTATGAAAAAGGGATTCAGATTTATATTGCTCCTACTGCTGATTCACGAGATACTTGGTTCTCTTCGATGCAGCATATTGCGATTGAGGGACGTTGCTTTGTTTTATCTTGCAATCAATACAGTACGAAGGATATGTATGAAGAAGATTTACTAAATACAGAGGAAATGCAAAAAATGCCTCATGAAATCACGCGCGGTGGAAGCTGCATCGTAAATCCGCTTGGACAATTTTTAGTAGAGCCTGTGTTTGGAAAAGAAGAAATTTTGTATGCGACTTTAGATTTAGATGATATCGCACGTGGGCATTTTGACTTTGATGTGGTGGGACACTACAGCCGAAAAGATGTGTTTCAATTAATTGTGAATGAGGAAAAGCAATAAATGGCTTCGCCTCAACAGCCAAGGACAAAATGGAACCTATCAGACAAATGCGTAAGCGTATCAAAAAGGGAAAGAACACCGTCCTTATAGAGAACGGTGTTCTTTTCTTTATTCGCCTTCTTCCCCGTTGCTTCTGCTAGTTTGCTGGGGCAGCGTATCCCAGAAGCTCGCATCCACTGTTTCAATCGAGCCATCTGCAATTGCCCTTACTGTCGCATCCAGCGTGGTGATGGTTTGCTTGATCAAGTAGCCATTGCTTTTTTGACCCAGGATAGCCGATTCCGACGAATGATCAGACATTCCCCGCATTTCAAAGAGCAGCGTGGCAATCCCATACTCGTTGGCGATTCCGTTGCGACCGATTGTTAACTCGGAGCCGCCATTGTATTTCCCGATCAGGCCCCATCCTGTCGAGTCCACTGCACCATATACGATTGCACCGAGTCGCTTCGACTTTTCCACTACCTCCGGTGCTACCTTCGCATTCGTAGGATAGAGGATGGAGCCAGACACGAGCTTCCCATTGATTTCGCTTTGCGTTCCTTGGTGGTGCAAATCAATCATGTAATCAATCTTGTATTTGCCGAGCACATTTTCATGAAGCGCCTTCGTCTCTGGCTGCAGCTTGGCCACATGGTCGCGGTTCAAATCCGTTCCTACGGCATTGTAACGTGTTAAATGGCGTCCTTTTGCGATGTAATCATCCAAAGAAAAGTCCACATCACCCATCGCCCCGTCGGCATTCAGCATCGGCACGATCAAAATGTTGACCTTGTCTAACACGCCTTTGGTTTTATTCGTACCGAGATGCTTGATGAATTCCAGTGCGCCTTCTGTCGTAAGCTGCTCATTGCCATGCTGCTGCGTCAGAAAGAGGACTGTCGGGTTCTTTTCATCGGTTATATATTTTGCGAGATAAATGTCTCTCCCCTTCACGGTCTTTCCGATTACCTCAAGCTGCATGGCTTTTTGTTTCTCGTCTTGTGTTTTCAGATAATCTGCCATCTCTTGATATGTATGAAGAATTTCCGTTTGCACGGTTTCGTTGCCCTTGTAGTTGGGCCCCTCACCCGTAGCTCCCGCCGGGACTGCAGTCATAGACACACCGCTTACCGCTAGTACACTTGCTAAAGAAATTGCTGCGAATTGCTTTTTCATAAACACCCTCCTCTAGTTTGTCGTCGTCTCGTACATAATCATAGATTTTGTCTGGCAAGATTTTCTATAGTACTTTTTTAATATTTTTAATTGACTGAAAATAATCCCTTGTATCCATTCACGCTGATCTATCAAATAAACTATGATTTATATGTTTGCTGCAACAAAATTTTCCAACTGTAGGAGGACTGATCATGAAAAAAGCATGTTCTATCGCGGGTGCTCTCCTTTTGACAGCAAGTCTTGTTTCACCTGGATTCGCTGCGGGCAACACCTCTCCAGGTACACCAGAGCAGCAAAACTACTCGATTTCCGGTTTCTTAAGCTATGACCAATTGGTAAAGCAGTTGAAAAAGATCGAGAACAATAGCAATGGTCAAGTCAGCCTGGAAGTCGTCGGAAAGTCAAATCGTGACCGGGATATCTTCAAAGCGACAGTCGGCTCTGGGAAAAAGGTCGTCTTTATCACCAGCCAAATTCACGGGAATGAACCGACCGGAACGGAAGCGCTCGTCAGCATCCTCCAGTATCTTGGATCCAGCAACTCTCCGGAAGCAAAGCAAATTCGAAAGGAAATCACACTGGTTGCCATGCCGATGATGAACCCGGACGCCGCCTACTTGGATCGTCGGGGTAATGACATGACATGGGACGAAATCGTCGACGCATTTCCTCAGCTCGCTGGTGCAAAACCTGCGTGGAATTACTACACCACCCCTCGTCAGGGAGATGACTATGCCGCGACGCCTGGCTTTGACGTCAATCGCGATTACAATCCTGATCTGAATTACTCGCCTCAAGCTTCTGATTTCCCAGGCAGCTCTTCCAAACCAGGCTGGTTTATCACACCTGAAGCGCAAACGGTGCGCGATGTCTATCAATCGCTCCAGGACGACTTCGGACAAGTCGATGTATACATAGACCTCCATCATCAAGGACCTTTTTATTATGTGGACGGCACAAATGATGTCGTGACGCTTTCTCTGTCCGGTCGCTTTGTTGCTGACCCGAACAGCTCGGCGGGAGAAAAGTACGAAGAGTATAAAGACAAATATAACTACGATTTTTCCAGACAGCTCAATCTGGCGGCTTACCATGCGCTTCGATCCATGGGCAGCTCCCCGTTTAATAACATCAGCCTGTACGATCAAAAGATCGATCTTCCCGGGACGGCTCTCGGGGCATTCGCTCTCAATGGCAGCGGAACCGTGCTGTTTGAAGTCCGCGGTCAGACTCAGAGCATGGGTCAAAAGAAAAAAGGGCAATTGGTCAAAGCAGTGGAAACAGGATTATACGGCATCCTTGACGCGGTTGCCACGGGCAGTATCGATGAGCTTGATCCCGAGGAATATGACGACATTCCCATCACTTCGTATGAACCCGGGATCTGATCATGAAAGCAAACCAGTGCAGTTCGCTTTTAGCATCTGCACTGGTTTTTCCTGTGCTTGGATTTTTTCCTCTCCAAAACTCCCCACGTTTCTTTCAGAGCATGATCGATTCAACTCTTCCCTTTTTATCGCCCAGGTTCATGTCGTTCCCCAGGCGCTTCCGTTCGCGTGTCTTAAGTAGATTCACAGTTTTGCTATATAGTGATGAAGAATACCTTGATTTTACTCGAATAAAGCTTAATAATATGGAACAGGCATTCTTGACCGGCACAATTCTTGCATTGAACCGGATTCTACACTGCAGAAAGGTTGTAAACACTTCATGGAGTTATCTCACCTTACTACCAGGGAACAGGCGAAGAAAGAAACATTTTCTATCTCGTTGCTTTGTCTTACACTGGGCTCTTTTGCCATTGGAATGACTGAATTTGTCATCATGGGGCTTCTACCTAATGTTGCTGATGATTTGCAAGTCAGCATCTCATCCGCGGGGCAGCTGATTACCATGTATGCTCTCGGGGTAGCAGTCGGTGCTCCCATCATGACCATCCTCACCCATCGAATTCCCGAAAAGAGACTGCTTTGTCTGCTCATGGTTCTCTTTATTCTCGGTAACGGAATTTCTGTTTTAGCTCCCAACTACGCTGTTTTGATGGGGGCACGCATGCTGACCGCTTTGACGCATGGGACATTTTTTGGAGTTGGCGCTGTCGTCGCTTCCAATCTCGTACCGCCTGACAAACGCGCCAGTGCCGTTTCCATTATGATGGCAGGTCTGACGATTGCCAATATTATTGGGGTTCCACTCGGGACTTTTATCGGTCAACATTTGGGCTGGCGATCCTCCTTCGGCTCTATCGCCATCATGGGAATCATCGCACTGATCGGCATCCTTATTTTCGTCCCGCAAATTCGTCAAGAAAACTCTGGGAGTATTACGGGGCAAATCGCTGCACTCATAAAGCCTAAGCTCCTTCTATACCTCCTGATTGGGGCATTAGGAAACGCAGGCCTATTCACCGTATTTACGTATATTACGCCACTGCTTACGCAAGTTACCGGATTTGCAGAGCAGCATGTAACATGGATTCTCGTCCTCTTCGGCTGCGGAGTGACCATCGGCAATATCGTGGGCGGAAAGCTGGCCGATTGGAAGCTGATGCCTTCCATACTGGGACTTTATTTTGCCATTTGCATCATTCTCACTCTGTTCACGTTAACCATTTCTAGTCCCATAGCTGCCGTCGTGACCATTTTTCTATGGGGAGCTGCGTCCTTCGCAGTCTTTCCAGGGCTGCAGGTACGCGTGATGAACCTTGCACAGTCGGCTCCAGCGCTTGCCTCTACCTCCAGCCATTCTGCCGGAAATTTGGGAAATGCTGCTGGTGCTTTCATTGGGGGATGGGTCATTACGCATCTGGCTATCACATCCCTCCCATGGGTCGGTGCTGTGCTCGTAGGACTTGCTCTGATTTTGGGAATCGCTTCCTATCTGGTTGAGCGCAAGGCCGCTGCGAATAAACGAATCGTCTCGACCATGTAATTAACATTTGAAACATATGAAAAGGTTAACCGTAGCGGGTTGACCTTTTTTTGGTATTTGCCTGTCCGAATGCTGAAAATCCAGCTCCTTCATAAACTCAATGAAGTCTTTGACAAGCTTCAATTCCATAAACTCTTCATGGTACAGCATCCAGGTCTCGCGGATAGGCAAAAACGAGAATAAAAATACGGATATAGAATTGGGGACCATAGCTTTTTGTTATCGCAATACCTTTTGTCCACCATCTCTTTTATTTATGGCTGGCGATAAACAATGGCTATTTTCCAAGCGAATACGAAGCAACGTATAATAGATGGTAGATAACTGATAGCTTTCGATCCTCAAGCGCCACCGAACTTGGCGCTTTTTGTGTCATTCACTACGCGAACAGAGGAGCGAGAATGGAATGGATGATCGCGATTGGCAGGTTTTGCACATCCTCTATAACCAAAAGAACATTACCAAGACCGCTCAACTCCTGTTCATCACCCAGCCCGCACTGACGAAGCGACTCATGCAGATTGAAGAAGAGTTTGGCGTGAAAATCGTAAATAGAGGCATTAAAGGCGTACATTTTACCCCTGAGGGCGAATTGCTGGCAAAGCGCGCTGGGCAAAATCATTGCAGCCGTGAGGGAGATCAAGGAAGAAATATCCAATATGAAGCAAAGCGTATCGGGGACCCTACTGCAAACGGTTGTTAGAAGGTTACTTCAAGATTGATGAAACGAGGAGTGCAGCCTATATGAAAGCAAAAATCCCGCCCCATTTTCGTGGCGGGATTTTTGCATTTTTTACGATGAGCGGCTGCTATTAATACACATCGCGCTGGTAACGTCCTTGCGCTTGCATCTCTGTTACATACGCTTCTGCCGCTTCACGTGTCATTTGTCCTTCTTTTTCAATGACGCTGATCAAGGCGTCGTGGACGTCTTTGGCCATATGCTGCTTGTCTCCGCAAACATAGAAGCAGGCATCATTCTCCAGCCATTCAAACAGCTCTTTGCTGTGCTCAAGCATCTTATGCTGGACATAGACTTTCTCCTCCGAATCGCGTGAGAAAGCTGTCTCGATTCTCGTCAAAACACCCGCTTTTTGATAGCCTTCCAATTCGTTTTGATAGAGGAAATCGCACGATGCGTGCTGATCACCGAAGAACAGCCATGATCTGCCTGGCGCTTTTATCACGCTGCGCTCCTCAATGAAGGAACGAAATGGAGCAATGCCCGTCCCGGGACCAACCATGATGATATCTTTCTCGGGAGAGTCCGGTAGATTAAAGTGCTTATTGGTTTGAATAAAGACCGGCAGCGTATCTCCTTCATGCAAACGTTCTGCACACAAAACGGAGCAAACGCCTTTTCGTTCCCGTCCGTGTGTCGTGTAGCGAACGGCGCCGATGGTCAAATGTACTTCCTCCGGATGAGCCGAGACGCTGCTTGCAATGGAATAGAGCCGTGGCGGCATTTTTCTCAATAGAGCAACGATCTCTTGGGCAGTGGCTTTCCAAGGACCGAAATCTTGAAGCAAATCAAGCAAATCCCGACCATCGATGTATTCTTTCAGCTGATGGATGTTTTCCTCCGACGAAAGCTTTTTCAAAGCTTCGCTGTCAGTCAGCTCTGCTGCTTGCTGAATCATTTTTTTGGTCAGCAACGTAATTTCGAAGTAGGTGGTGAGGGCTTCCCTGAGAGGGAGGGTTTCACCCAGCTTATTGATCGTAACAGCTGTTTCTGGGTCCCATTTCATTTCCTCGATCAAGGATGTGACAAGCTCCGGATCATTTTGCGGAATGATCCCAAGGCAATCACCTGGGGCATAGGTCAAGCCCGATCCTTTTAGCGATAGCTCGAGATGCCTTGTTTCTTTTTTGGATCCTTCTCCATTTAGGTTTACATTTGTAAGAACTTTCGCTGGAAATGGATTCGTCCTCGAGAATGTTACTGGTACGTTATTCATCACTGTATTTTGCATAATGTCACCTCAAGAAGTAGTATTGAGTCGCTTCAAACTATACCTTGGTGTAAATGCAATGTAAGCGAAACCGTTTCGTGACCGCATTGTCATGATATCCCTATTTTGCCTGTTCCAAACTAGCCAAAATGGGAGTAGCCCTCCGTTTTGCGCCTAACCCTCCTCAGTCTCTACCAGTATGGCATACTCCTACGTAAATTTGTATCAGTATGCTAAATTTACTCATTTTTCATCATATTGCGAATCCATCACGTTTGTAAATACTAATCCATGATTCTCGCAGCTCGAATATCCGTCTCACACAAAAAAACGGAGTTCCGACAAGATACTTGTCAGCTCTCCGTTCATACGTTTATTCAGGAAGCTACCTGAAATCACCGTGTTTTACGATCCGTTGAATCAGCTGCGAATGATCCGCTTTGCCGCCACGGCGTGAGAAGTTGAATGTAATCAAGGTGCGTCCCAGCTCCTGCAGCTGCTCGTTCGCTTTCTTGACTTGCAGGTCTGTCACTTCTCCATTTTGCCTTCCTACCGCTTTGGGCCCTCAAGATGAAACTTAGGGTCGGAATGTGCACTTTTTATGGATCGACTCGGAAAAAACTTTAATAATCAGGGGTTGGGAACAAGTTTCCCTGTATGACCTTTGCACTGATCTCGACCCCCTTTTGTCTGTGGCGTCGGATGTCGGTATTGGAAACGTCATCTGATACATACTGTCCATTTCTCAGTGCAGCAAACCCTTTATCTGAACTAAACAGATTTCGGCCCGCACGATAGGCAGTTCGAGGATTATCTGGCAGTCCCAACAAATGGTGAACCGTAGGAAGAATATCAATCTGTCCCCCCATTTGGCTCAGGGTTACTCCTTTCAAGGAGGAATGGTAAATCAAGAGGGGCAAATTCTTATCGTTTTTCAACCAGGAAATTCCGCTTTTTTGTACATCCCTAGCATAATACTTGTTAACTCCCTGGTGATCACCGTAAATGACAAGGACTGTCTGATCCAGCAATCGCTCTTTCTTTAATCCCTCTATAAAAGAACCTACCGCCTGATCAGCGTAGTGGACACTCTGCAGATATCTGGCAACACCATCTTTTTTCATCCCGGGTGGCGGAGTAAGGGTCTGCATGTTTGGAGGCAGTTTATAGGGTACATGGTTTGTAAGGGTAATCATGTAAGCAAAGAATGGGCTTTTTAAGCTCTTGATATAGGGTATGGACTGATCGAACATGTCCTGATCCGGGATCCCTAAACCGATTTTCTTCTCTGATTGATTATCGGGAAAGGAAAATATTTTTTTAAACCCGAAATTAGGCAACACAATGCCCATGTTCATAAACCCTTTTTTCATTCCCACAAAAGCCGCTGTCTCATATCCGTGACCTGCCAGTTCTTTTGGAAAGGCAAAGTAGCTATTGGAAGGATACCGCAAGCTGATAATCCCCTGTGGTAGTGGATACAGAGAATTCAATACCATGAATTCAGCGTCCGCAGAATTTCCTTCCCCAACTTGTTCCTTGATTTTAGGGAAATAAAAGCTATGGGAAAGCAGTTTATTTAATTCGGGAGTGATTTCTTGACCATGAATGCGTTGGCCGATGACGCTGCTTTCCAAGGACTCAAAATGAATGAAAACTACATTTTTGCCTTGAAAGATCCCTTTGTGCAGCTGCTCGTCTGTAGACTGTTGCTTATTGATTTTCTTATTCCTGTCGAACCACTGACGCACCTTTTTTCTGTCATGATCTGATAATGAGATCGCGTGAGAAGATCGCATAAACTCATAGGAATCGAACAAATGGTAACCAATGGGGGTGACTTTCTGTATGGCAAAAATGGGCCGGTGTTTGATGCTCAGCATTTTCTGCACTAATCCTTCGGGATAAGCTACATAACCGGTTACAACCGCAAAAGTCATACAGGAGATAAATTTCCATCCCTGAATAGCTGTTTTTGAATAAGATTTACGAAAAAATAAAAGCAGCGAAGACCAAAGGATCACATCTGCAAAGAAAAGAAAATCGAGCATATGGAAAAGATCAAACGCCGAATCCCCGACATCCCCTAAAAACTCAATCATAGGCAGAGAGAATAATGAAGTTGGAACCCCGAAAGCTCTAAGATACACGAAATCCATCAAGAGTATGAAGCTTACGATGAAATTCAAGATGAGAGCGATGTAAACCTTGCGCTTGGCCAAATAAACGAACGACAGGAGAGTTAAGTAGATAGATATGTATAATGGCAAGGATTTGAGTACATCTGCCAGATGAAAAGGAGTTAACGAGTAAGCCATATCGGTGGCTAAGTAAACAAAGAAAACGGATTTGAGCATAATCCCACATAACTGAGAAAAGACGAAGAAATCGTCTTTTAATAAAACGCGCATCTGCAATGCCTCCCGCATTTCCTTACTCTCATTATTCCTCAAAAGGTAATACTGATAAGAGCAAGTAAATGGAAATAACCATACATGTAAGTGAATGTATGGTTGATTCTTTAAAGTTCAATATTCATAGGAAGAAATTCTGCCTACAAAATATATCTGTTTTCCGCTTCCGCCCCGAATCACTTCCCCTTTTGTCCAGGTGATGCCAAATAGAGACGTTAATTTGTCCTTATTTTCCAGTGACAGAACATACCAGGTATGATCCTTGTGCAGGGCTAACGCCTTTTTCCATCTACTGTAGTAGGTCGCATCTATCCCTTCTCCCCCGTTCGATGGAACAGCTTGAACTTCTCGAACCTCGTTCGGATCTACTCCCTCCAAAGGGCTTCTGAACCCCTTCACTCTCAGCATTTTGCTGACCGCTTCGGCCTGCTTTGCCTGCTTGTCAACGACGATGATCGAGTCTTTGGTGAGTCTGGGCTGCAGGGTTTGTACCGTAAAAAATTCGGCGGAGTTATCCACTCCGGATTGAATATATGTCTCGGCATACTGGTAAAAGTGATGCAGCGGCAGAATGAGGAGTAAGACCCATGCTACGGCCAGGCCTGATCTGAGCTGCCGAGTCTGGTCCCTGTCCGCCAAATACCGTATCCATCCTTGAAATCCTATGGCTACGGTGACAAAGCAAAGAGGAAATAGATAAGCGATATATCTTGTCCATATATAAAATTTATATTGATCGTTTAATATAGGAATCACCAGGAAACTGGAAATAACAATCGCTACTACAAAAGATCCGTTACGGAAACGGCATAGCCGGCGAAACCCGTCCAACAATCCGATGATAAAGAACAGCATAAGAAATGAACTTATGCCGTGCAACCACCCTTTTCCATCAGGGAAGGCACTAGCTAAAGAGTGAATCAATTCACTGCCCATCTCCAGCATGTTTTGAAAATAACCTTGAATCGACCACTCCTGATTCAGCGCGTAGCCCTTTCGCTTTACCCAAAGAACGGAATCTAACGGTTTGATAAAATTATGAATAATCATGTTGCTGTATCCCACTATTAATACAGCAATCCCTATTCGAAGGCGGGCGTCCCGGTAAAAAGCTCCCCAGCCAAGCTGGCGGGCGAAGTAGAAAACGACTCCGAGTAAAGCAGCGATAACGGATGGGTGAGTCTGCAGGGCGATCGCCCATGCCAACCCAGCCAAAGCCCATAATGAGCGTCTCTCTTGATCCATGGCCTTGAGAGATACCAGCACGGCCAACCCTACGAAAAATGGGGTGGTATCATTCGACCAAGCCATATGCGTAATCAGGATGTGCATACTGTTCGTCGCCAATAGCAATGCGGCGAAAACAGCCGTTATCCTTCCCGCCCAATGTCTGCCAAGCCAAAAAGTAACCACTACGGTAGCTGCGCTGGTGACCGTTACATATAACCTGGGTATGTACACATCAAATCCAAATAGCGTAAACAGTCCTGCCAAGACATAATTATGAAACGGGCCAATATCGTGGGACGTATTGTGCAGGGGCCAAGCCTGTCCCCTTGCGATTTGGGCAGCCAGCCCAATCTCTCTCCACTCATCGATGAATCGGGGAACATCATACAAGTAAGGAATACGGATGATGAAAGCGAAAAGAAACAGGATAAAGCTAATGACCCAATCGTTAGAAAGCCATCGAAGTGTCGGCTTTAAATGGGTAAATCGCAGCTGCTTATTCACCATTATGGCCCCCCTCGTCGATTTCTAGTTTGAATGGATACAGGCCTTACACGGTCTGTTTATTCAAAGTTTCAAGCGTTTGAAGAACCGCTCCGGCATCACTTTGATGATCATCATGATGAATGCCCAAAAACCTGGCACATAGACAATCTCCTGCCCCTTTTGAATGGCCAAGCATATCTTTTTTGCCGCATCTTGAGGCTTAGCCAATAGGAAAAGACCCTTCAAGCCATAGGTCATTTGTGTATCCACAAACCCTGGCTTGATTGTCACCACATGCACACCCGAAGCAAACAACCTGCTCCTCAATCCCTGTAGGTACACGGATAATGCACCTTTCGACGAACCGTAA
This sequence comes from Brevibacillus choshinensis, assembly GCF_016811915.1. Classification (NCBI taxonomy): domain Bacteria; kingdom Bacillati; phylum Bacillota; class Bacilli; order Caryophanales; family Paenibacillaceae; genus Brevibacillus; species Brevibacillus choshinensis. The sequence goes on along the minus strand of NZ_CP069127.1, from coordinate 2,940,397 downwards.
ATATAATTGCTTTGTCTGCCACGGTCCCCGGCTACAGAGGAAATGACAGCGATGAAGCCGCTCCGCTCCTGTTCAAAATAGCGGGCAGCTGTCTCCAATATAGACACACAGGAAAGAAAGTTCACCTCAATGATTTGTTTGGCCAATCTGAAATCAGCCTGGGCGGATTGATGATCTTCCATATACCCATAGGCCAAAATCATGCCGCCAAGCATGCCGGGCTCCTCCAGACAAGATGCAAAGAAACCGGAGTGTTCATCATAGGCTTCCGCGTGGTATTTTTTTACACAGACTGGAACCCGGTGGCGAATCCGGATGTCGGACGCGAGCCTCTCCATTTCTCCGTGGTCGCGCCCCGCTAAAATCAATGAATGGTTTTGTTTGGCATATTGATAAGCGATCGACTTGGCGATGCCTGATGTCGCTCCAATGATTAAAATGTTCTTCCTCATCCCAAATTCCCCACGATATTCAACCGCCTGGCCATCGAGGACGAGAAGAGACAGCCGGGATCTATTTTGGCTTTGACTTCCTTGAACTTCGGAAGCTCCGGATACATTTGGGCAAACATATCCGCGGACATTAACGCGTCCTTCGCCAAATACAAGACCCCTCGATGAGCCAGCACCACTTCATCCAATTTCCGAATGAACGCCAAGAGCTCTGTTCCGCCCCTAAGCGGTATATCCAAAGCCAATGTATAGCCTTTACGTGGAAAAGCTAACAAGCCACCGCTTCTCTCACCCAATATCTTCAAGACTGCTAAGAATGAAGCGCATCTCCCCTGGCTTACTTTCTGGAGAAGTTCCGTAAGCCCCATGCGGGCCGTTTCCGGAGGGAATACTGCTTGGTATTGAATAAACCCCGCTTTTCCGTACAAACGATTCCAATGTAAGAGCGTGTCCAACGGATAAAAGAATGAATCATAGTCTACCACTTGCCTAGAGGCATCTTTGAAACGGTGATAGTAAAAGGAATTGAAGGTTTTTATACTGGAAGAATTGAGTCCAAAAGAAGGAAAGTAAAAGGGTACAATCATATTTCTTTTCCTTCTTGGAGAAAGAGGCTCCACCTTGCCGTCAAGCTGTTTCTGCAAGGCATGATTCCCCAGCATGAGAATGGAACGGCCTATGGTGCGATCTGTCGATAAACAGTCGATCCAGGCTACTGAGTATTGGTACTTCCCGTTCATTTCATTAAGCAGGACGATGGTTTCATCGAGGTTGGATGTCTTTTTGTAATCCACCTCTAAATAAGCCGATTCAACCCTCATCAATTTGATGCGGGCACTTAGAATAATTCCTGTGAGCCCAATTCCTCCGACCGTGGCCCAGAATAATTCTTGGTTTTCACTACGTGAACAAGTTAGAAACTCCCCAGATGCGACGAGCAGCTGAAAATCCAGAATATGATTAGAAAAGGAGCCGTCCTGATGGTGGTTTTTCCCATGCACTTCATTGGAAATGGCACCACCAACTGTCACATATTTGGTTCCCGGGGTGACGGGTGGTAAATACCCATGTGGCAAGAAGTATTCTATGATCTCTCCAAACGTAACCCCTGCTTCGCATTCCAATACCTGGGTCTGCTCGTCAAAGGATAGAAAGCGGTTTAACCGAGTATGCAGGATTACTCCGTTTTGGTCGTTTAAGGCGTTATCGCCATAGCTCCTTCCTGCTCCCCGGGAAATGAAGTTTGACTGGCTTCGTAACCGTAAAATATCCTGTAAATCCTTGTACTTCTCCGGTCTGTAAACATGCCCCGTCTGTTTTGGAAAGTTCCCCCATCCTGATAATACATTTTCCTTGGATTTGACCATACCAACATCGCTCCTATCATCCCGACTCATTTGTCCGATTATCATCTCTGTGCTTCTTTGACTATCACCACAAATAAGTTTTAATGCCCATCACACTTAAGGTAAAAAGGATGACCGTCAGCAGGATATGCTTATCTTCGAGCAGACTCTTTTCCGGACTTCCTCCTCCTTGCTTCATATGGACCAGGTACAAATAGCGGAAAATGCCATAGATGACAAACGGAATCGTCCACATCATGTATGCATTCGGACCTGTGTTCGCCGTATAAAGTGAATATGTCATTATCGTGGCCGAAGTAACAATGGAAATGAGCTGATCTAAAAATGCAATCGAATAATGCTCCAGTACTTTGCGCTGCTTCTCTTTGTCACCGTTCAGCCTTTCAAATTCGTGCCTTCTTTTGCTCAAAGCTAGAAACAAAGCGAGCAGCATGGTGCAAAGAATGAACCAGGAAGTGATGCCTACGCCCACCACTACGGCTCCAGAGATCCCCCGAAGGACAAACCCTGAAGCGATGACCATAACATCAATAATCACGACATGTTTCAGCCATGCACAATAGAAGAGATTGACGATCAAGTATGTAATGAGGATTCCGGAAAAAAGAGGTGTGATGAAATAGGATATGGATAATGAGAAAATCAACAAAAAAATGCCGAACAAAATAGCTGTCCGGATCCTAAGTGCTCCAGATGCGATTGGACGTTTCGATTTTTCCGGGTGCAACCGGTCCTTTTCAACATCCATGATGTCGTTCACAATGTACACTGTGCTTGCAGTCAAGGCAAAACAAAAGAAAGCGATGACAGCCTTCCCTATTGCAACGGGATCGTGGAATTTTTCCGCGAAGACCGGAGCAGCAAATACAAGCAAGCATTTTGTCCACTGTCTTGGTCTCAGCTGCAATAACAGCGGTTTCAGTTAACTATCCCCCCTTTATACTGACATGAATCTTCCCCTCACCATTTTTTACCTGATTGTGATTCCCCTATACGAAATTCAGAACCGGAGCCTGAAAAAAATACTTGGAAGGACGCAACCCACAATCTGGAGAGGAGATTTAGATCGCTGAAAACGACCCGATTCCTAGCGTTTCATTCATGCCTCGTTAGCTTCTTTCCTGCTTACCAGATCAGGGGCAACCTTAGTGTGTTGGTAGTATGCATCACCCAAAAATACCTTATCCAGTAAATAATGGAATCTGGTTCCTCAGATATTTCAAAACGTATCCTGATCCCGATGTTGTGGAACGAATAGTCACCTGCCCGGGGAAATCGTAACCAGCTTCACCCTAATAGACCACCCTAAGCAACCGCATTTTTTCTGAAAATTCCCTTCACCATTTTGTGACCGTAAAAGGAACCGAAAAAAATAGAAAAGGGCCAGCTTGGCCCTTTTCTGCGTAACGTTGTCTATTTCAGTTTATAATCATGTCAGCTGAATTTCGCGGCTGCAAATCGCTTGCACGTCTTGTTGATCATGGGTGACAAGTAAACAGGTCATTCCCGCCTTTTGCAGAATATCCCGAAGTTCGCTGCGTATCGACGTGCGCAAATTCGCATCGAGATTACTGAAAGGCTCGTCCATGAGCAAAAGGGACGGCTTCGGAGCGAGGGCTCTGGCCAATGCAACACGCTGCTGCTGCCCTCCGCTCAATTCATGCGGGTATCTCTTGGTAAAACCAGTGAGTTGGACCAGCTCGACCATCTCATCTACCCTGGACAATCGCAGGGATCTGGACATGCGATGCAAGCCGAATTCAATATTTTGGGCAACTGTCAGATGCGGAAACAGTGCGTAGTCTTGGAACACCATGCCGACTCCGCGATTTTCAGGTGGAATGAACGTATGCATGTCCATGACCACTTTGCCATTAATACTGATTTTCCCTGTATGGGGTGTGCCGAGACCGGCAATCAAGCGTAAAAGTGTGCTTTTTCCGCTTCCGCTCGGGCCAACCACCCCTACGATTTCCCCTTTGTTTAGCGTAAAGGAGACTTTTTTTAGAATGGGAGCTTCTTTTTTGGAATAGGAAAAAGAAACGTCTTGGATTTCAACAAAATTCATCTCTCCAGCCTCTTTCCTAGTTTGTAAACGAGCAGAACTGAGCAAACGCTGACGGCAATGATAAACAAGGACGGGATCGACGCTTCTATGACTCTTTCATCGCTGGCATATTGGTACGTCTTGGTTGCCAGCGTCTCGAAGTTAAAGGGTCTGAGCAAGAGTGTCATCGGCAGCTCTTTCATGATTTCCACAAAGGTCAGGATCGTACCGCTCAGGAGCGCGCCTCTCATCAGAGGAAGGTCCACTTTGAAAAAGGTTCGGGTCATCCCGTACCCGAGCAATCTGGAAGCTTCCATATAGGTCTTGCCCATTTTTTCAAAGCCTGCTTCGACTGCATTATAACCCGTTGCCATAAAGCGAACCACGTACGCCACCACTACCATCACGAGAGACATGCTGAGCACTAGCGGTGCTTCCCCCAATCCCATCCAGCGATAGAAAGGCGCCAGGGTCTCATCGAGAACGATAAAAAACGTAAGCACGCCGATTGCAATGATCGCTCCTGGAATGGAGTAGCCCGATGCGATGACTTTAGACAGTACGGAGGAAAAAGCTTTTCCTTGCACCCGGCATACATTGGCGACCACCACGGACAGGAACATGATACAAGCTGTCGCAATCAAGGCAACGAGCAGCGTGTTGGATGTCAGCTCAACGAATGAGAAAGTCAGAACGTCCTGGTAGGTCCAGGTTGACCAAACGATGAGTTGAACAACCGGAATCAAAAAAGCGAATGCGAATACGGCCCCGCTAAAAAGTACCGCTATGAAGGCGCTGCTCCCCTTGAGCTGCTTGGGAACAAGCGGGCTGGCTTTACTCGTCGAAGCGCTATACCGTCGGCGGTTTCGAAGCAATCGCTCAATGATGAACAACCCAATGACTCCCGCCATCATCCAAGCAGCCAAGCGAAGTGCCGAATCCACATCATACATGCCAAACCACGTTTGAAAAATTGCAGTAGAAATCGTCTGAATCCCAAAATAGCTCGTAACCCCATAATCGCTGATCACTTCAAAAATGACGAGCATAACGCTCCCGATGATGGCCGGCTGTGCGATCGGCAAAACAATGCGAAAGAAAATCGTGAAATGGTTTCTCCCCAGAAGGATCGCATTCTCGATATAGGAACCACTTTGCCGTTCAAGAAACGACCTCGTAATCATGAAAACGTACGGGTATAAAAAAAGCGTAAAGATAAAAACAGCACCCTGAAGCGACATGATATCCAACCATTTGGGATTCCACTCAATACCAAATGTGGACCGCATCGTAACCTGCACAACGCCTGTGTAGCTAACCATGTGGCTATACGTGTACGCTGCAATATTGGGAGGAATCGAGAGCGGGAGAACCAGTGCCCATTGAAAAAAACGTTTCCCTGGAAAATCATAGGCAGCGATCAACCAAGCTAGCGTCACACCAACAGTCACAGTGAAAATCCCCGTAAACACCACCAGGAATAACGAATTCACCAGATAATCCGTAAGCATGTACTGTTTGATCTGTGCCCAGTTCTCATTAGGTGCTTTCAATAAAGAAAAGAAAATAGACAAAACGGGCAGCAGTACTACTGCTACCCCAATCAGACTGATCAATACCCAGCCGTTTGTATTTGCTTTCCTATTTCGCAAAACAGTTTTAAAGCTCATCTTATTTCCATCCTACTTTATTCATGATCTCAATGGATTTTTTATTGTGTTCACCCAATTTGCTGAAATCAATCTGCTGTGTTTTAAAATCGCCCCATGATTTAAGCAGCTCAGGCTTTTGCGCTTTCTCGTTTACCGGGAACTCAAAGTTTTCTTTGGACATGAGCGCCTGTGCTTCCTCGGATGTCAAGAATTCAATAAGCTTCACTGCGTTCTCTTTATTTTTACTGTGCTTAGCGAGTCCAGCCCCACTTACATTCACGTGTGTGCCTGTCGTGCTCTGGTTCGGGAAGAATACGCCGATTTTTTCACTTGCTTTCACTTCTTCGGCATCTTTGGAATTTACCATTTGTCCCACATAATACGTGTTCATGATCGCCACATCGCCAACACCGGCTGCAATGGCTTTCGCTTGGTCACGGTCGCCGCCTTCCGGTGTACGGCTCATATTCGCTACCACACCTTTTGCCCACTCTTCTGTTTTTTGTTCTCCATTCAGCTCGATCATCGAGGCTACAAGCGACTGGTTATACAGACTAGTGGAGGAGCGAACCAGCACCTTTCCTTTCCATTTATCTGCAGCCAAATCTTCATATGTAGAAAGTTGTTCCGGCTTCACGCGATCTTTGGAATATACGATTACACGTGCACGCGTAGAAAGTCCGATCCATTCATTATTTTGATCCCGAAGCTGCTTCGGTACTTGCTGTTCGATTACATCTGATTGTACAGGCTGCAGGACACCGTTTTGCTTGGCATTGTTCAATACTCCGCCGTCCACCGTAATGAACAGATCCGCAGGTGAGCTTTGTCCCTCACGCTTCAGCCTTTCAATCAATTCTTCCGCTTTCCCTTTTACGACGTTCACCTTGATACCCGTTTTATCGGTAAAGTTTTTATAGAGTACATCATCCACTTCATAATGTCTCGCGGTATAGATATTCACTGATTGTTCTTGGGCTGGCTTGTCTGTACTGCCGCTTTCCTTTTGCCCTGGCTGAGCTTGATCTTTGGACCCTGTGCCGCATCCAGCTAGCAGGCTAGCAGCCATAACGGTTGCAAACATAGTGGAGAGTACTTTGCTACGCTTCATATCGGTTAATCCCCCTAAAAATTATGAAAACAATTCTCATTATCAACAATGTTAATGATAATGACTTTCACTAAACATGTCAACGAATTATTATATATTTATGTTTTTATGCATTTCATACAAAAAAGCAGGCAGCCATGTTGAACACGACGACCTGCTCAGTCTCCATTATGAAAACCTTTTCATTCTCCCTATCCCTAACGTGCCCCCATCGGCATCATCCGTACGGAAAATTCGATATCCATCATCTATTTCTGTTATTTTGAAATGGTTGCCTTCGCCAGCTCTTCCGTGACCGAACATACGGCTGAGGAATCCCATGCTCCCTTTCCTTGAGCTTTTGCAGCTTCGTACAATTGGACGACAGTCCCTCCCACCAATACCGGCACCTGTTGTTCCCGGGCTGCCTGCGCGTAAAGCTGCAAGTCTTTATGCATGTGGTCCAGGGAAAAAACGGTCTTTTCGTAGGTTCCGTAGAGGATGTTCGGACCAAAGACGGACAGCACGCGGTTATGCGCAGAACCTTTGTCCATGACCGCAGCCAATTTATGCGGATCGACGCCCGCCTTTGCCCCTACCGTAAAGGCTTCTCCCAGAGCCGCGGTGATCACAGCAACGACCGAATTATGGCATAGCTTTGCAACCTGGCCGGAACCCGATTCCCCCATGTAAAAGATGTCTTTGCCGATCCCTTGCAGATAAGGGGTAATATCAGGCAGCTTGGATTCGTCGCCGCCTACCATGATGGTTAAGGTACCGGCGGCAGATCCTGCCGGGCCACCGCTAACGGGACAATCAAATAAGGAAATTCCCTTTTGCAGACCTACTGCATGGAGCCGTTTTGCTGTGGCCGGATCAATCGTGCTGGCATCCAGAACGTAGCTGCCTGCTGCAAGCGTCGAATAGAGCCCATCCTCTCCAAGCAGCACCTGTTCCACAATAGCCGGACCGGGCAGGGAAGTGATTACGACGGATGCCGTCCTTCCTACGTCCGCAGGAGACAGTGCCACGTGGGCGCCCTTCTCCTTGGCCCAATCCTGCGCAGCTGGAACGGGATCATAAGCGATTACCTGGTAGCCTTTTGCCAGCAAGCTGCCAATCATTCCCTTGCCCATCGCCCCGATGCCAATGACACCGATCGTATCCATCATAAATCCCTCACCTTCAGCATTTTCCTAACCTATGGACGAATATAGACGGTCTTCGTCTCTACATAAAAGTCGAGCGCAGACTCTCCCTGCTCTCTTGGACCTAAGCCAGAGATCTTCTTGCCTCCAAATGGATACTGGGATTCGAAGTGGGTAGATGGCATATTCACATGCGTCACACCAGATTGGATCCCTTTGACAAAATCAAACGCCTTGCGCAAATCGTTGGTAAAGATGGTAGAGGACAAGCCGAACTCCACTTGGTTTGCCACTTCCATGGCATGCTCGAAAGATTCCACATCGATGACGGCGATGACTGGCCCAAAAATCTCTTCTCTGGCAATCGTCATCTCTTGTGTTACCCCAGTAAACACTGTCGGTGCAACAAAGTAGCCATTCCCTAGAGTACCATCGGTGAGGCGCTGTCCTCCGCAGGCAAGAGTCGCGCCCTCCTCGATTCCTTTTTGGACGTAGTGCAAATACAGATTCAACTGATGCTCGTCCACGACAGGGCCATTATGGCTCTCAGGGTCAAAGCCATCGCCAACCTTCATGCTCTTCGCACGTTCGATCAATTTCGACTTTACTTGATCCGCCACTTCCGGGACGACCAAAACGCGGCTTGTTCCCGTGCAGCGCTGGCCGTTGTCGAAAAATCCACTGGTCACGATGCAATCAATCGCCAAATCAATATCGGCGTCTCCAAGAATGATGGCCGGGTTTTTCCCACCCATCTCCGCCTGGATTTTTCCGCCGCGAGAGCCGACTGCCTTGCCTAGCGACAGTCCGACTTCAGAGGAGCCGGTGAAGGATATGCCCTTGATGATCGGGTTGTTCGCAAGCTCATCGCCGATAACGGCTCCAGGACCTGTCACCATGTTGACGACTCCTGCGGGCACTCCGCTTTCGATGAGGAGCTCCATCAGTTTGACGCTGATCAGGGATGTGTTGCTTGCAGGTTTAAATACCACCGTGTTTCCTGCGATAATGGCAGGGACGATCTTCCAAAGCCCGATCCCCAGTGGGAAATTCCAAGGTGCGATAATGGCAAACACGCCGATCGGATCACGAACGGTGTATCCGACCACCCGTTCATCAAAGGAAGGAACCGTCTGACCTGTCAAGCGCGTCGCTTCCCCCGTCAGCTGTTTCATGGAGGTAATCGTCTTGTTCACTTCCCCGCGTGCTTCCCGCAAGGTCTTCCCAACCTCGCGTGTAATGGTTTCCGCCAATTCTTCTTTTCGTTGCTCCAACAAATGGATCAGGGCAAACAAAAATTCTCCTCGCACGGGCGCAGGTGTTTTCGACCACTGGGGAAACGCCCTTGCTGCAGACTCGATTGCTGCCCGGGCATCCTCGCCGTCCGATTTTTGAAAATAGCCTACGACTTCATCAATGTTAGCCGGATTCGTGCTTGTGAATACATCGCCGGTATGGCTTGGTACCCATTTTCCATCGATATAGTTTTGATAGGTGTTCGTCATCTGTTCTGCCACCTTTCCTGTCCTTGTAAGAGGATTGTATAAATTCGAAACATTTCGTACAATGTTGAAGTGCACACAGTTATGATCAGTTATGTGTGCGATTCTCCATAGGAGGATGTCGCAAATGGAAGTCTTTCCACAGTTCATCCATCGATTGCGTCAAACGTTTGGTAAGCGGTCTTTCGCGCTCTGGCTTCTCGCCTCCCATGATCGGCAGTTTCGCCTGCTGCATGCGGAAGGCGAACGAACTGGCGGCCCTATCCCCTCTGCAGCATCCCATGTCGAAGACGAGAGGTACCGATGGGAGGAACAGGCTGATGTTGCCTTGCTGCGATTGTTCTTCCCGGAAGCGGGACAAGCTGTCGTCGTTGCTTCCGGTTCCATCTGTGCTCCTTCTCCGGATAGCCTGGAAATTCTCTGGCTGACGTTCCGCCTATTCCTTGCAGAAGAAATGATCCGAACCAAAAATGATGAGTGGTCCAAACTGTTGCAGGGCATCCGTTCCATCTCATCCAAGCTGGATATTGACAGCATCATCCGAGAGATCATTGGAAACGCACTGGCTGTCATTCCTGCCGCAGATGCCGGGCTGCTGCACCTGTACGATCCAGCCATCGATCGGCTGGTTCCAAAAGCGACCGTCGGCTTCCACGACCGGGTGTTCCAATATTTCAAGCTGCGAATTGGTGAGTCGATTGCAGGAAAAGTCTATCAGGACGGCCATGCCAGGATCTACCGGTCCCATCCCGAGACAAAGAAGGCCATGATGGACATCTCAGAGGAAAACTACCGATTTTTAAATGATGCGAAAGAGCTCAGAGACTTGAATGGACTTTTGTGTGTACCCATCTCTATCGAAAGCGAGCGAATCGGCGTGCTTGTCCTGCACCAGTTTCATCAGGACAAGGTGTTTACCGACTACGATCTGTCTGTCCTGCAAGGCTTTGCTGATCAGACCTCCATCGCATTGCATAACGCCAAATTATATGCCGATGCCCGGACGAAGCATGACGATCTCGTCAAAAGGAATGAGATCCACGAATCACTCAAGCAGCTGTTTTTGCAAAACAAAGGGACAGAATCGATCATTCGTGCGTTGGAGCGTATGACCGCAGAGCCCGTCATCTTTGCCGACTGGTTGGAGCAGCGCTATTTTCCGGAAGACTGCCATTTTCCACTCACTTGGGAAGAACTGTCCTTATTGCTGGGGCAAAAGAGGAACCCCGTCAAGGTGACGCTTTCTTCACAGGGCGCAGGTGATCAGGCCTTTCTCCTCTATCCGTTGGGAAATGGCCAAGTTTTTTTAGGCTGCCTGCTGATTTGTGTGACAGACGGTGAGCTTTCGGAGCATCAACGCGTCACCATTGAACAAGGCAGCGCGGTTTTGACATTGGACTTGGTGAAAAAACAGTCCCTCAGCTCCATCATGTATAAACGAGCCCATGACCTTTTCTTGGGAGTCGTCGAAAGCAAAGGGCAAGAATTGCAGGAACGCGCCCAAGTCCTGGGGCTAAAGCAGAACAGCCTCTCCCTCGTTGTCTTCGCCTACTTCAGCCGTTGCCATGACCTATCGATTCTCGAAGCGAACATACACCGTCTGGTAACCAAATGGAAATGGGAATTTTCCAGCTCTCACATTCTCGTGTACGGCTTCCATAATCACGTAACCCTGCTGGCTCAGCCAAAATCCCCGTCGGAGATCAAAGAGATCATGGCTCGCTTGCAAGCTGCGTCGGAGGAATGGGAGCATGGCGGTGATGCTTCTCTTTCCATCGGTGTGGGAGGTATCTACACGGGAATTGATCGAATCGGCAAAAGCTTTGAGGAGGCCAAAAAGGCAGCACACTATCTGCTGAATCGAGGGCGTTTTGGTGTGGCTCGTTATGGGGATTTGGGCGTCAATCGACTCATCCTCAATCAATCCCAAGAGGAAATCGATGCGTTTGTCCGCGATGTGTTTGGACCGCTGTGGGAGGGCCAGGAAAAGCATCAAGAGCTGGAGCACACCCTGCTCACGTATATGGAATGCAGCCAGTCTCCCCAGCAGACAGCACGGGAGCTGCACATTCACGTAAATACGCTCTATCAGCGGCTGCGAAAAATAGAAGAACTGTTACTGCTTGATCTGCGTCAGCCCGAGGACATTCTCAAGGTGCAATTGGCTTGTCATTTGCGTCGGGAATCATGAAGGCCAGCCGTCTCACAGTGGAGGCGGCTGGCCTTTTTCCTACAATATCAACGGCTTGTCCTGTTTCATATACGAATCAAACTCGCCGAAATGGCTGAGCTTCAGTTCTTTCCCGAACACTTGCGCAAATCCTTCCAGCGCGACTATGGTATCCACAAAACGGTCCGCCGCTAACCCTGAATCAATCAGCTGAAAGCATTTTTTGAACTCTCTATCGTTATATTGAAGCTTTTGCTTCATGGCAGCCTCAAATTCCGCACGTCGCGAACGCATCTCTGAAGCGGCTGCATCGCACAAGGCCATCACTCTTTGCGCTTCCTCTTCGGCTAGCTTCGCCTCATTTAGAATAGAAAGAGACGATTGATACAATCCCGTGGCGATCATGTACCCAGCCATACTGCCGACGACTGCCCCAACTGGGCCAAATACAGCTCCAGCAGCAGCTCCCGCATAAATGCTGGAGGCAGTGCTTACGCCTGTTTGCCCAATCTTCTCCACGGCTTGCTCAGAGGAGATTTCCCCTTTTGCGTACCGAAGCATGGTGACACCCATATCTACGACACCCGCCGCAATCGAAGTAGCCACATTCGACTTGGCCAACGCATCGATTCCTGCTTTTTGTGCCGCGGTGCGTATTCCGGCGCTGATCGCCCCCGTGCTAGCGCCTCTCATTCCAGCTGCTCCTGTCTCTTTTAGCGTATTCTTCGCTGCTTGCTCGAGGCTGGCTTGTCCTTTGCTGACCGCTATCCCATTTTTGATCAAGGAAACGGCGCCTCCAACGACAGCGGAAGCTGCTGCAGCTTGTGCGCTGGTCACGCCGATCTCCTTCTTGAATTGCTCCGATTCCAGCTGTGAACTGTAGGCTGCTGTATGTTCTGTAGCATGGATGGTTTCCTCATAGGAGGTACCGCTTGAGTGAAGCTCTTTGTATGTCAGTTTCCCCTTGACGTTCCTCAGCGTGTCCCGATAATCCTCACTGTAGATCGACCCGCTGTTCGCGCGATTTTCCGCAAGCTCACGCACTCGATCCGCTTTTTCCATGCTCACCAGCTTTTGCATGCCTCGATACTTCTCGTCGCTCACCATTCGGGTCAGACGAGCTGCATCATTGCTCGATTTCGCCTGCACTTCGTCTAGTATTTTACCGCCGCTGCGGATCACGATGTCTGCTTTGGCATGAGGATCCCCTTCGAGTGCGGTTACATAGGCGCGGATATCCGCCCCTTTCGAAGCAGCATCCATATTGAATTTGGTCGCTTCGATGATTTCAAACAAGTTGCCTTGCTTCTGCTCAACACCAACATTTCTTAAGCTGTCGGCCATACTTCTCAAGGAATCCATTCCATCGACGGCGACACGAGAAGCCTCGGCTTCGTGTCTAGCTGCATACGATCCGAATTGGCTCCCCAGAAAAGAGGCATCCTCTGCCGTATTCTTTTCCGTAGCTCTGTCTTTCTTTTTTTGCCCGAATAGAAATGATAGCATTCTGCTTTACTCCCTTCTTTCCTCTGTCAACAGTAAGGGAGAGTCGTCCAATAACTCATAAGCAGGCTCGAGGGCTTCCACTGAACTCTCCAGGATCGCGCCTTTTTTATCGAGCAAAGGAGTTTCCAGCAAAAGCTTCAGAGCTTGGGCGAATTGGTAAGACACATGAAGCACTTCTTTATGATGAGGGGCCAAATCATCATAGTTCAGAGGAAGCTTTCTACCCATTAGCCCGAAGAAAAACTTCTTCACTCTAAACCCGAATTTCCTTTGTCTGTTTTCATCTGCTTCAGTCAGCGCTAGCTCGAGGCGATCCACAACCAGATCCATACGATCCGACATTTCTTCAATCGCTTCGCTGAATTGATCGGAAATTTCGCATATGGCTTCCATCATGCTCGTAGCTGTACGGAATTCTTCAGCAGCCTTTTTCGCTTTGGACAAATGGGACTTTGCCTCCGCCAGATTCTTTTTGGATTTTGCCTCCATCAAAAATCCACCTAAAGCGATCGCCGGTCCCGCAACGATTCCCCCCAATACAGCAGCACCGCCAGCCATCCCCAAACCGCCGGCAGCAAGCGAGCCGCCTCCGAACCACGCTAAGGTCGCGTTGGTCGCCGCCACTCCGGATAAGGTAGAGAGCGCAGTTCCTGTCGAGGCTGTTGCAAACATCATCGCCCCACCGTAGGATGCCACCCCAGCCAATGCACCTGCGCCTATTGATTTGAAACCACCGGACACCACTTCAGTCGCCTGCAGTGATAGTTTTCGCATTTCTTTCAGTTCATGCTTCTGGAGAATCGGCTGATGATTTTGATCTACAGCAGCACCGCCATGCACTTCCACTGCTTTGACCTTTTCTACGATATGGACGAATCGACCTATTTGCTCGTCCCACGTTCGTAATTTCAGTTCTCCCAGCTCAGATAAGGCTTGCGTGCTCTCTTCTTTTTGATCTTCCATTTCCTGACGGGCATGCTCATATATTTCCTGGGCACGTTCAAGTAAATCTTGCGCCTCGTTATTGTTTGAAACGGATTTTGCCCCTTTGTAAATACCGACTGCCCCAGCAACCGCGGCGATTCCTCCCAGAATTAATGGTAATGGCATTTCTACTCCCCCTTGGTGACTCCATATCTGATTTGCAGGTCTCGACAGACTTTCCCATTCTCGTAATAAAATTGTTCTTTCGTAAAATAGGTTTTGAATGCTTTGTGGTACATCTCATCGATACGACATATTTCCGGCCGATCATCATAGATGGAGCATAGATGATCGACCAGATGGATACAGACACCGTCTCCACGATCAAATTTTGCTAACTGCTCGATATGGGAGATGTGTTGACAGCATAAGCCGCACCTCGTACAAGGGAATTGGGCGTCATCCATTCATCCGTTACGCTCCTTATTTCTTGGTTCTCGATAAATCGAAAGCAACTGACCATGAGAGTCGCTATTTTCTACAAGTACCCACTTATCATGACTAGGAAACTAGGCACAAAGACCCAAACGCCTGATTACACGAAGCAAAAATAACAACACCATGACAAATACCACAATGGAAGCTCAAGCAAAAAGAACAGTGAACGCACGTAACCTTCTGTGCGAAAACTGTTCTTTTGCACCTTCATCCCATTCTATCTGACAGATCTGGCCACGCAGCACTTTTTGTTCCATCACATGAATTCTCTGGTATACTGGAAAAAAATCCAAATGACTGAGGTCCCCATCCTACCGCCAAAGGAGAATCGCATGAATAGTCAAATCCTTAGTGCACGCTTGACTTTTACAAAAGTAACCTTAGACGATTGGGAGCTCATCCGCTCGGTCTACTCCAACCCGACACTCATGAAACACATCGGATCGACGATGAGCGATGAGGACATCCGCAAAAACTTTGAAAAGGAACTCGCACCCTGGAGTATGGAATCCACCCATTGGCTAACGTGGATCATACGCGAAGCTTCCACAGGCACCGAGGTCGGCTTGATCAGCATATGTACTCGCAACCGAGAAAAGCCTACGGCTGAAGTAGGCTTCATATTGCAGGAGGCATACACCGGTAAAGGCTATGCGACCGAAGCCATCAAAGCCATTTTGGATTTTGCTGCGGATACATTTGGATTCCAAAAATTTACGGCCGTTTGCTCCGAGGAACATATTGCTTCACGCCGGGTCCTGGAGAAGGCAGGAATGAATTTGGATGAAATCGTGCCAGACAGCACTCAAATCAATGGCAAATGGGTCAATGACTGTTTCTATTCGTTGGAACGATAATCAGCTGCTAACCTGCACACGGTATCCTTCACCCTGCTGCAGGTTTTTTGATTCAAAAAAATCCCGATCATCAGGATCGAGATTCCTTAGGATTTAATCCCTGGATAGCTCCAGGCGATAGCCGAGTCCACGTATGGTCACGATCCGAAATTCCGACTCGTATGTGGAAAAGCGCTCGCGAAGCCGCTTGATATGCACATCCACCGTCCGATCGTCCCCTTGATAGTCCATTCCCCATATCTGCTCAATGAGGCTATCTCTCGTAAATAACTGACCTGCATAGCTGCCCATTTTGTAAAGCAGATCAAACTCCTTCATGGGAAGAGTAGCCTTCTTTCCATCCGGATAGATGACGCTGTAATTTTTTTGGTCCAAGGCGATGCTTCCCAATGTGATCATACTGGAAGTCGATATTTTGTAACGCTTCAGTAATGCCTTCACCCGCAAGACCAGCTCCACTGGATCAAACGGCTTCACCAAATAATCATCCGTTCCCAGCTTAAACCCTTTAATCCGATCCGTGGCTGCTCCCTTCGCGGTAATCATCAAAATGGGCATTTCCCCAAATTCACGGAGATTGGCGCAGAGATCCCAGCCATCCATTTTCGGCATCATGATATCCATGATCACCAGATCAACTACGTGATTTTCCAAATACTGCAGCGCTTCTTCCCCGTTTGCTTTTTCGATGATCGTATAGCCTTCATCAGATAAGTACAATTTCACAAGCTCACGAATATGAGCATCATCATCGACAACGACGATCTTGGGCACCTGATTTCCTCCTGCCTGTTCGTGTTTTACGGCGAGTCTCTCTTACTTCTCCATCACCATCGGTTTTTCCCTTTTTGTTTTACTCATTCCTGAGCGCTGCCCCGAAAAAAGGCTGCAGCTTTGGAGAAAACCAATGTGCAGCCTGTAAACCGTGGATAGCCTTACTTATTCAGAATGGCGTATCTGTGGTTTTTTTTGAGAAACCGTCTGTCAATTGCGTAGGCTGTCAGGAAAGCGGCAACCACGAGCAAGAGAGGGATTCCAAACGATTCTACCGAGAACGGTCTGCCTTCGAACGTCAAGGAATCCGCACGATACTCCAATCTTTTCGTTCCATAAATAGCCGTCAGTCGATCCTCCTGCCTAGCCAAATCCTCGAGCGGAGCATCGAACATGAATCTGTCCGTTGCCTGCACGTGCATGAATTCCGGCTGTAAGGAGCTGCCCACTTCCTTCCACTGATTTACAGCATCCGCAGCTAACGTTTTCGCTTCCTTTCCAGGAACGATCAAACGATCCAATTCCGGGGCATTTTGCAAGGAGTATTTCGGGATCAGATTGAGATGATTCTTGGTGACGATTGGTTTATCCGAGCTGGAGAGGGAGATCACCTTCGCCGTTCCAGATGCGGCGTACGTATCGTAGATCGTCGACAGCTCCCCATCATCCATCCCATCGTAGAGAAGTACACCTATCTCTTTCTTGTTCCATTGAAATGCTTGATTCAACAAATAAATCGCTTCACTCTGATCAATGTAATAAGGATCTATTTTCGGATGGTTGACAAACTGATAAGACGGATACTTCATTCTCTCCGCGATGCTCTTCGCCATCTCTTCGCCTTGCTGCTTCGAAATGACATAGAGTGTTGCATCGATACCGGATGTGAGACCGGCGGAAGATACGATATTTTCAGCACCTACCACATAGCGTTGATCTCGAATCCAGTTCGTTGCCGTAAAGATGTTTTTCGTCTGATCAAAGTACTGCCAATGGACGGTTGATGATTTTCCATTCAATAGACCAGTGTCCGCCAAATTGATAGCCCCGCCGCAAATACTCAAGATAAATGTTTTGGAATGCTTTTGGATCCATTCTCGGACAGGCTTATACTTTTCCTGGTCACCCAAGGGCATGTAAGGAATGACGATGAGATCCGGGCTCTTGCCCAGTAATTGATCCATTTCATCAAACGTATAGTGGGGAACCAAATCAAGACCGCCCGTTAACGGCGTCACCTTTTTGTCAGGGGCAACTGCATATACATTGTAGGCTTCAGTCATGGCCAGCATCTGGTAAGGAACTAGGAAGTCGAAAACTTCTGTCGATGCGCTTCCCAAGAGAACAGCTGCCGTAGGCTTCTTAGGATCGTACTTCGGGATGTCGATGTCTTCCAGTGCTGTTGTAACCGGCTCATCACGAAAAGCATACCAGTATGCTTTTTGCTCACCAATATAACCGAGAACTCCACTCCCACCGACAATCAAAATCAAAACGGAAAGATATAGGATTACGCGTATTGCCAGCTTCTTCAAGTGAATCTTCCTCCTGTTTTTTCGTTCATTTCCTTTCTTGAGGGTAACTTTAAAGCACCTTTGTGAACTCAGTATGAACGATGGAGGAACAATGGACTCATGCAAAAAGGCCAGCGGTCACAGAGCTTTGGTACCCTTGTCCCGTTTCTTCAGCTGCTCGATGGCTGGTACAGTGAAACACGCAAGATTTGGCGGAAGCTCATTCAAAGGGAACCACCTCATATCGCCGATGGCTCCGCCCTCTTCCCGATTACAAGCCTCTCCGCTCATGATGATTACCTCGTATATCACAGACACCCAGTGTTCTTCGTTTTCCGGTCGAATGGTTTCTGCCGTGCAGAGAAGCTCTTTGATTTCCACATCCAGATTGACTTCTTCCTTCACTTCACGGATCACACTGGTCGCCATCTTTTCATAGGGGTCCACTTTTCCTCCTGGAATGCTCCACGTTCCCTTCTCCGGATTGTGGTTTCGTAATACGAGCAGGATCTCGTCACGATTGTTGAGGATCACTGCTCCTACTCCTAATCTGGGTACGGCTATGTTTGTCGTCATGGTAAAATCCTCGCTCCTCTACGCATTTAGATACGCATTCCAAATCTGTTCTTCCTCGTACTTAGCTCAAGGGATTGAAGGCACCGTTCCGTATGTAAGAAATCGGCAACTCGTTTTATTCGGAAATGTTTACCTATCAACATTCAATCTTAGCATACCAATTTCGAAAATGAAAAAACCTTGCCATCTTCTGCAAGGTCAGAGGGAATAATACATTTTGAACATTCTATCGCCAGCAAACGATTCAGAATTCCAAAGACTGTTTACTGCTGATGGTTTGGTGATGGACTTGCAGATACCAGGACAGCATGCCTTGATCCCGGCCGTTGATGGGTTTCTCCCCACTCGCACATGACTTCCATCACGGGTACCAACGTCTTGCCATATTCACTTAACGAATATTCCACTTTCGGGGGTACCGATGGATAAACCGTCCGTGTCACTAGCAGGTCGTTCTCCAGCTCCCGCAAATGCTGCGCCAGCATCTTCTGCGTCACCTCGGGAATCAGCTTCTCCAGCTCGCTGAACCGCTTGGTGGAGTCTAACAAAAGCCATAAGATCGCAGGCTTCCACTTCCCGCCGAGAACGTGAATCACCGTTTCAATCGGACATTTTCTCTCCATTGCTGCCTCTGCGCCGGCTTCCATCCAATCCCTCCCTGCTCAAGCTTACTTTCAAGTAAGTAACCAACATGAAAGTGGGTTCTTACCAAGATTTTAGGGCGGTGCTAAGCTTTAGTCAATCAAGCAATGAAAAATTTGGAAAAGAGGAATGAACAATGAAGATTATTGTTTTCGGAGCAACGGGAAATACGGGAAGAAGGGTACTGGCCCAAGGTGTTAATAGGGGGTATGAAATGACCGCCTTCGTGCGCAATCCCGAGAAGCTTTATGAGCAGCAAGGCGAGCAGATCGCGGGGCAAGTGAAGGTGATCGCGAAGGACATCACGGATCAGGAAAGCGTCTGCGAAGCGCTCTCGCAGCAAAACGCCGCGATTATCGCAGCCGGTCATGCCGCCCTGGGAGAAGAGTTTGTTCGCATCGTCGATAACATCGTCAGCCAGTGTGAAAATAATTCTCGGTTTTCCGGACGGGTATGGGTAATGGGAGGTGCCGGGCTGCTCGACATTCCTTATACCGATCTGATCGGCAATCATTTGCCCGGGTTCCCGCCCATGTACCAAACGCACAACCGGAATCTGGACCGGCTGCGGCAGACCAAGCTCGATTGGTCCGTCATGTGTCCGGGAACGATGGTCGAATCGTCCGATCTTCCGTCGTCCGTTCGTTTGCATGTGAGCACAGACATTTTGCCCGTGCCTGTTCCAAAGAGCATCAAGGACTTCTCTGAAGCCGAAGTTGCCGGCCACCTGTTCAGCCGGTTGAAGGAGCTGGATGTCGCTTACGAGGACGTAGCGAATTGTATGCTGAACCACCTCGAGCTTGCAGGGCCGTTTAAAGGCAAAAGAGTCGGTCTCGCTTACCAAAGCGAGCTGCCGGTAAGCTGAGCGCGGAAGGAGAAGGCCCTGTATGTTCCGATTGCTGCTCGTATTGCATATACTCTCGGCGATTGCTTTCATGGGCTACGCTTTCTTCATCCCTGCCATTCGCAGGTCCGCCAAAACCGCCAGTCAGCTTCGGTTTGTCTTCGATATCACGGGCAAGCTTTCCTGGCTGCCTAAAATCGGCGGAGCTGCTCTGATTGCGACCGGGATTGGGCTCATGATCATAACCGGCATGGGACTGTCCCACATGTGGCTGAATGTCTCTATCCTGTTGTCGCTGCTCCTGGTGGTCGCGATTGGCGCATTCATCGAGCCTCGTTTGATAAAAGTCGCGAAGCTCGTGGCGGCAAGCCGTGGGGATGAGGTTCCTGCCGAGTTCTCCCACGCGATGAAAAAGATCGCGCCCTTAGAGTCGGCAGTGCAGCTTCTGATGATTGCCGTTATCGTGCTAATGGTCATCAAGCCGTTTTAATCCCCGCGGAGAACGATAGTTGAATGTTAATCGAAACAGCGGCCGGTCCGGGACTATATTTTCACGTCCTGGTCAGCCGCTGTTGCAACTCCAGTCCACAGCTTCATTTTCTACGAACACTTGTCACGTTCGATAATACGACAGTACCCAGCACACGCCATTTCGGTCAGTGACGATTCCCAGCAATCCGTCAAACGGAGCTTCGTACACATCCGCATTGATCGTTCCACCTGCCGCAAATTCTCCGAAGATCCGTCGAAACGTTTCCTCGGTCTCGATTCGCAGGAAGACTCGCACGTAATCGCCTTTCAGCACCGGCTTTGCGGATTGCGTATCGGAAAACTTGATAGTTGCCCCTTCTACATGCAAATCCGCGTTCAACACTTCTTCTCCCTGCTTGCGCAAAATTTGGATTTCGCCACCTAAAACGCTTTGATAGTACCGGATTTCGTCTTTGCAGTTCTCCACCGCGATCAACGCATTTGCAATCATCCTTACATCCCTCCACGCATTTTTTGATCATTTAGTGAACACGCAATTTCAATGGCTCTCCGTCTCCTCTGGGTCGACCAGATTTCGAAGCACGGTTTTCAGCAGGCCCAGCAGCATGTCGTATTCCTCATCAGTAATGCCTTTTCTCGTTTTGCTCTTGACGCGGCCCAACGCTTCGTGTACCTTTGGCACCACCTCGCGGCCCGAATCAGTCAAATAAAGCAAATGATAGCGATTGTCGGCGGGATCGGCTTCTCTTCGGACATAGCCTTCCGCTTCCAGCTTGGCAATCGCTTTGGCGGTAGTCGTCTTGTCGATGAGCAGCTTCTCGCTCAGCGCCTTCTGCGTGATTGGCTGCTGAAAAGAAATCGCCATCAAAAAAATGTACTGTCCGCTTCCTATTCGAAATGGTGCCAGCTCAGCTGAAATCAATACCTGCATGTGACGATAAATAGCCGAGATGTATTGACCGTGTGATTCCGACGTTCCGCTTCCCATTCGCTGCCCAAGCTCATTCAATGTACTCCCCCCTTAAATAGGATGGTATTGCAACTAATTTCATGATTCCATCATATGTCGTATAGGATGCTATTGCAACTAATTATTTGTAAATCTCATCCAATGTTTCTGCTTCACGTATTTCAAAAAATCAAACGGTAGTGACCAAATCTTGACTAGTCTTGGGGAAAATGGTACCTTCTTAACCGATGCGCCAGGATACGGGGCTTTTTTACAGAGGAGGTTGTTGCATGATCATCAGAGAGATCGAAGAAAAAGATAATCAGCAAGTGGAATCGGTCATTCGAACTTGTTTGATCGAATTCGGGGCTGACAAGCCTGGCACGGCATGGGCGGATCCAAATTTGGGGGATTTTTATCATTTGTATCAGTCTGAGGGTTCTAACTATTGGGTGGTTGAAGATCACAACAACAAAATTGTGGCTGGATGCGGCATCGGTCCAATCCAAGGCTGGCCAGCCATCTGTGAATTGCAAAAGATGTACGCTCTGGAAGAAACGCGCGGCACCGGAATTGCAAACGATCTCCTGAAGGTCGCCCTGGAATTTGCCAAACAACATTATGAGAAATGCTATCTCGAGACACTCAGCAACATGGTCGCAGCCAATAAATTTTACAAAAAGCATGGGTTCATCCAGTTAGAGAAGCCATTGAACGCAACCGAGCACTACGCTTGTGATGCCTGGTATATAAAAACGTTATAGATGTTGACCCGCAAGTGACTCTCGCTTCAAGTGTCCGGCTTGCGGGTTTTTGTTTGCCTATCTGGCCGCTTATTCCTCTTTTCTTCGCCTTCTGTCGATGCATAGAGCGAATCCATCCACTCCTTTTCGGGCAAATAAGGCTCTGAAACGAGTGGGACATTCGTGATTTTGCTCGTCCATTCATCCAAGGCTACCAGATCATCCGGCCCCATCTGTTGAAGCGAGGTTTTTCCCAGGGCAAGGATAGCGAGCCTCATTTCTTCTGCAAACGATGTTAAAAAATTTTCCAAATACTGTGCGGCTTCTTGCTCATGGAACTCCTCTGTCAAGCTGCCGGGATAAAACAACAGCTGCGTGGGTGGTTCCCAAGGTATCGCCTTCGTTACTTGATCATGGGTCATGGCCCACAGGAGCGACGTCCCCATGTAGATGCCATCAGCGCCCAATGCGACAGCTTTCAAGCATTCCGATGGAGTCGAATATCCGCCGCCGCTAAGCAGTGTGACCTGCTCTTTCACCCCCCGCTCTCTCAGATAGCGTGCAGCTCGCGACAAGGCATGGATGGTCGGTAGCCCGAAATCGTCTTCCAGGATGGGTGGACTGCCCTTGGAGCCTGCTTGCCCTCCGTCGATGCTGATGAAATCGACACCTGCCCAAATGGCCACTTCCAGATCCGCTTCCAGTTTGGCACTTGCACCTATTTTGACGCCGATGGGGACACCTTCTGTGAGGGCACGAAGCTTCTCGACGAGCCCGCGAAGATCTTGCGGTTTCTGGATTTCTTCATGCCGAGAAGGGACAACCGCATACTCTTGGTTTTGGATCTGCATAATGGCAGCGGCTCTTCCCTCGAGATACTCGACAGGCGTGACATTTGCAGCGCCGGCTGTAGCTCCCTGTCCGAATCGGATTTCGATGGCATCTGCTTGCTTGAGTATATGGGGCTCCTTGGACCACGAACCTGAATGGTATTGAATGATTAAATGCTTTGCGTGTTGTCGCTCCTCGGGCAAAAATCCCCCTTCTCCGGTATTGGTCAATGTACCAACGGCTGCCGTTCCCTTTGCGATTGCGATTTTCGTTTTCTCGGAGACACCGATTCCGTACCCCATGCCTGCTGCCATGATCGGCATCTCGATCGTCAATGGTCTTTTCGCACGCGGTCCGATTGTCACTCGCAAATCGACTTCTGCGTCGTCAGGAGCAGCCAGGGTTGCCAGTTGGGCAGGTGAAAAGACCAATCCATCAAAATGGAGAAACTTACGAGGGCTGCCGAATGGTCTTTCGATCACTCCAGCCTCTGCGGCACGCAAACTATTTTCAATCACCGTTTGGGGAGATACACGTGTCAGAGCCGATACCATCTCCCAAATATTTTCCGGATAACGATCGTTCATGAGTCTTTTCGTAAACTGTCCGACGATCCATTGTATCAGCGGTCTCGCGAATAAAAGCGTGAGTACTCCTGACACGACGATTGCGATCATGGCTCCGGCAAAGGATCCGAGCAAAAACGTCATCCAGTTGTTTCCCATTCCATTTCTCCCCTTCGAATCCACAACAGCTCATTCCTAGATGGGAATAGCTTGCTCGGCTAGAACTGGGATTATGAGTTCCCCTTCTGCATGCATGATGCTTCCCGATAGAAAGCCTTCTTCAAAAATAAAACAAATGATGGCGGTAATGGAAGCACTCAAATTGGGAACAGTAACTCAGAATGCTTATTGTCTGTGGGAGGGGCATCGATTGCTTACGAAGAGGCTTTTCCAAGTTCTATTCCTGTTTTTCTTGTTGCTGACGACTTCAGATCAGTCCCTTGCGCAAAATGCTTCGAACGATGAGATCCAGGCGTTTTTGAATCAATTATTCCATAATCGTGTTCAGCTGCTTGTGCATCACCGACAGGAACAGCTGAAACCATTCTATTTGCAGACAGAAAAACGCAGCAAGAATGCCATGGAGCATGAATTCCACAGAAGTTATTATCTAAAAAAATGGGCTGAAGCGAGGGGCGTCCAGTTTGTAAAAGCCACGGGAGATATCAGGATTGTCAGAGTGAACAAAGTGGGTGATTCAACCAGAGTATCCCTTGTGCATTCCCTCCAGCTCACCTATCAATACCCCACTCAAGGAGAGCACACAATGGGAATCGGCACGAGGCATGTCCTGAATTTGAAAAAGAACGATGGCAACTGGTACGTTTTCAAGGAATGGTATCTCGATCCGCTGGAAGAAAATCCAAGACTAATCCCTACCACGAAGCAAGTTAGCGAACTGACTGCGGATCAGAATCTCCACTCCCGAAAAGGGAATAAAAAATACAATCGGAAGAAAGCTGTTCAATACGCAGACAAATATGCGGGATTGGCGAATCAGGCCGGACAAAACCGAAGATACAACCAAAAGTATCTTGACTATACGTACCAAGGAGGAGATTGCACGAATTTTACTTCGCAGGTACTCGGAGACAAGGAAGAGGGCGGCGGACTCCCAATGCGTTCGGACTGGAGATACAGGTACAACCAAGGGGGAAATGTAGCGTGGGTTCGTACCGATTCATTCAACAGCTTTTTAATCCGAAGTGGTTATGGCAAGCTAATTGCCAAAGGCACTTATGAACAAATTGCGAAGCCGACACCCAAATTCCCCGGCACTGCCTTGTCTAAATTGCAACCAGGAGACGTGATTGGATACGAGATGAATGGGGATGTTGACCACTTCTCTATTGTCACTGCCCGGGATATACAAGGTTACGTTCTGGTGAATTCCCATACGGCAGACCGCTATCATGTGCCTTGGGATCTGGGCTGGGACAAACGTACAAAATTCCTCTTGTACCGCATCGGCGACTAAAACCAACCAGGAACTCACATAGTTGTCCCCTCTCTTTCATACAATGCAGGAAAGGCTTGGTAAAAGAGGGCGTAAACAATGCATGTTCCCCAGCTAATGAAAGATTTCCTGCTACGGTCTAGTCTGATGACTGTAGGTAAAATAATTGGCGCGATAGGTCGCCTCATTCTGTTTCGATTGCTTGGTTCAGAAGGAATCGGGCTTTATCAAATGGCCTATTCGTACTATGGGCTGATGATTACGGTCATATCTGGAGGCTTTGCCACTGCCTTATCGTTGGCAACGGCAAAAAATCAGCATACGGGGAAGCAATGGTTCCACTTTTCCTTACTGCTGCTTGCAGTACTTGGAGGCGCTACGGGGCTGTTTTCCTATCTTGGCGCACCTACTATAGCGAAATGGATGGGGATCGCGGAGCTTGTGAGACCCATCCAACTGTTGGCGCCTGCCATCGTGCTCGTGCCTGTGCTTAGCCTGATGAGAGGGTTTCTTCAAGGTGTTCAACGCTACGGCGCAATCGCGATTTCAGAGCTGATTGAGCAAGTTGTACGAGTCATCAGCATGGTTATCTTTGCTAGTCTTTTTCTCTACGCTGGATTGTCTGAAGCGGTAGGGGGAGCCATTTTGGGGGCAGCTGCCGGCGCAGTGGTTGCTTTTCTGTTTTTGCTGCTCCCCCTCTCCACATCATTATCCAACGTGCATCCCGCTCCACCATCCACTGCCTCTTCCCTCTCTGTTTTTCTGCTTTCATGCATGGCTATTATGGGTACCCGAATCATCCTTCCGTTCACGGACTTTCTGGATTCTTTGCTCGTCCCCAACCGGCTCGTGCATGCTGGTTATTCCGATCAGGAGGCAACCCGAATCTTTGGAGAGTTTTTTGGAATAGCCGCTACTGTCGTCTATGTGCCCACCCTTATCACCGGATCACTCAGTCATATCATTATGCCAAGATTGACGATCGCTTGGGATTCCTTTCATAGTTCCGAATTTCTTAGAAAGATAAAAGTGGGATTTCACTCGGTGCTGCTATGGGGTGTATCGGCGTCTTTCTTTCTTGCGGTCTACGCAAATCTTCTGTCTACGATCGTTGTGGGAAATGATTCTCTTGCGAACGTGATTCAATCGCTTTCTCTCATCCCGTTGATTTCTGGCTTGAGGGAATTTTCTACCACTGTCTTATGGAGCATGGACATGAAGCGGAAGCCGTTGATTGGACTGCTGCTCTCCACTTTCGTTTCTACACTTGTCAACCTGTTTGTAATCGGCATTCCTGCTTTCAGCAAAGCTGGCATCGTTCTGGGAATCCTGTCGTTTGAAATCACCTCTTTGGCCTATAATGTATGGGTCTTAAATCGGGCTATTTCCCCTCGAAAATTCAAGCTATCTGTTTTTCGAGATATAGCCATCTGTATTTGTTTCCTTCTCTCGCTGCACCTGGCACTTATCTTTCTGCATTCGCAGCTCTTCCATTGGAACTCACCGCTGCTCCAGCAATCCGTCATGGGGGGTACGCTCATTTTGTTTATCCCTCCCTATCTCTATGTACATCTCAAATATATCCAGAGACAGTAGGCAGGAATGCCCTCCGTGGACGAAAAACGCGTCATCTCCTGCTTTGAGTCACACAGAAACAGGGAAGCACACGGGTGCTTCCCTGTTTCATTGACGTAATCATTACTTTCGAAGGTTCCTCCAGAATGCATACCAAACCAGAACAAGCAAAAGAAGAATACCTAAGAAAACCGCTGCGATGAGTAGCAAAGTCAGCCCCTCCGAACGAACTGAAGGATTCTAGTCGAATGATTTCCACATCTATTGCTTTTGATACATGCAAGGTCGTCTTCTTTTTATGATAGCGTTTAGTTGTTCCGTAAAAAATAACATGCAGACAACCGCCGCCAAGATCGAGAACGGAAAGATTCCGATCGAAAAGTAGGAGGCGGCGAAACCGAGCAGCGGAGGGATGAACGTGCTTCCCGTATAAGCAGTCGCCATTTGATACCCCATCATGGCAGGAGAATTTGCGTGTCCAAACCGCGCAGGTGTCTCATGTAGCATGCACGGAAAGATCGGCGCGAGGCCTAATCCAAGGATCATGAAGCCTGCCAGCAAGAAAGCTGGCGGCAAGGGCAGGAGCAGTAATGCCGAACCGCTGAGGGCAATCAACTGGCCTGTGCGAATGAGCTGGCGATTGCTCATTGTAAAGGTAATCCATCCCGTCAGGAATCTGCCGATGGTTATGCCAGCGTAATAAAGGGAGATCCAGTGAGCAGCCGCCGAGACAGGAATGTCCCGCCTCTCGACTAAAAAGCTGCTTCCCCACAAGCCGATGGATGCTTCGACTCCGGAATACAGCAAAAAGGGTGCCAAGGCCCATGTAACTTCTTTTTTCTGCAAGGTTTTGTCTGGCCTCGTCTTTTCGCTCACCCCTCTATTTTCGGTTCGCGTGGTTTCTTCCCCAGTTGAACGCGCTTTTCTCGAAGTCCATAAAGGAAGTGTAAAGAAGAGGATGACCACCAATGCAAATTGTATGCTCGCAACAGTCAAATAGCCCTGTCTCCACATCTCTTTTCCTGACAGGAAGGGTGCCATGATGACGGGACCCAAAGTGGCCCCGACTCCCCAAAAACAATGCAGCCAGCTCATATGGTGCGCTTTGTAGTGTGCAGCCACATAGTTATTCAATCCTGCGTCCACTGCCCCTGCGCCTAGACCCAGGGGAACGGCACACGCATACAGCCAGACTATCGAGGGGGCATAAGCAAAGCCTAGCAGAGCACTGGCTGTTAAGATACAGCTAACGAGAGTGATTTTGCCTGTCCCGAACCGAATCACCAAGGTGCCGCTTGCCAGGCTGGACACGATCGTGCCTGCCGCCATGGTCATAAATAAGAACCCAGCTGTTTCAAATGGTGCATCTACATCCGCTTGCATATTTGGCCAAGCCGCTCCCAGCAAAGCGTCAGGCAGGCCCAAGCTAATAAAAGCTACATAGATGATCCCTAAAAACAGTGTGGCCATTTTTCACCTCGATTGCCGAATTTTAGCTCTACTCAGCCTTGACACTTCCGCCAAGCACTCTCACAAGTCCCTCGATTTTTGTTTCGCAGGGAACAGTGCTTGCTCTGCTTTTTCGTAAAATCCGAGTAGTGTGTGGACGATAGGAAGTCTTGGCACGACCAAATATACGGCCAGAGCAGAACCGATGCTGATCAGCGCACCCACGATGACATCAGCCGGATAGTGCACTCCGACCCATATGCGGGATATCCCCATACATAATGCCAGCAGCATCCAAAATATTCCTGATCGCTTTTTGAACAGCCAAAAGCTCATGCAAAAGGAAAAAAACAAGATGGTATGGTCGCTTGGGAAAGAATTGTTGACGGCTTTCTGTACCAGCTGATTGACGTCTGTCAGCTCTGCGGAAGGTTGCTGATTGTAGTGCAGAGACCCGGCCACTTTCCCAAATAATTCTGCGAGGAAAAATGTAACGGTCCCGCAAATGACCATCATGCGATTTTCGGATGTGCGCCTGAACCAATACAGGAATACAGCGAGTGCCAGACCGTACACCATGTATTCTGCGATGACATAAAACACCGGATTCCACATCGGATATTGCTTCCCCAAATCATTGATCAGCCTGAAATAATGAATATTCACTTCCATGGCATTCATAAAGAGTGATCCCCCTTTTTCCAATAGGAGAATCTTAGTTCATTTGAAGAAAATGAAAAATGGTTTTCCCTTTCCCTACCATTACACTTTTGTAAGGTTGATCACATGAAAGACTGGGTTTGACTCAATTCTCAAAGACGTAGAGCTTCCCATTGTCTGCATGCTTGAAAGAGGGTCCCCGAAAACCTCGCTTCAGGAGCTCTTTACGCATGAACATCATCAGGGCTGAATGACTGACGATCAAAACGTTCCCTTCCTCTAGCGCAATGACTTCATCCAGTACACGGTGAATCCTTCCCTTCGCCTGTTCGATGTCGCTTCGTGTTTTTTTATTGAATATCCAAGAGAGCCGGATTAAGATTCCCCAAATCATGAAGGGCAGCTTCATGTTTTCGCCAAAGACGGGTGCTGGTACTTCGACGAGCTCCGCCATCATCCGAATGGGTCCTTTAAAGATGTTTTGAGCGGTTTGCATTGCTCTCGGCATTTCACTAGCGAAACAATGGTCCCATTCAATATTATGGAGGTCAGTTTCCCCCTTTTCGATTTCAGCCAAGTCATAGGCTTCAAACCACTCACGTAGTTCACGTCCGCTCAACACCCCTTTGGGAAACTCCTGTTTCACTTTAAAATGACGGACCAACCCGATTTTCACTTCCAAACACCCTTTCACTGGCAGCGACGTAGGCTGTTGTTTTCTTTTTTCAGTTCTTAGACTGGGGCTATTTTACGATTCTTTCCAACGAAAGGGTAGGGCGATTTTGATTGGTAATCATCTTTTACAGGTGAGCTTTCCTCGTGAAGAAGCACCGTAAGTTGCACTAGAAGCTGTGAATCAAAAAAAGCACCCATCAGGTGCTTTTTTTAGTGTAGGCATTCGGATGAAGAAACTAGTAGGATCTTTTCTTATTCACCATGATCGTTTTGGAATTGGTATACTCCGCAAGGCCATCCAGCGAATTCTCTACACCTAATCCAGACTCTTTGTGCCCCCCGAATGGATAATGGGGGGAGAGCACACTTACTTCATTGATCCATACGGTCCCCGTCTCCAGTCGCTCAGCGATGCTCTGCGCCAAGTCGACGTCTTTTCCCCAAATGGAGCCTCCGAGGCCATAATTGGTATTGTTCACCCTCGCAATGACCTCATCAAAATCACGATACTTCAAGACAGGAAGGACAGGCCCAAAAGCTTCCTCCACCACGACACGAGAATCCTCCGGTGGATTATCCACAATCGTTACCGGGATGAAGTAGCCTGGTTTGTCTTCAATGTCCCCGCCAAGCACAATGGAGGCACCGATGCGTTTCGTATCTTCAATCAGATCCATGACTTTTTCATACTGCATTTTATTTTGAATCGGACCCAGCTCGGTGGCAGGGTCCGCACCATCGCCCACTTTAACCGTTTTCGCATATTCGATGAGTTCATTCAAAAAGGCATCGTAAATGTCTTCGTGAACATACATCCGCTTGGTAGCGATGCATACTTGGGCGGTGTTTCGGAACGCTGCCCAGAACAGCGGCTTGGCAATCTTTGCGGGATCAGCATCCGGGAGTACAATGGCCGCATCGTTGCCTCCGAGCTCGAGCGTTACCCGCTTCAGGTTCGAAGCCGCGCTTTGCATGACCTTTTTGCCGGTTGCCGTCGACCCCGTAAAGCTGATTTTGTTCACGTCCGGGTGTTCTGTGATCCATCTGCCTAAATCGTCCCCACCCGAAACCACGTTGAGAACGCCTGGAGGCAAGATCCCACATGCGATTTCGCCGATTTTCAGGGCAGTCAAAGGGGTATAGGGCGATGGCTTCACGACGACCGTATTACCTGCGAGTAAGGCTGGAGCGATTTTCCAGATGGAAAGAGCGAAAGGGAAATTCCAGGGAACGATGGCTCCTACGACTCCCAGCGGGGTGAAATACCGCTCCACGCGGTGATTCTCGGTTTCTTCGATGACTTCCCGCTTTAATCGTTGCTTGGCCACTTCCTTTAGCCAATAGGACGCTCCATCGATTTCACCCAACGCTGCCGCTTGGGGCCGTCCCATCTCCAGCCGCAAGAGAGTCGCCAGTTCTTCGCGGTTCGCGTAAATGGCATCCGCTAATCGGGACAACTGTTCTCCGCGTTCATCGATCGGGGTGGCAGCCCAACTGGAAAATGCCTTTTTGGCTGCCGCGACCGCTGCATCCAATTCCTGCTTGCTGGCTTGCGGCACAGCGGCAATCACTTCTTCCGTGGCCGGGTTGATCACCGGCAGAGTCTCCTCGGCAGCAACCGCTTCTCCATCGATCGTCATCTTCAGCTCGTACACACTCTTCATCGCTTTTCCTCCCTTTGATCGCAGATACGGGTCAGTCTACAGACATAGGCGAAAACCAACACGCTCATCCGCTACTATTTCTATGATTCCAATGCCGGACGTATGTGTCGGATGCGCTTTCCCGAACATGGTTTCCTGCGCCGAAAACCCTGTCACGTTCCTACTCTACGATATTCCCCATCTACTGGAGACCTCCTGCACCCGGACAAAATGGAATCAGTGGATCAACGAGAGAATGACCGATACCGCGTTATTGACAACTGAACGTTCGGGTCGCGACTTCATCAGCACCGTGAGTCCGATCAATGACACGACCAACGCCTGAGCTAACGCCTTTGCATGGAGCCCGCTATCCAGCTCTCCTGTTTGGATTCCTCGCTCAAGTGCTTCTTGAAAAAGGACAGTCAGAAACATTTGATGCTCCCGCGTAAGGATTTCAAATTTCTCGTCATGGGGGGCCAGCTCCACGATGGTGTTAATGCAAAAGCACCCCCGGTTCGGGCTTTTCTCCTCGTACTCCGCATTCACTAGGTCTTCGAAGTAGGACCGGAAGGCTTCTTTCACAGAAGAGTGGCCATGCAGCTTTGAACGTACAGTGGATGCGTGGGCTTGCGTGTATTTTCGTAGAGCTGCTTCAAACAACCGCTTCTTGTCTCCGAAGGCTGCGTACAAGCTGGGCTTCTGAATCCCCATGCGAGCTGTCAAATCGCTCAGCGAGGCGGATTCGTACCCCTTCTCCCAAAATAATTGCATGGCTGCGTCCAGTGCCTTTTCCTCATCAAATTCCCGAATTCTGACCATGACTGCCTCCTCATTTCATACCGATCGGTAAGTTATATAGTAAAACCATCCAGCATGATTGTCAATTTACTATTCGATCCGAACATGATTAGCCCCGCACATCAGTGCTTTTGTTGGTTCAGCCTTTTGTTGTGCGAAAAGAAAATCCCTCTTGACGATATGCAAATTCATGAGATAAATTGAACTCGAATCTTTTTGTACCGTTCGGTATATTTTGATTCCTTACCTCATCCAAATGGGAAAGACGGTGAATCGAAAACATGAATTCAAGGAATACAAATGCGAACGTTGGCAACAATTCGAGATTTTTTCAGATGTCTCACGCTGCGGCTCTTCTATTTGCCATTGCCTGCGGCCTTTCTGTCGCCAGCATCTACTATGCGCAGCCGCTGCTCGATGCGATCGCCATCGAATTTGGTATGGCTCACGCCTCCATTGGCATTCTCATTACCATTACGCAGATTTGTTATGCACTGGGACTTTTTTTGCTAGTGCCGCTCGGTGACATGCTCAATCGCCGCAAATTAATCTTCGGTCAGATGCTTGCTTCCGTTCTTGCCCTCACGATAGTCGGTCTCTCCCCTAGCGCCACTGTACTATTTGCCGGCTTATCGCTCGTCGGTTTTTTAGCAGTAGTGACGCAAACGCTGGTCGCTTTCGCAGCTACATTATCGGCACCAGAAAGACGGGGGCGCGTGGTAGGTGTTGTGACGAGCGGCGTCGTGATCGGGATTTTGCTCGCCAGGACCTTTGCCGGGATCGTAACCGACCTTGCT
This sequence comes from Brevibacillus choshinensis, assembly GCF_016811915.1. NCBI lineage: Bacteria > Bacillati > Bacillota > Bacilli > Caryophanales > Paenibacillaceae > Brevibacillus > Brevibacillus choshinensis. The sequence goes on along the minus strand of NZ_CP069127.1, from coordinate 2,908,197 downwards.
GGTTGGCGATTTGTCTACCTTGTATCGGCAGCGCTCGTGCTCATCATGGCCTGTGCCCTCTTTTTCTCCATGCCGAAGAAGGAACATCAAACAGAATCCCTCTCCTACAGCTATCTACTCCGCTCTATGTTGACTTTGTTCCGGCAGGAGGGGATCTTGCGAGTTCGTGCAGTGCTTGCTCTTCTGATTTTTACGGTTTTCAGCATTTTATGGACATCTCTGGTGCTCCCGCTCAGCGCTCCTCCCTTGTCCCTTTCGCATACGGCGATCGGCGCATTCGGCCTGGCGGGAGTAACAGGAGCGTTAGCCGCCATACGGGCTGGGCGATATGCCGATCGAGGATTAGGACAGCGAACAACAGGCGTTGCACTGACCCTCCTCCTGGCCTCGTGGATCCCCATCTCTAATACGGAGCACTCATTGCTTGCGTTAGTGGTCGGCATTGTACTTCTCGACATGGCCGTGCAGGCAGTCCACGTCACAAACCAGAGCATGATTTTCATGGTCCGCCCCGAAGCGCGCAGCCGGCTGACGGCCGCTTACATGATCTTCTATTCCATCGGCAGTGCAGCCGGGTCCATCTCATCCACCTATGTGTACTCCATCGCTGGATGGTACGGCGTTTGCCTTCTGGGGGCTGCTGTCAGTGTCATGGCACTCTCGTTTTGGGCAGCAACGGTCAAACATGGAGAGAAAACCGCAAAAAAAGAAGCCCATCTCTGAGCTTCTTTTCTATGATTGGCCTTGGCCTTACACCAAAACACCCAATTGGGTTTTCGCATCATACTCCTGTAATTCCTCGCCGTTTTTCAAGCGATGGATAAAGTCAGGATTGGCAATCAAGGGACGACCAAAGGCTGCCACATCAATCGTTCCTTCCAGCAGCGCCCGCTCTGCTGTTTCCGGATCCAACGTGCCGACGCCTACGATCACACCATCCCAATATTTGCGCACCAGCTGATGCATGGTTTTTCCATCCGCCAGCACCCGTGTGTACTGCATGATGGATGGGTGGATCATGGTCGCCCCTACTTCCTTGAAGGCTTCAACGAACGTTCGGATCGCCATCTCCGGATCTTCCCACATGTAGGTCGGATTATCGGCTTTATGGGCAGAAAAACGAATCAGCGTTCGATCGGCACCGATTGCATCGATGACTGCTTTCGTTACCTCTTTCATCAGCGTCAATCTTTGGGCCAGATCTCCGCCATAACGGTCCGTACGATGGTTGGACACGTCAGAATTGAACTGATCGATCAAATAACCGTGAGCCCCGTGAATTTCGACTCCATCGAAGCCTGCTTCCATCGCGTTTCTCGCTGCCTGGGCGTATTGACCAATCAGTTCCTCGATGTCCGCAATCGTCATAGCTTCGGGTATGTCATAAGGCTGGCGGAAGCGAGGAACGGTTCCCTCAGCGGCAATCGCGGATGGGGCTTGCGGCGGCAGGTTGCCTGCCAGCTCATGGTGAGACAGTCGTCCGACATGCCAGATCTGGGCGATAATCGTTCCGCCTTCTTCGTGCACGGCTTGCGTCACTTTTGTCCCCCCTTCGATTTGCTCCTGCGTATAGAGGCCTGGAATGCCGGGATTTCCTTTTCCACGAGGACTCACGACAATTCCTTCCGTGATGATCAAACCGATTCCATCCGCTGCCCTCCTCCGGTAGTAGGCTGCGACATCTTCACCTACCACACCGGTCAGATCGTCTGCAAAGCAACGAGTCATCGGAGCCATTGCTGTCCGAGTCCGGAGATTCCATGCACCGATGGTTACGGGCTCGAACAATTTGCTGTTCTCACCATTTACCAGGTTTGCCCAGCTTTTCATTTCCGTCGACTGATAGATTCCTCTATTGGCTTGGCTCATACGGCTACTCCCCCAATGCTCCATCGTTTTGAATGTATATAAATACCGAAATATACGTGGCAAAATGACTCACTCATCACAGAGTCATGCGCGTAAAAACACTATAGGGACGGATCCATTTTTTGTCAAGGATTGGAGTGCAGGAGAGTGCAAAGTGGAACAAGCACCCGAGTCAGGTGCAATACTAGGTGTGGCGCAAGATTGTCATCCGTTTACGATACTGCCTCCATTCACATGGATGACCTGTCCCGTTATGTAAGTGGCATCATCAGAGGCCAAGAAGACATAGGCGGGTCCCACTTCTGCAGGCTGTCCCGGACGTTTCATCGGGGTATCGCTTCCAAAGGTCGCGACCTGATCCGCGAGAAATGTGGATGGAATCAATGGTGTCCAGATCGGTCCCGGAGCTACCCCGTTTACCCGTATCCCACGTTCCGCCAGATTTGAAGAGAGTGAGCGCGTAAAGGCAACTATCGCTCCTTTTGTCGAAGCATAATCAAGTAACTCTTTATGACCTTCATACGCGACGACAGAAGCGGTATTGATGATGGATGCACCTTTATGCAAATGAGGAAGCGCGGCCTTTGTCAAATAAAAGACGGAAAAGAAATTGGTTTGAAACGTCTTATGCAGCTGCTCGGTCGTAATGTCCTCCAGATTCTTTTTGGGATGCTGTTCCGCGGCATTGTTTACTAAAATGTCCAGCTTCCCAAAGGATGCGAGGGTCTGCTGCACCACGTTATGACAAAAGGTTTCGTCTCCGATATCACCGGATAAGAGAAGGCACCTTACTCCCTCTGCTTCTATCAGTTTTTGCGTTTCCTTCGCATCGTCCTCTTCGCTTAGGTATACAATGGCGACGTCTGCTCCTTCTTTTGCAAAGCAAATGGCAGCTGCCTTCCCAATCCCACTGTCCCCACCGGTAATGATTGCTGCTTTTCCTCGCAATTTTCCGCTTGCAAGATAGTGCGGCTTGACCGATTCGGGAAGCGGAGTCATTTTGCTTTCCTTACCCGGCTGCTGGTTTTGATGCTGCGGGGGCAGCGTCTGTTTCTTTGAATCTGCAGGCATGTATGGGTCCTCCTTCGGGCAAAGTCTACATTAGTATGGGAATCTGCCAAAAATATATGATTTTGGCTTCGCAGTTCCTTTTTAGCAGTTGCGAAAACAAACGTTCCCTTCAAACTCTTCCATTTTTCATAGAAAACCAGTAATATGTATTCTATATCAATTGAAAGGATGTTGATTCTATGAATAAGACTGAACTGATCGCAAAAGTAGCAGAAATGACAGAGCTCACGAAAAAAGATTCCACAAAAGCAGTAGACGCGATTTTGGACGCGATCGCAAACTCCCTCCAAAACGGTGAAAAAGTATCCCTCATCGGCTTCGGTAACTTCGAAGTTCGCGAGCGTGCAGCCCGCAAAGGCCGTAACCCGCAAACCGGTGAAGAGATTGAGATTGCATCCAGCAAGCTCCCTGCGTTCAAACCAGGAAAAGAATTGAAAGATATCGTAAAATAAGCTACCTCTATACATAGCTGAAAGCTTTACGCAAGAAAACGCCCATACAAGGGCGTTTTCTTTTTGATTCCTAATCGCTACGTATGAATCTGTACATGATCCCAGTCGTCCCCCATAAACCGGAAGAGCCAATTCAATGCCCGGTGCCTTTCCATGACGACCCCGCTGTCCAAACCTCCGGCAACCGTGCGATTATGGATTCTGGCGTCCACGCATGCCCAATCATAGCGGTAGATCAGATCTGCCTGATCCAGGATTTCCGCCTTGCTCCGAACGACTGCATGCTGGCAAAAGGTATCATAATCGCCAGCACTGCGCAGAACATCGATAGCCACGCTCACATCGCAGATTTGCCCGGGAAACTCGAGTTCTTCCTTGTAGCCGAGAGCCCACAGGAGCACCCAGTAGCATTCGTACATCCATACCATCTGGATCGTATTTGTCTGGGCAGGCTCGGGATCATCGAGGAAGTTTCTTTCTTTTTCTGTAAAGAATGTGCCTGCTCCATACTGTTGAATGATTTCCTCTATGAATTCCCGCTCCTTACGCACTTCTCCATTTTCAGCGATGCCTCCCGCATAGACGGCGATCAAGCACAGCGCAATGGCTCTCTGGACGATCTCTTCCTTGCTTCGAATGACCGTCTCCTCGTCTCCCTCGATCACAGGAAGATGCCGAATGTAGGGAATACCCTGTTCATCCAGCAGCTTCATGCTTCGCTCTTTTCGCTCTTCCCCCAACTTCGTTGGCCGAATGTGGCCATCTATCAAATCCGCGCTTACCGTTACCTGAAAATCTTCCAACTCGGATTCACCTGCTGGATTCAAAATGAGCCGGCCCGACTGATCCAGCATATCCCCGCTCGGCAGAAATACGATGCCGTGCACTTTTGCTGCGATTTTCAGGATGCTTTGAAGCGTCGCCTGATTGATTTCCTTGTTCGACACGATCCCGACCGCCACGTTTAGAGCCGAGATTTGAAGCAGCAGCTTCTGCTTGACTTGTTCGTGTCTCGTTTCAATCTGGGCAAAGAAGGCAAACATCTCTTTTTTCATCGGTTGGAAGTCTTTCGCATCCCGTTCTTCTCGCATAAGATTGAACGTCACAGTATTTTTGCTAAACCACTTTTTATCCGAAACTGTAACGGTCCGACCTTCAGCGCTGCTCACGATATCTTGATCAAGAAAAATCTCCTGAATCGCGTCGAGGATTTTCTGATGCTCCTGAACGGATGCGTACAACGTGCAATGATTCAATTTGGATTCCTCTCTTTCTGGTATTCTCACCCTGTTCTTTGCAAGTCAATGATCTGAATTTTCTAGCCAATGTCGAAGAAGATGAATATACTGTATATTTTTACCTTTGGAATCATCCTGGTCAAGAACTTGCCAGTATCCGCTCCTGATGGGGTGCGCAACCTAGGGCAGTCGCCCTAGACTGTTCGGAGATGGAGGTCGGGGGCAGTGGATGTATTCCTACCCAGGAATTTTTTCATGGATGAGGCCCGCCTCTATCCAACCTTCTGATCAGGATGGGAAAGGATTCCTATAGTAAAATAGAGTGGCAACGCCTTGCAAAAGTAAATGAAAGCTATAGGGAAAATACGATGAAAAAAATAGTTGGCGCTGTTTTACTGGCTGGCCTTCTCGGCACCACTCAGACGATACCGGTACTCGCAGCCGCAACGCCCGTCCAGGTTGCGGTGAATGGACAATATGTCGCCTTTCCGGATGCCTCTCCTTATATCGATGAGAAGACGGGACGCACGCTTGTCCCTGCACGATTTGTAGCCGAGGAGCTTGGTCTTCTCGTCCAATGGAATGGTCAGACAAACCAAGTGACTCTGTCAAACAAAACGGAAAAGATCGTCTTGACTATCGGCCAAAACAGCGCACTGGTAAATGGGAAGTCAATCCCCTTCGATACGCCTGCCGTGATCACGGAGGGCCGCACGATGATCCCGCTTCGCTTCATCAGTGAAGTGTTTGATGCGAAGATCGATTGGATCGATGAGCGAAATCTGATAGTCGTGACGACTCCCGGACATTCGAAAGTGATACCGCCGCCTGCCCCGGCTGCAGGCAACGAGGACGTGCGTACGTTGCAGAGAAGCACTTGGATTTGGGATACCCCCCTCATCCGGACAGATCAAGAAAACCTTTTGAAATTTGCGCGTGATAACCAATTGACCACGATTTACCTTCAATTCGACCGCGACATCCCTGTGGACGTCTACCGGAAATTTATCAAAACGGCCAGGGATCACCAGATTCGTGTGGAAGCATTGGCCGGCCGTCCCCAATGGGCGTATCCCTCCCAGCAGGTGAATATCGAGGCATTTATTGACTGGGTGAGCACGTACAATGCGACGGTTGATCCATCTGAAAGGTTTTCCGGGCTGCATTTTGATATTGAGCCTTATCTTTTACCCGAGTGGAAGACCGAGAACAGGCAAGTGATCGAAAATTGGATGGACAATATCCGTTTGATCGAGCAGAAGACGAAAGGAAGCGGATTAAAACTGACATTTGACGTTCCTTTTTGGCTGCCTATGATCAAGGTGCCAGATTCCACATACAGCTTGAGCGCCTGGATGCTCGAGAAAGCAGATGCTGTCGTCATCATGGACTATCGAAATGCTGCGCTAGGCAATGACGGCATCGTCGCCAATGCACACGCGATCGCCCGAGAAGCTAGCACGCTAAAAAAGCAAGCCGTGTTCGCCGTCGAAACAGCCCCCAGCTCGGAAGGCGACTTCACGACGTTTTACACTACTGGTATAAAAGCGATGAAGGAACAGATGGCGATCGCCAAGGAAAAGCTGTCCCATTATCCTAGCTTTGCAGGCTTTGCCATACACGATTACAAGAATTGGACGCAATTAGATGCGCGCTCCAAAAATTGAATACCGAAAGAGCGAAAAAGGTACTGCCCGTGGACAGTACCTTTACCGTTTAAAATCCGATCCAGCTCTTCACCGACAAATATAGCACCGGGATCAGAAGCGCGGGAATCAGATTCATCGTCCGGAACTTCTTTAACCCGAGAATGCTCAGACCAGAGCTGAGAATCAAAACGCCTCCGATAACGGATATTTCCGTCAAGAGCTCGGGAGGGATATGACTGGCAACAGCTCCCGCTGAGACGAATAAAAAGCCTTGCCAGCAAAACAGGACAATGGCGGATAGGGCTATTCCAATCCCAAAGCTGGCTGCAAGCACAATGGAGGTCACGAAATCCAGGATGGCATTGGTGAACAAATAGGTTTGGTTTCCATTCAACGCACTCTCTATGGGTCCCACAATGGACAGGGTGCCAATGCAAAATAGCAGCACCGCAGTGGATAGCCCCTCCGCCAGATTCCCTTTGGAAATTTTGGAAACCAGTGTTTTGAAGCGCTCCTCCATGTTCAGCTTTTCACCTATGACTCCACCTAAAGCCAGGCTGACGATAAACAGGACCGGATACTGGCTTTTTGGCATGTGCTTTGAAATCGCGTAGACCCCAAGCGCCGTCACGGCCAGTCCCATTCCTTGCATCAAAATATCCTGATACGCGTCTTTCATCCCCCTCTTGAACACACTGCCGATGATGCTTCCCATGATAATCAACGCGACATTCACGATCGTTCCCAACACGCCAAAATCCTCTCCCTCTCGAATCTTTGGGAAAAGAATAAACCCTCCAGCAGCTGGAGGGTCAATTATGACTTTTCATTCTCAATCATTTGTTTGTTCCAGAATGATTGGAGTTCGGTCTTTCCACTGCCACAACAGCCAGATGCCAGCAGCTACCGTAACTAAAAAACAGATAGACGCGAGGATGGGCAGTACAGATAAAGTCAAGACAGGCAAGCCGAGGTAGGTTTGCCATCCGACTGCCAGCAGTCCCATCAAGTACGCAATCCCTGTCACATGAATCAGTCGTTTGCGTACCGCTGTCAGCTGCCTTGTTCGTTCGCACAGCCATGCGATAAGGGGGACGACTTGCAGGGCGTGGAAACCAAGCCCGTGGAGCCAGATGATGTTTCCATGCATTCCGACATAGCGTCCCGCATTAAATGAGATCCAGATCCCAGCTGCAAAGGAGAGGATCACGGCAAGCATGGCATAGCGAATTCCCACCACCAGTTCAGGCCGAAGCTGGTATGCCCTTCGACGGAAAAAGGAAATCGCCGCAAATAAATAAAAGAGGACCAGCAGCAAGGCGACAAACGTAAAAATCGAGCCCACCCAGATATCAAAAGGAGTCCCGCCTTTCACGAACCGGGGATCCACCCCTCGAAAATTTTGAACGGTTTCCGCAGCGTACGAATAAAGCGCAAGCGTGATATAAGTCCACCGAAACACCGCCCTACTATTCGAACCTAGGGCGGAAAGCGGCATGATAGCTGCTGTGGACAACAGAAACATACCCAGTGCCGCATTAAATGAAAAGGCTTTCAGGACATCCCCTTTTGGAAGAACCTGCGCCCCGTGCATCATTACCCAGACTCCGCATACGGCAGCCAAACAAAAACCTAGCAAGCCCGTGATGACCAGCCATTTCTCCCCTTCAAAAAAAGCAGTCGATGAATGATTCCTCTTTCCAATCTCGGCTTTCATGTACGTACCCCATTTTTCAAATATTTGTTACTCTAAAGGTACATGAATGATGGGAAAGGATGGAAACGGCTCGGGTTTGAAATCAAACGTTATCCTAAGTATGATTTTTGTGTCCAACTTTAGTCGGAATTCACCTCAGACTCGCTAAAAATCTCCTGCCGTGTACAGCAAAAAACCGACACGCTTTCGCATATCGGTTCTCATTCACCGCTAAAGCTGTCCAAGGCATTGCTCGGCGGTTGATCTTTCAAGCTATCTATTTTGCCAACAGCTGAATCTCGGTTACGAATTTGCTTCGATCATTGGTCAGTCCATAGTCGATCAAGGTAATTTCCAAGGCGTCCTCTACGATTTCATATCCCTTCTCTTCGATGTAATCCATCAGCTTTTCGTAATAGGGAGAAGCATCGACGTGAGTTCCCGCAAAACGAATGGTCACGTACCTGTCCCTCGGAAGGATCTTTTCATTCGCCTCATTGACATGGAAGCTTTCATTCTCAACGATGACAAAGATGGAGTCATACTCATCAAAGCTCCGTTGCTTTACATTCTCCATCGCGATCGACAGCCCGACTTTCCCCAAAAATATCGTCGACTTCATATGCGTGCTGTTCTCCAATAGCCGAATCGACATCTCCAGGTTGTCGGTCTTTTGTATTTTTTGCTTCAGCCAGACGATCGTTCTCTCAGGGAGTTCCACTTCGCGAATCTTGTCCAGCTCTTGTTCATTCGTCGCATCCACGATTTGATGAATCCGGCTAGTAATTTTCTTCTGTATTTGCGTAAACTCACTGATTCGTTTTTCCGTCTCTTTCTGCTGTTCTTCCAAGAGCTGCAAGATATGATCAATGTCTCGATTCTCCAAAAACTGCTTCACCTGCTTCAATGGAATGTTCAGCGCTTTGAGGTACAGAATCGTGATCAGCTGCTCAAATTGCTCGATCGAGTAATACCGATAGCCTGTTCGATCATCCACATGAGCCGGTTTTAACAGATGAATGTCATCGTAATAACGCAAGGTACGGATGTCGATTTGAAACAACTTCGATACTTCACCGATCAAAAACATGCAGGAACTTCACTCCTGTTCGCTAGAGGGAATCGATATGGAAGGAAGGGGGCGCGGTCATGCCTCCTGATTCGTTAGCTCCAAGTCCCATCTTTCCTCCATGATCGTGCTTTTGGTCCATTCCGCGTTTAGTTTTTCTTCGGTTATGGAAAAGTTATATTTGCGATAAAGGTAGCGTGCAGTCTCCAAAATGTTTACCGTCCATAGGAAAACGTGTCGATATCCCTGCTCAACACAAAAGGAGATTGCTGTATCCATGAGCTTTTTTCCGATCCCGAGGCCTTGAAATTGTTCATCAATCACAAACCACCGCAGCTGAGCTACTTGTTCAGTAGAACGCGTAATGGCGATGGACCCTACCAATTGCCCGTTCACTTCTGCAATCCAGAGATTCCCTCCAGCGTTATCCAGCATAAACTCGGTCAAGCCCTTCATGACGTAATATTCAAACATCTGACCAAATTGATACGTAGTACGGTAGAGCTTGCCATGGAGGTGTCCTACATACCCTACATCTCCTGGCCGAAAGGGTCGGATCATGACTTCAGGTGGCGCTTCCGATGCTAAAATGGATTCAATGGTTTCCATGGAGGTCACAAGCTTTGCCTGATCTGATTTCGAAATGGGTTGTATCATTTTCCCCACTTCCCGGTTCGCATCATCCGCCAGTCGATGATAGATTTCTTTGCCCTCCTCCGTCAGGTAGAGCACGTATTGACGCTGATCATCGGCTCTGCGCTCTTTCCTGATGACATGATCTTCCTCAAACCTCTGCAGGATTCGACTCATATAGCCTTTATCAATCCCCAGCGTCTCCCGTACCTCCGTGGCAGTACAGCCGTTTCGAACATAAATTTCTGTGATGACACGAGCTTCTGTCAACGGAAAGGGCTTATGGTAGATTTCCTGATCGATTTTGCCCAACAGATTAGCGTAATACCGGTTGAACTTGCGGATTTTTTCTACAGCTTGCATCAATTCCATCAGATTATCCCCTGCCTGTGGAAGAAATGGTTGTTACGTAGAGAATAATCTGTAAAGTTGCCTCAGTCAACTAAATTCCCCAATTCTTATTCGACACAAAAAACAGCCCAAGAGGAACAAGGGCTGTTTAAAGGCTTGCGCTATAGATCGATCCCTTCCAGCCTTCTCACCAACGGGTCCGTGAACACATCATACTCATCCCGGCTCGTGCTGGAAAACTCGGAAACGATCGCCCCTTCATCACTCGCTTGAAACCAATGCTTCGTGCCGGGATCAATGGTAAATTGCTCTCCAGGTCTGAGAATGATTTCATGCCTTGCCGTGTACACGTCTTCTTTCCCAGCAGGAGGAATCCCTTGAATAGTGGGTGTCGCTTCCCCTTCCACGTACAGGTAGACGGTTCCCCACCTGCAGCGAAAGGTTTCCTGTTTTCCGGGTTCCCCGTTCACTGGCGGGTGTAAATGCTCCGGGCAGGTTTGGCGTGGAAAGAGAACCAGCTCTTTTGCGCAGTAACGATCCGTATTGATGTAGGTAAACAGCTGCAGTCCTTCTACTTCCAGATGACCCAATCCCATATCCGCAATCTCAATCTTCTCTTGCTCCTCTTCCGTCAGCAAGAGACCCGCATGTGCCAACATCTCAACCGTACGTTTTTTTACCTCACTGCGAATCGTCATGGGCTAATCCTCCTTTTTCTCTAGACCAGAATCAACTGCGCCTGTTCTTTCGCTTCAAAATCTCGTTGATACGATTCCTTCACCTGATCGGTGGAGATGATGGCATCGACTTGGTCCCAGCCCGCAAAAACATGGAAGGCGGCCTGTTCAAATTTCGTATGGTCTGCCACCACGTACACCTGGCGAGAAACGTTCATCATCGTCCATTTTACTTCGCCTTCTGCCATATTCGAATTCATGAGTCCGCGCTCCATTGACATACCTTTGCAGCCAATAAACGCGTGATCTACCTGCAAGCGCCGCAAAAATTGAACGGCAGTGTAACCAATCAGCGATTGTGAAGTATGGAGGATGTCACCCCCTGTCATCATGACCTGCAAGCTGCTGTTTTGAGAAAGGAGTGAAGCAGCGGGAATCGAGTTCGTGATCACGGTGATGTTCGAACGGGTTGCAAGCGCTCTCGCGACTTCCAAAGCGGTTGATCCTGCATCGAGCAATACCGATTGACCATCCTGTACGATGGAAGCGGCCCTTTCACCAATCCGTACTTTCGCTTGCAGGTTCGAATCTTCTGAGAAAGGGAGCAGAAAATCCTTCTCGCCCTCCACATGAGCCACGCCTCCATGGACACGCTTGAATGTCCCGAGCTTTTCGAGCTGGATCAGATCACGTCGAACGGTCATGTCTGAAACATGGAAGTACTCCATCAGCTCTTGAACAGTAACGTTTTTCTTCTCTTGGATATATTCTTTCATTTGCAATTGTCTGGTGCTATTCAGCATGTTGTTTCCCCTCCTGTCACGAACGAAAAGCGATCAGTACCCCGGTTTGTGTTAGCACCATCTTATCAAATACAAACATTTCCAAACATATTCAAACGAATGATTTGTCTAGCGGCCCCACCCATGTCTCTAGCCGTTCATCCCAAGACCAGCCCTCGGGAGCTTGTCGCAGTGGAAGCCTCTTTTCCTTTGCTCGCGCCCTCCCTTCGACCTGCTCCCAGGAAACCACTCCGCTCGTCGCATCCATTGCTTCTACACAGAAAGCACCTACCGCGACTGCATGACGCAAGGTAGACTCTGGTAGCAATCCCTTCAACATCCCTGCCAGGAAGCCCGCGATGGTGCAATCTCCAGCCCCCGTTGTTCCCTTTACGATCGTTTCATAGCAAGGCGTCCACAGCTGCCGGTTGGCCCATTGCTCATGATCGCGGATCAGAGAGCCACCTATTTGACGAAGCCTTTCTCTAGAGCCCGTTCGCAACAACATACCCGACTCACCCAGCTTCAGCCCCACCATTCCGCATCCCATCCCAAGCAATTGTTCCGCTGATTCACGTATGACCTCTTCCGAAACCAGAGGCAATATTCCTTCCTCGCCTGCCCTTCGCTGCAGCTCTTCGTAATACGGGCGTTTGAGCATAAACAGGGTCTCTTCCAGACTGGGCAAGTAAAGGTCGACGTGAGGCAGCGTCCTTTGGAGCAGCTGGATCCAATCCACTCGGCCTGACTCGGCATCCGGATCGGGCATAGCCATGTCCAGGGAGGTTGCGACGCCAAGGCGTTTGATTTTCTCCATGAGTTCTGCCAAGTTTTGCCCGCCATTTACATACATTTGGCGGATGTGCGGAGGATATCCAAAATGAAAGATTCGAGCGCGTGCGATCCGGTCTGGGTCAAGATCTGCAGGATGAAACGTCGCGTTCGCACCAGGACAGTGTAGGATGATCCGGTCCACACCGGGTATGCTGAGCACAATGGAGTAAGAGGTCTGCTCTCCTTTGGCTACAATCATCTCGTTGATGAATGACGGATCCGCTCTTCTCAAAATGTCGATAACCATGCGCCCGAACTCGTCGTCCCCCACTTTCCCCATCAGACAAGTGGAGACCCCAATCGATGCAAGGCGAGCCCGGTATTGGAGACTGCACCACCCGTTGAGACGGCAGCTTCGCCAACCTCAATCAGTTTCCCTGGGAGTAGAAACTGACTCAGTGCTTTGCCTGCCGGTACCGTCGGAAAGATATCCAGACAAACCAGTCCTGCGACCATCACTTCTGCGTTCGTGGAGTTCATTTCTTCCATTCCTTCTTTCCATCTGAGGGTTACGTCCCCCTAGAAGAACTCAGCAGTTCCATTATCTGAATATTTCCATTTAGGAAATATATGCCTATGATAAACAGAAGAAAATAAAAAAGCAACAGCGCCATCACAAACAAACACTTTCGAACAAATATCTTCTATTTCTATTTTTCAGAAGGAAAAGGTGATACTTTTCTCATCAATTAAATAGTTTATTCGTAACATTCGCTTGGTAGCTGAATTCTTGAACCGAAAACATTTTCATCCTGCTGTTAGAAAAGCTTCTCCCCTAACATTCGCAATCGATGAGAAATATTAGTCTGGGCTACGTGCTATGATAGAAAGAGGAAAGCGAGAGCCAACTGCAGATCGGGTAACCTGATCTTGCCAAGAGCATGACCTTTACCTGCAGAACGGATTCTTTGCCTGGAAACGGGTAATAACTTATATACGGGAGTGATCACTGATGATGAGTAAAGTCGGTCAAATTATGCTGTATGTCAATAATCAAGATGGAGCCAGGGATTTTTGGACGGAAAAAATGGGGTTTCATGTCATTTCCGAAGAAGACAATGGACAAGGCATGAGATGGATCGAGATTGCGCCGACCAAACAGGCAGAGACCAGCATCATTCTCCACAACAAGGAATTCGTGGCGAAAATGTCACCTGGATTAAATCTCGGTACACCTTCTTTAATGTTTTTTACCGATAATCTCGATCAATTGCATAGCGACTTGCGCAACAAAAACGTGAAGGTCGGAGATGTTGTCCAGATGCCTTCCGGAAAAGTATTTAACTTTGCGGATGATGAAGAGAACTACTTTGCCGTCATGGAGAAAAAGTGACAGATTGTACGTACGGATTAGCGGCTGACAGGAATTGTTGGCCGCTTTTTTGCGTTCACGAGAAGTGGTGTCCCATCCACGATTAGGAGAACGTCAAGATGTCCAATCCCCCGATGAGAGGGGACGTTTTTCACAGAAAAAACCCCGCAACCAGCTGCGGGGTACTTGAAATCATCATCTTTTATCCAGTCATCCGTTCACTCGCGGGAAACTCAAGGTATACTCCGTTCCCACGCCTCTTTCGCTGGTAATCCCAATTCTTCCGCTCATCTTTTTAATAATCCCAAAGGATACCATCGTTCCAAGGCCCGTTCCTTTTTCTTTGGTAGAGTAATAAGGGGTACCGAGTCGATTGATCTGCTCCGGCGTCATTCCGATCCCATTATCCCGGATCACGATGAACACTTCCTCCCCCGTTCCATTTGCCATTATTTCCAACAGTCCCCCCTCAGGAAGAGCTTCGATTGCATTTTTTCCGATGTTGATCAAGGCTTGGCGGAACTTATATCGATCTCCCACGATTTTCAAGGAAGGGTCCTCCGAAAGGATCCCACTGATTTGGATGTTGTTATAATTGGCATAGGTCATGAGGACATTGGATAAATATTGTATCTCTTCGTTGATGGCAATGGTCTCGATGATTTCCGGGTCGGGCTTTGCCAGCGAAAGATAATCCGTAATGATAAGCTGCGCCCGATCCAGCTCTTCCAGGCAGATCTTTTGATAAAACTCTTTCTTTTGCTTGTCCAAATCATCGGCGCCAAATAATTGAATGAAGCCTCTCACGGTAGTGAGCGGGTTGCGAATTTCGTGGGCAACCGCAGCAGCCATTTCGCTGACGATCTTGGTTTTTTCGCTCTTGATCATTTCTTCTTGCATCTGTGAATACGTATGGAGAAATTCAACGAGATACACACAAACCGCAATAATGACTGCCTGCAGCAAATAGGTCTCGATGGTAGCGAGAGGCTGATTGAACATCCGTGCAAATTCGTGGATATAAGCAAGATAAATGCCAAAAATGATCAATTTGATACATGTACACAATATGATGGACAAGAGAATTTTCTGATACAGCTTCCTCTCTTGGAACCTTTTCTGCATCATAATCACAAGAGCCGCGGCAGGAAGAACAGAGATCATGTATGCCAGCTGCTGAGGATTATCCAAGATGAAACGGTACACCACAACAGTCAAAAACAAAAAAACCGTGACGATGGGGCCTCCATAAAGCGATCCCAAAACCAAGGGGATGGAGCGAAAATCATAGATGAGTCCATGCAGATTGACGGGAAATGACATGGTTAGAAGCAATGCGAATGCAAAGAGGATATACAGGGAGACTCTGTACAGGGTGTCTCTACCTTGCGCTTTGTATTTATTTAAGTACGGATAAAAAACAAGTGGGGAAAATATAATGAAAATGTTCAGTAAAAAATCTTTGAAGTAACTAACCATAGCTTCCCCCTAGCATTCAAACCAAAAAGTGTAAGTATCGGCCTCCTAAGGCATATTTTAGCACTTATAAAAAAATTAGGACATCGTTATTTCGTTGGAGTTCCTTTCTGCTGATTTAGTACAGCCAACGTGTGGCGTTCGCGGCAGTTGCTTACTCACTTCGGATCTATTTTCTGCCCTAATCATTTAATCCCTTTCCACTGAGAATTTGCTGCATACATTTTTCAATCCGAGCTTCTCTCGTTTTGGATTGCTTTGGCCCCGAAAAATGAAGAATGTATGCTCTTTGCCGTCCCGGCGTCAATGCTTCAAAAGCAGTTTTCAAGGCAGGGATATCATCGAATTTCATTTGAAGCTCTTCCGGAATGATGTATTCTGTATTCTTTTTGAAATTCACTTCCAAACAGGCTTTTTCAACTTCAACGGCTTCCTGAATATAAGCTTTCAAGATGGATTCCTGATCAACGATTTCTTGAACATTGGTAAATCGAATCTGGCGCCCAGCCTGTACATTCTCCGTTTGTCGGATGAGAATCCCATGGACATCCTGTAACAGGGCACCTTTGTGAAACAGAAGCGCACAATATTCTTTAAATCCATGGATTAACACGATGTTCTTATTCTCATACGTGTAGCAAGGATGCATCCACTTAAACTCTTCAGTCAGATCACAGTCCAGAACAATCTTTCTCAACTCTTCATATTCTGCCTTCCACTTTTTGGCTTTCCCTAAAAATTCATCAACCTTTGGATTCGTTTGGCTGTTCGCCATCATGAAACACCCCTCTGTAATTATTCAATCAGCTGTGAATGATCAATCCTATTCGTATCCTTGACAGAAACAGGCAAGGGGAGACTCCCATCCATCTTTTTTTATTCGATGAAGTGATTTCGTACTCCTTGCTATCGAGGTGCCTGGCCAAAGTAAAAACTTAGTATCGCCCATACCCTCGTGATCGATTCAGTCGTTTCCTTTAACATGAAGCCCGCTCAGTCCATAAATCGCGAAAGTGCATGGGGTAACCAACAAAGCGATTGCGACGGCTTGGATCACCCGTCATCCCGCCAACATTAGGTGGTGCTGGGAACGACGAGTCCTCAGCGGTTAAAAGACGCTTGCAAGGGTGCGGACGTGACTCTCCCTCGGGAAGAGTGGCACCAAATCTACAAGGCTGCCGGGAATCTCATTCCGTAGTGTTCCCGTACGAAAGCTGGCAGGCACCAAAAAAACGAAGGCCGCACCTGGCGCCTTCGTTTTTGCGTTTCTGGATCAGATTTTTCGTTTGTATAGGAACATGTCTTTGATTTCCTTGTAGGTTCGAAAAGGCTTGCTCATCACACGATAGGGGAGTGAAAACAGGAAATGAGGTAAGTTGTCCCCTGCCTCATTTTTAAAGCGCTTGGGCTTGCTAAACACTCTCTCCATGTAATTCAAGTACAGCTCTCGTTGAATTTCCGATCCGCGTGAGTGCGATTTGTCACAGGCTACACAACGAATCTGATACAGGATGTTGTCCACATACGTCACCTCATGGACGGTATCATCCATGCATTTGTCGCAAAACAGGGTCGCTCTCATTCTATCCTCTTTCACCGTTGCTCACCTCCTTCGCCTTATCCAATAGGGCTTCCGCCAAATATTCGTCTATGATTAACTTGTCGAAATAGTCTCCTCGCAGACTGGACCAAACTGCTTCCAGCTTATTGCTTCCTGAAACGACTCCCACCACAATGGGGATCTGTCTCAGCTCATCCAGCTCGATCCCGATGACGCGATGATTCAGATCGGTATCGATGGGTTTCCCCGTCCGATCGAGAAAACGCGAGCTGATATCCCCGACTGCCTGACCTTCCTGCAGCTGGCGAAGATCCTCATCTTTTAGATACCCCATTTCCGTCATGGTCGATTCATACGGATTTCCGATCCCGACGATGGCAAGCTCCACTCGCCGCGCTTCATCCAGAATGGATCGAATATCCGGTGAGTCTACCAACTGTCTTTTCAGTTCCATCGAATCAGCAATAGCGGGAGCGTAAAGAAACTCACAGCTACCCCCGAGCTTTTTGGAAAATTCATAGGCCAACTGATTGGAGTGTATCTCGATCCGGTGGCGTCCAATGCCGCCAACCAGTGGGTATACTTTCATTTTATGATGTCTCTCAAATGGGTATTCATTGACGAGATGGTACAGCGTCGTCCCCCATGAGATTCCGATCCTCCGCTTATTGCGGATCCACTTGGGAAGATACTGGGCAGCTGCTTTGGCTACTTGTTGCTTGATCAGTTCTTCATTTTTGCTCCCGTGAGCCGGGACCACGATGACCTCATCCAGGCGCAATGCGGCTTCAAGCTGCTGCTCCAATTCCACCATACTCACTGTTTCGTCGCGGATGTAAATTTCCACGATTCCCGTATCCTTGGCGCGCTGCAGCATTTTGGAAATGACCGGTCTTGAAACCCCGAGCTTTTTGGCGATCTCGGCCTGTGTGAGTCCATTCAAATAGTATAATTTGGCGACTCGTACCATTTCACGTTTTTCTGTCCAGTTATCCATATGTATCCCTCATTAAAAACGTTACTATACTCCTCTTTCTTACATATTATAACAGATTTGCTGTTCTTTTTAGAAAGGAAAGAGGAAGACACACGGATGTCTTCCCCAAGTCCTATTCAGCTCTCTTTTTCCATTTGCTCGCGAAGACGATGAATCGTGGACTGCTCGGTAATTTCGATGTCATCTAGAGTGATCACTGCGCCTTGCTCAACCTCTCTCTTCAACCGAATATTCGAACCGATCAAACCGATAGGCAATGCATTTCGTTCCCGTTTGTCCGCTGCGGTCACAATGGTGCCATAGGCGGAAAACCCACCGATTCCATCCATGGCCTCCCCTGGCTTCAAGCGCATTTTGGCAACAGCTACGGTCTCAGCCACTAATCCGCAGTAGGGGGCGATCGTGGCTTCTTGCTGGAAATAAGCCCGCGCAATCGAAAGAGGTGTCTCCAGGCTGGTCAGATGATAAGGGCGGTACAGGACATAATGCGGGCCCTCACCCATCTTCAAATATTTCATGGTGTCGTGCACTTCCGGCATGGAAGAGGAGATAATCGCAAAGACGCCGGGTGCCACACCGTCCACATAATCGACGATCTTGGTGCGGTTTAGCATGCCGCCCTTTTCTGCGAGCGAGAAAAGACCTGGCAGTTCCGCTAACTTAGCCTTTCGCCCATGCATCCCCGGTCTATCGGGGACAAACCCAGTCGCATTGGCGACGGCTGTCATCTCCACCATCGTTTTGGTACCGTCCTGAAACGATGCCAGCATTTTGGGGCTCGCCCCTTTGAGGGCCGCTTCCGCCCGTGCAGAATCAGGGTTGGCATGCACGTTCAATGCATTGTTTTTTCCTTTTCCCAGCGCGATGATTTCAAAGCCTAGAGCATCTGCAAAATCATACAGCTCCATGATGGCTCCGGGTTCATCTCCCGCTGATCCCGTGTAGACGACCCCCGCTTCTTTTGCCTGCTGCATCAGCAGCGGACCGATCGTCACATCAGCTTCCACATTCAGCATGACGATATGCTTTTTATGCCGGATCGCTTCCCACGCTACCTTGGCACCGATCTCGGGCATTCCGGTCGCATCGACAATCACGTCCACATTCGTCAGCTGGGGGAGCAGCTCGGCATGACGCGTCACCACGTAATGTCCGGACGCAATGGCTTTATCAGCTTTGTCGATGTCCTCCGTCTCCGTGATTCGGGCTTCCGGAATGCCTGCTTTGCGATAGGCAGCCTTGACGTTATCCGGAAAAAGATCAGCCGTGATGACAACAGACATTCCTTTCATGCCCTCAATTTGTGAGATCAAGCCCCGTCCCATTTGCCCGGCACCGACAAGACCGACGCGAATGCAGCCTCCTTCTTTTTCTAAAGCTGCCAGTCGTCTATTGAATCCCAACATGGTGTCTCTCCCTCTCTTTTGGTAAATGAATGTTGTGGTTTACGGGCGGATAAAGGCCACTTTGGCTCCGATCTCCAAGGCAGGCAGGTCCGCGTCTTCCACATGGATGGTGCCTGGCAGCTGAGGTACGTTGCTGCCATCCGCTTTCACCGTGCAATGACCGATGGTTTGCAAGGTTTCATTCGCTTTTTCCCCGACAGAAGTGACCTTGTATGACCTTTCACCCAACAGGAGAATATCGCCCGGTCCGATCGTCAGTGCTTCCTCGGATTTGGTGTGCAGCACGGCGATATCATGCAATTCTTCCGGCGCATCCTCATTGAACAAAATCAATGTGTTTTCTCTGAGAAAATCCGTTACCATCACCCCGATGGAAACGATCGTGCTGGTAAACAAGGTGTTCATGCGCACCCTCCTGATCATGATTTTACTCGGTGTATAGTCCGATGCTTGCCACGTAAGCGAGGATGACCGCCACTGGCCCCGTAATCTGGCGAGAGAGTAGAACCGCGGGAACGCCTACTTCAATCGTCTCCGGTTTGGCTTCCCCGAGCGTGAGTCCTACCGGTACGAAGTCGCAGCCTACTTGAGGATTGATGGCAAAGAGTGCTGGCAAAGCCAATTGCGGCGGGATGTTTCCTCTGCCGATTTCCACCCCAACCAAAACCCCTACGACTTGGGCGATGACCGCTCCAGGACCGAGCAAAGGAGACAAAAACGGGAGCGCGCAGACGATGGAGATGACCAACAGTCCGATCAGGTTTCCTGCCAGTGGCTTGATGACATTTGCGAGAATGTCGCCAATTCCTGTGAACAGAATGATCCCGATCAATGTGCTGACAAATGCCATAAACGGCAGGATGTTTCGCAAAACCTGATCGACTGTGTCACGTCCCGCTTGGTAGAACGTTCCGACAACTCCTCCCATCGCACGACCGATTTTCTCTATGAAATTGGGCTTTCGAGTCGGTTGATTGCTTTGCATGCTCGCCACTTTGGCACGAGCCTCGGCTTTCAGCTCTTGAGCGGATTTTTTGGTTGCAGATGTACTTTCAGCTGTTGATGCCACTTCGTTCAAGAGTTCGATGTGGCTCTCTTTCACCCCGGAGACAAAGTTCGTTTCCTTGATAAAATTGATCAAGGGTCCGGACGGGGAAGCTGGCATCACATCGACAGTCAGGACCCCGAGCTTGGGGTAAACGCCGCAGCGGGCTGTCCCCCCGCAGTCAATGATCACGCATGCCATCTCATCTGGCTCCACCTTATTGCTAAAGCCATCGACTGCGATCCCTCCTGTCAGCTCAGCGATCCGTGCCGCCACAGGGTGAATGCCGCCGCCCGTGATGGAGGCAATGTATGGTTTCTCATCAGTGGGCAGGATGGTCAGTGGTCCTCCCCAACCGCTTGTCGCTTTTGTGACCAGTACCGCACGATAGTTGCTCATTCTCTGTCTCCCCTTTCCGCTCCATTATGCCGCGACCTGCGCTTCGCGGCGTTTCATCATCATTTTGGTGATGGATTCGGTTACGATACCGCGAATCAAAATGACGACGATCGCAACCAAAAAGTAACGAATGGCCAGTGGTCCGAGTGAGAGACCCAGCTGTGTGATCCCTGTGGCGATCCCCATGTAGACGAAGAGCTCTGAAGCGTTTGCATGGGGGAACAGACCGGTGATCGGGTGGCAAAAGGAAACCGCAGAGTCGTAAAAAGCCGGTTTTTGATGCTCTGGCAAAAATTTGCCGAATGTGTAGGCCATCGGGTTGGTCAAAAAGAACATGGATAAGATCGGGAAGATGGTATAGCGCAAGACCATATTGCCTGTGCATTTGGCAGCGAATCTTTCTATGCGTTCCTCTCCGACGAATTTAATAAAGGCGTTTACAGCTGTGATCAAGCAGATCAATGTGGGGATGATCCCCGTCACCAATCCTACAAAGGTCTTCCCGCCCTCTTGAAACATGCCGATGAAACCTTCTGCAAGATGAACAAAAAAGTCCATAACGTCCGTACCTCCCTTATCAAAACTTGTCTTCTCTTCCATACGACTCGAAAGAAAATAAAAAACCAGATGGTTATCCATCTGGCCCGCGGCCCAACATTGTTTATCCAGTTTGCTCTTCCTTGTGCTGCTGTTTGGACTGCGCGGCCCGAATTTGGTCGATTGCCATTCGTAGCGCCGTTTGAACAGGATGCTTTGCTTGCTGTGTTGCCTGTTCATACAGGTAGTCGAGCTCCTTGCCAATTGGCTCTTCATACGGACCAAAGCGGGAAAATACGCTAATGCCAGTCATTCGCCTGCATTTAGTTACCTTTCCCTGCACATCCGTCACCAAAATGATAACGGCACCGACGCCAAACCGTCGTTTGTTCACTCCGACTCCCAAGTAGCCGTTGGGTTGCCGCTGCATTTCCCTTAACTCCTGGTAGTAGTGTCGGGATTGCCTTTGAGTGAATACCACCTGCAAAACCCAAAGCCCCGCAAACAGCAGAACAACGTACCCCCAAGAAGCCAAGTGACCACCTCCTTTTACAAATGTTCTTATTAGTTACAATTGTAAATTGAAAACGCTTTCAAGTCAAACACAATCTTTTAGGTGTGAATGCCGCGGCCAAGCCACTGCGCCGCAGCCTCCATCAGACTCTCGGATACAGTTGGGTGCGGAAAGATCATCTCGGCCAGATCATCCACCGTCGCTTCCAACTGCAAAAAGGCGGTTCCCGCCGCGATCATTTCCGTCACGTGCGGCCCGGCCATGACGACCCCCAGCACCTCACCGTAAGTCTCTTCCGCTATCAGTTTGGTAAAGCCCCCGCTTTCATCAGAGGCCAACGCTTTGCCATTTCCACTATGCTGATAGATGCTGGTTTTCACCGTATAACCGCGTGCTTTCGCTTCTTCCTCGCTCAATCCTACGCTTGCGATCTCCGGACTCGTATAGATGCAGCGAGGGACCGCATGAACATTGGCCTTTTGTCTCCCCCCTGCCGCATTGACCGCAGCGATCTGTCCCTCCGCGCTTGCCGCATGCGCGAGCTGCCAGCCGCCAATCAGATCGCCAGCCGCAAACACACCCGGTACGCTTGTCTCCAAATATTCATTTACCTTCACAAAGGGACCATTCATTTCCATATTCAGATTGGAGAAAGCAAGCACATTCGGTTTGCGCCCCGCAGCCACGAGTAGCGCTTCACTTGTGATGGTCTGAGCAATGCCCTTCTTATCTACCGCTTGCAGCAGAATCCCTTCCTTGCTATTCGTGACCGCCGTGACCTTGAGGCCTGTTCCCAAACTGACGCCCCTGCTGCGCAGTGACTTGCCAAGCACGCGGGATGCATCTGCATCTTCGAGCGGGATCACACGATCTGCCATCTCGATGATCGTCACGTTTGCTCCTAGGCTGGCAAAGATGCACGCAAATTCGACGCCTATGAAGCCACCGCCGAGAATGGCGATCGATGCTGGTATGTGGTCGATATCGAATATCGTATCACTGGTATGGAAAGGGACATCAGAGAGTCCAGGAATGGGCGGTACAGCCGGTGTGGAACCGGTGGCTAGTATGATCGAGCTTGCCAGTATGCTGTGCTCCGCTTCCCCGACGCGAACGGAAATGCTTTTGTCAGCTTTTACCTCGCCATATCCCGCGAGCAAATCAATTTTTCCCGCTTTCAGCAAGGCAGTAATTCCTGTGCGCAGTCGGGAGATGACCAGATTTTTTCGCGCCATCATTCTTTCCAGAGAAACTGTCACTTCGCCCGTCTCGATTCCCCAGCTCGATGCTTTGCGAATCTGATCGATGACGCCTGCCCCATGGAGCAAGGTTTTGGAAGGGATGCAGCCGCGATTCAAGCAGGTCCCTCCCACATGATCGGCCTCGATCAGAGCAACCCGCTTCCCTTCTTTGGAGGCACGAATGGCTGCCACATATCCTGCGGGACCTCCGCCAATGACGGCAATATCATACGTTTTCATGGTGTAGTGCTCCTCCTTTTACGCCAGCAGTTGGTAGGGTTCTTCCAGCAATTCTTTGATTTCTTGCAAAAATGCAGCTGCTGGGGCTCCGTCCATGACGCGATGATCAAAAGACAAGGACAGGGACATCATCGGACGCAAAACGATCTGACCGGCCACCCCCACCGGTTTTTCATGGATTCGTCCGACTCCGAGGATGGCACTCTCAGGCTGATTAATGATTGGCGTAAAAGTGTCAATCGCGTACATCCCCAGGTTGCTGATCGTAAAGGTGCCGCCATGCATATCATCCGGAAGCAAGCGTCCCTCCCGTGCCAGGCTTGCCAACCGCTTCGACTCCACCGTCAGCTCCGCGAGACCTTTTCGATCTGCCTGCTTCAAAACTGGGACCACCAATCCATTCGTTACCGCCACGGCCAAACCGATGTTAACGGATTCGTGGTGCTCGATGACATCCTCTTTCAAGGACACATTGACATTTGAATGACGAGCTAATGCTGACGCAACTGCCTTTACGATGATTTCCGTGTAAGAGAGCCGCGCACCGGTCATCTTCTCAATCGTAGGCAGCAGGGTAGATCTCACCTCCACGACCCGACTCATATCCGCTTCTGTGGTGAGTGTCACATGCGGAGCTGTGTAGGCGCTTGCTGCCATTCGCTCAGCGATGACCTTGCGCATGCCATCCAGCTTCACTCGTCGGTTTGCGGCTTCCGTTTGTTTGGCAGTCGTTGGGGCGAGACTTGAGGCAGATTTTGATTGAGCAGCAACAGCGAGCTCGATATCTGCTTTTTGAACCCTGCCATTGGGTCCTGATCCAATGACCGCACCCAGCTCGATTCCGTTTTCCCTGGCGATCCGCCGTGCTACTGGCGTGGCTCTGATTTTTTGAGTAATTGGCCCTGCAAAATGGGATACTTGCTGATCTTTTTGCTCATGCTGTGCTTCTGTCGAATCTTTGGCGATGTTCGACTCCGAGGAAGGCGGTAAATCAGGGACAGCCTCGCCAGCGTCACCCACATAGCCAATCACATGATTGACGGGAACGACTTGATCGTGACCATAGTAGATTTTCAGCAGAGTACCTGTTGAATAGGACTCCACTTCGATGTTGATTTTATCGGTCAACACTTCCAGGAGGACGTCCCCTTCTCGAACGTGGTCCCCTTCCTGCTTGAACCATTGAATGACCGTTCCCGTCTCCATGGTCATGCTCAATTTCGGCATAAATACGGCAGTAGCCATGATGATCGACCCCCTCCTATGTCAGCGGCGGAATACCGTTTCTTTGACCGCTTGGATGATATCGCGCTCTTGTGGAATGGCTGCTTTTTCGAGGACCGGATTGTACGGAATCGGAACAGATTTGCCACCCAAGCGCTTGATGGGTGCATCCAAATAATCAAAAGCTTCGCTCTCCGCAATGAGGCTGGCGATCTCTCCGCCAAATCCGCCGCGCTTGACCGCCTCGTGCACCACGACTACTCGTCCGGTCTTTTTCACGGATTCGATGATCGTCTCGATATCCAATGGCACCAGCGTACGCGGGTCGATGATTTCTACGCTGATCCCTTCTTTCTCGAGCTCGACTGCCGCTTGCAGAGCTTTGTGAACCATGATCGCTGTAGCCACAATGGTCACATCTGTCCCCTGGCGCTTGATGTCCGCTTTGCCGATCGGCAGGCTGTAGGGCTCCTCTGGCACGTACCCTTTTGTACGGTAAAGGAGCTTGTGCTCGTAAAAGATGACGGGGTTATCGTCGTCGATCGCGGCTTTCAACAAGCCTTTTGCATCGTAACCCGTGGATGGCTGAATGACCTTCAGCCCCGGAATATGGGCCATCCAGGCCTCCAGGCTCTGGGAATGCTGAGCGGCTGCCCCTGTCCCCGAACCGGATGGCGTCCGCAGTACGAGCGGCACTTTGCCTTTTCCTCCAAACATATATCGGTTTTTCGCCGCCTGGTTTACGATCTGGTCGGTTGCGATGGTGATGAAATCAGAAAACTGAAGCTCGACGATCGGACGCATGCCAGTCATGGCTGCTCCGACTGCTGCACCCGCTATCGCTGCCTCGGAGATCGGGGTATTCCGCACTCTTTCGTTGCCGAATTCTTCGATCATGCCGCGCGTGACACCAAAGGCCCCTCCGTACAACCCGATATCTTCCCCCATGATGAACACGTCTTCATTGACGCGCATCTCCTGACTCATGCATTCCCTGACCGCTTCCAAATAAGTGAGCTCTCTTTGGGTAGACACGCCATTTCCCTCCCTCGCCTACGCGTAGACATCTTCTTCCAAAATTTCAATCGGCGGCATCGGGCTTTCCTCGGCAAACTTCACAGCGTCCTCGATTTCCTTTTTAGCCTCTGCTTCCAACCGCTCTGCCTCTTGTTCGCTTAGCATCCCCTCGCTGATCAGGACACGCTTCATCCGCTCGATGGGATCGCGGTTGCTGCGCCAGTCCATTTCCTCTTCGCGAGTCCGGTACTTTTTCGCATCGCTTTTGGAGTGGCCTTTCCAGCGATAGGTCTTGGCTTCCACGAGTGTCGGCCCTTCTCCCCGCCGCGCACGCTCGACCGCTTCATGGGTAACGTTCATCATGGCAAAAATATCGTTTCCGTCCACCACCTGGCCAGGAATGCCGTATGCTGCGGCACGATCCGCGATGTTGGCTACCTTCACCATTTCCTTCACAGGTCCTGACATGCCGTATTGGTTGTTTTCGCAGATAAAAACGACCGGGAGATTCCATATGGCCGCCATATTGATTGCTTCGTGAAAGCTTCCTTCATTGGAAGCCCCGTCTCCGAAAAAGCACAGCGTCACATAGCCGAGCTTTTTCATCTGCGATGTCAAGGCAGAACCTACGGCAATCGGAATCCCTCCGCCAACGATTCCGTTTGCCCCCAAGTTGCCTTTTTCCACATCGGCTATGTGCATCGAACCGCCTTTTCCGCGGCAGTACCCGGTAACACGCCCAAAAAGCTCAGCCATCATGCGGTTGGTTTCTGCGCCCTTTGCGATACAGTGACCGTGGCCGCGATGCGTGCTCGTGATCTTGTCGCGCTCTTCCAATACGGCGATCGCTCCAGAAGCCGAGGCTTCCTGCCCAACACATAGGTGTGTCGTCCCGTGAATCAGCCCTTTGGCAAAAAACTCATCGACCTTCTCATCAAAAAATCGGATCAGCCACATTTGATGAAACAGCTCCACCAGCTTTTTCTCCGTGATCATGGGTGGAACGTTTACATTGGTAATCAAAGTCCTCTCCTCCTCGAGAAATAGCTTGTATCATGAAAAAACGGGTCAGATGGAGGGATGGTTCCCCCACCTGACCCGTGGTCCAAGCGTCGGTAAATTCCATATGAAGTTAGTGATTGGCGGCTGATTGCTTTTGATCCCGCTCATATTCCTCACGCGACATCTTGGTCACCGAGATGATGAACACCTCGTCTTTCCCTTCGCAAACCAGCTTTTCGTGTTCAAACAGTTTGTATACCTTCGCTCCGGGAGTTATCTTTTCCATGGACTTCATGCAGGCCACCTCCGGACGTTTTTACAAATGTTCCTTATCGTTACATTTGTAATTCATTATAAATATTCTGACAAACGAGTCAAGAGACAATTGCTCACTCTTCTCCAAACCTGCGTTCGATCAGGGTGGAAAGTCTTTCGATCGCTTCTGTTTCATCCGGCCCGACAGCCTTGAGGGTCAAGACAGTTCCCTCAGCTGCAGCCAAAGACAGTACGTTAATGATGCTTTTCCCATTGGCGACTTTTGTACCCGCGAGGATGTGGATCTCTGACTGGAATCGTGAAGCCAATTTGACGAATTCAGAAGCCGGCCTCGCATGCAGACCGTTTTTATTCAATATGGTTACTTGCTTTTCCATGGTACGTCCTCCTTCATTTCGTTTTCCCGCCCATCAGCTTCTGCAAATCAAGCGGCTCGTCTGCGTTTTCCCGCTCTTGCAGGAAGTGATAGAGCTGCTCAACAGCCGGCTGGCAGGTTTCTGTGATCGCCAGCATAAACACATGGCGCACCGAATGCCCAGGTTCCCATTCTACTGGTTGCGCCAATGCAGCTATGGCGATTCCAGGTCGGATTGTTTGCAGCGTGTCTGCGTGCGGGATGGCCGCTCCGAACAAGCAGGTGTTTCCCATTTTTTCCCGTTCCCACACCTTGTGCGCGAAAGTGGACTCGACAAAACCGTGCTCTTGCAAACGATTGGCCAAAGATTCGATGACTTGTTCTTTCGTGGCTGCCGCGAGGTTGTCGCAGATCAGCTCCGGATACAAAAGATCCTGTAATTCAAAAGAGGGAGGGATCAACGACTCGGGAAGCATCCCGCTTGCCAGCATCAACAAACGTTTCATGAAGCTGATCCCGGATTCGTCCACGATTTCCTTGATGGATATGAAAGGGATTCCGTCGAGCATCGGGTTCACGGTACCGACCACCGCAAAGATGTGATACTTTTCCAGCCATTCCTTGTACTGCTTGCGGATCGAAAGCGAGCTCGCATTCAAAATCGTGACCTGCTCATCCGTGGTCGAAAGCTTTTCCTTAAGTAGCGGATCCAGCCTTTTTGCCGCTCCCTCGCCAGTGATACAAATCGTGACAATCGCCACTGGCTTGGCAGCAAATGTGGGAACCTGATGAAGGGCTTGAGCCGGCATGTGACTCATCTGGTTTGTGATTTGCTCCAGTGACTCCCTCGAATAGAGGCATTTTCGGATGACTTCGATGACCAGCGTCGTTGTCACATTCGACAGCACCCGCACAGCCACACCGCTTCTTCTCTCCCACTCCTGTGCACTCAGGAGATTGCTCCCCATATCGGCAAGCAGGACAACCCCTTTTCCTTGGTCTACCTGCTGGATCGCCGTGCAGATCCGCTCGATTGCGACAGAGAGATCGTCGTTCCAATACAGCTCGACTGCCTGAGCATGCTTTCGTTCGAACAGACGAGTCGCCACGTCGACCATGCTTTTCGCGACCAGACCGTACGAGGTGACGACAACGCCAATCATCGGCTTTGATTCGGTGAAGATGGAGCATTGCTGCAAATACATGGCGAGGATCGCCACTTCGTTTTCGGGAAGAAGGATGCCATAGCTGGTTTGGATGACCTTGGCCATTTCCAGCGCTACTTTGTACTCCATGGATTCATGTTCGGTTTCGATGACACCATGCTGACCATTTGCTTCCGGCCATCGATTGAGCAAGCCGTGCAGATGAATGGCTAATGCATATGAAATTCTCTGGTAATCCAATGTCATATGCCGCTCCGCAATCCACAGCATTTGCTCCACAGCCTGGACTACCTGATCGCCCACCAGCTTGACCAGCTGCTGCAAACGAAGAGAGCGCTTTTCATGCTCTCCGGTCGACGGTTCCATGCGTGTATCTAGCTCTTTGTTCACGATCAACTCAATCAGCTCTTCACTCTGGCCTTGATTCTTCAGGTTTTGGTAACGCTCGACTACCCAGTCGTACAAGTGCTGGGTGGAATCTTCCTCCAATTCTCCTCCTCCAGCATCAGAGCGTTGCCCCGGGATGAACAAAAACTGTTCCTTCTTGAGCATCGGCAGCTCAGGCGAAAGGCCCGTACTTTGTTGACTTGCGATGGGCATGGGCAGGTCGAATCGATCCACCTGTACGGCGGCTTTTTCTTCCTGATGAATCGTTTTCAAAAAGGCTTTCGCGAGCAGCACCCGAATGTCGCTATGCAATTGGCCCATGTTTGCCGGGCAGTCGTACGTCAACAGGGAAGCCATCACTTCTTTTTGAACAACGACTTCCCTGCCGATGCGATCGGTCTCTTCGTTTAAGAAATGAAAGATCAGAGAGAGTCGTTCTTGCAGCGTCCACTCGGATAAGGAAGGGAGCTCAATGGTCATCGGAATTCGCCTGCGCAAGGTAAGAAGCAAGCTGGACTCCGGTCTTTCCGTTGTCGCACCCACGATCAGAATCGTCGCCTTTTGCTGGAATTGAACCTCTCCTAATCGCCGGTACACGCCTTTATCGATCAGGTAAAAGAGATTTTCCTGCCCTTCCGGTGGCAACCGATGGATTTCGTCCAAGAACAGGATGCCACCGTCAGCCTGGTCCACTAAACCGAGCTTATCTTGCTGGGCTCCGGTAAAAGCCCCCTTTACATACCCGAACAGCTGGGAGAGCAGAAGCTGCGGATTCTTTGCGTAATCCGCGCAATTGAAAATAACAAATGGTGCGTTCTGCTTCATCACCTGCTGTTCGATCGCAAAATGATACATCGCTTCTGCCATTCTGCTCTTTCCTACGCCCGTTTCCCCAAAAAAGAGGGTGTGCAGGCCGTTTGGCGGATACAGTACGGCCGCTTGCGCTTGTTGAATGGCCGCCTTCAATGTACTTTTTGCTCCGATCAGACTTGCAAAGGTCACCGTCTGGTTGGCCTTTCGCGTTTTTTGCCGGGCTCGGTCTCCTGCAATCTGAACAGGCTCTGAGAACGCTTCCATTTTGCTCCGCAGCTGATGCACCATGAAACGGGAGACATCATATCCTCGTTCATTCAAGCGAGTAGTCAGCTCCCGACTCGTCATGCCTGGTTCAGTCTGCAAGAGATTCTCCATTTCCTTGAGCAAGAGAGGCTGCCTTCTTTTCCGGGAATCGGGTATCTGGAGTTTGTGCCGAAGCAGCGTGATTTCATCTCGTCGGACCCCTACCTGTCGGGCGATTTGCTCATCGGTATACGGAGCTTTTTTATCCTCGTGATTGATGATCTGCTTGATGCGTTCCTCCATAACATCCCCCCGCAATCTATTACAAGCAATAAGCGTTCCAATCTTCCTTAGGTGATTTTCCCGTTTGTTCCGTTCTACAATTTATGCCGTACCATACTCCCCATTATAGATCAGAATATTCTGTGGCAGGATTTGTGAGTGTCTCCACAGATTATTTGCAGAAATCAGATGCGGAGAAAATGAATAGGCGGCGGCAGACTCGACTGCGCTGCCTATCTCTTGAATAACCTCCTCAAACCAGCTTGAGCACCATGCACAGCTGATGCAATTGATTCAGCCCCCCAAGCTGCTCTCTGTTACGCTGAACAAGCGCCTCCCGTGCAGTCCCGATCAAAGCTTGCAATCCCTGCAAATCACCATCTGTCAGTATTGCCATCGCTTGTTTGAGAAGGACCACGTCACTCGAGTAGACAGCGTTTTGAGTGGATTTCAACAGCCATATTTTCACGGTTTGAAACAAGTCGTAGTGACGATAGCGATTGGTTTTGTTCCTCTCAGATTGAATGTACCCCTCCTTCTCCCAATACCGGAGAGTGGATGCCGATAGACTCGTAGCTGACGCCATTTCCCCTATGGTCACTCGTTTGCCGTTCTCTCCTTTCCCTTCTTTCAGCTGCATCAGCAGCTCTTCCGCTTTATCCAGCATGCTGCGATCCTTCTGAGTGGCCGCTTGGGCATCATTGATTAACCAGAGGGCATCACCAAGCTGTTTTCGTTGAAGCAAGGCAAGGACAGACGAAGTAAGTTCCATGCCGAACCCTGGAGACATGGCAGTGATGCATGAAAAATAGGCAGCATGCTCTGGAGTATACCCCGATATCCATTGGGCCCCTCTTGGCAGGCGGTACAAGCCCACGGGTTTCATAGTTTCGTAGAGAGCTTGTACTTATCCCTAACTGCTTGGCGAGATCTGCTGGACGCATGATACGGTTCATAACTCCCCTGTTTTCCATCAAGACTGCAGTTCTTATAAGCTTTTATGTTTGTACTCCAGATAATTCGATTGATTTTTACCAAAACCTTTGCATTCGCTTCAATGTTATACACTTGAGTTGTAAGTCTTCAGATTAAACGGATGATGGAGGAATGTCCTGATGATCGAATTAAAGACTGATATGACCATTGTACCATTGGGTATGGCACTCGATGCGTATATCGAGCACAATTGGAGCGCCGTGCTTACCTCGAGCAGAGATGAGCTTTTTGCTCTGTTCCCGGAATATGAGGATGCGACATACGGTATGTATCTCGACAAGTTGATCCCCCCGCTTGGCAGGAGCTGCGTCGCAATGGCTTTCAATTGGTGGATGCCGCCAAAGACGATGATTTTGTGATTGCGGACTGTCTTCTTTTCCGAAATTCCTTGGAAAAAGCGGAATGGGGTTCCCCCGGACATGAGATGCGCATCTTTTGGATCGTGCTTGCCAATCATCAGGACGAACCGATCGGGACGCTGGTCATGGAGTTTCCGCACTCTCACATTCAGTTCGACATCCCCGATAGACCAAGGATTTTCGCCTTCGAAGAAACAGAGCGAAAAGAGATTGTGGCCAGAATCTTACAGCGACAGTAGACTCGTTCATTCTTTTTCAAACTGCGAACAGAAAACTAGTAACACGAATCTCACCTAGCCTGCGTATACGGGATTGAAGATAAAGATGAGTTTGCAAAGATAGGATATGAAAAGGAACACGGGCAGCTTTGCCAGTGTTCCTTGAACGTTTCATTAACAGCTTTTGGCATTTACCAAGATGTCAGTTCTGTCCGTTTCCATTTGTTCGGTGCAACGCAAATATACAGATACCTGCTGTCCCACGCAATCTCTCCTACATTGCCCGGAGCCGATGAAGATGCAGGGGTGGCAGAATTCCTGATTCGAATCCGATCACCATTCACGTCGAGCTTCGCTGTGGCATTCGTATTGCCAATGCCGACATTGCCATTCATGCGGTTAATGGAAAACGGGGTGTCCATCGCTTCCCTGAATCAGAATAGCGGATGATGTGGAAGTTCGAACCGGCGTTCGCTCCAGATTCTGGCGTACTATCGGCTCTTACCGTCCACCGCGGGGTCGTTACATTTCCGCCTGAGGTTTTCGCAAGCTGCACATCGCGGTTCATTCCCTCCGAACCGGCAATTCTCATGAGCCCGTCCATCACATTCAAATTCGCTGAGTGAGTCCGTATTTCCGCTACGTCCTGATCGAATGGAACCTCGAATCTGGTGAAAAGCTGATTCGCATATTTCCCATTTGGAGACATGGTCGTTTCAATAGATAAGTGGTTATGATCCTGCTGGTTCGGATCATTTGCCTTGGCATGGGAAACGATTGCCGTCTTGTCCTGACCGGTTTCATCCATCCAGGAGATGGCAGGTTTTGCCCGATCGGCCGTCCATTGCAAGCGAATAAGATCAGACAGATGCCCTTGTGAGTAGATCCATTGTTGATCCGTGGAGAAATGAAATCTCTGGTTGTGAGGAACCTCGATCCCTCCCCCAGGCAATTTCGAGCTGGTGAACTGGGGTTCAATTGCATTAGCGTCTGCATGAACCATACCCAAAACTCCAAAAGTCAATCCGACTGTCAGTGAAACGGCACGTATCACTTTCATCGTCTCAGTCCCCCAATGCGTGGTCATTTTCTCTACTTCGCGGCAAGTGACACTCCATCCATCGTGTTAACCGGCAAAATTTTGTCTCTCCCCAAACTCGCCACATAGGCTAGTACCTGCTCCAGCAGCGCTGGCTTTATTTCATAAAGATCACGGTTATCCGGGTCGATA
The DNA here is from genome assembly GCF_016811915.1 of Brevibacillus choshinensis. Classification (NCBI taxonomy): domain Bacteria; kingdom Bacillati; phylum Bacillota; class Bacilli; order Caryophanales; family Paenibacillaceae; genus Brevibacillus; species Brevibacillus choshinensis. The sequence continues at coordinate 2,875,576 of NZ_CP069127.1, read as the reverse complement.
CCGTGCAGCATGATGATGCACCATTGCTTGTTTTTTACAGCTTCATCAATTCGCAGTTTGATCTGATCGAAAGTCATCTCATTGGTTACGGCAATGGCTGTATGCAGCCAAAGTTTGTCGGCAGCTGGGATATCATTCTGCAGGTGTTCAAAATTCCTCGCTGCTTGATAGTATTTTTTCGCTGCCGTTTTTACACGTTCGTCATACATGGAAAACGGGATGCCGATCGTTTGAACCTTCGGGACAATCTGTTCCAGCACCGCTTTACTCTCTCTCAATTCAAAGTCCAAATCCTCATCCGAAAGAGTCGTTAACCCCTGCTCGTGAGAATAGCTGTGAGAACCGATTTCGACACCGCGATCATACATATCTTTTATTTGCCCAGCATCGAGATACATGGTCCGCGCACCGTCTTTGATCTTGCCAGCGATGACGTTGTCAGTTGCAGGGATCCCGTATTTTTCGTGCAGAGGCAAGGCAAAATCATAGAAGGTATCCAGTCCGTCATCATAGGAGAAGGTAATCATGGCCTGACCGTTGAATTCCTTTGCCGAAGGGTTAACGATCTTGTTTGTGATCCACACGGAATTTCGGGAAGCATTCCATTGCACCCCGCTCCCTAATCCTTCAGCCAATTACCGCGCAGATACCCATGCTCTCCCATTTATGATTTGCGGCGGCACCCCGGATTTTACCTCTTTCCCGTCGATGAAGAGTCTAATTGCGGAAATGGAAGAATCCTCTTTGTCCCTTTTTAACGAAACAGCCTTTTCCTGTTCTCCTGATGACACGTAAACCGATCGCTCTGCTGGGTCCCACTTCACTACTGCTCCCAATTCCTCCGCCACTGCACGAACAGGAACGAAAGCCCTACCATTCACGATTTGCGCTGCCTCATTTGGTTTTCCCGCCTGACCGTTCATGACAAGCGTGATGGGTGGTGCGGCCGATACTGCCGCGGCAGTCGAAACAATCGCTCCAACAAGCAGTCCTGAAACTATCTTTCGCATCTTTTTCTTCCTCCTAACAAGCCAACATAGATGTAGTGTAGCCATAGCATTGGCCGTAAAAGGCTTCTACCATTTTTCGCAAAAGGTTCCATACTCTTATATAAACGTGAACATAGGGACGATTTGTTGCAAGTTTTTTGCAGAATATGGGCAGGAATTCGATTTGTCTGATTCTTCCAATCCGATTATACTGTTTGAGTACATACATACTGGGGAAGGGTGATTTTCTCATGAGTCAGCGTCCTGCACTACTCGTTGTTGATGCGCAAACATTCCTGATCGAGCATGCATTTCAAGGCCAAGAATTGGCGGAACGGATCCAAAAGGTAATCGAACGCGCCCGTGATTTACAGATCCCCGTCATCTACATCCAGCATTGTGAAAAGGAAGGAGAGTTTGCGATCGGCACCCCTACCTGGCAAATTCATCCCGCCTTTTCTCCAGCAGAAGAGGAAACCGTCATACAAAAATTTGCTTGCGACTCTTTTCTGGATACTCCCTTGCGAGAAGTACTCGAGTCGAAAGAAATCAATCACCTTGTCATCTGTGGACTGCAAACGGAATACTGCATCGATACCACCAGCAGACGCGCCATTTCATTCGGCTATGGTGTCACACTCGTAGGAGATGGCCATTCCACCTTCGACAATTCGGTATTAAAAGCGGAGCAAATCATCGCTCATCATAATGCCGTCCTGAATGGTTTTGGTACGGAACAAAAACAGATATCCGTAAAAAACGCTGAAAGTCTATTTGTATAGAGCGGCGAGAGCTATGCCTTCTTCTCATGTGAGATCGGCTGGCTCTTTTTCTTTTTCTCCCAGTCAGGATGTTTCACCACTGGGCGGGTATTGGAATAACGTGGAAATATACTGAATTTCAAGGAGAAAACGATGTCATCCACGCCTCCATTATCCGAATCCTTTTTGCTTTCCCTGATCAGAAACGGCCTCCCCAAGACGACATCCCCCAAGCGCATCGTGATTGTCGGTGCAGGTATGGCTGGGCTCGTATCCGCCTCGCTGCTAAAAGAAGCGGGCCATGAAGTGGTCATCATCGAAGGTTCCGATCGGATAGGCGGACGGGTCTACACCCTCCGCTCCCCCTTTTATGGAGGTCAATACATGGAAGCGGGAGCCATGCGTATTCCTAGCACGCATCTGCTGACAATGGAATACCTCTCCAAATTCCGTCTGCCTCTTCAGGAATTCATAAACATCACGCCCCATGACTTGCTCTATGTAAATGGAATCAGGACGCGCCGATGGAACTATCAGAAAAACCCGGATGCGCTCCGCTTTCCTGTCTCTCCAAGCGAGCGTGGAAAAACGGCGGATGAGCTTGCAGCCATGGCAGTCAAGCCGATCGTTGACTTTATCCATCAGGATCCGCAGAAGCACTGGCCCATCGTGATCAAGCATTTTGATAAGTATTCCATGGATACCTTTTTGCGATTTAATCCTGTCGGTCCATCCCTATCTGCTGCTGCCGTCAATATGATCAAGGTTCTGTCCGGGTTTGAAGGATTTCCCGAGCTTTCCTTTATTGAGATTTTACGAGACTTCATTCTCTTCACTCCCACGACCCGTTTTTATGAAATCTCAGGTGGGTTTGATCGGTTGCCCCAAGCTTTTCTCACGCAGCTTCGAGAGAATATTCATCTGAATTGCAAAATGACTCACCTCACCCAGCAGGGCAGGGAAGTCACGATTTCCGGTAAACATACGGTAACCTCTGAACCGTTTCAAGTATCCGGTGATTTTGCGATCATTACGGTCCCGTTCACCGTGCTGCAATTTGTCAAAGTAGAACCCAACGATCTGTTCTCCTATGAAAAATGGAATGCCATTCGTCAGCTTCACTATGTCGCCTCCACCAAAATCGGTATCCAATTTTCCCCAAGGTTCTGGGAAGCAAATGGCACATATGGCGGCCAGAGCGTCACAGACCTCCCGATTCGACTCACGTACTATCCCAGTCATGGTTTTGGTGAGCAGTACGGCGTTGTATTGGCTAGCTATACGTGGGAGGATGACGCCCAGCCTTGGCTCAGCATGTCCATGGAAGAGCAAGTCATGAAGGCACTAGAAAACATGGCTGTGCTTCATGGTGAACAGGTGTTTCAATCCTTCGTCACTGGAGTTACCCACAACTGGGACTTGTACCCTTTTTCAGCAGGTGCCTTCACGCTGTTTAAACCGTTGCAGGAAACAGAGCTTGGACCTCACATTTCGACACCCGAGGGACTCATCCACTTTGCTGGCGAGCATGCCTCCGATTACCACGGGTGGATACAAGGTGCCATTCAATCTGCTTTGCGGACTGCATTCGAATTGAATAGACTCACTCTCTGAAACGACTCGCCTTAAAAAGGAAAAACCCCGAACCAGCCAAAATGGCTTACCTCGGGGTGTATTTCCTAAAATGTGTTGCTCGCTGATTGGGAAGAGCTCTTCTGCTTGCGCTGTACCAGATAGGCGACCGCCAGCGCGATGACGGCAATGCCGATGATCCCTATATACCCCAGCTTTGCTCCGAACAGGAAGATGGCCGTAGTGGGAACGGCACCATCCACAAGCGATGAGATCGCATTGGCACCTTCCGGGAACTGAAAGCCCGCATTTTTAGCAGCTTGGGTAAACAGCGGAGAAATGTACGTCGCCAGAAGCAATCCGAATGCGAGAGAGATCGTCGCGCCAATCACGGTGCGGATGACATTGCCTTTGAAAATGGGCACCATCAGGCAGACAATGAAAGGAATAGTAGCCAGATCGCCAAAAGGAAGGACTTTGTTTCCTGGCATCAAAACGGCCAAGCCCAATACGATGGGGATCATCAAGAGCGAGGCAGCGATGGTAGCCGGATGCCCTACTGCCAGTGCGGAGTCCATCCCAATATTGACTTCCCTTCCAGGAAAGCGCTTACGAACAAATTCGCTCGCAGCTTCCGAAATCGGGATGAGACCTTCCATCAGGATGCTGACCATTCGCGGCAAAATGAGCATGACAGCAGCCGTTTTCACACCTAGATCCAATATTTTTTGCAAATCCCATCCTGCCAACAGAGCGATGATAATACCTAAAATGAGTCCCAGAACGGTAGATTCCCCTAAAAGTCCGAGGCGTTTTTGAATGGTCTCAGGGTCAGCTTTCAGATTGCGGAAACCAGGGATGCGATCAAACAGCTTTTCCAGGGGGAGTGCGATCAAGTAGTACGGGGTAGATGTACCGTGCGGAAACGAAATATTCGGGTATCCGTAGTAGGCAGACACGTGCTTGGCCGTCAAATCTGCGAGCACGAGAAGAATGATCGCGTGTGCAATCGATGTCAGAATCCCGAGCGTGATGTTGTTGGACATGACGGCAACCAAGGAGCCCGTAAACGCAATGTGCCACAAATTCCACAAATCGATATTCAATGTCCGGGTCAATCCCAATACGAGCATGCCCAGATTGACAGCCAGGCCGATGGGAATCGCCAGCGCCCCCACCGCGGAGCCGAAAGCGATTGCCGATGTAGCGGGCCAGCCGACGTCAATGATGGTCAGCTGGATGCCCAAATTTTTCACCATGTCCTGCGCCGCAGGTCCAAGGCTCCCCATCAATAAGCCAATCACAAGGTTGATCCCGATAAATCCAATCCCAACGGTCAGACCTGCCCGGAAGGCTTCCCCTGGCTTTGTTTTCAGGATGATCCCAAATAAGAAGATGAGTACCGGCAAAACTACCGAAGGGCCAAGGTCGACGAGGTATTTGATGACGTCCATAGTGAACCTCCTTTGATAAGGCAGTGAATGACTGTCACACCTTTAATTTGGCTTCGATCTCGTCATAGACTTGCTCTTTTCCGATCCCAGTCAGCAAAGGCACCGCATTGATGACTTTCCCTGCCAAAGACGGCGGCACTGCCGTTGTGGAAATAATCAGATCATATTGCTCAGCCTTATTCAATAAATCGATGACCTTGGATTGATCGAGTGAGGCATCGATTCCTTTGTCCCGTAAAAACGCTTTCAATTTTTGCATCACGACGGTAGAAGTAGCCACACCTGTACCACAAATGACAAGGACTTTTTTCTTGTTCATGATTTCTCCTCCACTTGCACAAGTTGAGCCAGCACGCTCCATACCTCATCCGTTCCTTGTGCATTCATCATTTTTCGCATATTCGCCTGATCTTGAATCAACTGCATGATCTGTTCCAGGATGGCAAGCTGGGTACCTCCTTTTTCCGGTGCGATCAAAAACACGACTTGCACGGATATCTCGGTGGCCGGGTCAGCCATGTTTCGAAATGGCACGCCCCTCCGAGCCACACCGATCGCAATGGCCGGTTTCAGAACGTGGTGCTCCGGGTCGGCATGAGGGATGGCGACGTTCACTTCGCCGGTTTGCAGTCCTGTAGGATAGTCCTGCTCCCGTTTACACACGGCATCGATATACTCCTCGCGCGCGGCCCCCGTCCGAATGAGTGCGTCCCCCAATTGCCGCAGCAGCTCTCTTTGATCCAACGATTCTTCAAATATGCGGATGTGATCCTTGCCTATATATTCTGACAAACTCACTATCGGTTTGCACCTCCTTTCCTCCCCACTCCGCTTAAAAATAAAGCAATAGTGATGCCAATCCAATAAAAATGCGGGACGCCTTGCTGCAGCAGGCGTCCACGTCTTTTTCACACATTTTCTAATGACCTCACACATTTTATCCAGCAGAGATTGTGGATGATTTTGCGAGAATCATTTGCACATGTTCCCAGTCACGTTTGCGTTTTTGTAAAGCTCTCTTTATGAAATCGCGTGATGTACGAAAACAAATGCTCTCCCTCCGTTGAAAACGGACCGTTCCCAAGGGGCAAATACATCGCTCGATACGGCTCAGGCACCCAGATATACTGGTGTACATAAGCGGTCTCTATAAATCCCACGTTTGCCCAAAACTGCGCTCGCTTTTGGTTGGTCTGGTTGTCCTGCGCTTCCACCTCAATCAAGAGCAGTTTGTACGTGCCTTGTGCTTTCGCCCAGCGTTGGATGGATTCCAAAAAAAGCGTACCTACGCCCTTTCCCCTCTGATCTTCACGAACCGCGAAGTAATCGATGATCAAGGCGGGACTATGCTCCGTATTTCCTGTCAGAGCCATAGCCACTGGCTGGTCCTCGATTTTAACCAGATGCAGCACGCACAGCTGTTTGCTGAACATGTTCCGAATGATTTCGCGCTTTTTTCTTCCATGCTCAGGAAATGCAGCGTAGTAAATGGGCTCCGCCTCGCTCCATAAGCTCTCGGACCATTGCTCAGTGGTCACGACTTCCATTCGCCCTCCACCCTTTCTCGCACAGCAATCAGGCTATCTCCTCCTAGGCTTTCCTTCCTGTGAGGAGGAACAACCTTTTGCAGCTGCTGCTGGTGCTGGACACGCAAAGCCGCCAATGTGCAGTCGGAGTCTTCCCGTCATGTTCCTACTGATTCTGTTTGCGTCCCACTTCCACAACATCCGTGAAAGCATTCATCATGACAGAGGTGACGATGACCGCGACAAACGCTGTTCCATCTTGCAGCTCCTGCCTTACTCCCGCATGACTTCCGGCAATGGTACCAAGGGGTATGTTCCTTTGGCGAGCCCGCTCGCGCAGCTCCGAGATCACTTTCTGGACTTCCGGATGCTTGGCACCCTCTTCTTTGTAGCCCATAAAAATGGACAAGTCCGTAGGCCCGATAAACGCCATGTCAATTCCAGGCACGCTGATAATCACCTCGAAGTTATCTACGGCTTGCGGCGTTTCGATCTGGACGATGATCAGTACATTTTCATCTTCCGCATCAAGGAAAGGTTTCCCATGGTCCCGTCCGTAGCGTGCGGGTCGCGTGATGAATGCAGCGCCTCTCTGTCCGATAGGCGGAAACTTCACCCGCTTGACGACAAGCTCAGCCTCTTCCTTCGTGTTGACCATCGGCACTTGTATTCCTTTTGCTCCGCGGTCCAGTGCTTTTTGAATGCAGGACGGGTCATAGGAGACTCGAACGATGGGAACGAGATTGACCGATTCTGCTGCTCGAATCATGTTCTCCAGATCTCTCGGGCTAAATGCCCCGTGCTCATCATCGATGACGATAAACTCAAACCCGGAGTATCCCAGCATTTCTACGATCTCGGGACTATAGAAGCCGAGAAAGGCGCCTACCACTTTTTCCCCATTTAGTATTTTTTGCTTCACGGTATTTCTCATCATCTACCACCAGTCCTTTGCGCTTTGCTTGAACGGCTATTCCAGTAGAAGATTCCGTAAATTCCCCCTTTTTTCCTGCGTGAATCCAAGCTCTTTTTCAAGGTACAGATCGACAGGCCCGTATGTACCCTTCATCCTTCGCAGGGCATAAAATAAAACAACCTGGAAGGAGTAAATTTCGATCCTTCCAGGTTGGTGTGCGCTTTATCTCGATGTACGGAGCTTTTCCGTAGGCTTCATGTAAGTCAGCTTGCTTTGTTTGACCTTCATGGAAATCACACTTTCCAGCACTTTCGCAGAGGCAAATGATGGATCGATGACGGGTACGTCATAGCCGTGTTCTTTCAGCTTGGTCTGGAGATTTTCTGCGACACCCATCATTCCGGTGCAGCCCAAAATCAGTGCGTGGGCTTTATCGAGCTCGATCGCCTTCACCATTTCTTCGAATAAGGATTGTTCCATTTTTTCTTTATCTACGAGGTCCAAAACAGGGATATCCACATAGCGGATGGAGGCCAGCTTGCCGTGAACACCCACCGATTTCGTTACATTTTCAATCATGGAGATGACATTCGGCAGCACAGTGACGACGGAATAGGATTTCGCCAGCATGCTGGCAAATAGCATCGAGGATTCCCCTGCACCGATGACAGGGATGTCCAGTGCTTCACGAGCCGCTTTCACACCGGGGTCTGCAAAACACAGGCTGATGATGCCGTCGCATCCTTCGTTTTGCGCTTCGATCGCTTTTTCCAGCATGTTCGGGATGGCCAACGCTTCGTCGTACTCCCCTTCTACAGAGGCTGGTCCATAATCCAAGTTGCAAACCTGAACTTCTGTCGTTTCATCCAAATAGTGCGCAAATTCCTGTTTGACCTCTTCATTGAAAATATCCATGATGGTTGGCAATAAGACTCTGATTTTCATCAACTGAATCCCTCTTTCTATGAAATCGTGGATTGGCCTTCATTCACGTGGATGGTCGTCACACCTCTACCGGTGCTGCGAGCGTTCCAGCTGCCTTTACTCGAATCCTTGTGGCATTACCCAGATAGGACAATGGAATATCCTCGAACTCGACGATCTCGATCGTTTCCGGCTCCGCACCCGCTGCGATGGCTTCATCGATCGCCATACGTTTGGCTGTTTCCAGCGTTTTTTCCCGGCCGGTTTCATCCAGGGAAAAGACTCGATCGATCTGCCCGCTGATTTGCGCAATAGCCGCACCGATGGCATTCGCCACACCAAAGTTTTCGGGACGGATGATTTGGGATGCCCCTTTTAATACGTCCGGCAGCAAGATGCTGCCTCCGCCAACCAGAATGACGGGAACAGGTTCCGCGCTGGTTTTCATCTTGTCAATCGCCTCTTCAGCCATCTCTACGATGCGGCTGTACACATTCTCGAGGAGTTCTTTATCCAGATGGGCTACTTTTTGAGGATCGCCCAGCTTCACCTTTTCAAGCGCAATCACGACATCGGTCGCAGTCAATGTATCCCCGCCAAATGCGAGTCCTTTTTGCGGCAGCTGGTAGCCGACGCTGTCCGGTCCGACGGTAAACTGTCCATTCTCTTGAATTCGAACAATCGTACCGCCACCCAAACCGATCGAGATCAGGTCAGGCATCCGGAAATTCGTGCGGGCTCCCCCTATTTCAACTGCCAGCGAAGATTCGCGCGGGAAGGAGTTGACGAGTACGCCGATATCTGTGGTCGTCCCACCTACATCCACGACGAGGGCATTCGCCAGTCCGGACAAATAAGAGGCTCCGCGGATACTGTTCGTAGGGCCGCAGCCGATGGTGAGAATCGGATACTTGATGGCGTATTCGATGCTCATCAACGTGCCATCGTTCTGTCCAAAAAAGACACGCGCATGGACGCCTTCCGCTTTGAGTGCGTCCATAAAGCCGTAAGCTGTCGTTTTTGCCACAGTCACGATGGAAGCATTCAAAATCGTAGCGTTTTCCCGTTCCAGCAAGCCGACACTTCCAATCTCATACGAGAGGGAAATGGGGGTTTCTTCCCCGAGTACTTCGCGCAGGATTTCTCCTGCTCTCATCTCGTGCTCCTTGGATACTGGGGAGAATACGGAGGCGACCGCGACAGAGTCCACCTTCCCTTTGATCTCACGCGCAATGCGATAGAGCTCTTCCTCATCCAGCTTTACGATTTCTCTCCCATCGAACTCGTGTCCACCTCGAACGATATACACGCGTTTCCCCAGATGTTCACGCAGGTCATCCGGTACACCCACCAATGGCTTGATGGCGAACGTAGCTGGAGCCCCTATGCGGATGACCGCAATTTCATTCAAACGCTTCCTCTCCACGATCGCATTGGTGCAATGGGTCGTTCCCAGCATCGCGTAGGTGATCTGTTCACGGGGAACCCCTGCTTGTGCGATCACTTCACGCATGGCCTCATAGATACCGGTGCTCACATCTTGCGTGGTAGAAGATTTGGTCTTGGACAGCACCCGATATTCGCTGTCCAGGAGTACCGCGTCTGTATGCGTGCCGCCTACGTCAATCCCGATTCTGTAATTCATTTCACAACACTTCCTTTCTCCACCAGCTGTTCAACGGGGATGTAATCCGCGTCATAACGGAAGTAACGTGGACCGACTGTCTCGATCCCTTTTTCCGTTCGCCATTTTGGATGGCACGGCATCCCGATGACCACCGCACGCGCACCATAGCGCAAGCCTTCTGTGGTAATCGGAAGTCCCGTTTCCGAATCCAGCACAGCGATCAGATCAGGGGTCACGCAGAGCAGGCGATCTTTTGTACGTGCAAGCAGATGCTCGTTTTGGAAACGAAGCTCGAGGTTCTCACCCTTGTACTGCAGCAATCCTTCGATCTTTGCCGTTCCCCTCGCCCATCCGCCTTCTGTCTTGCGGTCAACATCCACCACTTTGCCGCGGAACAATTCAAAGCCGTCGGTCAATTTCAGCACTTCCTGAACAGGGTCGACGTTCGTTTCCTTCGCCAAGCGAATGGCCCGACCGATCTTTTCCTCCAGCTGCAGGATGCTGTGGATGCCGCTCTCCTTCAGGTTTTTGCCGAACATCGGGTAGATGGCGCATGTGGCAGATCCGCCTTTTTGCACGGTGACGCTGCGGGCGATGCGCTCTGTCCAGGAATTATCGATGGTATCCATGATCGTGACGTTCCCTTTCTCGTCGGCGAGGACCATCGGAGTCGCAGAAATGCCATCGAGGTAAAATGTCGTCATCTGCAGCTCTGGAAAAGCGCGCCCCATGCCGTCTACATCCACCACCGGCAATCTCAGCTGTGCCGCAAGCGCCAAAGGAAGCATCGAGTTGATTCCTCCCGCCTCAATCGGGTAAGTGGCAAAAACTTTCTTGCCCATGTATTTCTCCAACGCCTGAAAGGTCTGCGCCACTTCATGCCCGCTGGGAATTTTCTCGATGAGAACAGTCGGAGCGCCCATGCCTCCGGAGGCAACGACGAGTGCCTCATCTGGCACCTCATCTACAGACAGCAAGGTGATGGGTCCGTATTCTTCCACTGCCTGGAGAGCCATCAATTTGCCGATGTACGGATCTCCCCCTCCTCCGGTTCCCAAAACTGCCGCGCCGATTGCGATGTCTTCTATTTCCTGTTTTCCTATCCGTCTCACAACAACCTCTCTCCTTTTTCACTCAAGATTTAACCTGCTTTGTCCATCTTCACATTCCATTTCTGATCCAAAGCTGCCCCGAAAACCTTCATTCCAACGAAGTACACAACTCCGGCGACAGCCAGTGAATTGATCGAGGGAATTCCCCATTGAATCAGGTAGCCGATTCCAAAGCCCAGAGCCCATGCGACGAGTGCAACCGGATTCCAGGTTTCACAGACAGCAGGCAGTTCACCATTCATCCGACTCTCATCCAGCACTTGTCTGCTACGTTTTAAAATGAAATAATCGACTACCATTATTCCGGCGATCGGCGGGATCCACACCCCGAGGAAAATGAGGAAATTCACAAATTGATCCAAGATTCCCAGGACAGACAAAATGGTTCCCGCCATTCCGACAATGAGAGTAATGAGACCGCGATTCACATTTTTACCAAACAGTGCGTGTATGATATTGGTAAAGCCCAAAGATGCGGAATACAAGTTGATATCGTTGATTTTCACCGTCGCGAAGATAACTGTCGCTGCTCCCAGCCAACCGGAAGTCTGCAAGGCGATGGTTACGACATCACTCGTTTTCACAGCGTGCGCCATGAGGACCGCAATCAGATTGATGATAATTTCACCGATCACCACGGAGATGAGCGTAGACCACAGCACGTCCTTGCTGCTTCGGCAATAGCGCGTCATATCCGGCGTCAGTACAGCTCCCACCATGAAGCTTCCTGCCACCATGGTTGCCGCGGCACCCAGCGAAAGTGCGGGACCTGGCGCCGACGACGACATCAGTTCGGGGAGCGAATGGCTATCAAACACCTGGTAGATTCCATAAGCGATCGTGAGCAAAAAACCGGGAACGGCAATCTTGGCCGTTACTCCCAGCCACTTGAAACCGAAAATCACAATCACGGTGACAAATAGCCCTGTCAGGGTGGCGGCCAGTGGGAACCCCAATGCTCCTCCAAAGGCATCATTAATACCGTTGGCAAATACGGAATTCTGGACGCCGAACCAGCCAATCGTAGAAATCGCGATGACGAATCCGATGATGCTTGATCCGTATTTTCCAAAACCCGTCCATCTGCTCAGCATGCTGGTGGACAGTCCCTCACGTGCGCCTGCAATCCCAATGAGCAGAATGACGACTTCCAAAATGATCGCTCCCAGAAAACTGGCAAGCGCAGCATCCCAAAAAGACATCCCGTACCCGAGAAATGCACCCAATATGAACTGACTGAGAGAAGTAAACGCACCGATCCGAATGACGAGAATTTCCCACATGGGGACACGTGCCTCTTTGGGCACTCTGCTCAGCGAGTAATCGTCAGCCATGTTTGAATGACTAGCCATGATATCGCCCCTCCTTTGCCTTCTATTTGCTTGTAAGCACTCAGACTAGAGAAAGATGGAAAGTTCACCTCCAAAGTGTTTGAATATTCTAAGTTGCAAATGCCGTACCAACGCAAAAGCACGGAATATTCGCATAATGACCCACTAAATCAACCAAAATTTTGAAATTTAGGAATGGTTATGTATGATGGATGTTTCAAGTTACATTCATTTATCTAAATATTTCTCAACATTTCTCTATTTTTATCTATTTTCCTCAACAATCGCACCGTTTCTCAACTTGATAATGAAATGAGAATAAAAAAAACCGTCAGTTTTCACTCTGACGGTTTTACTTATGCGCGAGCAGGTTATGAGCCTAGGTAGCAATGTGCTAGGCGCACTAAGTAATCGCTCCATTTCTTAGGATTTTGTTGGCTGCGCGGACAGACCCATAATATCTCTTGATCCAAATAATACCAATGCAATCAGAATGATGAACAAGATGGATTCCGAAAAGCTTTCTCCGTCAAACTGAATCATGGCGCTCTCACCCTTTTCTGATCGGATCATCAACTCTCCATTTTCTTTTTAAATGCCTGAAAGATTTCATCAACCGTCACATTTCCATTATCGTTTAGAAATTTCAGCATGTTATCTACATTTTTATTGTTCAAGTCGTCCAGTGTGAGGTACTTTCCCGTTAAGCTGACAATCATCGTGGCTTGTCTAAACAATTGAACAGCATCCACCCTCAGCTTCCCCGTTAAAAGCAGACTAGCCACAATGAGCTCCAAACTTCTGCCATTCAGACAAGGCAATAAGGCTGATTGAACCTTAGCCTGGTCTTTCTTTTCGGCCTCTTTTGATGAGTGGTTGTTTGCCTGCTTCTTTTCTGCGCCATTGGACGAACGATTATTTGCTTGTTTCTTTTTCGCATGGTTGGATGACTGATTGTTTGTTTGTTTCTTTTTCGCGCGATTGGATGGCGGATTGTTTGCCTGTTTCTTATCTGCATCATTTGATGAATGTTGTGAATCCATTTCTTACTCCTCCCACCTAACAATGTACGTGCTCAAATAGATCGGTGTGAGGTGAGACTGTTCACCACAATTTCCAAAGTTTCACCCTTACATACAAACAAATCTAGCAACCGTACCGTACCTGCTTTTCATACAAATCATATTCCCAGGTCCCTTTTATTGTGCTTGCTTACCCAGCCCATTCCATTCACTTAGTGGGTTTGCTCGAAAAAATTCAGGGTTCCGACCGCCTTCGCTTTGACACGCAAGGCTTTGGTTGGCATATAGGAGAGTGGGATGGTTTCCAGTTTTTGCACGACGACAGAATCAAGTGCTGCTCCTGCTTTGACCGCTGCTTGTACAGCTTCTTTCTTGGCAAGCCCGATCGTTTCTTCACGGCTTCGTTCTTCCAGCCAATAAATGCGATCTACGCTTCCGCTGATAGGTGCAATGCAGGCGCCAAGCGCACTGGCATTCTGATAATGGCCGGGCAGGTGGACATCCGCCCACGGAAAGTTGAATGCAGAAGCGATCCGCTCACTTCCCTCTCCTACAAAAACGATCGGCAGCGGTTCAAAACGCGGCTGAAATCGTTGGATGGCATGATAAACCGCATCGAGCAGGTCGTCACGAACAGAAGAAGTCGCTTCTAGTGAGAGAGTTGTAATGTCGGGCATTCTGAGGTTGACGTGAACGCCTGCAATGGTTGGATTCCGACGCTTTTCCCTGGGAAATCCACCTTCCATCGCTCCAATGTTCACTCGGTATCGGCTCACATCGACGATGACGCATTCCTGCAGCTCGGTAAGCAGGGCTGCACCGCGAAAACTATTGGAAATGCGTGATCCATATGTGCGAATGGGATGGAGAAGGGCAGATTCATAGGATAAGAGAGATCCGTCGTTTTGCGTAAAGTAGATGGATGCTTCAATGTGGTGTCGGCGAATCAGACATTTGAGACCTTTGAGCGAATGGGTGATGAGCTTGGACAAGGCAGCATTGAGAATAGCCGAGTTTTCCCTCTCCAAGAAACCGATACTCCCAAGCTCGTGGGACGTAGTGATCGAACACTCATCTCCCCACAGCTCCCGAACCCATCGAGCCACTTGGTTTTCATGCTCCTGATTGACTGGCGAGAATGCCCCTGTAATGGCAAATGCTTGAAAGCCTTGCTTCCTGATGGACAACAATCGATCCTCCAGCTCCTGTCTAGACGGATCCTTCTTCCCCACGCTTCCATCAAGCTCATGTCCTCCTGCTACGTGCAGTGCGAGAGGGCGGATCGCCAGCAGCAATGCCTCATCCCCTCCATACAGCGGAGGAATGGAGTTGGGAGTCTGACCGATGCGGATGGAACAAACCTTGGATAGATTCTCCCCTTCGAGCAGGGCATTTGCGAAGTAATCCGTACCGATGATGACTTGCCGGATGCTCCCGCATACTTCCTGCTGCCGCTTGCCTATCTTTTGCAGGACCTGCTCCATTCCTCCAAGCAAATCTGCCGTTGTCCGTTCTCTGGCACAGCATACGATCTTTCCTAGGCTGTCCATGACCAGGCCTGTGGTTGTTTCGCTGTCTACGTCAATTCCGAGTCGATACATGATGTCCGCCATTCCCTTCTTCTGCAAGTAGCTGCTCGACTGGCACAAAGGCATCAGCCACCCCGAAGTTCCAAGGTCCCACGACATCCAGCATCTTGGGATGACGGAGCAACAGGGGACTGGGGATTGCAATCACCCACACCTTCATGTGCATCTCCAGCTCTTCAATCATGACAGGAAGTCCGTTGTCCGCATCGAGCACACACAAGATATCCGGCACCGTAGCCAATAACCGTTCGCCCTGCTTTGCCAACAGGTATTCACTCAAAAACCTGACCTCAAGGTGCTCGCTATGATGATAGCCGCTGCCTTCCACGAGCAATTCCCCTTGCAAAAATCCCTCCTGCAAGTGACGCTGCACATCGACGACTTTCCCCTCGATCAATTTGTGAGGCTTCCCGTAAATGGAGTTGTGCAGCACCTGCGACAGGTTGGCAAAAACCCGATGAATATCCGATCCGGCTGCGAGTACTGCTTCACCTACCCTTTTGCACGCCAGCAGGGTATGAGGGATGGCCACCTCTTGCAAGAGACTCGCCCGCATGGGAAAAGAGGCAGCTGCAACGGAACCTCCCATTTTCGTCATCGTGAGCCGAGCCTCTTTCTCAATTTCAAAATTGGAGTCATGCAGGAGAAGCTCGCATTGTCCGTTGTCGGCGCACATTACGAACGGACTTGCTTGTGAGCCAAAGGCATGGAAGGTCGTCATTTGAAACTCCGGAAAAGCTCGACCCATCGCATCACAATCGACTAGCGGCAAACCTGATAACGAGGCTGCCACTAGAGGTGTAATGGCATTGATTCCCCCTATCTCCAGCGGCGTGATTGCTTGAGCCGAGATTCGTATTTCGTCTTCAAGGATGCCGAGTGCTGTCATCAATTCCTTACCTGACATGATTTTCTCGTAGTGAATGGCTTGCGAGCCCATCAAGGACATGGTTACAGCCCACTCCTCCTCCCGAAGCTCAAAGGGTGAGAGCAAACGAACGGGACCCATTTCCCGAATGGCTTGCTTCGCCATGATCGCCATGATCGCCGGATCGCCTCCACCGCCTGAGCCGAGAAAAGTACAACCGCAGGCAAGCGAATCCACATCTTTTTCATCAAGTAAACGCCCCATCGAGAGCCTCCTTTGCATGTATGGTGGTCATCGTTGCTTGCTGAGATTCTCATTACGACAAGGGATGCTTGCGGTTGATCTTGCTCAGCCGCCGATACAGAGTCGCGACGCTGATTCCCAGATACTCCGCAGCTTTTCTCTTGCCTTCGGTGCTCCTCCCAAAACGCTGTACCGCTTGCAGGATCAGCTGCTCCTCCGTTTGTTCGATCGAGAGCTCCGGATACGCTGGCGCAGAAGCTGCAGCAGCACGCTGAACCTCCCCGTTGCTCTGACTCGTGCGAATGGAGGAAGGCAAGCTATTGATCGTCACGAGATCGCCAATCTCCAGATTTACGATATACTCCAGTGTGTTCTCCAGCTCTCGGATATTCCCCGGCCAATGATACTCCAGAAGGCATTTCATCGCCTGTGTCGTAAAGCGCTTGGGTTCTTTCCCCAGTCGATCGCCAAATGATTTCATATAATACTGAATCAGATCGTACAAGTCCTCGCCACGCTCGCGCAGGGGAGGAACGTAAAGCGGAATTACGTGCAAACGATAAAATAAGTCTTCTCGGAACTGTCCACTGACGATCATGGCTTCCAAGTCTTTGTGCGTCGCCGCAATCAGACGAGTATCGACTGGAATGCTCTCCGAACCGCCGACTCTCTCTATTCGCTTCTCTTGCAGGACGCGCAGCAGTTTCGCCTGGAGATAGGGAGGCATGTCCCCGATTTCATCCAGGAATAAGGTCCCGTTCAACGCAAGCTCAAAGCGTCCCGGCTTCCCGCCCTTTTTCGCCCCTGTAAAAGCTCCGTCATCGTATCCAAACAGCTCGCTCTCCAGTAGAGCCTCGGGAATTGCCGCACAGTTGATGGCGACGAAGGGCCCTCCGCTTCTCGAGCTAGCTTGGTGAATCGACTGAGCGAGTACCTCCTTACCGGTGCCACTCTCTCCCCGAATCAGGACAGTGGAATCACTTTTTGCGATTTTTCTCGCTTGCTCTTTTAACGCCATGATACCGGGACTATGTCCACGAACATCTTCAAGCGTATAACGCGTCACGTATTTTCTGTTTTTTTCGAATTCGGTTTCGAGTATTTGCTCTGTGAACTGAAGAATGGCGCCTTCTGCTTTCCGGTTGATGAACAAAGGGTGCAAACGACAAAGATAGGGGGATTTTTTTCCCGATCCGTCTGTCATTTCCACAGGAAAGTCACGGAGCGGTTTCCCTTTTCCCACCCATTCTAGCAATTTGGCTGACTCTACTAAATCTTGCAGGGTTTGATTGAGCAAAACGACCTGTGACCGCCGCCAAATATGCTCGGCAGCCGGATTCACGTGGATGACTCGCCCAAAGCGATCGACCACCAAAATGGGGTAGGTGATGAACGACAGAAGCCCTTCCACCTCTTGCAATAGCCATTTTCGTTCCCTGCTAGCCTCCTCTTGCATTTTCTCCCTCCCTCTTACGACAGATTCCGTTTCTCGAGATTCTTATAGCTGATGATACCTCTAAACGCCCAAAAGAAAAAGAGCTGCGCAGCAGATGCAGGCAGACTCTTAAGGGATGAGGGTCTCTATGAAGTTGCCACTTTTGGCTTGTTGACGATATGGATGGCGTGACCGAGTGCAGCTTCAGCCGCCTCTACCCATACCTCGCTCAGCGTCGGATGGGGATGCATCGTAAGTACCACATCCTCGACACGTGCTGCCATTTCCAAGGCGAGCGTGCCTTCCGCAATCAGATTGGAGGCGTCCCCCCCCACGACATGCATGCCTAGCAGCAGATGGCTTTTTTCATCCACAATCACCTCAGCGAAGCCTTCCTTTGCATCGATAGCCAGCGCCTTACCATTCGCCCGATAGGGAAAAGATGCCACCTTCACCTGGTAGCCTTGCTGCTGCGCCTCTTCCTTTGTCATGCCGACTCCAGCGATTTGCGGCTCGGTGAAAATGACATAGGGAACATACGGGGAGTCGACACTGCTGGGAAGTCCTGCGATCACCTCGGCTGCGACGATCCCCTGCTTGGAGGCTCGATGCGCCAAAGCCGGACCTGGCGTCACATCACCGATCGCGAAAATATGCGGATGGCTGGTGCGGCACGTGTTATCGACAGGGATGTACCCCCGTTCGCTGACACTGACATTGGCTTGCGCGAGCCCAAGATCCGCCGTATGGGGAACACGGCCTATCGTGATGAGAGCTTTGTCCGTGCATAGTCGTTCATGCCCATTCTGAGGGGATCGGATTTCGAGCTCGACTTGGCCGCCGCTCACGTTTGCCGACTCCACGAGGGTTCCTGATTTCACGGTCATCCCCAGCTTTCTCGCCTGCTTCAACACCTCCGCCGTGAGATGCGAAGCCGTCTGCGGCAAAATCCGGTCAGCCGCTTCGATGACCGTCACTTTGGACCCCAGCTTGGCAAAGGCCATTCCGAGTTCCATCCCGATGTAGCCCCCGCCTACAATCGCGAGCGTATGGGGTATCACCTGCAGCTTCAATGCATCGGTGGAGTCGAGCAAATACTCATGATCTGGTTCTAAAAAAGGAGGGATATAGGGACGAGATCCTGTGGCGATGATGGCATGGCGGAACTTGTACGTCTCAAAATCTCCGCCTGTCTCTACCCCAATCCGATCACTGGACAAGAACGTCGCCACGCCTTTCACCAACGTCACACCATTGGCTTGGCATAATTGATCGACACCCTGACTCAGCTGGGAAACCACTGACTCCTTCCAGCTCTGCCACTTCGGCATGTGAAACGAGGCATCCCCTGCTGGCAGTTCGATCCCCAGCTTCGACAGACCCGCGAGCTTGTGGTACTCACCCGCAGCATGAATGAGTGCTTTTGACGGGATGCAGCCGCGATTCAGACAGACTCCGCCGAGCTCTCCCTTTTCGATCAAGACAACGGACTTGCCCAATTGCCCCAGACGAATAGCGGCTGCGTATCCGCCTGGGCCTCCTCCGATCACAACTACGTCTGTTTCTACCGCCACTTCTCCGACTACCATCTATACCATCTCCGCAAACAATAGAGTAGGATTTTCCAGCAATTCCTTGATTCGATTTGTAAACCTTACCGCTGTCACACCATCAATCAGGCGGTGATCAAAGGAAAGCGAGACGTTCATCATCCAGCGAATGACTCCTTCATCCTCGCGAACGACCCAGCGCTTCTCCATTTTGTGCAAGGCGATGATAGCGACCTCAGGGTGGTTGATGATCGGCGTCGCCTGCAGACCTCCGATCGGCCCTACATTGCTGACGGTAAAGGTCCCGCCCGTAATCTGCTCCCGTGTCAGCTTGCCAACCCGTGCGAGCTCCGCCAGCCGGGAAATCTCCTCGGCGATCTGAAAGATGGATTTGCCATCTGCGTCCTTGATGACCGGTACAATCAGGCCATCTGCCGTATCCGTGGCAACTCCGATATGGTAAAAGCGCTTCATCAAAATTTCGTTCGTGGCATCGTCGATGGAAGCATTCAGCACCGGGAATTCTTTCAATGCGATCACCAAAGCCTTGATGAAGAAAGGAAGGAATGTCAGCTTGATATTCCGCTTTTGGGCAAAAGGCAGCATTTGTTCTCGCAGGGCACGGAGCTGATCCATTTCCATCTCGTCCACGGATGTCACATGTGGAATCACGGTAACCGACTTGGTCATGTGCTCCGCGATTTTTTTTCGGATGCCTTTCATCGGGATCCGCTCGATTTGCTGCGTGCTTGCAGAAGGCTGCATTCCGATCGATGTCTTTTCGCTTGGAGCTGGGGCCGCTTCGTTGTTTGATGCTGGCGCGATCGATCTTTTAACAGGTTTGGCCGAAGCTGAGGATGCGTATTGGCGCAGATCTTCCTCGGTTACACGCCCGGCTGCTCCTGTCCCGCTGACCTTTTCGATATCAATCTTCATTTCTCGAGCCAATTGGCGTACGTACGGAGTCGCTAGTGTGCGAAAAGGCTGGGAACTCACAGGTCGAGGAGATGCCTTTTCCACAGTCGCTGCCGTTTCTGACTTGGCCGATCCTGCTGTCGGCTCGATGACCAGCAGCGTCGTGCCCACCTCGACAGTTTCGCCCTCCGCTATGCGAATTTCCTTGATGACGCCCTTCACTGGAGCGGAGAGCTCTGCGTTTACTTTATCTGTCTGCACTTCCATCACGGGTTGATCTTGCTCGACTGCCTCTCCTGTCTTTACCAGTATTTTGATGATTTCCCCTTCGTGCATGCCTTCACCCACGTCGGGAAGCTTAAACTCCACCATGGCGCTCGCTCCTTCTCTAGTACGTAACCGTTTCCATAATTCCGCTCATCACACGGCCTGGTGTTGGCAGGTAGTCATCTTCAATGCTGAACTGTGGAACAGGGACATCAAATCCCGTAATCCGTTTCACAGGTGCCTTCAGGTATATCAAGGCTTCATCATTGATGATCGAGATAATCTCTGCACCCATGCCCGCTGTCTTGTGCGCCTCATGAACCACAATCGCACGACCTGTCTTTTTCACGGATTGAACGATGGCATCCCGATCCAATGGGTAAATCGTGCGCAGGTCCACTACCTCACAGCTGACGCCTTGCTCACGCTCGATCTGTTTGGCTGCCTCATCTGCTACACGGAGCATGGCCCCCCAGGCAAAGATAGAGAGATCCGTTCCTTCCCGTACAACCTTTGCCTTGCCGATCGGTACACGATACATCTCTTCCGGAACCTCTTCCTTAAATGCCCGGTACAGCTTCGTAGGCTCCAGAAAAATGACCGGGTCTGGATCTTCCATCGCAGCGATCAGGAGCCCTTTTGCGTCGTAGGGATTGCTTGGCGCGACTACTTTCAATCCAGGAACGTGAGCAAAAAACGACTCTACGCTCTCCGAGTGAAGCTCAGGCCCCCGAATGCCGGCACCGTATGGCGTGCGAATGACCATCGGCACATGGTATTGGCCCCGTGTCCGATAACGCATCCGCGCAGCGTGGGACACAATCTGTTCGAAGCCTGGATAAATAAAAGCCAGGAACTGAATTTCCACAACCGGCAATAGCCCGTTCATGGCTAGCCCGATGGCAGCCCCGATGATGCCTGCCTCAGCCAGCGGCGTATCCACGACACGGTTCGCGCCATATTTCTGAAGCAGGTTCTCCGTAGCACGGAACACGCCGCCATTCACTCCCACGTCCTCACCCATGAGCATGACGCGTGAATCTTCCGCCATTTTTTGATCCATGGCTTCTGTAATGGCTTGAATCATGGTCAGTTTTCGCTTCATGCCGGGATACCCTCCTGCTTGGCTGGCTTCACGAGCTCTTTTTCCTGTTCCGAAGCCATCCAGGTAGGCTCTGCGTAGACGTGCTTGAACATATCTTCCGGACGTGATTTCGGATAGCTCTCTGCCTCAGCCAGAGCCGCATCAATTTTCACGCCTGCTCCCGCAATGAAATCGCTTTCTTTTTCTTCGTTCCAGAGGCCTTGCTTTTCCAAATACACGCGAAGTCGTTGGATGGGGTCTCGCTCTTGTCGCCATTCTTCCGACAGTCTATCCTGATCCCTGTATTTTTTCGGATCATCCGCTGTGGTATGGGCGCCGTATCGGTACGTCATCGCCTCGATCAGCGTTGGTCCTTCACCTGCATGTGCACGCTCGATTGCATTTTTCATCGTGAGCCAAACGGCGAAGATATCGTTTCCATCGATTCGCACGCCTGGAATATCATAGGCGGCTGCGCGCTGAGCGATTGTCTTGGAAGCAGATTGCTGCTCAAATGGGACACTGATGGCGAACCCATTGTTTTGGCAGAAAAAGACGGTCGGAGTCTTAAATACACCTGCAAAATTCAGGGCTTCATGGAAGTCGCCTTCAGAGGTCGCACCGTCCCCAAAGTACGCGAGGCTCACATGCTTTTCGTTTTGGAGCTTGCTCGCCCATGCAGTCCCTACGGCATGCACCATTTGGGTCGCGATCGGCACGCACGGAGGCATGATATTCAAATTTTTAGGACTGATGCTACCTTCCATGTGTCCCATCCAGTACAGGAACACCCTCATCATGGATTGGCCGTGGACAATCGCTGCGGCGTGATCCCGATACGTCGGGAACAGCCAGTCACCTGGTGCGAGCGCCATAGCACTGCCTACCTGCGATGCTTCCTGCCCTTCAAATGGGGCATAGGTGCCCATGCGTCCCTGGCGCTGCAGGTTGATCGATTTACGGTCAAACAAACGGACCAGAAGCATATTTTCCAGCATCTTGATCATGGTGGCTTCGTCCGGCAGCCCCGCGATGTCTTGCACCAGTTGCCCCTCTGGAGTCAATACCTGATATAATGGAGACATTGATACATCCCTCTCTTTCCGATTCATTCCAGCAAAATACTACAGCAAGTAGCATGCCAAGCGAATTTTCGCCAGATTGATCCTGTTGAGATAGGCGAATGATCAATTTTGCATATGCATTTTTGCGCTACGATGCTCAATTCTGATTATTTCGATTACACAAGCGGTTCAAGGGGGCTTTTATGTACCAAACCCAATTCTTTCAAGCCAGCGACAATGACGAGCTCGTCAAATTGATCACGACGATTTTCCATACTTCCCACGACGGGCTTGCCATCTGTGACAAAAATGGCCATGTCCTTCTCTATAATGAAGCATACCTGCATATTACAGGCGTTCCGGCCGAGGTATTGAACCGTTACAGCTTTATCGAGCAAAAAGAAATGCATATGGTCCCGGATTCCTCCGCAGCACGTGCCATCCAGACCAAGCAAATCCACAGCGTGGTGATCGACTACGCAAACGGCCGAAAAGCGATCAATACAGCTACTCCCTTGCTCGATGAGAATCAGGAGCTCCTGTTTGTCGTAGGAAACGTCCGCGATATTACGGAGCTGAATCAGCTGCAGCAAGAGCTGGAGGAGACGCGCCAGATCAATTCTGCCTTTCAGCAGGCGTTGGAGCAGATCCAAAACGAGATGGGTTTCGAAGGACAGCTGATCTATCGAAGCAACGTGATGCACCGGATCGTCTCTTTGGCGCAGCGATTTGCCCGAAATGACTCACCGATCCTCCTGCTGGGAGAATCGGGTGTGGGCAAGGACGTGCTCGCCAGCTACATTCATGCCAAAAGCGGAAGAACGGGAGATTTCATCAAGATCAACTGTGGCGCTATCCCCGATCACCTCCTCGAATCTGAGCTGTTCGGGTATGAAAAGGGAGCATTTACTGGGGCTAGTCAGTCAAAGGAAGGACTCTTGGAGCTCGCGCACAGCGGAACCATCTTCCTCGACGAAGTGGGTGATCTGCCCTTTCCGCTTCAGTTCAAGCTGCTCAATGTCCTGCAGGACGGCAAGATCCGTCGGCTGGGAGGGAAAACGGCTCGCCAGGTCAACATGCGAATCATCGCCGCCACCAACAGCGACCTCGAAGAGATGGTCGAACGCAAGCAATTCCGGCAGGATCTCTACTACCGTCTCAATGTCCTTTCCATCTCGGTACCGCCTTTGAGAGATCGCCGCGAGGACATACCTGCCCTGATTTTTTACTTTTTAAAAATGCTGGAGAAAAAGTACCAGCAGGAAATGCGGGTCGAGCCTGAGGCATTGGAAGCTTTGATGGAATACGAATGGCCCGGAAATACCCGCGAGCTGAAAAACGTCGTCGAGCGCTCGTACCACATGTGTGAAAACGGAAAAATCACGATCGACCAGCTCCCCGCCTCCATTCGCAAGTCTCAGCAATCTTCTCTCCCTTTGCAGCTGGCCAAAATGGATCAGTCCTTGCCATTGAAGGAAGCAGTCGATCGCTTTGAGCGGGAGTACATTCAACGGCTCTTGCAGGAAACAGGCACGATGCAAGAATGCGCTGACAGGCTGGGAGTGAACATCTCGACATTGGTGCGCAAAAAGCGGAGTCTGGGAATCAAACTGTGATGAAACGCCAAAGAGCCCGATCATTCAACTCGTCGGGCTTTTTGCTTTATTTTACAAAACTCCATTCGATTGGTATTCGATTCTTTCCCATTCTGGTGACAAGAAAAGAGCCAAGAACGTTTCCTTGGCTCTTCGCAGGGTTCAATTTGTTTTCGTGGACGTTATCTGACCGCTTTCGGACGCGGGATGGAAGATGAATCCTTCGTACCCTTTCGCCGCAATCTCTGTGCAGATTTGCCGATAATTGCCCACTCCTCCCAGATAGATGGGGAATCCGACCGGCTTTTCCTTGATGTTCGCCCCCGTATACCAAGATTCGGCTTTGGTGAAGAGCGTCGAATTGGCGACATCCCAGCAATGCTTGCTCCAGGCATCCTCCGATTCGGTCCTCGGTTCGATCTGAACCAGCCCATGATCGCGGAGATATTGAATGCAGTCTGCAATCCATTCGACGTGCTGCTCGATGGACACCGGCATGTTGCTCAAAACGGCTGGGCTCTCAGGACCGGTAATCATAAACATGTTGGGAAAACCTGCCGTAGCAATTCCCAAATACGTCTTCACTTTCGCTCCTTCTGCCCACTTATCCTTGAGGCCAAGTCCGTTTTTGCCGCGAATGTCCATTTTCAAAAGCGGCCCCGTCATCGCATCATAGCCGGTTGCAAAAACTAGAATGTCCAACTCGTATTCGGCAGACTCTGTTCGCAAACCCTTCGGAGTGATCTCGACAATCGGCTCATCTCGCACGTTGATCAATGTGACGTTATCCCGATTGTACGTCTCGAAGTAACGCGTATCCAAAACGGGACGCTTGGTCGCGAAATAATAGGTGGGCAACAGCATTTCTGCGACCTTTTCATCTCTGACGGTTTCTTTAATTTTGGTTCGGAGGAACTCGCACAACGTTTCATTCGCCTCTCCATTTACCATCAAATCCTGGAACGTGCTGGTAAAGATCAACCCGCCCTTGTTCCAGGCCGACTCGTATACCTGATTTCGCTCTTCCTCGGATACTTCCAGGGCGGAACGCTCCGATCGCTTGATGGGAAATCCGATGGCCGACTCACGCATCGCTTGTTTCATCTCATGAAAACGTTGCTTGGCTGATTGTACATAATCCTCATCCAGCTCGTGGTTTCTCGCCGGGGAGCTGTATTGAGGCGTTCGTTGGAATACCGTGAGATGCGCAGCTTCTTCTGCGATCACAGGTATGGACTGGATTCCGCTTGAGCCCGTTCCGATCACTCCTACACGCTTGCCGCCGAGCTCCACCTTTTCATGCGGCCAATTCCCCGTGTGATACCACTTCCCCTGAAAGCTCTCCATTCCTTTGATCTTGGGAACATTGGCTGCAGAAAGACAGCCGACAGCGGAAATGAAATACGTGGCCCATACACTTATGCCGTCATCCGTCTGAATGCGCCATTTGGTTGTCGCCTCATCATAATGCGCGGAAACAACGCGCGTCTTGAATTGGATATCGCGCCGCAGATCAAATTTGTCCGCAACGAAATTCAAGTACCGGAGAATTTCCGGCTGTCCCGGATACCGAGATGACCAAGTCCACTCTTGATAGAGTTCTTCCGAAAACGTGTAGTTATAATAGATGCTTTCCGAATCACACCTGGCGCCTGGATAGCGATTCCAGTACCACACACCCCCTACGCCATCCCCAGCCTCGTAAACCATGGTGGACAGACCTGCTTCCCGCAGCCGATGGAGCATGTACAACCCAGAAAAACCAGCCCCCACAATCACAGCATCGAAATGGATCGCTTGTGTCGTGTCCGCTTTTGGTACAGATGCCATGTTCCTTCCCCCTTCTCCCCCGAATGGACGCCTTTGTTCGTATCTCCATTTTATTATTTTGGAAAAAGGGTGAATATTACCCCTTTTAAGGCGTGGGATATCCCCTAAATCAGGGAGCACCCCCCCTGGTAAAGTGGCAAACAAAAAAAAGATAGCCACATCCATGCGGCTATCTTTCTCAGCATTCCTTCTCTCATGTTTTGCTCATACCTCGATTATTTCCACAGACCTGCCCGCAAGTTATTGATGCCGTTTTCCATGTAACCCTTTAAGCAAGTCAGCATGTACACCCAGCCTTCCTTGTTGCCAATCAGGTCAGGAATGAGATTTTCATCGTTCTCGTTAAAGCCCTCTTCTGTTACTTCCACGATGGTATGCGAATCGCCCTGCACCTGCAGCGAGATCGTTACCGTGTGGGGATCATCCTGTGGTCCCCAGGTAAAGACGATTTTCTTGTCCTCCTCGACCTCCACTACCTGAATGGTGCCTTCCGCATTATACTCGTCGTATCTCAGTGTGATCGTCTTGCCGGGCTCCCAGCGCTCTGAGCTGGAGGAGAACCAGAAATTCCCGATCTTTTGAGGGTCCACAAACGCTTCGTAAATGTCGTGTGCAGGCTTTGCGATCTTCATTTTGGTCACGTTGTTCATGATCCTATCCCTCCCGTTTCCCCAGTTTTTGTTCGAGCTGCTCCAGCACCATAGGCCAGGCGTACTCATGCTGGTCCCTCGATTCTGCATCAGGAAAGCCTGCATGAGTCAAAAAAATACGCGATCCATCCCCAGCCTCTTGGATCTCTATCGTTACTACAGTCTCTGTTCCCTTGGTACCGCCTGTTCCCGTGACCCAAGTCAATTCAACGAAGCGGTCTTGTTCCAGTCTGAGAAACCGTCCGTAATGCGGGTGACGCATGGGCTTACTCTTAGCGTCTGGCTGGTAGACGGTTTCGAAAAAGAAGGCTGTGTCGACTTCCCCTTGCATGATGACCGAGCCGGGTGCAGCGAACCAACGATCAAATTGCCTCGTCCAAGCCAGGTAAAGCGCCGCGGGAGTCAATGTCATTTCCCGCTCAACCTGCAAAGAAAACGGCCTCTCTGACAGATCTGGTACCGTAATGGGTGTTGTCATGCCGTATCGCCCCCCGATTCGATTGTGTTTTTACAAGGAGACCGGCTCCAAAGTTTTTCCCGTTTCCAACAGACTTTTCAGGTTGCTCAGGATAGCCGGCCAGCCGTTGTTCAGCCCTTCGAAGGTGTCTTCCTTCTCAACGATATCAGCTGCGACCAGTTTTTCATGCTTCAAAGTGAGCTTCACAGCCGAACCCATTTGTTTGAGCTCAAATGTCACTTGTGACGGCTCCTCGCGCGTCGCTCGATCAGCAACGTACGTCCACGTAAACGAAAGAACCCGATATGGTTCGCATTTCAAAATGGTCCCGTAATCCGACACTTTCCCGTCTCGAGAGTACGTGATGCTGGAGCCAACCTTCCAATCAGACTCGATCTTGCTGCCAAAGAAATATTGCTCGGTGAATTCGCTGCTGGTCAGAGCCTCCCAGAGCTTTTCCGGTGTCGTTGCGATGTAGGAAACGTACACAAATGCGTTATCTGCCATCGTTGTCCTCCTCCAATTTCCTTTTCAAAGTGCGCAGCGCGTCGATTCGCTGCCGCTCGTACTTGCCAATCCAGCGATCGTAAATATCGGCGATCGGCGCGGCATTCAAGTAGTGCAGCTTGTTTCTGCCCTGC
Organism: Brevibacillus choshinensis; assembly: GCF_016811915.1. Taxonomy (NCBI): domain Bacteria; kingdom Bacillati; phylum Bacillota; class Bacilli; order Caryophanales; family Paenibacillaceae; genus Brevibacillus; species Brevibacillus choshinensis. The sequence goes on along the minus strand of NZ_CP069127.1, from coordinate 2,848,154 downwards.
CATTCCACCACAATCAGCTCTGCCTCCTCCAGAATAAGAAGATGCTTGGTTACCGACTGCCGTGTCATTTCCAAGTGGTCGCACAGCTCGCCCAAGGACTGACCGTTTTTCTGAAACAGCAAGTCAAGCAACTGCCTGCGCGTTGCATCTGCGAGAGCTTTAAATACCTTGTCCATGACATTTATTATATGCAACCAAATGACTGCATGTCAAATCAGAGGCAGAAACAGAAAAAGAGCACCCTCTTATCGGGTGCCCATCTGTTTCATCTTTGTACTCCATGTTTAATGGGCTGAGCCCGCTTGGTCCACGTGCTGGACATGACGACGGTTTAGGGTCACGAATACGACTGACAGGAGGACGAATCCTGCCCCAACGATAAACGGGACGTGGGGGTTGTACCACTCCGCCAATTTCCCTGCTAGGACAGGGGCAATCGCTCCCCCGATAAAACGCAAGAAACTGTACGCCGCTGAAGCAGTGGAGCGCTCGACGGGAGCAGCGTTCATGACGCCTGTGGTAATCAAGGTGTTGTTGTTTCCCAGAAGCGCACCGGAAAAAATAACTGCTGCGATCACAACCGCCTGAGTGTTCGTCCAAATGCCCATTGCAAGCAGCGTGAGCCCGAAAAGAGTAAGCATCACGGACATGGACGTGACCGTTCCAAACCGTTGCTGGAGCTTTGGTGCCATGAATACGGAAGTGATCGCGAGCAGGACACCCCACCCGAGAAACACGTATCCCAGACCATGCTCATCCAATCCCATGACAAATGGAGCGTAGGCCATGAGCGTGAAAAAGCCAAAGTTGTACAGGCATGCTGTCAACCCAAAAACCACCAGGGAACGGTGCTTCATGGCGCGGAACGGATCAAGGACGGAGGTTTTGGCTCTAGTCGATGTACTCGTTTTCGCTTCCGCCGGCATCAAAATGATGAGGGCGATAAAGGCAATCACCATGAGAGATGCTACCCCAAAGAAAGGTCCTCGCCAGGAGATGGCTCCCAGCTCCCCACCTACCAGCGGCCCTACGGATATCCCGAGTCCGATGGCAGCTTCATACAGGATGATTGCTTTCGTGACGCCGCTTTTTGACAAGGAAACGATGGCTGTCAGTGCAGTTGCCACGAAGAGGGCGTTCCCGAGGCCCCAGCCACCACGTAATCCGCCGAGCACCCAAATATGGTTGGATAATCCACCTAAAAACGAAAACAACGCAATGATGACGATTCCAGTGAGCAGCGTCTTTTTGATTCCCAATCGGGAAGCAATCATCCCCGTGAACAGCATGGCTACTGCCATTACAGCATTATAGCTGGTGAACAGCATGCTCACTTCACTGGGTGTTGCATCCATTTTCTCTGCAATCGCAGGCAGAATCGGGTCAACCAGGCCGATTCCCATAAACGCAATGATCCCGGCAAAAAATACCGCCCATACCGATCGCGGCTGCTGCAAAAGACCCGCTTCATAGGTGTGAGCAGCTTTGACACTGGCTCCTGCATTTCCTGTACGTGACATCCTGTTTCACTCCTGAATGGCCCTATATTTGTTCTTGGCTGTCTGGACTCGCTCCTGCAAATCCGTAAGTTCAGCTCGAAACATGGTGAGCTTTTCCAGCTTCTGGTCGATCATGTGCAGCTGCTTTTCCAGCGTCTGCTCCATTTCCGCAATTTTCTCCAGCTTGAGTGGTATATCGTCTGTCTGCTTGGCCTCCACCCGTTGGTTATTGATGCTGTCACTCATTTGAATGAATTCTAAAAGTTCCGGCAGCGAAAAGCCGAGGACGTCCCTCGCGCTGATGATCTTCTTGAGCTGCTCGATGTGCTGGTCGGTATACAAACGATATCCGCCTTCACTTCGCTCTGGCGGGAACAGCAGACCGATCTCCTCGTAATAACGGATGGTACGCTTCGTGAGGCCGCATTCTTTCGCTACCTCTTCAATTTTGTAAATGCTCATGACATCTCCCCTCTGATTTTCCAGTTAATAAGGATAAAATTATCATGACAATAACATTTACGTCAACGTTAATTTCGTGTTCCTGTTTATTTGCTCCGGTAACACGAAAACCCGTGCAGAGCGGCTTTACCGCCATACACAGGTCCATATGTCTTAGCTTTAGCTTTCGCGCAATTCATCAGGGATTCGCATTTTTTCTCCGGTTTCCACACTGATCGCTACAAATGTCACTTTCGCCTTCAGTACATTTTCTTCATTCTGGTTTTGAATCGTTTGTGCAAGCACGAAGCTCGTATTGCCCACTCGCTCAATAGCCGAATGGATCACTAGGCGATCACCGAGAAAGGCTTCTTTTTTGTACTCCACATCCAAATGCGCCACGAACGCGCGAAAGCCCAAGCCGAAGAAGAACTCATACCATGGTCTGCGGGCATTCTCTAGAAACTCCAAGTACTTCACATTGTTGACGTGGCCCCCATGGACAGCTTCGACTGGAACCACCACCTCGAATTTGGCGTTTGGCAGCATGAGAATCCTCCTCTATATCCTTCAAGCAGTACTACAGATAAAATGGTTTTTAAAAAATGACGGGAGTAGTTATGCCCAGTATTTTCGCTTCATGGTCAAGCGGGTTCAGCCAGAAGTGCGGCAAATGGGAAGGATAGTGAATGGACTCGCCCGCTTTCACGATATATTCCGTGCCATCCACGTTAAAAATGACGACGCCTTCCAGGACGTAAAAGAACTCTTCTCCCGGATGGTTGAAAACGTTGTCCTGTTTTAATCCAGGCGGCATCACGACCAGGATCGGCTCCAGCGATCGTCCGGAAAACTCACCGGCCAACCTTGTGTATAGCAAGCTCGAGCTTTCGATTTGGAAAGGCTTCTGATCCGTTTTTTTCACGTAGAAGTTCTGGTTTTTGTAGCTCTCAAAGAAATTGGTGATGGGCACATTGAATGCGTCTGCAATTTTCTTCAAGGATGTGATGGCGAGCGAAGATCCCCCTCTTTCCACTTGGGAAAGAAAACTGACGGACAATCCCGTTTTCTCGCTCAATTCTTTCAAGGTCAAATTTTGCTGCAAGCGAAGGCTGCGAATTTTATGGCTCACTTCATCCATTTCCGTTACCACCATCTCCCTGTCAACATTCTGCTTCCTATTTTAACACCTTTTGGGCAAAAACTAATCCCTA